>NZ_JH976125.1:0-264939 GCF_000305755.2 Vibrio sp. HENC-03 | reverse complement strand
AAGAAGTGGCACCTTAGGTGCCACTTCTTTTTTTGTTTTTAAATTAGTCAGTTGCAACGGAAAACCGGACGTTTTTCACGCTTTTGTGGAACTGTCGGCGATAAAACAAGTCTGCGCTTATAATTGTAAAAACACTCGAGCAAGGAAAAAGCGAATGAAGAAACTGCTCTTAATCATTGCCATCCCAATTGTGGCGATCTTGGCTGTTATTTTAGGGTTAGTGATTTTTGTCAATCCAAATCAGTTTAAACCACTTATTGTGGAGCAAGCGCAAAAGCAAACCGGTTTGGAATTAGTCATTGAAGGGGATATTAGTTGGCAGTTTTTCCCGTCGATTGGCTTCGAATTGGGTCGCACTGAGCTAAGAAACCCACAAGGTTTTAGCCAGCCAAATCTATTTAAAGTTGAAACGGTCGGTGTTGATGTCTCGGTTACCCCGCTATTAAGCAAACAGCTAGAAATTGGTAACGTCACCCTTGATGGTGCAGAGTTCTATCTTGAAACACTGAAAGATGGCACCAAGAACATTGATGCATTAACCAAAGCACAAACTCAACAAGCAGAACAAACGACGGATGCAGCACCAGAGCAAGCCGCAGATTCACAAAGCGCTGCTTCTGATTGGACGATCAATCTTGCCGGTGTCAGTATCTCAAATGGTTATGTTGAAATCCAAGATAAACAAGCCGGAAGCTACACCAAGCTTTCTGATATCTCACTAAACCTTTCTCAGTTTGCTTTCGATAACTGGACAACCGCAGACTTTGGCGTGAAAGGTGAGATGAATGAGCAAACCTTCACCGCGCAAGGTAAAGCAGACTTCAAATTGGCAAAAGGCCTTGTAAGCTACGCTTTGAAAAACATCAACTTCGATGCAACCTATTCAGATGCGACAAACAAGATTGACTCAGCAACGATTGGTTTGGAAACGTTTGAATTCGATAAAGTCAACAACCTAAGCTATGCATTGAAAGGCGAAGCTGGTGGTATGAAGCTGGATATGCAGGGTGGCGGTGAATTAACTGTCGATAAAGCCATCAGCAAAGTGCAGTTGAACAAGTTGACGCTCAACTCAACTTTTGAGGGGGATGCACTACCGCAATCACCAATGAAAGTGGATATGGCTTCGGATCTTTCGTTCGACCTAACTAAGAGCCACCTGAGCTTTGTGTTGGAGAAGCTGACGGCGAACGCCATCGCGCTAGATGGTAAAGCGGATGTCACTCTGGGTGATATTCCGAAAGTACGTTTTGCAGTGCATAGTCCTAATATCGATTTGGATGAATTCCTTGGCTTGAACAAACAAGCTTCTGCGGATGATAAACCAGCATCAGGTGGTAGCAAAGCACCAGCAGGGCCAGAAGTTGAACCAGACTTATCGGCACTAAAAACGCTTGATGTGAAGGGTGATATTACGATTGATAAGTTCAAAGCGGCGAACGCGAAAATGGAAGCGGTAAAAGCAAGCTTCTCTGCTAATCGTGGTGTCTTTGATCTTACTTCATTCAGCTCTAAGTTGTACCAAGGCACGATCACCGCAACAGCCAAACTGGATGCGCGTAAATCGCCTGCCACTTACTCTGCGAAGAAATCAATCAAAGGCGTACAAGTCCAACCGTTACTTGTTGATGTAGCAAATAACGACATGCTAGAAGGCACAGGTAACATTGATGTGAACGTCAGTGGTAAGAGCCTAACGCCAACAGGCATCAAGAAAAATCTAACAGGCACGGTTGTGATTAACTTTGCGGATGGCGCTGTTAATGGCATTAACGTCGCTCAGCTTATCCGTGAAAACTACGCACGATTCAAAGGCCAAAGCGTAGATGGCACTGATGAAGTCAAGAAAACGGACTTCAGCGCGATGACAGCGACCTTGAAGTTGAACAAAGGTGTGGTTTCTACCGATAACATGAAAGCGCAGTCTCCACTTCTTCGCGTTCGTGGTAAAGGTCAAGCGAACTACCTAAACGAAACGGTCGACTTTACCATCAGCACCTCGATTGTAGGTTCACTGGAAGGTCAGGGCGGTAAGAATATCGATGAGCTTAAAGACATCACTATTCCTATCAACGTTTCTGGCAAATGGGCTGAGCCTAAATTTAAGTTGGTCTTTGACGATGTGTTGAAGCAAAAAGCACAGAAAGAAATTGATCGTGGCGTAGAGAAGCTAACGGACAAGATCAAAGATGAGAAGACCAAAGAGGCCGTTGATGGCCTGTTGAAAGGCTTGTTCAATTAACAAGGGTCTAAATCCAAAAGAGAAAGGGTTGGCAATGCGCCAACCCTTTTGATTACATATCACACGATGAATAGATTACCAATCCACGCCTTTTAACGCTTTTACGCCGGATTCAAAAGCGTGTTTGACGTTCTTTACTTCCGATACGGTATCGGCCATTTCAATCAGAGTGCGGTGTGCTCCGCGGCCAGTGATCACGACAGACTGCATTTTAGGGCGGTTGTTTAGGGCTTCTACAACCTCATCCAAGTCGATGTAACCATAGCTTACCATGTACGTCAGTTCATCAAACAAGATGACATCAATCGATTCATCGCCAAGCATGCGTTTACATTCCTGCCATACCAACTGTGCTGCTTCGGTATCTGCGCTTTTGTTTTGCGTTTCCCAAGTAAAGCCTGTTGCCATTACTTGAAACTCAACGCCGAGTTTTTCGAGTAGGTTGCGCTCACCATTATCCCATGTGCCTTTGATAAATTGAGCAACGGAACACTTCAATCCATGACCCACTGCGCGAGCAATCGTGCCGAAACCTGAAGTCGATTTGCCTTTACCATTGCCGGTTATGATCAGCAGTAGGCCCTTCTCTTCTTGGGCGGCCGCGATTTTTGCGTCTACCTGTTCCTTTACTTTTTGTTGGCGAGCCTTATGGCGTGCTTCTTTGTTTTCTTCGATAGACATAGTACTTCCTCAATTCCGTTGTGTGCTTTGCCCGTGCTAACTTGGGTTCATCGAATTATCTCGCTATGATAGACCAACATATCGTGAAGAAAAACCTTCGATAATTCAGGGAATAAAATGAAGAAACTACTCGTTGTTTGTATGGGAAATATTTGCCGTTCGCCAACTGGTGAAGCGGTATTAAGAGCAAAAGCTAAAGAGTTGGGTATTTCAGTGGAAGTGGACTCGGCAGGAACGATTGGTTACCACGCCGGAAATCCGCCTGATGCACGCTCCATGCAAGCAGGAAAGCAACGAGGTTATTCGTTCAAAGGGATGCGCTCTCGTAAGGTAACGATAGGGGACTTCGATGAATTTGATATGGTGTTAGCGGCAGATAAAGCGAATCTTGCCGATCTATTGGATATTTGCCCGGTAGAACATCGTCATAAAGTATCGTTATTTTTAAGCCATGGTGAGTCTGACTATGACGAGATCCCTGACCCATACTATGGCGGTGATGCAGGTTTTGAATTGGTACTGGATTTGATTGAAGACGCGTCGGAAACGATTCTAAAGAAGCTTTAATCAAATAGTTTAGATAGTGCGAAGAGTCCAAAAGCTGGATAGTAAAAGGGATGAGTCATGCTCATCCCTTTTTAATTTTATTAGCCAGCAAGTATGTCAGTCGCAACCTTGTAGCTTGGGTCTTCTTTCACGTTGATTTCAACCAAGCTGCCTGCTTTGTCTAGTAGCTTACGACAGTCTGGGCTCAAGTGACGTAGGTGAAGCGTTTTACCTAGTGCAGCGTAACGTTCAGCCAGCGTTTCGATCGCTTCGATCGCGGAGTGGTCTGTTACACGAGAGTCCGCGAAATCGACGATAATGTCTTTTGGATCGTCGTGTGCGTTGAACAACTCTAAAAAGTTAGCCGCAGAACCAAAGAAGATAGGACCGTGGATCTTGTACTCTTTTGAGCCTTCTTCATTTAGGCGTGTGTCAGCGTAGATGTGTTTAGCGTGTTGCCATGCGAACATAAGTGCAGAGGCGATAACACCAACCGCTACAGCAACTGCTAGGTCAGTCAGAACCGTCACTACCGTTACTAGAACGATTACGAAGAAATCTTGTTTAGGTACACGACGTGCAAGTTTGAACGTTGCCCATTCGAACGTACCGATAACCACCATGAACATCACACCAACAAGCGCAGCAAGTGGAATCATCTCAATCAGAGAAGATGCAAACAGGATGAACATCAGAAGTGCAATAGCTGCAACGATACCTGATAGACGGCCACGACCACCTGAGTTTACGTTGATCATTGACTGACCAATCATCGCACAACCACCCATTGCACCAAACACTGAACATGTCATGTTTGCCATACCTTGACCGATACATTCACGGTTTGACTGACCGCGAGTGTTGGTCATTTCATCTAGTACCGTTAGCGTCAATAAAGACTCAATCAGACCGATAGCTGCAAGAATGATTGCGTAAGGCAAGATGATCTGCAGTGTTTCAATAGTGAAAGGAACCGCTGGGATTGAGAAGGTCGGAAGAGAGCCCGCCAAAGTCGCTGCTTCGTCACCAGACATAGTACGTAGGAAATCGACTACTGTACGTGTTTCTAGGTCTAAACCAACCACTAGAGCCGTTACTGTTACGATCGCAACCAGTGAAGATGGCACAGCTGTGGTGATTTTTGGTAAGAAGTGAATGATACCCATTGTTAGCGCAACTAGGCCAAGCATTAGTAGCATTTGGTCTTGTGGTAGCCAAGTCAGCATGCCGTTGATGTCTGGCGCTTTAAACTGACCTAACTGGGCTAGGAAGATAACGATAGCCAGACCGTTTACAAAACCGATCATTACTGGATGAGGTACGATTCGAATGAATTTACCCAGCTTGAATAGCCCCGCTGCGACCTGAAGAATACCGGCTAACATGATAGCCGCGAATAGGTACTGAACGCCGTGAGTCGCAACTAGCGACACCATTACAACAGCCATAGCGCCCGTTGCACCAGAAATCATACCTGGACGGCCACCGAAGATAGAGGTGATAAGACCGACGATAAAGGCTGCGTACAGACCAACCATAGGGTCTACACCAGCAACGAATGCAAACGCTACAGCTTCAGGAACTAGTGCTAGCGCAACCGTAAGACCTGATAGCACATCGTTTTTTACGGAGTGCTTAGAAAATTGAGGAAATTCGAACATGTTTTGTATTGAGTTCTCTTGGCGATGAATTTCTCCCGACACATATTCGTATTTGCACGAGCGCTGATGGGTAAAGTGTCTTCACTTTTATCAGCACAAACAGTAGTAAAAAAAGAGCAGCAGCAGAATGGTGTCGAAAACTTAAGTCGGCGAATGCTACCGAAAAGTGTGATTAAGTTCAACAATGAAGGGGATATTGACGCACAAATGTGATCAGTCGTTGATATTAATATGAACAATTATAGTTAACACTCACAGCAACAAAAAAGGCTGCCAATTGGCAGCCTTTCGTTTCGCTCTCGCGTTCGCGAGGCCAAATTCTAGCTTAGCTAAAGTTTGGTTTTGTCATCTGTGCTGATGCACGGTTTGTTGCAACTTGACTACCTGCGCCTTTTGGAGCGTAGCGGTCTGCTTTAAACGGCGCTGCTGAAACCGTGATTTCACGAAGCTCTTGAGGACCTGGTGCTTTAGTCATCGGAGCGCTAGCGCGAGGCTTAGCAGCTACTTTGATAACTTCTGCTTTAGGAGCTGGCGTAGCGATTGGTGCTTCTACTGCAACTTGCTCTACAGTTTCTTCTACCGCTTCAACTACTGGCTCTTGAGCTGCTTCTGTAACTTCAACGACAGGTGCTTCAACCGGTTCAATGATTGGCTCAACTGGCGCTGCTTCTACTGCTGCAGGTTCCGCTTTTTGTGCAACGACTGTTTCAACAACTGGTGCTTCTACAGCAGGCGTTTCTACAGCTGGAGCTTCAACTTTCGCTTCTACTGGCTGTTGAACTTTTGGTTCAACCACTGGCGCTTCAACTGCTGCAGGTTGCTCGCGGCGAATGATCACTTTGCCCATTGCCATTTCTGGACAAGCAAAGCCACCTTGCATTGCTGGTACAGATGTCGCTGCTACTGCCACTTCTTCCTTCACTCGCTCTTCCTTTTTAGGTGCTGGTTTTGGAATGTAGCGTGGCATCACTTTACCCATAGCCATCTCAGGAGAGGCTACACCACCTTTACGCAGGCGGAATGGGTTAGGGCGACGATCGCGACCACGACGACGACGTTGACCACTTGCACGTAGGTGACGTGGAGAACGACGGTTGCGACGTTGTTTCGATTCTGCTTTGTCTTGTTGCGCTTCTGCTGCCGCCTCTACTGGCTTCTCAACAGGTGCTTCAACCGCTTCAATTGCTTGTACTGGCGTTTCCTGTTCAGCTTGCTCAGCCGCTTGCTGGTCTTTCACTCGTACAGATTTGTTTAGTTTGCGACGTTGACGACGCTCTTTCACTTTCTCTGCTTTTGCGTTTGGCTTCGCTTTGCTTTCTTCAGGCTTCGCTTCTGAACCAGTGCGTGCTTCAGCAGCAAGCTGCAGGCCTTTTTCCGCCACTTTAGCATTTGCTTTTGCCTCTTGCGCTTTTTCAGCTTTTTCAGCTTGTTGAGCTTTTGGCTTACGCTTCTGGTTACGGTTTTGCTGCTTGTTAGGTTGCTGCTGCGCTTCGTTCTGCTCAGTCGCTTGCTCTTCACGTGGCTTACGACGACGCTTGTTGTCGCGGTTGTCACGACCTTCGCGATTATCGCGTTGGTTGTTGTTACGACGACGGTCGTTGCGGTCACGTTTGTTGCGTTTGTTATCGCGGCTTGGTTTCTTCTCTTCTTCTTTCTTAGGCTCTTCTTTTACTTCTTCAGAACCACCAAATAGGAAACTACCAATCGCTTTAAATAGACGACTAAATAGACCTGGCTTTTCTTCTTGAACCACTTCTTTCTTCTTCGTTGCCGGAGCAGGCTTAGAAGTCGCGCTAGGAGCTGGCGCAGTTTGAGCTGGTGCAGCGAAACCTTTTAGAACTGGTTCTTCAATACGTTTAGGCTTGATGTCAGCTTCTGCAGGCTCTTTGCCTTCTGCTTCTTTCATTGCTTCCAGTTTCTTAGGAAGTAGGTAAGAAAGCAGATCGAACTCTTCACCTTCACGTACGCGAATCACTTCGAAGTGTGGTGTTTCCATATCAGAGTTAGGAACAACCGTGATCTTCACTTCCTGGATGCGTTCAATGTGGTTCACTGAGCGACGTTTTTCGTTCAGAAGGTAAGATGCAATCGGAACAGGTACTACGGCAAGAACTTGCGCCGTGTTGTCTTTCAGTGCTTCTTCTTCAATTAAACGAAGAACAGACAGAGCTAGAGATTCATTATCACGAACAACACCTGTACCACTACAACGAGGACAGATATGGTGGCTTGCTTCTGCTAGAGAAGGGCTCAAACGCTGGCGTGACATTTCTAGAAGACCAAAGCGAGAAATGCGGCCAATCTGAACGCGAGCACGGTCTAAACGAACGGCTTCACGTAGACGGTTTTCTACTTCACGTTGGTGACGAACTGGCGTCATATCGATAAAGTCGATAACAACCAAACCACCAAGGTCACGTAGACGCAATTGACGAGCGATTTCGTCTGCTGCTTCTAGGTTAGTGTTCAGTGCTGTTTCTTCGATATCGCCGCCTTTTGTTGCGCGAGCAGAGTTGATATCGATAGAAGTTAAAGCTTCTGTTGGGTCGATTACGATAGAACCGCCTGATGGTAGGCGCACTTCACGTTGGAAAGCGGATTCAATTTGGCTTTCGATTTGGTAGTGGCTAAATAGCGGTACTTCGCCTTCGTATTTTTTAACGCGGCTGATGAAATCTGGGCGTACCAATTGAATGTGCTCTCGTGCACGTTCATAGATGGTGTTGCTGTCGATTAGGATTTCACCGATATCACGACGTAGGTAGTCACGGATCGCACGAACGATTACGTTACTTTCTTGGTGGATTAGGAAAGGAGCAGGGTTAGAATCTGCCGCGCCCTTAATCGCACCCCAGTGGTTAAGTAGTACGTTCAAGTCCCACTCAAGTTCTTCTGCACTCTTACCTACGCCAGCAGTACGTACGATTAGACCCATACCTTGCGGTAGTTCTAGCGTGCTTAAAGCAGCTTTTAGTTGAGTGCGCTCATCACCTTCGATACGACGAGAAATACCGCCGGCACGAGGGTTATTAGGCATAAGAACAAGATAGCTACCCGCAAGAGAGATGAAAGTAGTAAGAGCTGCGCCCTTGCTACCACGTTCTTCTTTTTCCACTTGTACGATTACTTCTTGACCTTCAGTCAGCACTTCTTTAATGCTTGGGCGACCTTGGTAAGTGTAACCTTCTGGGAAGTATTCGCGGGCAATTTCTTTAAGAGGGAGGAAACCGTGACGCTCAGCACCGTAATCAACAAATGCGGCTTCTAAGCTTGGTTCGATACGTGTGATACGTCCTTTGTAGATATTCGCTTTTTTAGATTCATGACCTGGACTCTCGATATCAAGATCGAAAAGTCGCTGGCCATCAACCAGAGCGACACGCAACTCTTCTTTTTGAGTTGCGTTAATTAACATTCTTTTCATTGAAAATTTCTCGTTGTCTTTTCTTTATATTTCTTTGCAACTTGTCACTTTTGTTTCGCTCTTTCACGGTGCCTGATCCCATGGCTTATATTTTGCAGCCTCCCGGCTGGAAGGGGATGCTCTAGGGCACTTCAGTCATCACAAATTCTTTTGGGTTTCGTTGGAAACGGAAACTTGTGACCCGCTATATCGGGCGGTAGATACTCAACGTGAATATGCGAGGAGTAGAGTGACAAGTGTGTTGAACTCAATGTGTCTTACGCCAATGCTGCACCTGACATTCAACAACCTACTCACATTGCTTGGGGATAAATGATTGGTAATGAACAAAATGTAACCAAACCTTCCTTAGCAGCTGTGAACTATAGCAGCGCAGGTTGATATCAGCAATCTGCTTTAGCGCAAACGATGGAAAATTTGGCGCTAAATTCAAATTTTGTAATTTATAACTGGCTGTTTCATAAGCACTTGAGTCTCGCAAACTGAGAAAGACGAGAAACAAATAGAGAAGTTGATAAAGACTTTTAATAATCTAAACAAAAGCTTGGCGTGTTTTGGAACTATTTATGACAACAAGTGTTTCTTTTGCAGCAAGAATAATGTGAAGTCGTACAGATTTGAGTTTACAATAGCGCCCATGAGCGAAATAAGAACACAAGTCCAGTTCGTTGATATCGACGAAGATATGGCGGGTCAACGCATTGATAATTTCTTGCGTAACCAATTAAAAGACATCCCAAAAAGCATGATTTACCGAATCGTGCGCAAGGGGGAAGTGCGCGTAAACAAAAAGCGCATTAAGGCAGAGTACAAACTAAAAGCAGGCGATCTTGTCCGTATTCCTCCGGTTACGGTAGAAAAGAAAGAGGACGACGTCGCGCCGAGCACGAAGCTAAACAAAGTGGCAGAGTTGGAAGACAAGATCATTTTTGAAGATGATCATCTATTGATTCTCAACAAACCATCTGGCACAGCAGTGCACGGCGGCAGTGGATTAAAGTTTGGTGCGATTGAAGCGCTCCGAGCATTACGACCACAAGCTCGCTTTCTTGAACTCGTTCACCGTATCGACCGTGATACATCTGGCATCTTGCTGGTTGCGAAGAAGCGTTCTGCGTTGCGTCATTTACAAGCACAGTTCCGTGAAAAGACAGTGAAGAAGTTCTACTTCGCGCTTGTCATGGGTGAGTGGAAAAACAGCTGCAAAGTCGTTAATGCGCCACTGCTTAAAAACGAAGTGAACAGCATTGTACGAGTGAATCCAAACGGCAAACCGTCTGAGACGCGTTTTAAAGTATTGGAGAAATTCGAACAAGCAACGTTAATTCAAGCAAGTCCAATTACTGGACGTACTCACCAGATTCGTGTGCACACTCAATACACGGGGCATCCGATTGCATGGGATGACCGTTATGGCGATCGCCGTTTTGATGCGTACACAGGTCAGGTTGGTTTGAACCGTTTGTTCCTACACGCAGCGAACATCAAGTTCCAGCACCCGTCGAATGATGAGTGGATGGAAATCAACGCGCCGATGGAAGCGAAATTAGAGAAAGTTTTAGCGGGTTTGCGTAAAAAGTAGAGGCAAGCGTATCTACATTCCTCGCCATCGCAAAAAGCTATGTAAAAGCCGATGTTAATACATCGGCTTTTTTGATCGTAGAAAGCTTCTTAGAGAGTGGCGGCAGCTTTGCCTGTTGAGTTATGAGAACTTTGTGCTCAGCAATACCATTGAAAGAGATCCCCAACTCGCTCGCTCCTCACTCTTGAGGATGACGTGCAGTGAATTCTGAATTTAAGTGGGTTATGACTTACTTTTTGATGGATGAGCTTAAACGACGTCATTCCCGAAAGCGACGAAGGAGCGTTGTCGGGAATCTCTGGTTGAGATGCAAAGTCACTAGCTTGATGTGACTGCTTAAACCGTCCATATCAGCCCTTTGGAGTCTTCTGTATTCCCTACAAAACCTCTAACCCTTGTTTTTGCAGCATGTCGATCAAATCAATAAGTGGCAGGCCGACTAACGTATTCGGATCTTTGCCGACTAACTTCTTAAACAGGCAAATTCCCATCCCTTCGCTTTTAAAACTACCAGCACAGTAAAAAGGCTCTTCTCTGTCGACATAACGTTCGATTTGTTCACGCGTCAAATCTCTAAAGTGCACTTCAAAAGTATCGAAGCCGACTTCGGTATGATTAGTTACTGTGTTGTGGACAGCTAGTCCGGTATAAAAAGTGATGGTTTTACTGCTTTGAGCCAATAATTGTTTGATGGCGTTTTCTCGGTTTAGCGGTTTACCAACGATATTGCCGTCAATGACACAGACTTGGTCACTGCCAATGACCAAACTGTCATGGGGTGTGTCACAAGAAGTGGCTTTACCAATAGCAAGCCTTTGTACCAGTTCTAAAGGGGTTTCGTTAGCTAACGGGGTCTCATCGCAGTTGGGTGACAAACAAATAAAAGGTACTGCTAGTTTTTCCAGCAGTTGTTTACGAAAAGGGGAGGTTGAGGCTAAAACCAGTTGGTAATTTTTCATTTTGAATTACAATTCGCACAAGCATTTCCAATAGGATAATCGATCAAAATCGATTCTGGCTAATGCTCTCTATATTAAGCGTAAAAAAGTACAACTTTTTTGCCTTTTTCTTTGACTAATTTTGATTTGGAAGATAATATTCGCGCCCTATGCAAAAGGTAAAAATACCGCGAACGGTTGATCCGGCGAAGTCCGCACAGAAACGATTAGATTACGATGGCATCATCCAAGCTAGTCTTTTCAAGCGCTTAGCGGAAACAACTGAAGGCGTAAAACGCGACGCAGAAGTCTCATTGTCATTTGATATTGATGAACAGCGACTTGTTGTTATCTCTGGTAAAGCTAACATCGAAGTCGATTTAGAGTGTCAGCGTTGTAATGAGGTATTCACACATCCGTGTGAAGTTGAATTCCTTTACACTCCTTACTACGGTGAGAAGACAGAAGAGGAAGCACCAGAAATTTATGATTTGGTAGATCTAAATGAGTACGGTGAATTAGACCTTATACAACTAGTTGAAGACGAGTTCATCTTAACATTACCTCAAATTGCAATGCACGATGAAGCGGATTGTAGCGTTGATTCAAATAACATGGTTTTTGGTGAGATTCCTGAAGAAATTGAGGAAGAAAAACCGAATCCATTCGACGTTTTGAAAAATCTGAAAAAGTAACTGGTGTGGTAGCCGCTTCTTCTTTAGGTTTTTAACCCAATAGTATAGGAGTAGGGTCAATGGCCGTACAGAAAAACCGTAAAACTCGTTCTAAGCGCGGTATGCGTCGTTCACACGATGCGCTAACTACAGCTGCACTATCTGTAGACGCGACTTCTGGTGAAACTCACCTACGCCACAACGTAACTGCTGAAGGTTACTACCGTGGTCAAAAGGTTATCAACAAGTAAGGTTGAACCTTTGCAAAGTATTACCGTTGCACTTGATGCAATGGGCGGGGATTTCGGTCCACGCGTAACAGTGCCTGCCGCCGTGCAGGCACTGTCTCATTTCCCAGAGCTAAAAGTGATTCTTATAGGTGATCAACCTCTGATCACGTCTCAATTATCTCAACTAGGTACCTCTACCAGTTCTCGTTTAAGCATTCTTCATAGCGAGAAAGTAATTTCTAACTCAGAAAAACCGTCTTTAGCATTACGTAATAGCCAAAATAGCTCCATGCGTATGGCCATTGATCTGGTCTCTGATAACGAAGCAGATGCGTGTGTGAGCGGTGGTAACACCGGAGCCTTGATGGCGCTCTCACGATTCATTCTTAAACTGCTTCCTGGTATTGAGCGTCCTGCTTTAGTTTCCGCATTACCTACCATTAGTGGCAAACGTACTTGGATGTTAGATCTTGGTGCGAATGTATCTTGCGATGCAGACAGCTTATTTCAATTTGCAGTGATGGGCAGTGCGTTAGCCGAGGAACACCTCGGTCATCCACCTCGTGTGGCGGTGCTGAATATTGGTGCTGAAGAAATTAAAGGAAACGATTTAGTCAAACGCTGTGCAGAAATGCTTTCTCAAACCGACGCAATTAATTTTGTGGGTTATATTGAAGGTAATCAAATTTTGCATGACGTTGCCGATGTCATTGTTTGTGATGGCTTTGTCGGTAACGTATGCTTAAAAGCCAGCGAGGGAACAGCGCAACTCTTTATCGAAAAACTAAAAACCAGCATGATGGCATCAACGATAAAGGGATGGATTGCTAGAAAACTGTTTTCTCGGCTATTTAATGAACTAAAAACACTGAACCCCGACCAGTATAACGGCGCAAGTTTGCTAGGATTGCGCGGCATTGTCATAAAAAGCCATGGAAGTGCGGATGTATCTGCGATTGTCAATGCACTTGGCGAGGCAGTACACGAGGTCAAACGACAAGTACCAAGCCGTATTAGCGATCGTTTGGAAGCGGTTTTACTCGAGAGGCATTATTAGTCTTCATGTATAGCAAAATTTTAGGTACTGGCAGCTACCTGCCATCTCAGGTGCGTACTAACGCAGACCTAGAGAAAATGGTAGATACAAGTGATGAGTGGATCGTAGCTCGTACTGGTATTAAAGAGCGTCGAATTGCAGCAGAAGACGAAACTGTTGCGGACATGGCATTCTACGCAGCTGAAAACGCTATCGATATGGCCGGCATTGATAAAAATGATATCGACCTAATTATCGTTGCTACTACTAGCAGTAGCCATACTTTCCCTTCATCTGCGTGTCAGGTGCAAGGAAAGCTTGGCATTAAAGGTTGTCCTGCATTCGACTTAGCCGCTGCTTGTTCAGGTTTTGTATACGCATTATCTGTTGCTGACCAACACATCAAATCTGGCATGTGCAAAAACGTGCTTGTGATTGGTGCGGACGCATTGTCGAAAACATGTGACCCAACGGATCGTTCAACCATCATCTTGTTTGGTGATGCTGCGGGTGCCGTTGTTCTTGGTGCAAGCGAAGAGCCTGGCATTATTTCTACGCACATATATTCAGACGGCCAGTTTGGCGATCTATTGAGCCTTCCTGTTCCTGAACGTGGTAAAGATGCAAATAAATGGCTTCATATGGCCGGTAACGAGGTATTCAAAGTAGCCGTTACTCAGCTATCAAGACTGGTTAAAGACACGCTTGAAGCAAACGATATGCACAAGTCTGAACTAGACTGGTTGGTTCCGCACCAAGCGAACTACCGCATTATTTCAGCGACAGCGAAAAAGCTTTCGATGTCACTAGACCAAGTCGTGATCACACTTGATAAACACGGCAACACATCAGCAGCAACCGTGCCAACAGCACTGGATGAGGCGGTACGTGATGGTCGTATTAAACGTGGTCAAACTCTACTTCTTGAAGCGTTTGGCGGCGGATTCACTTGGGGTTCTGCCCTGGTGAAATTCTAAGTTTCACAAGATTCAAAATTTAAGATGCGCTACGGTGCATCTTATTTCTTTTTACTTTGCTTAAAGGAAAACAACATGAGCAAGTTTGCTATCGTATTTCCAGGTCAAGGTTCACAAGCTGTCGGTATGCTTGCTGATCTAGGCGAACAATATGACGTAGTAAAACAAACATTTGCAGAAGCATCTGACGCACTAGGTTACGACCTATGGGCGCTTGTTCAAAATGGACCTGCAGAAGATCTAAACCAAACTTTCCGCACTCAACCAGCTTTGCTAGCGTCATCTGTTGCTATCTGGCGTGTATGGCAAGAGCTTGGTCTTGAGCAACCAGCAAACCTAGCGGGTCACAGCCTAGGTGAGTACTCAGCGCTTGTGTGTGCTGGCGTGATTGACTTTAAAGAAGCAATCAAACTGGTTGAGCTACGTGGTCAACTGATGCAAGAAGCGGTACCTGCGGGTACTGGTGCAATGTACGCGATCATCGGTCTAGATGACGAAGCAATTGCAAAAGCTTGTGAAGAAGCAGCACAAGGTGAGGTCGTTTCTCCAGTAAACTTCAACTCACCTGGTCAAGTTGTTATCGCAGGTAGTAAAGACGCGGTAGAACGTGCTGGTGCACTATGTAAAGAAGCAGGTGCTAAGCGTGCACTTCCTCTTCCTGTTTCAGTACCTTCACACTGTGCACTAATGAAGCCAGCAGCAGAGAAACTAGCCGTTGCGCTTGAGTCTATCGAATTCAATACACCACAACTTCCTGTTATCAACAACGTTGATGTGGCGGCTGAAACTGATCCGGCAAAAATCAAAGACGCACTTGTTCGTCAACTTCATAGCCCAGTTCGTTGGACCGAGAGCGTGCAGTTAATGAGCGAACAAGGCGTAGAAAATCTTCTTGAGCTTGGCCCTGGCAAAGTACTGACAGGTCTGACTAAACGTATCGTGAAAACACTAAGCGCAGCAGCAGTTAACGACGTAGCGTCGCTAGAAGCCGCTAAGTAATCTGTTCACGATAAGAAAAGGAAAACACAACATGATGAATCTAGAAGGTAAGATCGCTCTAGTGACAGGCGCGAGCCGTGGCATTGGTCGTGCGATTGCTGAACTTCTTGTTGAGCGCGGTGCAACGGTAATCGGTACTGCAACTTCAGAAGGTGGCGCAGCGGCTATCAGCGAATACCTAGGTGAAAACGGTAAAGGTCTAGCACTTAACGTAACTGACGTTGAGTCTATCGAAGCTACTTTAAAAACCATCAACGATGAGTTTGGTGCAATCGATATTCTAGTAAACAACGCTGGTATCACGCGCGATAACCTATTAATGCGTATGAAAGATGACGAGTGGAACGACATCATCAACACAAACCTAACGCCAATCTACCGCATGTCTAAAGCGGTTCTACGCGGCATGATGAAAAAACGCGCTGGTCGCATCATCAACGTAGGTTCTGTCGTTGGTACTATGGGTAACGCTGGTCAAACTAACTACGCAGCAGCGAAAGCAGGCGTTATCGGTTTCACTAAATCGATGGCTCGTGAAGTGGCTTCTCGTGGCGTAACAGTAAACACAGTCGCACCTGGTTTCATCGAAACTGACATGACTAAGGCGCTAAATGATGACCAACGTGCAGCAACGTTGTCGAACGTGCCGGCAGGTCGTCTAGGTGACCCACGTGAAATTGCATCAGCAGTTGTATTCCTAGCTTCACCTGAAGCGGCTTACATTACTGGTGAAACTTTGCATGTAAATGGTGGCATGTACATGGTTTAATGCACAGTTCGTGCAAAATAAGCTGTTTTACTTTGTGAAAAATAGCCTATAGTTGCTGTTAACTGTCATTAAGTTGTCATGCTCATGCGCAAGATTTGTGCATGATTTAAGTCAAAAATGTATTGAAATTCGGTTAAATTCGCTAATTTTGTGGTTTGACCAGCAAGGACCCCCTTGCAACTTTCAATAGTTCGAATAAACTACGGAATCATCGCATTAGGCGAAATCTGTAAAGGAAAAGAAAAATGAGCAACATCGAAGAACGCGTAAAGAAAATCATTGTTGAACAGCTAGGTGTAGACGAAGCAGAAGTTAAAAACGAAGCTTCATTTGTTGACGATCTAGGTGCTGATTCTCTAGACACTGTAGAGCTAGTAATGGCTCTAGAAGAGGAATTCGACACTGAGATTCCTGACGAAGAAGCTGAGAAAATCACTACTGTTCAAGCTGCAATCGACTACGTAAACAGCGCTCAGTAATTATCTCTCCCAGGCGGTCTCCTAGACCGCCTGTGTTCTTTCTAACTTCTTCTATCCTCTCATAGAAACATTCAATTCCCGGAGAATTATATCGTGTCCAAGCGTCGTGTAGTTGTCACAGGCATGGGTATGTTGTCACCGGTAGGCAACACAGTAGAATCATCTTGGAAAGCCCTGCTAGAAGGTCAAAGCGGTATCGTTAACATCGAACATTTCGATGCAACGAACTTCTCGACTCGTTTTGCTGGTCTTGTGAAAGATTTTGATTGCACAGAGTACATGTCTAAGAAAGATGCTCGTAAAATGGATTTATTTATCCAGTACGGCATTGCAGCGGGTATCCAAGCACTGGATGACTCTGGCTTAGAAATTACCGAAGAAAACGCAGCTCGAGTTGGTGTAGCAATCGGCTCAGGCATCGGCGGTCTAGACCTAATCGAAACAGGCCATACAGCGCTTGTTGAAAAAGGTCCTCGCAAAGTTAGCCCATTTTTTGTTCCTTCGACCATCGTAAACATGGTTGCAGGTAACCTATCTATCATGCGTGGTCTTCGTGGTCCAAACATCGCGATCTCTACGGCATGTACTACAGGTCTACACAACATCGGCCACGCAGCGCGTATGATTGCATACGGTGATGCTGAGGCGATGGTTGCTGGTGGTTCAGAGAAAGCATCTACACCACTAGGTATGGCTGGTTTCGGTGCAGCAAAAGCACTTTCAACTCGTAACGATGAGCCTCAAAAAGCTTCTCGTCCATGGGATAAGGGCCGTGATGGCTTTGTTCTTGGTGATGGTGCGGGCATGATGGTTCTTGAAGAGTACGAGCACGCAAAAGCACGTGGCGCTAAGATCTACGCAGAGCTAGTTGGCTTTGGTATGTCTGGTGACGCTTACCACATGACTTCTCCAAGTGAAGATGGTTCAGGTGGCGCTCTAGCAATGGAAGCGGCAATGCGTGACGCAAACATCACTGGTACTCAAGTTGGTTACGTGAACGCTCACGGTACATCGACACCTGCTGGTGATGTGGCTGAGATCAAGGGTGTTAAACGTGCTCTTGGTGAAGAAGGCTCTAAGCAAGTATTAGTATCTTCAACTAAATCTATGACTGGTCACCTTCTAGGTGCTGCTGGTTCAGTTGAAGCGATCATCACAGTTCTTTCTTTGGTAGACCAAATCGTTCCACCAACGATCAACCTAGATGATCCAGAAGAAGGTCTAGATATCGATCTTGTTCCGCATACAGCGCGCAAAGTTGATATGGAATACGCAATCTGTAACTCGTTCGGCTTCGGCGGTACAAACGGTTCGCTAGTATTCAAAAAATTCGCTGAGTAAAAATCTCTAACACTGTTTTAGAGAAGCGATACTTGTATTCTGACGGCTCGATGCTTAGCATTGAGCCGTTTTGTTTTATATGTCGATCGGAAAGTAAAGGTATCTGAATGTTCTGGGTCAATGGATTGCCACAAACACACATTTCGCTTGGCGACCGCTCGTTTCAATATGGCGATGGCTGTTTCACCACTATTAAAACTAAGAAGGGTGAATTAGAGCATTGGCAAGCGCATGTTGAGCGAATGGAAACGTGCCTGAAAACATTACACATCCCTTTTCCTGATTGGAGCCAAGTATTCGATTGGGTAATGAAAGCGGTTTTGAATGACGAGCTTGCCGGAATCAAAATTCATATCAGTCGCGGTACTGGAGGGCGAGGGTATAGTCCTAGCGGTATCGAAGGGCCGGTCGTGACTATTTCGAATTTTGCATTTCCTTCTCATTACTCTTCATGGCAAGAAAATGGCGTGCCGTTAGGGGTTTGCGAAATCCGCCTTGGCATTCAACCCCTTCTGGCTGGTCATAAGCATAACAACCGAATCGAACAGGTTCTCGCAAAAGCGGAAATTGAAGGCACAGAATTTACCGATGCTGTGACGTTAAATGTGCAAAATCATGTCATTGAAACTACAATGGCAAACCTTTTTTGGGTTAAAGATAAAAAGGTATACACACCCGATTTGAGTTTGTCTGGTGTGGCTGGCGTAATGCGCCGTAAGGTATTGGAATTTCTCCAAACCAATGGCTACCCAGTGCAGGTAGCAACATTCGAACTCTCTGATTTGCTTAATGCAGACGAGGTGTGGATGTGTAATTCACTATTGGGTGTGGCACCGGTCAGCGGTATTTCGACACCAGATAACAAGATTGACTTTCCAATTGGAAAATTGACTCGACGACTTCAAGGGAATCTAAATTCGTGATTAAAAAACTGTTTGCTTTTGTTGTACTGATTGCCGTTATTGGTGCAGCAGGTGTTTTTTACGTTGTTTCACAGACTAAGCAATATGTTAACTCGCCAATTCTTATAGAGCAGCCTCAGCTGTTTACCGTAGAAAATGGCACCAGCTTTCACCGAGTGATGCGTGATCTTGTAAAAGACGACATCATAGAAGCTTCTGATTACATTCGTTTAATGCCCCACCTTTACCCAGAGCTTCTTCAGGTGCGAGCAGGCACTTACCAACTTGAACCAAAAGTTTCGCTTTATCAAACGTTAGAACAGCTCAATACCGGCAAAGAGCATCAATTTGCGATTACTTTTGTCGAAGGTAGCCGTTTCTCTGAGTGGGTTGAACAGCTAAGGGCTGCACCTCATGTAAAACATGACTTAGCTGGTTTGTCTGAAAAAGAAATGGCAGAAAAGCTGGGTATTGAACGTGAGAAGCTTGAAGGTTTATTCCTCGCGGAGACTTACCATTACACTGCTGGCGCAAGTGAAAGTCAGATCTTAGAGCGTGCACACAGCAAGCTAAACAAGATTCTTGATGAACAATGGGAAGCGCGTCAGGACAAGTTACCACTGAAAGATAAATACGAAGCGCTGATACTAGCTTCTATTATTGAGAAAGAGACGGCAATTGATGCTGAGCGCGAACGTGTTGCATCGGTATTTGTTAACCGCCTCAACAAACGTATGCGTTTACAAACTGACCCAACCGTTATCTACGGGATGGGAGATGCGTACGATGGCAATATCCGTAAGAAAGATTTGCGCACACCAACGCCATACAACACATACACCATTAATGGGTTACCACCAACGCCAATTGCCATGGCCGGTGAAGCATCGATTGAAGCTGCTCTCAACCCAGAAAACAGCAATTACCTATATTTTGTAGCAAGTGGAAAGGGCGGACATGTGTTTTCGAAATCCCTTGCTGAGCACAACCGTGCTGTACGTGCCTATTTAAGAGAACTAAGAAAGAACAAATGATGAAAGCAAACTTTATTGTCGTTGAGGGCCTAGAGGGCGCGGGTAAAAGCACTGCGATTAAAACCGTTTTAGATACGCTGAAAGCTGCAGGTATCCAAGATATCGTTAATACTCGTGAACCAGGCGGTACGCCGCTAGCAGAGAAAATGCGTGCATTAGTAAAAGAAGAGCACGAAGGCGAAGATCTAAAAGATATGACTGAATTGCTTTTGCTTTATGCAGCACGAGTTCAGTTAGTTGAGAACGTGATTAAGCCAGCGCTAGCAAACGATCAATGGGTAGTTGGCGACCGTCATGATTTGTCTTCTCAAGCTTACCAAGGTGGTGGCCGCCAAATCGACGCATCACTGATGAAGAACCTGCGCGATACCACTCTAGGTGAGTTTAAGCCTGCATTCACATTGTACATGGATATCGATCCTCGAGTTGGACTTGAACGTGCGCGTGGACGTGGCGAACTAGATCGTATTGAAAAAATGGACATCAGCTTCTTTGAACGCACGCGTGAGCGTTACTTAGCGTTGGCTAATGCCGATGATTCCATCGTGGTGATCAACGCTGAGCAGTCGATTGAAGAGGTTGCACAAGAGATCAAAGCTGCGCTAAACGAATGGCTAGCGTCACTGTAAGCAGAATGTGGATTGAGGTCGCTCATGTTAAATGACTTTCCATGGTTACTACCCGTTTGGGATAACCTCAAAACAAGCTTGGATTCAGAACGAATTCCGGGCGCACTGCTGCTGCAAAGTGACAAGGGATTAGCGGTAGAGAAGCTGGTTGAGCTCTTTAGTCACTCGTTGCTGTGTCAAAATTACACCAGTGAAGCGTGTGGTTTCTGCCATAGTTGCCAGTTGACTCAATCTCATAGCCATCCTGATTTACACTGGATTAAGCCAGAGAAAGAAGGAAAGTCGATCACCGTTGAGCAGATTCGAGCATGTAATCGCCTTGCGCATGAATCTTCACAACTAAATGGATATCGCGTGTTCATCATCGAGCCAGCCGATGCGATGAATGAGTCTGCGTCCAATGCGTTGTTGAAAACACTCGAAGAGCCGGGACAGAAATGCTTGTTCTTGCTCGTGACGCATAACCAAGAGCGATTGCTGCCAACTATCCAGAGTCGTTGCCAACAATGGGTGGTGACACCACCATCAACAGAGCAGGCGATGAATTGGATGAGCGAACAGGGAGCATCACAAGTACCAGCTTATGCGCTTAAACTGAATTTAGGGTCGCCAATTAATACCCTAGAAGCGGTGAAAAGTGGTGAGCTTGATGAGTACCAAGCGTTTGAGCGTTGTTTTATTGAGACGCTATCTTCGCCAGTATCAGATGTATTCCAGTGTGCATCGTTAATGGCAAAGAACCCAGACAAAGCATTCGACTGGGCTTGGTATCTATTAACGGACGCTCAGAAAGCCCAATTTGGGGTGGCGGAAGCGGCTCAACTTCCGGGCGCAACTCTGTTCCCAACACACAGTTATGACGGTTTATACCTGGCGTCGAAGAAGCTGCTTGAGCTAAAAGGGCAAATTCAACGCTTTCCAGGCTTGAACCTTGAACTACTATCAATGAATTGGTTAATTGAATCACGAGAGGCATTATGTTCGTAGATTCGCACTGTCATCTAGACAAACTGAATTACGATGATCTTCACATCAATGTTGAAGACGTTATTAACAAAGCAAAACAAGCGAACGTAAAAGAGCTACTGTCGGTAGGCGTTACGTTAGATTCATTTCCAAAAATGTTGGAAATGATTACGCCATACGACAACGTTTATGCGTCTTGTGGTGTGCATCCGCTTGATGTGGAGAGCGCGTTCTCTATGGAGACCTTACGCCAACACGCTTCGCACGAAAAAGTGGTAGCGATTGGTGAAACAGGTCTGGATTATCACTACAAACCAGAGACTGCAGCGCTGCAAAAAGAGCGTTTTGAACAGCAGGTAGATTTAGCGGTGGAGTTTAACAAGCCGCTTATCATTCATACCCGTAACGCTCGTGAAGATACATTAGAAATTCTACGCAATGGTGGCGCTGAAAAATGTGGTGGTGTGATCCACTGCTTTACCGAAGATCTACCATTTGCAGAAGCTGCATTAGATTTAGGGTTCTACATCTCAATTTCGGGCATTGTAACCTTCCGTCAGGCGACAGAATTGAAAGAAGTCGTGAAAGCTTTGCCTTTAGAAAGGCTGCTTATTGAGACGGATTCTCCATATTTAGCGCCCGTTCCACATCGTGGAAAAGAGAACCAACCAGCCTATGTTGTCGAAGTTGCAGCCTATATTGCACAGCTAAAAGGATGCTCCATTGCTGAAGTAGGGCAAAAAACAACCGAAAACTTCCGAAATCTTTTTTTGCGATGAAAAATCAATAGACGGTTTAAAAAAGGGGCTATTGCCCCTTTTTTGTTTAGAAATACGCCAAAAAGATCATTTAGTTTAATGTTTACTAAATTTGTTGATTTAACCGCAATCAAATCTCTCAAATGTAATTTTGTTACTAAAAATAACATCGGTCTTTATTTTATTTACGCCTTAAAATTAATTATGCTGATAATAAAGTCTTTATAAAACAGCAATATAAGTTTAATGCAAACCTTTTCATCTACTGTTTTTGGGTGTGATCTGCGGCTTGTTTTGAAACTAAATTTCGTAACTGTGTGGAAAGTTTGAGGGCCATCAATATATATTTAGAGCCGGAAAATATAATGCAACGTGTGGTTACATTTTCATTGGGTGCTAACATTTAGGCTACGGGGGTGTGCCGTTAGTGCCCAAATAATACTTATAATTTATCAGGAGCATAAACATGTTTAAGAACCTTTTTGCAAACCTGCAAAAAGTTGGTAAAGCTCTGATGCTACCAGTATCAGTGTTGCCAGTCGCAGGTATCCTACTAGGTGTTGGTGCTGCCCACCTAAGCTTCATTCCTGAGGTTGTTTCTAACCTAATGGAACAAGCTGGTGGTTCAGTATTCGGCCAAATGGCACTTCTATTTGCTGTTGGTGTAGCACTTGGCTTCACAAACAACGACGGTGTAGCAGGTCTTGCTGCAATCGTTGGTTACGGCATCATGACAGCAACGCTTGGCGTTATGGCTGGCATCATGGGCGTTGAGAAAATCGATACAGGTGTACTAGGTGGTATCCTTGTCGGTGGTGTTGCTGCTTGGGCATTCAACCGTTTCTTCAAAATCCAACTTCCAGAGTACCTTGGCTTCTTCGCTGGTAAGCGTGCTGTGCCAATCATCACTGGTTTCGCTGCGATCATCCTAGGTGTTGTACTATCTATCGTATGGCCACCAATCGGCGGTGCAATCTCTGCATTCTCTGACTGGGCTGCGCACCAAAACCCACAACTTGCGTTCGGTATCTACGGCGTAGTTGAGCGTTCTCTAATCCCATTCGGTCTACACCACGTATGGAACGTACCATTCTTCTTCGAAGCAGGTACTTGTGTGAACGCTGCTGGTGAAACTCAAAACGGCGTACTAACTTGTTACCTAGTTGCAGATGATGCTTCTCGCGCTGCTGGTAATGGCTTCGGTCAGCTAGCGGGTGGTTACATGTTCAAGATGTTCGGTCTACCAGCTGCAGCAATCGCTATTGCTCACTGTGCTAAACCAGAAAACCGCGCGAAAGTAATGGGTATCATGGCGTCAGCTGCTCTGACTTCATTCCTAACAGGTATTACTGAGCCAATCGAATTCTCATTCCTATTCGTTGCTCCAGTACTATACGGTATCCACGCTCTACTAGCTGGTTCTGCATACGTTGTTGCTAACACTCTAGGCTTCGTACACGGTACATCATTCTCACACGGTCTGATCGACTTCCTAGTTCTATCTGGCCACGCTCAGAAGATGGGTCTGATGGTAGCTGTTGGTCTAGTTTACGCAGTAATCTACTACGTAGTATTCCGCACAGTAATCACTGCTCTTGACCTTAAAACTCCAGGTCGTGAAGACGAATCTGAAGAAGCTGTTGCAACTTCTGGTTCTGACATGGCAGGTGAGCTTGTTGCAGCATTCGGCGGCAAAGCAAACATCACTGGTCTAGACGCATGTATCACTCGTCTACGTGTAGCAGTAGCTGACACAGCTGCAGTTGACCAAGACAAACTAAAACAACTAGGCGCTGCTGGTGTTGTAGTTGTAGCAGGTGGTGTTCAGGCTATCTTCGGTACTAAGTCTGACAACCTGAAAACTGAAATGGATGAGTGGATTCGTAACCACGGCTAATCTCAGTCATTCATAAGAAAAAGGGGGCTTCGGCCTCCTTTTTTGCTTTCTGTATCTTCCCCCTCATACCCCTCAGTATTTATTCTTCTCCAATCTCCAATCTCCAATCTCCAATCTCCAATCTCCAATCTCCAATCTCCAATCTCCAATCTCCAATCTTTTTCTCACTAACACTTACTTTTGGTGTTTTAGCCGTGATCTCACGCTCACCCTTACGTTTGTGGCTTTTTTCGTACGTCATTCTTACTCATTACTGACACAACAAAATGACATCATGTTTGAATTATGCACGCTGTTTTTTTAAGTGGGGGAAGGTTGTGAAAAAGCGAATTTTATTGGCGGCAACAATGCTGCCAAGTGCCGTAATGGCGGCGGATGGAGCGAAGAATTTTTCTGTTGGTATGGCGGTCGATCAAGAGCTCAGCGTTGTCGTTGAAATTGATGACAAGTACCGCGGTATTATTGGTAACGATGGTATGGCGTTTGATTACATAGCGAAGCGCGGTACATTTGATCAAAGCATGCCATTAACTTGGTATGTCGGTGTTGGTGGCTGGTACGAGTGGGATGATGAATTCGGTGTTCGTGTCCCACTAGGTCTAAATTGGGATCTATCAAAAGGCTGGGATCTGTACGCGCAAATCCATCCTGAAGTGGACTTTTACAAAGGGCCTGATCTGCAAATCGGTGGGGCGCTTGGTATCAAGTACAATTTCTAATAGACACAAAAATGCCGGCATTGAGCCGGCATTTTGTTTTTGAGCCTTAATTTCGCTGGCAGTTAGCTTTACTGCTGTTTATTCATTGCTCGTTTGATGCATACCGCAGCGCCACCCCAAGTGAGGCCAAGTCCGATAACCATCATGATGATTGCACTTGTAGTCATTATGCTTTCTCCTTGCTCGCTACGTTAATCAATACGCCAAACACAAACAGTGCGGCAATCATTACCCAACCTAGAGTCAGGTCGTAGCCACCGTAACCTTCTGTTAGAAGTGCGTACAGCTTGGTTGCTAAGATAACTGCTAACATGATTGGTGTGACAAAGCGTAAACAGATTTCGAACCATTGACCAATAGAGAAGTCAGAGCGCTCGTTTACGTAGTTACGAACTTCAGGTACTTGTTTCAACAACCAAGCCATCAGAACGATTTCTACAAGGCCGCCAACCATAATACCAACGTTGTTTGCGAAGTGGTCGACAAGGTCCAGCAGAAGCAATCCGCCGTTGGTCGCGAATGCCATCGAGACAACAAATCCAATACCAATCACTACGTTTGCAGCTTTCTTACGGCTCCATTTTAATTTGTCGATAACGGCTGAGGTTACCGCTTCCATGATTGAGATGTGCGAGCTTAAGCCTGCAACAACCAAAGCAAAGAAGAACAGAGGACCAAGGATGTATGGCGCTGGTAGTAGGTTAATTGCGGCAGGTAACGTCACAAATGCCAAGCCCACACCCGCAGAGACTACCTCAGTAAGCGGTTTGCCTTGTTCTTGAGCCATATAACCCAACACCGAGAAAATCATGATACCGGCAAGGATAGAGAAGCCACAGTTGATCAATACCGTCATGAAGGCGTTGTTGGTGATGTCTGATTTCTCTGGCAGATAGCTCGAGTAAGCCAGCATGATGGCAAAGCCGATACTTAGTGTGAAGAAGATCTGACCGTAAGCCGCTGCCCACACTTTTACGTCCCAGATTTTGCTGAAGTCTGGCTCGAACATGTAGTTCACACCGTCTAGCGCACCAGGAAGGAAAATCATGCGACCGATCAAGAAGATCACCATAATGAACAATATAGGCATCATGATCTTAGATGCGCGTTCAATACCTGATTTAACACCGCTCACAATCGCAGTATAGGTAATTGCCCAAGCAATAAGCATAGATACGGCGATCTTCCATTGAATGCTACCTAAATCCGTTGGAGAGTTATCACCAAGTTTTAGGTATTCACTAAAGAAGAAGGCGTTGGTATCGGACCCCCAACTTTGAGTGAACGACATCCCAAAGTAAGAAATTGCCCAACCAATAACCGCAACATAGTAAACGGCGATGACGGCAGCAACGCCAACTTGGAACCAACCAAGCCATTCAAATTTCGCGTGGATTTTTGCCAATGTTTTTGGTGCAGAACCGCGGTATTTTTGACCCATACTGAACTCAAGGATCATGAATGGAATACCTGCGGTGATCATGGCGAAAAGATAAGGAATAAAGAAGGCACCGCCGCCATTCTCATAGGCCATGTAAGGGAAACGCCAGATGTTACCCAAGCCGATGGCTGAACCGACTGCTGCTAAGATGAATCCCGCACGGGATCCCCATTGTTCTCGCTTCATATTTGACTCCTGTACAACTCCCTAAGGAATGAAGCTCTTCTCGGCAACGTGCAACACCAGTAGAGCAAAGAGCAACTGTTATCCGTCAGTTTTCTGCTCGATGTTCGGTACTGTTATAAAATTCTGGTGTTTTGCTTTGTGTTACCTAACAAGAAATAGAATTAAATGCTTTAAATTTTGATGTGTGTTTGCAAAAGCTGAAATATTCTTCTGCTTTCTGTGTTCAGACTAACTTTTTACATTATTTAGCGCAATAGATTCTAAATGTTAATGTCGATATTTTATCTGGTTTAAATATTGTTAATTAGTGATTTGGTAGGCTATCTGATCGGTAAAGTTAGGTAGGTTTTGAAATAAATGACTGTATGGTCGATGTGATCTTGGTCAAATAAACTCTTTTTGGCTATTAGGGTGTATCTCTGTGTTAGACACACCCAATAGAGAATATTTCGTTAAAACGACACATTAGAAGTGAAAGTCGTTAGAAACGGAAACGAAAGCCAATGTTGGATTGGAATTGGTTCATCCAGTCGGTTTCAAACTTGATGATGCAAGACGAACCGTCCGTTGGTACGACGCAAGCACCTGAGGTGTCGTTGTCTACAACTGTGCCTAACCAACGGATTTGCGCGGTCATTGCAAAGGTTTTCGAGAATTCGTACTCAAGGCCGGCGAATGCACTACCAGAAAAGCCATATTTGTCATTTACCCAGTCTACGTCGGCGTATGACGCACCTATGCCCAATCCAACGTAGGTTTGCCACCCTTGAGCGAGAGGGTAGTAAATGCTGCTTTGAAATTGAAGATAGTGAATGTCTGCAGAGTTATTAATGTCTTGCAATTCTGACGACTGGTTGGAATAGAAAAAGCCGATGCGCCCCATCTCAAAAGGGGTTTCAACTGACAAAGCATAATTGATTGAAGGGTCTAAATCGTAGGTGCGGTCGTTCTCATCCTCTACTTTACCGCCTCCTGTAAAGCCGACATAGGGCGTGACGATAACCGTCGCTTGAGCAGCCATAGAACAGCTCAATAATACACTCCCAACTAGCCAGCCAATTTTATAGTTCATTTGCTATCTCCTTATTATGACTAAGCTAATTGTGATGCCTTAGCCAAAATCGTGCGACTAAATTAGGCAATTCTTGAACATAATTCACACTGGTGTTATTAATTTGTTACAACTAAAGGAGGTGTCTATGGAACACGATCTAAAATCAGCCCTACTCATCGTCGTTACAGTATTCGCAGTTTTACTCTCTTTCGGCATCATTGCGATTACTACGGCTTAATGCATTGGCGATACGCCTATGACACGCAACAGCGGTATTATCACTGATCGCCATGCAGAGCTCGACATTGAGATGTATGAGCGCTACAGAAATGGCAAAACTGCCCTTGTCGCACAAGGAGGAGGGCAGAGAGGGATTTTTACCGCTGGAGTGTTGGATGCATTCCTTCTTTCCAATTTCGATCCATTCGATGAATTCTATGGCACATCAGCCGGAGCTCTGAATTTGTGTGCTTACCTTTGTCGTCAACATGGCATGGGCAAGGCTTTCATTACGGATCTCACTACTTCCACTGAATTCTTTAATCTTTTCCGTTATATCCGCAAGAAGCAATATTTGGGCTTGGAATGGGCCTTAGAGCGCATTCAAGATTACCCTTATAAACTTGACCTCGATATGGGGAAAACTGCGCTAGGTGCCCGTGGCGCGTTTGCTGCGGTGACAAATGTCGATACTCTTTCTGATCAATACTTACCGATACTCGGTGGCGACTGGGTCAATACCATGGTTGCCACTTGCGCGATCCCTAAATTGTATCTGGGACCAGTAGATGTAAATGGGTATCCTTATGTTGATGGCGGGGTCTCAGCCTCGATTCCAGTGCAAGAAGCATGGAGAAAGAATGCGCGTAATATCATCGTGATTCGTACGGAGCCTTTCTCTGAGGCAGAAGCCAAAGTACAAGCCGAGATTGGTGAAGAGGGTATCAAATGGTACCGCGAGTCTATTAACTCTGTGCAAGAGTCTTGGCAACACAAGGTTCACCAATGGAAAGAGGATTGGAGTAGCTTCTTGCAGCAGAAAATTAATGCGGCTCATCAGTCGAAATTGTCTGGTAGAAAGCTGCTCAATGGTGGACGCTGGTTGTTTGGGGCGGATAATCTTTATCGCTTGAGCCACCTGATTGGTGAAAACTTCGATTCTGGCTTGGCTGACATGTTGATGATTCACTACCAAACCTTCGAATTGACACAAGCGTTCTTAACCGCTCCGCCCGACGACACCTTTATTCTGCAATTGGCCCCGAAAGAAGAGTTACAGTCATCGTCTTTGTTGAGCGATCCAGAAGCGTTAGAGCACGATTATCAACTTGGTCTGCAAACGGGTTTTAATTTGATTCAACTCTATGACAAATTGAACATAGATGGTCGAGAAACGGCTTAAATTGAAATCAAATATCTGAAAATAGAAAAGGCTCCGTGTGGAGCCTTTATGGTTTTTTGGGAAGGTACTAAGCGGACAAAATACGCATGCAGTTGGTTGAACCTACTACATCCATCACATCACCTTGAGTGAAGATCACCAAGTCTCCTTCATCCAGTAACCCTTGCTCTTTCAATGTCACGATCGCAGCATGAGCCGTCGTTAATCCAGCACCACCTTTGGAGTCAAAGAATACGGGAGTAACACCACGGTATAGTGCTGCACGGTTTAGCGTTGATTCATTACGCGACAGTGCGAAAATAGGCAAACCAGAGCTTAAGCGAGACATCATCAAAGCGGTTCGGCCGGATTCGGTCAGAGAAACCATCGCTTTCACGCCCTCCATATGGTTGGCTGCATACATGGTCGACATCGCTATGGTCTCTTCAGCGGTTGCGAAGGTGCGGTCCAATCGGTAAGTCGACAGGCTTGCTTCCGACATCTTCTCTGCACCTATACACACTTCCGCCATGGACTTCACGGTTTCCACTGGGTATAGACCCGCAGCAGTTTCACCGGAGAGCATCACTGCATCCGTGCCGTCTAGGACAGCGTTTGCTACGTCCATGACTTCCGCACGAGTTGGCATTGGCGCAGCCATCATCGATTCCATCATTTGGGTCGCAGTAATCACGATACGGTTTAAGCTGCGAGCACGGCGAATCAGCTTCTTCTGTACACCGATAAGCTCTGGGTCACCAATTTCTACACCCAAGTCGCCACGAGCAACCATAACAACGTCAGACGCTAAGATGATGTCATCAATGGATTCTGTGGTAGCGACGGTTTCAGCACGCTCCACTTTTGCCACGAGTTTCGCTTCAAGACCTGCGTCTCGCGCCAAACGACGAGCGTAATGCATATCTTCGCCATTGCGAGGGAATGAGATAGCGAGGTAATCGACTTTGATTTTGGCAGCGGTGAGGATGTCTGCTTTGTCTTTTTCAGTAAGTGCATCCGCAGATAGGCCGCCGCCTTTTTTGTTGATGCCTTTGTTGTTGGAAAGAGGGCCACCGACCGTTACTCGGGTGTGGACTTTGTTGCCTTCAACGCTAGTCACTTGCAATTGCACGCGACCATCGTCAAGCAGCAAGATGTCATTAGGAGAGACGTCTTGTGGGAGCTCTTTGTAATCTAAGCCAACGGAGTCTTGATCGCCTTCGCCTTTTGGTAGGTCGCTGTCTAGCGTAAATTTATCGCCGACGTTGAGATGAATTTTGCCGTCTTTGAAGGTGGAAACGCGAATTTTTGGACCTTGTAAGTCACCAAGTATCGCCACTTGGCGACCAAGCTTCGCCGCGATAGCTCTTACTTTTTCTGCACGTTGAACGTGGTCATCGCTGGTACCGTGTGAGAAGTTCATACGAACGACGTTTGCTCCAGCTTTGATTATCTCCTCAAGGACATTGTCTTTATCGGTTGATGGGCCAAGCGTTGTGACAATTTTTGTTCTTCTTAATATGGAAGTCATAGATTCTCCGAAGAATGCAGGTGTAGGACTAGATAACTCGAATTCTATTCTCGCTAAGTATATGCACAGTATGCGCAGATTGTTCGCATTTAGGTCAAAGTGCTGAAAAAACATTAAGGCGCAGGCTTTGTTACCTAATTTGATGAATAAAATAAGTTATTTTTCAAACAATTTAACAGGAGTAGATTTCTGGTTATTTGATTGAATACACAAACAAACATGTTTATACGTGATGCTTGTCACGGGGATTTATCAATTCACTTCACAATTACTTCGCAAAGTAAAAAAATTATCCCGTTATAGAATTTCGGAGTGCAAGATGTACATGGCTCAACCGGGCCATATTGATCATATCAAACAGGTCAATGCTGGTCGTGTATACAAACTAATTGACCTGAAGGGTCCAATATCTCGAATCGATTTGTCCAAGCAAAGTGAGCTTGCGCCTGCGAGTATCACTAAGATCACTCGAGAGTTGATTGAAGCCCATCTGATTCATGAAACTACTGTTCAGGAAGCGACGAGCCGTGGCCGTCCTGCAGTGGGTTTACAGGTCAATAATGAAGGTTGGCAATTCTTGTCGATGCGCTTAGGGCGAGGTTACTTGACCATCGCACTGCACGAGCTTGGCGGTGATGTTCTTATCGATACCAAAATCGATATCCATGAACGCGACCAAGACGACGTGCTTGAACGCTTACTCTACGAAATTGATGAATTCTTCCAAACCTACGCTGATCAACTCGATCGTGTCACCAGTATTGCGATTACTTTGCCTGGCCTAGTGAACTCAGAGCAGGGCATCGTATTGCAAATGCCGCATTACAATGTTGAGAACTTGGCGTTAGGCCCAGAAATCTACAAAGCAACGGGCTTACCTGTCTTTATTGCCAACGATACGCGTGCTTGGGCACTGGCAGAAAAGCTGTTCGGACATTCTCAAGAGAACGATAACTCGGTACTTATCTCCATCCACCACGGTTTAGGTGCGGGTATCATCTTAGATGGTCGCGTGCTGCAAGGTCGTCACGGTAACATCGGCGAACTTGGCCATATCCAAATCGATCCAAACGGAAAGCGCTGTCATTGTGGCAACATTGGTTGTCTTGAAACGGTGGCGAGTTCGCAGGCAATCCGCGAAGAGGTGGTTACTCGTATTGCTAACGGTGAAGCTTCTATTCTTGCTGAGCACGAAGAAATGAGCATCGAGAGCATCTGTGAAGCGGCGGCGAATGGTGATCCTCTTGCGGTTGATGTGATTGAGAAACTGGGTCGCTATTTAGGCTCTGCGATTGCGATTGTGATTAACCTATTCAACCCAGAGAAAATCTTGATTGGTGGGGTAATCAACCAAGCGAAAGATGTGCTTTATCCTGCGATTCGTCGTTGTATCGAAGAGCAAAGTTTACCTGTTTATCATCAAGACCTTGAGCTGGTGGAATCTCGTTTTTATAAGCAAGCGACGATGCCGGGCGCTGCGCTAGTGAAGCAGGCGCTATACGATGGACAACTGTTGATGAAGGTGATTGAAGGTTAATCTTTCCTGCATCAACTCAACTTGAAGAAAAGGGTGAACGTTACAGTTCGCCCTTTTTTGATCTTCTCAGTGCCGAAAACGCCAATCTGGGCGCTGTTTCATTGCTATATCTATAGCATTAATGTAATTTTCGTAAGTAATGTAGAGCACTCATACAAAAGGTTTACTTTGTTGTTTCAACACGGTTTTCTGTAAAGAGTGATAGGTTGTCGTTCAAAGTTAGGTAGTGGTATGTCCGGAGTGTTAAATACGGTTGATCAGCGTACGAATCTAGTAGGTGAAAACCGACTGGAGCTTTTGCTGTTCACGCTGAATAGTCGCCAATTGTTTGCGATTAACGTTTTTAAAGTGAAAGAGGTGATTAAGTTGCCTCCACTGACTAAACTCCCGGGCTCTCATTACAACATCCGTGGTGTAGCGTCTTTGCGCGGCGAAGCCGTGCCTGTGATTGATCTGCGTTGCTCGATTGGTTTCCCACCACTGCGTGGCGAAGCAGAAGAAGAAAATTTGATCATCACCGAATACAACCGCTCTATTCAGGGTTTTCTTGTCGGGCCCGTGCGCAATATCATTAATACCGCTTGGACAGAGATTCAGCCGCCGCCATCGACATCTGGCCGCTCTAACTACCTAACAGCAATCACGCAAGTGAAGGACGGTGATTCATCACAAATCGTTGAAATCATTGATGTAGAGAAAGTGTTGGCAGAAATCGTCCATTACGACGTCACCATTTCTGATGGCATTTTAGATCAAGAGCTAGCGCAAGCCATGATTGGTCGTAATGTTCTGATTGTTGATGATTCTTCAACGGCCCGTAATCAGGTGAAAGACACCTTGTCTCAGCTTGGTTTGAACATCATTGAATGCCGCGATGGTCTAGAAGCATTAACGGTCCTTAAACGTTGGTGTGATGAAGGTAAAGACGTCGAGAAAGAACTGCTGATGATGATCACGGATGCAGAGATGCCCGAAATGGACGGTTATAGGCTGACGCATGAAGTGCGCTCTGATCCTCGAATGTCCAAACTGTTCATTACGCTGAACACCTCCTTAAGTGGTAGTTTCAACGAGGCCATGGTGCAGAAAGTGGGCTGCGACCGCTTTATTTCTAAGTTCCAACCGGACCTTCTCGTCGAAGTTTCACAAGATAGAATGCGTCAAGTTTTATATACGGGTGTTAATTAATCGGCGAAGAATTAATCCATAAGGGTAGGTGATTAATTGAACTGCGATTGCTATACTATTTTACATATTTCTGACAATGAAATATGTAGGTATATCACGTCACTTTTCACCTATTAACCTAGGGTACTTCCGTTTAATGATATGGCTAACATCTAAAGTCATTATGACTTTATCCTTGTTACTGTATAGGAAATACAAGAGTAAGCGTACGGAAACGATGGCTGAGGATTAATTCAGCAGAATCGAAAAAGGGAGGGTTTACCTCCCTTTACTTTTTTCGGCGAAATGTGTTTTCCAGCCCCCAAAATATGATGATTTAATGGAAGTCGCGCGACTTACTTTTTAGCTCAGCAAGGTTGTGTGTACAATCGATGAGCTTCCCTGCAATTATATGTGTCACTTCTCCTTCTCTTTCTAAAATCCCTTTGACCATCAAGACTTTTGATGTGAGATACGCTTGCTTTTGAGCGCGGGCGGTTGCTCGCCAGACCACCACATTAATATTGCCCGTATCGTCTTCTAAAGTGAAAAAAGTCACACCTGCTGCGGTGCCTGGAGATTGCCTACCTGTTACGACACCAACGACCGTCACTAAAGATTTGTGCTCCTTTTCAACTAACTGCTTCATCCGAGTAAAGCGCGGTAACTTACCGGCTTCTTCTAGCAAGGTTATCGGGTGGCGACTCAGTGACAACCCGGTACTGGCGTAATCTTCAATCAAGTTCTCGTATTCCGATGGTTGAGCTTGGTAATTCGCCATTGGTTCTTCCATGTGGTTGAACAAGGGCAAATCTGATAACGAATCCATCGCAGCCCATCGAGCGTTATAGCGATTGCCTGAAAGGATCTGAAACGCATTGGCAGAAGCGAGCAGTTCAATATCACGGCGGTTTCTTAAGATCTGCTTCACCTCTTGAATAGTACGATAGCCATTGTTTGGTCGGCGTTCGATCAGCCGAGAAGCGCTTTCTTGATTAAAGCCCTTTACTAAACGAAAGCCCAGTTGTACCCCAAGACGGCCATTAGGACGTTGGACCAAATGATGCTGATACGACGAGTGGTTGATACAAACAGGCAGCACTTCGACACCGTGTCGGCGCGCATCTTGAATCAATTGCGAAGGGCTATAAAACCCCATTGGCTGACTATTGAGTAGGGCAGTATAGAACTCAGCAGGATAGTAAAACTTCAACCATGCAGAACAGTAAGCCAATACTGCGAAAGAGGCTGAGTGGCTTTCTGGAAAACCGTATTCGCCAAAACCGCAGATTTGATCGAAGATTCGCTCCGCAAATTCTAAGTCATAACCACGCTCACGCATCCCGTCGATCAACTTAGGTTTGAACTTGGCAAGATCGCCGTTCTTCTTCCATGCTGCCATTGCACGGCGCAGTTGATCGGCTTCACCACCACTGAACCCTGCGGCGACCATCGCGAGTTTGATCACTTGCTCTTGGAAAATCGGCACGCCCATAGTGCGCTCTAGTACGCTTTTCACTTCTTCCGATGGATAGCTGATCGGTTCTTCACCATTTCGTCGTTTTAGAAACGGATGGACCATATCACCTTGAATTGGGCCCGGGCGAACAATAGCAATCTGTACGACTAAGTCGTAGTAACGTGCAGGCTTTAAGCGTGGCAACATGCTCATCTGCGCGCGAGACTCAATTTGGAATACGCCAACGGTATCGGCTTTTTGGATCATGCGGTATACGTGCGGATCGTCTTGCAGGCGCGTGATCTCAGCAATCGACAGGGATCGCTGGTGGTGCTTCTCGACCAATTGAAAGCATTTACGGATCGCGTTCAACATGCCGAGTGCAAGTACATCGACTTTCAACAGCTTTAAGCTTTCTAAATCATCTTTATCCCATTGAATAATCGTGCGATCTTCCATCGAAGCATTCTCGACAGGCACCAGTTCATACAAAGGGCCAGATGAAATCACAAAGCCGCCTACATGCTGAGATAAATGGCGCGGGAATCCGATGATCTCGTTCACCAACTGGATAAACTGCTGCCCTTTTAACGACTCTGGTTGTAACCCCAATTCGATGATTTGCGCTTGCCAACCTTGGCTACGATCACGGCGATTGACGTTTTTGATGAAGAAGTCTAGCTGAGTTTCTTCAATCCCCAACGCTTTGCCCACTTCACGCACGGCACTTTTAAAGCGATAGCTGATCACGGTGGCTGCCAAAGCGGCACGCTCGCGGCCATACTTTTTGTAAATATATTGAATCACTTCCTCACGGCGCTCGTGTTCAAAGTCGACATCAATGTCTGGCGGCTCTTTTCGCTCTCGACTAATAAAGCGTTCGAATAGAACCGAGATTTGCCTAGGATCGACAGCGGTGATTTCTAAGCAGTAACACACTACCGAGTTTGCCGCAGAGCCTCGTCCTTGATAGAGAATGCCTTGCTGCTTAGCGAACATTACAATGTCGTGAATGGTCAGAAAGTAATAATGATATTCCAGCTCTTCAATGAGGGTTAATTCATTCTCGATGGTCTGATGAATGTCTGTGGGTACGCCTTCAGGGAAGCGCAGTTTCTTACCACGCTCGACCAACAGACGCAGATAAGAGGTTGGAGTGTGACCGTCAGGGATGAGCTCTGTCGGGTATTCGTATTTCAAATCTGAGAGGTTGAATTCGCACAAGCTCGCAATATGGGTGCTTTCTGCCAACCATTCGGGTCTGTAAATTCGAGACAGTTTGTTCAATGGACGCAATGCTCGTTCGGCATTGGATAAACGACCAAAGCCGAGCTTATCAACGCTACAACCGTGTTTTACTGCTGTCAGGACATGTTGTAACGGTAAGCGTTCAACAGCATGCATCAAAACGCCACCACAAGCGGTAATCGGCAGTTGGAACTCGTTTGCTAATAATTCACAGTGTGTGGTGTAAGCATCGTCATCACCACCTAAATGACGCTGAATCGCGACCCATAAGCGATGAGCGTGATGCTGCTGGAGCCAGCGCCCCCAATAATGGTCATTCTCTTGATGAGTCGGGAGCCACAACACAAGGCAGTGACGAATCGACATCAAATCCCACTCCGACAGTTGATAAGTGCCTTTCTCGCTGCGTCGTCTGGCATTGGTGATGATACGGCACAGCTCAGCGTAAGCTTTACGGCAAGGGCAAAGCAGCACGACTTGGCACTCGCCATTGAGCCAAAACATGCTGCCGACGATTTGTTTGATGTCGAGTTTGTGTTGCTCGATGGTCGCATGAGCTTTTACTACGCCTGCAACTGAGCACTCATCGGTGATCGCAATGGCTTGATAGCGATAAAATGCCGCCTGCAGCACCAACTCTTCTGCATGAGAAGCGCCAGTGAGAAAGGAGAAGTTGGACTGACAAAACAGTTCTGCGTAACTCATAACGACCTAACAAAAATAACTGTCGATTTAACAAAAATAGCCATGGAGAAACCAGCGCTTGTGCTGATCGCGAAACACCCATAACCAGCGACCTTGCTTGGTGTGCGCAATGTAGTAATCACGCATGATCTCGTCACCATCCCACCATCCAGAGACAATCCGCTCAGGTCCATGCACTAGAGATACTTGCTCTTGTAGCGCGATAGGGGCGGGTAATTGCATCGCTGGGCGCAGCAGTGCAGGGATGGTGTTAATCGGCACATCCGGCTCATCGGCTTGGCGATATTGACTGGCCTTCTCTGGCCTTGGATCGCAGGCTATATTAGGTTTGAGTACCGCGCTTTTGCCCAACTTAGCTTGCAGCAGAGAGAGCAACTCTAACGCGTTCATTTGCCCTTTTTGCCCAGCAAAGAAATCGCGTGCAGAGCTTAAAGGTTCACCTTGACGCTCTACTTTTAACGTCAGGCCAATAACAGGACCGTTTAACGTGACGGATTCCAAACTCAAACTCGCCAATTGTTGCCAGCGTTGGCACAAGTAATCGCCTTGCGCGGATGTGAGTTGAAGGTGCTGTGCTTGTTTGTCCCGCTGATGCAGGGTTAAACACAGCTCAAACGCGACTTTATCGCGCAGCTTGAGAAAGGTTTCGAGTTGACGAAGCAATTTAGCCAGTGGCTTCTCCACCCATTGGACGTTTTCAATCTCAAATAACAGTTCCAAATAGACTTGGAAGGATTCGGTTGGGTGATAAAAGTCGACAGGATGTTTAAATTGCCCTGTCAGGCGACCAACATAGTTCACCAAATCAATGTCGAATCGACGCGCGATGTCTTGCAGTGGCAGTTCAAGTAACCCTTGCAGTGTGGTGACACCTACACGTTGTAGCTTCTCTACGGTGGTGCTTGATAAATCCGTTAATGTGAGCGGCAGCGGTGATAAGGCTTGTTGCATGACAGACCTATCTTCACTGATGAAGTTCGCTCCTGCTAATGCCATCAATTTGGCCGAAAAAGGCGAAAAGCCACACCCGAATTGAAAACTCAGTTTCAGCTCCGATAAATGAGCGCTGACTTTAGTCCAATAGTTTTGTAGCCCTTCATACAGATTAAGCATTGGGGTTGCGCGTAACAGAATACCTTGGCTTGGCATCAAGACGACATCAGACGTAATCAAATACAGCCATTGAGCAATTTCTTGTAACTTGCTCAGTTCGGTTTGCGGATGATAAGGATGCACTTGCAAATCTCGGCACAAAGAAGCCGCGCTACCCAAGCCCATATTTGGCTTAATGCCTTGTTGCTCGGCAATCTCGTTGTATTGAATGATCCGACAACGTTGGCTTTCTACAATCACCACGGGCTGCTCTTGGTTATCACCAAAGAGTGCATCTAACTGTAGACGAGGGAAGTGCAAGTATATCCACAAAGCCATGTCACTAACCTTGGTTCGCCAATGGGAAATTGACCACTGTGGATGGAATACGAGTTGTGCTTGGCATCACCAGTTGCGGATAGTGGTGCTGGAAGTTGATATCGACGCTACCTTTGCTCCAACCGCCTTTTCGTTTGAGAACTTCTACACTTACACCTTGCTCATGACCTTGTAGCTTCAGGCTCAATGAAACTGGCAAAGACAAGCGATTTGTCATGTTAGGTTTGAGCATAAACAGAGGGCAAGAGCCTTGCTCACTCGCCACTTGCAGACGTTTTACCTGATGGATCTCTAGCTCATCTTGCCATAACAAAACGTTGGTACACACGCCGCTCTTGAGGCATTGCTCTGCTGCCCACAGCGCATCGCGTTGATGTTCAGGCGTGATTACCCATACTTGGTTGATGTCCAAGCCAATGCTGTGTAGGAACAATGAATTCATCAACGCTGGTGGTTGAATGAATGCCGTCACCCCTCTCGAAAGAGACGCTTCTAAATAAGGCGCAAGCAAGCGCAGTTCGCCAATGCTGCCAACAGATTCCATTTCCACCACGCCATGAGGAGGAAAGCCGCCGCCAAGCAGGGCGTCGAGTTCAGGGAAACCTGAGCTATTAAGGAACTGATGCTCGTCCGCTTTGGTCAAATTTGCTTGCCAAACAAGGTGTTGGCTTTTTAAGTGTTGGATGATGTCTTGCATAAATAAATACCTGTATATATGTACAGTATATTTCTGTGATGGAAAGTCGCAAGATTTTTATAGGCAGAAATACGAAAAAAGGCAGCGTTTGCTGCCTTTTCAATCGATTATGTGAGGTGACCTGAAGAGGTTACTTACGCTTTGGTTGAGCGTCGATGCACTGACCGTTTACATCTGTAACCGCTGGGTCCATCAAGTGAAGGTAAAGCGGCATGATATCCAGTGGTGTTTTTAGTGTGTTTGCATCTTCACCTGGATAAGCTTTTTCACGCATTCGAGTACGAGTTGCACCTGGGTTAATCGCGTTAACACGCATTGGTGTATCGCTAAGTTCATCTGCCAATACTTGCATCATACCTTCTACAGCAAATTTGGAGATGGCGTACGAACCCCAGAAAGCGCGGCCTGAATGGCCCACCGTTGAAGACGTAAAGATAATACGACCTGCGTCTGAATTACGCATAATAGGCAGTAGCGCTTGAGTCATTAGAACTTCTGCTTTCACGTTAATCTGCATGATGTCGTCGAAGTCTTCTTCATTGATTTGCTCAAACGGGCACAGCGTGCTTAAAACGCCAGCGTTGTGTAGCAGACCATCCAAACGACCAAACTGACCTTCGATGGTTTCTGCCATATCGATGTAGTGCTGCTTAGTTGCGCCTTTCAGATCAAGTGGAATGATCGCGGGTTGAGGGTAACCTGCAGATTCGATTTCATCATAAATGGATTCAAGGTTTTGAACGTTTCGACCAAGTAGAATCACAGTCGCACCGTGCTGAGCGTAAGAAAGTGCCGCTTGGCGACCGATACCATTGCCTGCACCAGTGACAAGAATGACTTTACCTTTTAGGGCATCTGCTGAAACGGAGTAGTTCACGGTAGTTAATCCTTATTATTGTATCTAATTCCGACGAACAGACGCCATCTTAGTGTAGAAATGCGCCTGTTTCTCAATGGAAAATCTTGGTAATCGTGACAAGTTGGTTACAATACACCAATTCATGTGTTATACCAATTCCAGAACGGTTGTCCGGTATGTTATTTGAACGCCATCAATCAGAACAAGAGGTTACCGATTTTCTTGCCTTCTCTCTGATTTTTCTACGTAACATATTGATGACTATTACTGGTATGAGATAGAGGAACTCTCATTGGAATTTTTATTAGATTACGGTCTGTTTTTAGCCAAGATTGTCACCGTTGTTGCGGCAGTAGTTGTGCTGCTGATTATTGCAAAATCAGCGGGTGGTAAATCTGGTGCTGCGAAGGGCGAATTGGAAGTCACTAATCTTTCTGAACGTCACAAAGATGCAATCGAACAATTAGAGCATCACCTACACGATGACGCTTTCATCAAAGCTCGTGATAAAGCGGCTAAGAAGGAAGAAAAAGAAAAGAACAAATCTCGCGAGAAAGAAATCAAACAAGCGAGCAAAGAAGGTTCTCTTGATAGTAAGCGCGAACCGCATCTTTTCGTGTTGGACTTCAATGGCAGCATTGATGCAAAAGAAGTGGGTTCGCTACGCGAAGAGATCACTGCGGTATTAGCAGTAGCTCGTGAAGGCGATGAAGTGCTACTTCGTCTAGAGTCTGGTGGCGGCATGGTTCATGGCTATGGCTTAGCATCTTCTCAACTTGACCGAATCAAAGCAGCTGGTTTACCTCTGACGATTTCTGTCGACAAAGTGGCTGCAAGTGGCGGCTACATGATGGCATGTGTGGCAGACAAGATTGTTTCAGCTCCGTTTGCAATTGTCGGTTCTATCGGCGTTATCGCGCAGATCCCTAACTTCAACAAACTGTTGAAAAAGCACGATATCGAATATGAGCAGCTAACAGCAGGTGAGTACAAACGCACACTAACGATGTTTGGTGAGAACACCGACAAAGCGCGCGATAAGTTCAAACAAGAACTTGAAGAAACACACGTACTGTTCAAAGACTTCATCAGTGAACGCCGCCCAGCACTAGAACTTGAGAAAGTCGCAACAGGTGAGCACTGGTTTGGTACGCAAGCGAAAGAGCTAGGACTGGTAGATGAAATCAGCACTTCCGACGATCTAGTTGTCGCAGCATGCAAAGAGAAAACCGTACTAGCAGTGCACTACGTGCAAAAGAAAAAACTGGCAGACAAGCTTGCCGGTGTTGCAAGTAAAGTGGCTGATAGTGTCGTACTTAAACTTGCAGAACGTGGTCAAAAGCCAATTGTGTAATGCTTAAGAAATAACAACAAAAAAACCAACTGTTTAGTTGGTTTTTTTGTTTCAGCGGTGGGTTATTAGTTCAGCTCTAACCGTTATTGTTTCAGTTCTAACTGATAGAAGCTTGCTTGAGCATAATCACCCGCTTCCATGCCGCGCCATTCACAGTCTGAACTGCTTTTCTTCGTATTACATTGGTTGTAAGCACCGGCTTTGTAATACATCCAATCGTTACCATAGCCTTGGTCTACTTCATGACCTTGGTATTTGCCTTCTGCTAAATTCACATCAAATGTCTTAGTGACTTCATTTTTCTCACCTGGGTTCTTAGTGAAAGTCAGGTGCATGATGTTACCTTCTACGTTGACGCTGTATGAGAAGATTTCACCCAGTTTGATGCCGTCTTGTGGGTCTGCGTCGCCTTTACGTAAGTTGTATTGTCCGAATACGTTGTGGCGGATGTCTTGGCGAAGCTTCTTACCATTTTCATCTTTCGCGTCTTGAAGTTCTTTGGTTGGGTTTAACTCGTAGTTCCATGAAAGAGAGCCGTATTCATGTTCAGGCAGTTTGCGGTAAGAAATCTTTAAAGGCTCATTGTCAGAGCCATGAATTTGGCCAATCACGACAGCGAATGCGCCATTCTTTTTGTAGTTGCCACTTGTACTGACTTGGTCAACAGACAGGGTCGCGTTTAGCTCGCCACCAATTGCACCATACTCAGCAGCATTTGGGTGAGAAGCGACGACAAAGTTGTTTTTTGGCTCACCGTAGTGTGTTGCCAGCATGGCACGAAGTTCACTACGAGTGTTCTTACTATTAGGAGTGGTCGGTGCTTCATTTGGTGCAACAAAAACCACGGCGCCTGTTTCTTTGTTGGTATAGAACCACTCAGAGTGAACATAAGGGGTTTCTGTATTGCCCAACTCATCTTTGGCTATTTCTAATGCTTTACCTTTGCGTTCACCTTCTTTAGTCAGTTCAGGCAAGGTAATTTTCCAATTCGTCATATCAAAGTTTTGAGCTGGAGCCTTTGTCGGATCTAGCTGATATTTGCTCGCTAATTCATTAGACGAAGTTGCAGCCATAGCAGACGCAGAGGCAATGCTGGCAGCAAGAAAAGTAAGCGCTAATTTCTTCATATTGTGTTCTCAATTTTTATAGGGTCGTCGATAAGATGATTTAATATACAATAATATTGTATTACTAATGTGTGATCGGGTCGGAAAAATGAAACTTAGAGAAAATTTGTCATTTAGTATTGCGCTTTAAAGAGAAAGAATCAGAACAGAGAAAACGGCAAATTCTGAACCGGGGAGAGGGCAAAGAAATGGTATCCTGAGACTATTAGGTATATACTCCCGCACCGTAAAATTAAGAATGAAATGAATTTGGGTGGAAGTACCGAAATTCGCACATCAACGTGGAGAAAAACATGTCCTCTCAAACTCCGGTTGTTACCGTAGATGGACCTAGTGGTGCAGGTAAAGGCACTTTATGTATGTTGCTAGCGAAGAAGTTAGGCTTTCAACTTCTTGATTCTGGCGCCATTTACCGTGTTCTTGCACTCGCAGCGATTCACCACGGCGTAGACACTGAGTCAGAAGATGCGCTTGTTCCACTGGCTACTCACCTAGACGTTCAGTTTGTTGCTGAAGGTGACCTAGTAAAAGTGATTCTAGAAGGCGAAGATGTCTCTGGTGAACTTCGTAAAGAAGAGACGGGGATGGCAGCGTCTAAAGTGGCTGCACTGCCACGCGTTCGTGAAGCATTATTGCGTCGTCAGCGCGCATTTGAGACCGCTCCGGGTCTGGTTGCTGATGGTCGTGACATGGGTACGGTTGTATTCCAAAATGCACAAGCGAAAATTTTCCTTGATGCGAGCGCAGAAGAGCGTGCAAATCGACGCCTTAAACAGTTGCAAGATAAAGGGTTAGATGTTAGATTTGCTGACCTTTTGAGCGAGATCCAAGAGCGTGACGACCGAGATCGTAACCGCCCAGTGGCGCCACTACGCCCTGCAGAGGATGCGCTTGTGCTAGATTCTACGTCGATGACTATCGACGAAGTAGTAGAAAAGGCACTACAATATATCGAATCGAAGCTAGCTGAGTAATTACGCTCGGCTAGGCTAAGAGCGTTGGTCGCAAGGATGATGACTGGCGAATTTAATAACCCCATGCGGTAGGATACCCGTGGACGTTTAATTTATTGAAGATTAAATAAATGACTGAATCTTTTGCTCAACTCTTTGAAGAGTTTCTAAACGAAACAGAATTCCAACAAGGCAGCATCGTTAAAGGTACTGTAGTAGCTATCGAGAACGGTTTCGTTCTTGTTGACGCTGGTCTTAAGTCTGAATCTGCTATCCCTGCTGAACAGTTCAAGAACGCTGCTGGCGAACTTGAAGTTGAAGTTGGCGCTGAAGTAGACGTAGCTCTAGACGCTGTTGAAGATGGTTTCGGTGAAACTCAACTTTCTCGTGAGAAAGCTAAGCGTCACGAAGCTTGGATCGTTCTTGAGAAAGCTTACGAAGAAGCTGAAACTGTTGTTGGTATCATCAACGGTAAAGTTAAAGGCGGTTTCACTGTTGAACTAAACGGTATCCGTGCTTTCCTTCCTGGCTCTCTAGTAGACGTACGTCCAATCCGCGACACTGCTCACCTAGAAAACAAAGAGCTAGAGTTCAAAGTTATCAAACTTGACCAAAAACGTAACAACGTAGTTGTTTCACGTCGCGCAGTTATCGAATCTGAGAACAGCGTTGAGCGTGACGAGCTTCTAGAAACTCTACAAGAAGGTTCTGAAGTTAAAGGTATCGTTAAGAACCTTACTGACTACGGTGCGTTCGTTGACCTAGGTGGCGTTGACGGTCTTCTACATATCACTGATATGGCTTGGAAGCGCGTTAAGCACCCATCTGAAATCGTTAACGTTGGTGACGAGATCCAAGTTAAAGTTCTTAAGTTCGACCGTGAGCGTACTCGCGTATCACTAGGTCTTAAGCAACTAGGCGAAGATCCATGGGTAGCAATCGCTAAGCGTTACCCAGAAGGTCACAAACTAACTGGTCGCGTAACTAACCTAACTGACTACGGCTGCTTCGTTGAAATCGAAGAAGGCGTTGAAGGTCTAGTACACGTTTCAGAAATGGATTGGACTAACAAGAACATCCACCCATCTAAAGTTGTTAATGTTGGCGACGAAGTTGAGGTTATGGTTCTTGAGATCGACGAAGAGCGTCGTCGTATTTCTCTAGGTCTGAAACAGTGTAAAGCTAACCCATGGCAGTCATTCGCTGAAGCACAAGCTAAAGGCGACAAAGTTACTGGTAAGATCAAGTCTATCACTGACTTCGGTATCTTCATCGGTCTAGAAGGCGGCATCGACGGTCTAGTTCACCTATCTGACATTTCTTGGAATGTTGCTGGCGAAGAAGCTGTACGTGAGTACAAGAAAGGCGACGAGATCTCTGCAGTTGTTCTAGCAGTAGACGCTGAGCGTGAGCGCATTTCTCTAGGCGTTAAGCAAATGGAAAATGACCCATTCAATGCTTACGTTGCTGACAACAAGAAAGGTGTTCTAGTTAACGCTACTGTAACTGCTGTTGACGCTAAAGGCGCTACAGTTGAAATCGCAGAAGGCGTTGAAGGTTACATCCGTGCTTCTGAAGTATCACGCGATCGCGTAGAAGATGCTTCTCTAATCCTAAGCGCTGGTGATGTTGTTGAAGCTAAGTTCACAGGTGTAGACCGTAAGAACCGCGTAATCAACCTATCTATCAAAGCTAAAGATGAAGCTGAAGAGCAAGAAGCAATGGCATCTATCAACAAGCAAGACGAAGCTGCTTTTGGTAATGCAATGGCTGACGCTTTCAAAGCTGCTAAAGGCGAATAATTTACTCGCTTAAGCTAAAAAGGAGCCGCAAGGCTCCTTTTTTATGCTTGCTACTTTCCGAGTAGTAATACTAATGTTGATAAACTATGCTAAAAAAAGACATTTTTTGATTGCGCATTTTGTGTAAAATTTGTCTAGAATTGATAGCAAGTGTTTGTTGGAATTAGTATTACTTACTATAATGAGTGATAAAGATACTCAAAGAGGGCAACTATGACTAAGTCTGAACTGATTGAAAGACTCTGCGCTGAGCAAACACATTTATCAGCGAAAGAGGTAGAAGATGCTGTAAAAGATATTTTAGAGCACATGGCCTCTACACTAGAGAGCGGTGATCGTATCGAGATCCGTGGCTTTGGTAGTTTTTCTCTTCATTACCGCGAACCTCGCGTAGGTCGTAACCCTAAAACGGGTGATAAAGTGGAGTTGGAAGGTAAATACGTTCCTCACTTCAAACCAGGTAAAGAGCTTCGTGAGCGTGTAAATATCGATAGCTAAGGCTCTCTTATTAGTTTGAAAAAGCGGCATACTCTCGTGTATGCCGCTTTTTTATAACTAGATTATTGGTAATATACATGGTCTGAAGAAACATTTTACTGCATAATCTTACCTACTTACTCCTCGAAGGGTGATGTAACATGAAAATTATAAAAATCATTGCTGTTTTAGCTCTCTTTTTAATTGCACTGGCTTTAGGTTCTCAAAACCAAGAGATCGTAACCTTTAATTATCTTCTGGCGAAAGGCGAGTTCCATCTATCAACGCTATTGGGTGTGGTATTCGTGGTTGGCTTTGGTCTAGCATGGATTATCTTTGCTAGCATCCAATTTAAGACTCAACTTCAAGTTCGTCGTCTGAAAAAGAAACTTAAAAAGTATGAGCCCGCTGAAGCAGAGAAACCTGCAAAACCAGCAGTAGAAAAACAGGCATAAGGATAAGGCTTAACTTTAATGCTTGAACTACTCTTCTTGTTATTGCCGATAGCCGCCGCTTATGGCTGGTACATGGGCCATCGCAGCGCTCAGCAAGACAAGCAGAAGCAATCTCATCAAATATCCCGTCAGTATGTGACGGGTCTTAACCTGCTCTTATCTGATCAGTCAGATAAGGCGGTTGACCACTTTATTGAATTGCTCCAAGTTGACAACGAAACGATAGATACACACCTAGCGTTGGGTAATCTTTTCCGTTCTCGTGGTGAAGTCGACCGTGCAATTCGTATCCACCAAAACCTCATCTCCCGTTCTGGGCTCACTCTAGATCAGAAAAACTTAGCGCTTCAACAGCTCGCGAAGGACTACATGGCGTCCGGCTTTTTAGATCGTGCTGAGAAAATCTTTGAGCAATTGGTGGAAGAGCCCGATCACCGTGAAAGTGCACTTCAGCAACTTGTCACCATCTACCAGCAAACGCGTGAGTGGGAAAAAGCCATTCATTACGCAAACCAACTGGCTAAGATGGGTAAGAAGCGCACTCGTATTCGCGCCAATATTGCACACTTCTGGTGTGAGCTGGCCATGCTTGACCAAGCCGATGGCAATACCAGTAAAGCGATTCAACACTTTAAAAAAGCACTATCAGAAGATCCAAAATGTGTGCGTGCAAGCATTGCGCTTGGTCGTATCTATCTTGAGTCAGAAGACTACAAACACACCATCAAATATCTGACGGGTGTGCTTGAGCAAGATAAAGATTTCATTAGTGATGTTCTACCGACTATTGCAGAGTGTTATCACCACTTAGGCCAAGAAGACGAGCTGGTGGAATTCTTGCGTGCGTGTATCGATAAGAAAGCGGGCGTATCGTCTGAATTGATGCTAGCGCAGCTTGTCGCGCATCATGAGAGCGTTGGGGCAGCACAAGAGCTGTTGACCAAGCAACTATTGAAAAACCCAACCATGAAAGGCTTCTACCGTCTTATCGATTACCATATTGCTGAAGCAGAGGATGGCCGTGCGAAAGACAGCTTGTCGACGCTACAAGCGATGGTTGGTGAACAGTTAAAAGTTAAACCGCATTACCGATGCAGGAAATGTGGTTTCTCCACCCATTCTCTTTACTGGCATTGTCCATCGTGTAAAGGGTGGGGGACGATCAAGCCAATCCGAGGATTGGACGGTGAATAGTTTTAATGCAGCTGGCAGAGTTTCTGTCCGCTGCATTTTTTTGACCTTTATTTAATAAGAACCAAAAACAGTTAGGAGATGAAATGATCGACCAAAAAGTTATTGTCGCACTGGATTATGATAACCAAGCAGATGCGCTTGCGTTTGTAGATAGAATTGATCCTGCGTCATGTCGCCTAAAAGTAGGCAAGGAAATGTTTACGCTATTTGGTCCTGATTTCGTACGTGAGCTTCATCAACGTGGTTTCTCTGTATTTCTAGACCTGAAGTTTCACGATATCCCGAATACGTGTTCAAAAGCAGTTCGCGCTGCGGCTGAACTGGGTGTATGGATGGTGAACGTGCACGCGAGTGGTGGTGAACGCATGATGGCGGCATCACGTGAAATTCTTGAGCCTTACGGTAAAGACCGTCCGTTGCTGATTGGTGTGACGGTATTGACCAGTATGGAGCAAAGTGACCTTGCTGGTATTGGCTTGGACGTTGCGCCTCAAGAGCAAGTGATTCGCCTAGCTACGCTGACTAAAAACTCTGGCCTTGATGGCGTGGTGTGTTCAGCGCAAGAGTCTTCTTTGCTTAAGAGTGAATTAGGTAAAGAGTTCAAGTTAGTGACACCTGGTATTCGCCCTGCAGGTTCTGAACAAGGTGACCAGCGCCGTATCATGACGCCAGTCGATGCAATTCAAGCAGGTTCTGATTACTTAGTGATTGGTCGTCCAATTACTCAAGCAACAGATCCTGCGGCTGTGCTTAAATCTATCAACGACAGCCTAGCGAACATGTAAGACTAGTTTGGGGCTAAAACGAAAGGTGAAGTGGTAAACACTTCGCCTTTTTTATTACCTGTAACACAAACATGCTCAACATAAAGACACTATATCGCTGGGCAATAATGGCTTAGCGGATGGTACTGTTATGATCACACTTCTCTAACATAAATCGCTGTGATAGTCGGAATGTGCAACCATGTGTTATGGATGGGTTGCGTTACAAATGTGTAACGAATACTATGGAGTGGATGCATTCACTGCGTTGTAAGGTCAGGATGACCTAGTGAAACTCTCTGATATTAATACGGAAGTGGGCAGGACTTCACTTTGTATTCGCTCCCTTTATTTTCTTTGCTGTGTATCGCGCGCAGTCATTCTGAGATTCACTTGTTGTCGCTCTTCCTACCTCACTGCGCAAACACAACAAGGAAGAAAACAATGATAAAGACCCTGCCATTTTCGGCACTGGCAATGTTGGTTGCAGGAAGTTTTCAGCTAAACGCAGCTGAGTTACCTGCAGATATCGAATGGACTTCGAACAACAACGAACCGCTTTTTGCTTCAGAAGAAGCGGTCCGTGGTGGTACTTACCGCACCTCTATCCGTAGTTTCCCTCAAACGCTTCGCAGTGTTGGCCCTGATGCGAATTCAGGTCTTCGTCAGTACCTAATGGATGGCACGCCGAAACTGGCGCAACGCCATCCAGATACAGGCAAATGGATTCCACAGCTTGCGAAAGCATGGGCATTCGGTGAAGACAACAAAACCGTTTACTTCCAATTAGATGAAACAGCGAAATGGTCGGATGGTGAAAAGATCACGGCAGACGATTACGTGTTCATGATGAAGTACTACACCTCAGAAGACATCATTGATCCGTGGTACAACGACTTCTTTAAAACGAGCATCTTAAGTGTCGAGAAAATTGATGATTACACCATCAAAGTAAATCTTGCTGTGGAACAGAGCCAAGATGCGTTGATGGTTCTGATCAATATGCCAAGTAACGGCTTCCAACCTCGTCCAGAGCACTTCTTCGAGGGTGAAAAAGACGCGAACAACGATGGTATGCCAGACAACTTCGTACGTAAGTTCAACTTTAAATCTGAGCCTACCGCTGCGCCTTACTATATTGATAAAGTGAAGAAAGGTAAGAGCGTGACATTCAAACACGTTGGTGAAGATTGGTGGGGCTACAACAACCGTTATTACAAAAACCGTTACAACGTAGACAAAGTTCGTATCACAGTCATTCGTGATGAAGACATCGCAATGAAGCACTTTGAGAAGGGTAATTTAGATTACTTCGAGATGGTACTACCAAACTTCTGGCACGATAAAACAGACAGTGAAGTGTACAAGAAAGGCTATGTGCAAAAATACTGGGGCTTTAACCAAGCACCTCAAGGTGCGGGTGGCCTCTGGATGAATACCGCGATGCCAATGTTGGATAGTCTAGAAGTGCGTAAAGGTATCATGGCGGCGACTGATTACGACGGTATGATCGAAAACATTATGCGTGGTGACTACTCTCGTAAACCGCATGGCCTTGGTTTTGGTCATGGTGATTACGATGATCCAAACAACAAGCCGCCGAAGTTTGATCCTGCAGAAGCGATTAAGCACTTCGAAAAAGCAGGCTTTGACAAGGTTGGCTCTGATGGTATCCGTGTAAACGACAAAGGCGAGCGTCTAAGTTTTGCAATTACCTATGGTTACAACTCACACACACCACGTATCGCTTATCTAAAAGAGCAAGCGAAACTCGCCGGTTTGGAGTTTACTCTGAATCTAGTTGATGGCTCTTCGGCGTTCAAATACATTCTCGAGAAGAAGCACCAGTTAGCGTTCTTGAACATGGGTTCTGGTGAGATCCCTGCGTACTGGGAGTACTTCCATTCAGATAACGCGAACAAGCCACAGACAAACGCACACACCAACTACAGTAGCCCAGAGTTAGATAAACTGATTGAAGCGTATGACAATGAGTTTGAACAGCAAAAACGTTACGATTTGTCGCGTCAGATTCAAAAATACGTGGGTGATGCGAACGTGATCGTTCCTGGCTACATGGTACCTTACACGCGTGATGCGCACTGGCGTTGGGTTAAGATCCCGAAAAACGGTATGACAAAAAATACTGAACGAATTCTTCACCCAATGGACATTGCGAACTTCTGGATTGATAAATCTGTGAAGAAAGAAACTGAGAAAGCAATGAAGGCGGGCAAATCGTTCCCTGAAGTGACGGTTATCGACGACCGTTATAAGCTTTCAGCGAATTAGTTGTTTAGTAGGTAGACAGTAAAAAGCCCCGATGCTTGATTGCATCGGGGCTTTTTTAGTTCTCAAAACATTAACTTACAAGGTAAGAAGCTTCCAGCAAGTAAGTTTTAACGTCACCAAGTGAAGCAAATGCTGTATCGATGGTCTTAAAACGTTCATCAATAGAGCTACTTGAAACGATTTGGCTAAATGTATTTAGTGAGAAGGTCTCATTTGCTTTAAAAAACTGGTGCACGTTTTCCAATTGAACTTTGTGGATGTGTTCAACCTTGTTTAAAGCGGCGGTGAGATCGGAAATATTAATCGACATTGCTAATTTAACGCCTTTCTATCGACCAACAGGTCATAGGATTGGGGATTTATAATTTTGGCTAAGGGTATCTCATGCAATGTGTCTCAAATATGATTGAGATCAGGGAGGGAGCATTTATTGTACATATCTGGTCGGTAGGCGGTGGAAATTGGTGTTTATTTTCCGCAGTGACCATGAGACTGACGACATAACTCTTCTAGCCATTTGAGATGGTATTTTCTCAACCTTTTTGGGGCAAAGTATTTGGTAAGCCAAGTCATGCCACCACGTTGCGTGCTTTCGGTGACAATACTGCAACCGGTTTTGGTTGGTTCCAACACCCACGCGTGGTACATATCAACGCCGCCTTTTTTCCCTTTCCAAGCCAAGCGCTGATGCTGTGTGTATTCGACAACCGTACAATGGAAGTCTAGCCAAGAGGCTTTCCAACGAAACATGGTGTTTTTGCACAATGTGCTGTCACCACTTAGGATCTGCACCATGGTTTTTCCGTCTCGCCACGCAGGCCATTCATGAGCTCGAACTAGGTGCTGCCAAACAACCTCGGGCGGTTCGGGGATTTCGATTTGGCTACGCACATGAATGTGGGAATGTTTGGGATGATAATAATCCGGCCAGATAACTTCCGATTTGTTCATCTAAGCAACACCTTATGACACTCGTTCTTATTAGCTTAGGAGAATCCGGTACGAAGTGCCGAAACACTTCGCCCTAAAGTGATTAAAAGTACAAACCAAGACCGATTAAGAAGCCGTGCGAAGCGGTATCGTATTCAAAAGTTCCTTCGTTTACGTAATCAACCCAAGTGGATTTATAAGCGAGGTTAACGTCCGACCAATCATTAATGTGGTAACGCAAACCAAATTGGGTCGCATAGGTAAAGTTTGTGTCTTTGCCTAAACCGGCATCCAAGCTGGCATGAAAGCGCCAATCTTTGGTTAGGTCATTGATCCATCTAACACCCATTAGAAAATCAACCCAGTCTTCTTTGATGTTGAGCCTATCCACCAGAATGCGGTTATCGTTGCGGTAAACCTTGCCCTTGATGTCGTTATCCCACCAACGTAAGCCAAACATGTAATCGATCATGCCGAAGGAGTAGGTTTCACGCTGAAATGCTTTTGCTTCGAGAACGCCTTGGCGGATCTCCAAATCAGCACGATAACTGACATTTGGGAGAATACCTGACAGGTTATTTACGTCACCACTGAGGTCCATAAAACTGTAATCGATGTAGTAACCCCATTTGTTTTGATATACCCCTTCAAGTCTTGCCATAGCACCAATGTCGAGATGATCCATGATGAACTTTGGATCGACATCGAGACTGGAAGAGAAGTTACCCATGGTGGTATCACCATTGATATTTAGGGCGAGCATGTAGATCTCGACACTGTGTTGCCAGTTACTTGGTGGGGATTGCGTATCTTCTGCTATTGCGTTTGGCGCCACTGCAAGCGAGGAAATAAGGGCGATAGAAGGGAAGGTCATCTTAGCCATATCAACGTCCGTGTTTGTAATCGTTATTAAATGAATTGCACAAAATTAGCGTAGAGCATGGATTGCAGTAATTCAAAATCTCAGGTTTATGGATAAGTTTCTTTTCAATTCAGCGTGATACCGATTCTCTATGATCGAGCTAAGATCTTTTTTGTAAATAACTCTAGACCGACCGGTTTGTATTGTGTATTCTTTAACCATCGAAGAGCGTGGTAACGCGTTCAAAATTCAACGTCGATGGAATGACATTTGACGGAGAATCCCAGATGAAAATCGAAAACGTCCTGCTATCCGGTTTGTGTATTTTGGCGCCTTTATTGATGTTTGCTTAAGGACACACAGGCTTCATCAAGCCTCTTTCAAAAACGCATTAGTTATGCAACTTGTTTAATTTGTTAATTTAACTACGCTGTATGTGAAACAGCGAATCAGGAGATGTCATGAAAATTCAAAGTATTTTTCTTCTCTTAGCTGCGGCAGGTCTTACCCCAATTGCACTTTCTTATGGTTTTTCACCAGTTGACTCGCTCTCATTTTTATTTGGGGTTGATGCATCTTCGGTGAACGTTAGCCACATTTTCCGAGCGGTCATGGGATTGTATTTAGCGCTCGCTATGTTTTGGGTAATGGGGGCGATGAGCACCAAATATCGTCTATCTGCACTGTATAGCTTGGTCATTTTTATGTGGGGCTTAGCGATGGGAAGGCTCTTGAGTTTGCTAGTAGACGGAATGCCGCATTGGTTGTTAGTCGTGTATCTATTTTTGGAGTTCGGCTTTGGCTTAGTGGGGCTGAAGATGATCAGAAAAGAAGAGCAAACAGCATAAGGAAAATTTATGAAAGGGATACTTCGTCGTATAGCGCTAGGATTGGCTTCATTGATGTCCTTCGCTGCAACTGCAGCGCAGGACCAACCCAATATCTTCGTGATATTTACTGATGATATTGGTGTCTCTAACGTCAGCGCTTATCACCGTGGGTTGATGAGTAGCCAGACGCCAAACATTGATAGCATCGCTGAAAAAGGCATGTTACTTACCGATTATTACGCCCAGCCATCTTGTACTGCTGGGCGTTCTGCTTTTTTAACTGGACAATTACCGGTAAGAACAGGCATGCACACTGTCGGCCTACCTGGTGGTCCTGTTGGGCTTAACCAAAATACTCCAACTCTACCTGAGTTACTTAAAGAGCTTGGCTACGTCACAGGGCAATTTGGTAAAAACCATTTAGGTGACCGCGATGAGTTTCTTCCTACCATGCATGGTTTTGACGAGTATTGGGGTTGGCTTTACCACCTAAACGCTATGGAATACACCGAAGATCCTGATTGGCCAAAGGATGAAGCTTTCCAGAAGTTTGCACCCCGTAATGTGATTCATGCGAAAGCCGATGGAAAAGGCGGCCAGTCGATTAAAGATGATGGCGCTCTCACCATTGAGCGAATGCGTACTCTTGATGATGAGGTCAACAGGCATGCGATCGATTTTATTGAGCGTGCGGTGAAGGCCGAAAAACCGTTCTTTACTTGGTACTGCCCATCACGAGGCCATGTATGGACGCATCTCTCTCCGAAATATGAAGCGATGCTTGGTACTAACGGTTGGGGATTGCAAGAGGTCGTAATGAAAGACCTCGATGACCACGTTGGAGAAATGCTTGCGAAGCTTGAAGAGCTCGGCGTTGCTGACAACACCATAGTGATCTTCACCGCCGATAATGGGCCTGAGATCATGACATGGCCAGACGGTGGTATGACGCCTTTCCACGGTGAGAAAGGCACAACATGGGAGGGTGGGGTTAGAGCACCTTTCTTGATCAGTTGGCCTGAAAAAATCCCAGCAAATAAAGTCAGCAATGGTATGTTTGATGGTATGGATCTACTGCCGACGTTGGTTGAAGCAGCTGGTGGTCCTGCTGATTTAAAACAGCAAATGCTGAAAGGTTACAAAGGCCACAAAGCACACCTTGATGGCTACAACCAAATGGAGATGCTAACCAATAACGGCAAATCTAATCGCAATGAAATCTTTTACTACGAGCGCGATAAACTGCAAGCCGTTCGTGTGGGGGATTGGAAAGCGCATTTTGTGGTACAAAACCACGGTTGGAGTGGCCCCAAAGAAGAGTTGAATGCGCCACTGTTATTCAACCTACGCCAAGATCCTTATGAACGAGCGGAAGAAGAGTCCGGTATGTACTTAAAATGGATGGGGCAGAAAATGTGGGCCTTTGGTCCAGCCCAAGCCGCTGTTCAGCAGCATTTGGAAACCTTCAAGAAGTGGCCTCCAGTGACGCCAGAAACACCTGCAGAAACCGTCGGTGGAGTCGGAAATTAGCATTAGCCATCTAATCAACATAAAGCCAGCGAAATGCTGGCTTTGTTGTCTTTGCCTTGATGGGGGCGACGTATGTGCTGCGCTGTGTTTTGCCGAGTATGTGAGAGGTTCAGCTTACTCGTTTAGGAGCTTGACGGTGGTTTGCATCGCATCATCTAAAATTGCGCGATCCTTTTGCATTGCCGCAAGCAAGGTATAACCCAACCACAAGCTAAACAGTGTTTTTGCTGTTTGTTCCGGTGCAGACAAACTAAGCGTGCCTTCTTGGTTGCTGCGCTCAAAGAAAGCCGTCATTTTTTCAATCATTTTCTTAGTGCCCGCAGCCATTTCACTTTGCATTTCGGTGTCGTGACCAGAAACTTCACCAGCGAGCTTGACGACTAAGCATTGAATACGAAAGTCTTCGGTCAACTTAACGACGCACCAATCATCAAAGTAGGCTTGTACGCGTTCGCTTGGCGCTTTGGATTCGTCACTCAAAAAACGTTCGAGACGCTCAAGGTGCGTTTCAAAGTAGTCGTGCAGCAAAATCGCACCAAAGTGTTCTTTTGATTTGAAGTAGTGATAAAACGACCCTTTAGTACCTTCTGCTTCGTTAATGATCTTCATTAAACCCACACCAGCAAAGCCGTGTTCATTGATCAAATGCAATCCGGCATCGAGCAACGCTTGTCGCATGTCTTTCATTCTTTATCACTCACTAAAAGGGCAGGGTTACAGTGTATCGAGAAAACAAGGGGAGAAAAAGTCGCCCACTCAGAGAACTGAATGGGCGAGGAGTGTTATAGCTGCGCTGCGATTTGATCTGTCAGGTTGTTCAAGCCTACCGATAGTGCATCGACAAGCGCATCGTAGCCTTCATCTTGTAAAGGCATGCTGATTTTGACTGGTGCACTGGTCTTCACTTTGCCGTTAGCATCAACAAGGAGCCATTCACCTTCGATTTCAGCGTTGCCTTCATAACTGCCATTGAACTTACTTAACGACAATTGAAGCTTGCTCTCATCACTCTGGTCGAGCAGGTTATTTACTTCTACCGGCCAGTATTGGCTTTGCTTGCTACGCAGTTCGTCGATTACACGTGTCGTGATTTGCTCAGAGATACTGTGCGCCCACTGATTATGCTTCGCTTGGATGATCTGAGTCTCTGAAGCGCGATACACAATACCACTGTCGGCAAGGTAACTTGCCAATTCAACTGGGCGAACCACAAGTTGTGGGCGTTGTGCGATCATAGTATCGCTTACTTTTGCTGAGCTTGCTTCCGGTAAGACATACAAAGCGCCTGTGTCTTCAGGAGCACTACTACAACCTGCCAATAGGGCAGAAATCAATAAAAGTCCGCGTTTCATTATTTTTGCCCTCTTGCTGGAATTGGATCGCTCACTTCATCTTCACCAAACACCAATGAGTTTGGTTTTTCATTCAATTGTTTTAACACTGGTTTGAACTCAGTCATTACTTTTTCAAGCTCTTTCAGTGTTGATTCCATTTCGCTGTACATGGTGGAGTTTGGACCATAGCCATCCAACGTTTTTTGCAATTGTTCCAAACTCTTACGAATATCCGATGGAATCGCTTTAGTGTCTTCTTGGTTTAGGAGACGATCCACGCTGTTCGCAACACGCTCTGCCGAAGCCAGTGTTTTTTCTGAGTTCTTCAGTGTCTTATTCAGTGAGTTCAACGTATCTTCCATTGGTAAGCTGTTTAGCTTGGATAGGAAGTCATTCACTTGGCGCTGAACCTGAGCAAAGCCACCTTGTTTGGTCGGGAATACATCGAAATCTTCGAACTTGCTTGGTACGTATGGGTCTTCATCTGGGTAGAAGTCTGTGTCGATGTACAGCGCACCGGTCAACAAGTTGCCGGTTTTCAGCGTACCGCGAAGCCCTTTGGCAAACTCTTCTTTGAGCTTCTCTTTGAATCTTGGTAGTTCGCTAGACGGTAGGTTTTCATAAACGCGACCGAGCTCAATACGCACAAGTACTGGGATTTTTTTCGCCGAGAAATCTTCTTCCGGTGTTGGCATACGCATTGGCACTTTCATAACTGTACCGATACGAAGGCCGCGATATTCCACAGGTGCTTTGCGTTTTAGACCACGTACCGATTCTTCAAACATCATGACGAATTGAATGTAGTCGTCGTACATACCTTCGCGTACTTGCTTCACATCATCGAAAAGGCGGAAGTGCAACATATCTTCTTTGACTTCATCACCAGCGCCTTGACCTGGAAGTGTGTCAAAAGTGACACCGCCTGTAATGAGGCTTTCTAATGAGCCAAACTTCACTTCAAAGCCTTCTGCATTAAGCTGTAAATCGACGCCAGAGCTTAACCAGAAATGGGTTTTGGTGCGTACTAAGCTGTCGTATGGTTTGAAAATGAACAACTGGTACAGTGCACGACGAGTTTCAACATCAAAGCTGGTTGTTTCCACTCGACCTACGGTAAAGCCTTTGTAGATAACGGGATCGCCAACACCAAGTTTTCCGGCTTCACGGTGAGTTAAAACGATACGCAGGCCTTCTGCATCAGGGGAGGCTACTGGCGGCACATCGAGTACGTCGAAATGATCTTTTTCTATCTCAGAATTGCCCGGTTGCAGTTGAATATAAGCACCTGATAACAAGGTCTCTAAGCCAGAGACACCTTCACGACCGATGCGAGGTTTTACCACCCAGAACATTGAGTCTTCACGCAGCATACGCTTCGCGTCTTTGTTCATTTGCGCCGTGGCAATGATGTGGTCATAGTCTTCGCTAAGTTTAACGTCCGTAATCACGCCCACCTTTACGTTCAGAGCTTTGATTTCGGTTTTGCCGACTTCAATGCCTTCCGCTGTAGGAAGTTTTAACGTGATTTCTGGTCCAGTGCTGTTGATGTATTGGAACAGCATCCACGCTCCCATCGCTAGCGCAAGGATCGGGATGATCCAAATCGCAGAGACCTGCTTTTGAGGTTTTATTTGAGCGGTTGCGTTGTTCTCATCACTCATATTTGGCTTTCTCAGTTAAGTTATTGTTCATTGGCTCCTGCGCTTCGTTTTGTGGTAATTGCCACAACAAACGCGAGTCAAAAATCATTGCAGAGAGCATGGTTAGTATGACCACTGCAGCAAATGAGAGTGCAGCTGGACCAGGGTAAATCGCCATTAGGTTTTGCAACTGTACGAGCGCAACCAAAATCGCGACAACAAAAATATCAATCATTGACCAACGACCGATAAATTCTGTAATTCGATAGACCTTTAAACGGGAAATGCTTTCTTCCGGTGGTAAGTACTGTGCTTTTTGAGCGTTGTAGTAAAGCCACGCTAATGCCAGCATTTTTGCCATAGGGATGAACACACTAGCAAAGAAGATAACCGCTGCAATAGGGTAAGAACCCAGTTGCCACAGGAGAACCACACCTTCCATGATGGTGGAACCTTCGGAATGACCAAGGCTAACGGTATACATCATTGGATATAAATTGGCAGGAATGTAGAAAATGACCGCTGCAAACAGCAAAGCCCAAGCTTTCTGCATGTTATCTTTTGGGTTGTATCTGTGCACTGGGCTATCACAACGAAGGCATTTTTGGTGTTTTTTATCTTCAATTGGATTGAGTTGATGACACGTGTGGCAACCGATGTGGTTTTCGTTATGGTGTGTGTCACCTTCTTTCACATTTGGTAATTCAATCGCAGGAATGAAGTGTCCCCATAGCCAACTCTTGTCGACCATCGAAATGCACTTCACGACCAGCACGGTGTACACACAGAATGCCCAGAATGAGCTGCCCATACCGATTTCTGCCAGCGAGGCAATCTTAATCAAGCTCACCAAAACGCCAATCAAAAATACATCAACCATCAGCCAAGGCTCGACTCGGAATAAGAGTCGACACAGCGTTTTTGCCATGCGGATTTGTTTTTTACCCAACGGATGTTTGAGTGATTTTAAGGCTTCAAGGTGAAGAAAGAGGATCAAACCAACATAGATAGCGGGTAACACGACCACAGTCGCGAGCAGTAACGCACCGAGTAGCGCGTTATGAAATTCCGCCAACATCTTCGCCGCGTGCATCAAAGTGATCTCTTGAGAAAGACCTTGAACACTGAATGACATGAATGGGAAGGAGACACTTAAAACCAAGGTGATCAGGCAAGCCACCGACACAGCGATAACGCTTTGATACGGCTTGGCGTTGACTTTGGTTAGCGAATGCTCACAGCGAGGGCATTGGGCTTTTTGACCTTGTTCAATATCGGGGATACGAACGACCAAGCCGCACTCCTCACAGGAGATCAGTTGACGTGAATTTGGTTGAGTGCTCATTCAGTTATTATTTCGTACTTTTAATAACTAAGAATAACTCTTTTTCTTCTTAGGCGCTTGTTTTTGCGGGGATGTTTTACAAGCTTCTAACCTGTTTAGATGGAAAAACCAGTCTCGGAGACTGGTTTGAGCTTTATTTGATACTGCCAACGGAAGAGCGTCTGACCAGAATTGGCATGAACAATTTGTGTTCCGTACGTTCTGTTTCTTCGTTATTGACCAACTGAAGTGAGAGCTTCACAGCCTCGTTTGCCATGACTTGAATTGGGTAACGAATGGTCGTTAGGCGAGGGTAAATGTAGCGCGCGATATGACCATCATCGAATCCAATCACTGACATGTCTTCAGGAATACGGATGCCATTTTCCTGTAGCAAGGTCATGCAGCCCGCAGCCATGTAGTCGTTGTAGGTAGCAACAGCAGTGATGGGGGTGTTCTTCGCCATCAGGTTCACCATAGCTTGTTCACCGCCGGTTTCATCTGGCTCGCCGTACTCGATGTATTCTTCACGAATCTTTATGCCGTTATCTCGCAGAGCATCAAGGTAACCGTCGCGGCGATCTCTTGCATCTTCTATGTCATGGCCTGAGCAGATGTAGCCGATGTGTTCGTGTCCATTGCGAATCAAATGCTCAGTGGCAATGTAAGAGCCTTTGCGGTTATCCAAAGCAATACAGCGTGAAGCGATGTCTGGCACGATACGGTTGATCAGCACCATGCCCGGAATTTCATTGGCAAGCGTGGTTAGCTCGGCATCCGTCATGCCTTTGCTGTGTACGACCAAAGATTCACAGCGGCTGTTGATCAGCAAGTTGATTGCGTTGCGCTCTTTCACGGCATCATGATAACCGCTGCCGATCAGAAGCTGTTTCTCTTGCTCACTGGCAATGGTGTCGATGGCTTTGACCATGGTGCCAAAAAAGGGCGCAGAAACGTCGTTCACCAATACCCCAATCGCGTTGGACGATTTACTGACCAATGCGCGCGCATTGGCGTTCGGCCGATAGCCTAGTTTCTTCATTGCTTCTTTGACGGCGACAATCGCGGATTCACTGGTGTGTGGGGCGTCATTGATGACGCGAGATGCGGTTGCAATGGATACGCCTGCTTCTTTTGCGACGTCTTTGATGGTAGCCATAGGGAACTCAGGATCTGAAATTTGCTTCATTTAACAATGCGCAGCGGATGAACTCAAACACCCAATTGAGAATAGTGGCGGTGTATCAAGGTTTTAAAACAAAAAAGCGTGCTCAGGTGAACACGCTTTTAGTTGAATCGAAGCTCTTGCTTAATCTACCGTAGTTGGCTGGAAGGCTTCGCTGCCTAAAACATGACCATTCACTTCTTTGCCGTAGTACCCTTGGTGATTGTGGTACTTCGCCGCGTTTGCTTGCAAATCACCTTTGTAGCGAGGGTCTTGTGGTCGTTCGTAGCTGTTAATATAAGCCGCGACATCCCATGCATCTTGTTTACTCAATTGAACGCTTTTGCCCAAAGGCATGTTCTCGTAGATGAAGTAAGCCGCAGTGTTGATGCGGTGCATACCAGCCCCCCAGTTGTAAGCGTATTCGCCCCACAAAGGTGGAATGTAAGAGCGGCCGTTTTCATCGTGAATACCTTGACCACTTTCTCCATGACAGGCCGCACAGTTGTCGACGTATACTTGCGCGCCACGCTCTGGTGAAGGCTCAAGCTCAGGATTATCTATTTTTGGGTAGCCACGGCCTGCTAGGTTGCCACGTTTCTCCGCAGGTAAGGCGTTAGCGATTTTTTCCGGCAACGGAAAGTCTTCTGCTTTACCGCCCGTTAATAATTGTTCAGTGCTGATGGCAGGAACTGGCTCATCTTGCATACCGTATTGATCCAACAAGCCTCCCATTGCTAACCAGTAGGCATAAGCGCTGAGCGCCTCTAATTCCTTTGAGTCTTTTGCTGGTGGCTTACCGTTCATCGAATAGGTGAAACAGCCTTGAATGCGGTCGGCGTAACTGTTTACTTTGTCGTTCTTTTTGCGATAAGCAGGGTAGGCCATATAAGCTGCCCACAGAGGTGCGGCGTTAGCTTTACGTCCGGCTTCCATGTGGCAATTTACACAGTTTTGCTCGTTACCCACATAACGCCCACGCATTTGCTGTGAGTTCACAAACAGTGAGTAGCCGTATCTTACTTTCTGACCAAATTCGTCGTTTTCGATGGTGCTTAAATCGCGAGGTTTAAGGTACTGTGTGTCAGCGTGCTTTTGTACCGCTGGCAATTCGGTTTGGCGATCTGGCAGTTCATGGTTTGCTGCATCACTGGCGTGTGCAAGGGTAGAGATGCTTGCAAGCAGTAGGGAATAAATCAGTTTCATTTCGACTCCTCATAACGCAAAGAAGCGAAGTAGTAAGACAAGTTTTCGATTTCTTTATCGGTGAGCTTTTTCGCAATGCTGCCCATCATATTGAGCGGATCACCGCTGCGTGTGCCGTTCTTCCAAGCATGAAGTTGGTTTTGTAAGTAATCGGCTTGTTGGCTCGCAAGGCGCGGGAATTTGTCTACGCCCATACCACTTGCGCCGTGGCAAGTTGAACAAGCGGGAATGTTTCTATCCCAGTCTCCTTGATAAACCAGTTTGCGATAAGGATTGCTGATATCGGCTTGATCACCGCGCTGCTCAAGGTCGGTAAATTCCCAAGTCGGCAATTGAGCAAAATATTGCAGAACTTCTGCACGAAGTGTCGGGTCGCTAAGCTCATCGGCCATGCCTTTCATGATGACATTGTGGCGCTTGTCGTTCGAGAACAGCTCGAGCTGACTTTCCATATAGTCGGCATTAAGTCCGGCAAGCATAGGTGCGATACCTGCTTGACCTTTACCGTCGACACCATGGCATCCGGTACAGATCTCACCGTGTTCGGGGAGTGGGGCAGAATAGGCTGCGAAAGAGGCGGCACTCAGGCAAAGCACAGCCAAAGATAAGTTACGAAACATGCTGACTCACATTTGATTATTATTTGAGCGCATTATTGTGAGTATTGTTATTAGTTGTGGCTATTGTGGAAATCCACATAAATCCTGTGGAGAGGCATGGCGGCTTACTGCAGAAATAAAAAAGGCTTCCACCCTATAAGGGAAGAAGCCTAACGAACAAATGATGGCTGAATCGCTACGCTTTGCGAATCTTCGCAGGCAGAGATTGACGAGCTGCAGCACCAACCACCCAATCCAGCATCACACCTTTACCTTCACGAGTAGGGTCAATTAAACCTATGTCGTTGATGTTGACGCCATCATGGCCGCTGGTCTTGACTGGTTGTTGTTTATCACCAATCCAGTGCGCACGCTGACCTAACTCTGTGTGGCCAAAACCATGTTCAAAACCGAGCGTTCCTTGGCGAATACCAGACATGACCATTGCAAGCGCTGTGGTGCTGGCTCCTGGAGTTTCAATCACGAAATGATCGCCAGTTTGAATGCCAGCCGCTGCGGCATCCGTTGGATGGATATAAACAGGGTTAACGCCTTTAATCGAGTTCAAGCGTGGTGACAAATTGGATACCGCGCTGTGAATGTTCGATTTAAAGTTGGTTAGGCTGAATGGCCACTCGGCTTTCGGATACTGAGTCTCAAGTGGCGTGCCATCTGCGAGTTTTTGTGGATGCCAAGTCGGACAGCCACTGTAGAACTCGCCTGTCATAGTGTTTCTTGCGCTGCCAACACGCTCGTTCCAAATCGCGACAGGACGTGACCACTTATATTTCATTTGCTCACCTTTGTAGGCTTCTGTGGCGTTTTCAAAACGACCACCGCGAGCAAAAATGTACGCCACGCGCTTCATCTCATCTGGTGTTAGTGCTTTTTGCATGCTTGGCAATAGGCGCTCAAGACCAGACCAAGCAATGTCTTCTGCACTCACTTCCGGAACGCCACCTTTCACGTAGGCAAGGTTGGCTGCTGAGCGAAGATAGAAGTCTTCAGCAGAGTGAATACCGTGTAAACGACCTTGCGTGTCTTTGATTGCGTTGTCACCAAAGCCGCCTAGCTGCATCTTTTTGGCGATATCAATCAGGAAGTTCTCTAGACAAATACTGCGACCATCGGCGGTTTTTTCTGTGCGAGCTTCCACGATTGGCCAGCGAGCCGTCACTGCTTTTACTGGAACATCATGCCAAGGTGATGCCATGCCCCAGCTTTCGTAAGTGACAGTATCTGGCACAATGTAGTCCGATAGTGCAGTGGTCTCGTTGATGAAGGCATCGACAGAAACAATCAAACCAAGCTGCTTTGGATCTTTTAGCTTGTCTTCAAGCAGCGTTTTTAAACCCGGCACACCATAGATTGGGTTCGCCATGTGGTTGATCCACGCTTTTACTCGATATGGATAACCATCGATCGCAGCCGATAGATGCTCGGTAAGCAAAGGCGCTGCAAACGGATACCAAGGTGCACGAGTAGGGTAAGGGGATTCGCCTGCCTCCACGCGACGTTTGTATTCGCTGGTTTTCTGGTAAGGGAATTTGCTGCGTGAAAGGAACACGCCTTTTGGTCCCACCTTGCCTTCAAATTGAGTGAAGTCGTAGCGAGGGCCTGCCGCAGATGTCGGATAACCGCCTGCTTTCGCCATTGCGCCGCCTTTCATATTGATATTACCAATCAGAGCATTGAGCATCATGATGGTGAAGGCGTTGTAGAAGCCGTTGGTGTGCATGTTGCCGCCGTGAGTATCAACCACCGCTTTAGTACCATGACTGGTAAAGCGTTTTGCTAGCGCGATGATTTGATCCACTGGGATCTCACATTGCTCGCTGTAGAAGTCCAGATCGTATTTAAACGCTTCTTCTTTCAAACGTTGCAATGATGACTTAACGCGAACGACACCAGATGCCAGCTCTACATCTTGGTCGACAAACAACGATGCTTCACCTGCCTGCTTGTGTACGCTCAACTCACCGCTTTGCGCATCGACAATCACGTATGGATCTGTCTCTGATAGTGCTTCCCCTTCAAATGGCATGCCCATTTCCGATGCACGTAAGAAGTGCCCGTGACGTGGGTGAGATTCGTCGCTGATCACAAGGTGAGTGGCATTACACCAATGTGCCGTGCCCGCTCTTTGCATCGCCGTTGCTCCTGGTTGAGCAAGGAAGGTTTTGTTGTAGCGTTCGTTGGCGATGATCCACTGAATCATGCCAAGAACCAAGGCTGAATCGGTGCCCGGTTTAATTGGCATCCAATGGTTGTTGTCACCCGCAGCAAGGCTTGATGAACCTGCTGGCAAGCTCGGCGTGATAATGGTGTATTCCATTTTGCCTTCGGTGCGCGCTTTGGCTAGCTGACGGGCTTGACGTTTGAACGGGTTGCCCGCTTGTGCTGGTGACATGCCAATAAAAATAACGTATTCGGCATTATCGAAGTCTGGCTTTAAGTGGGCGTTCTTATCCAGATCGTTCATGAACGCGCCGCTGCCTGCACGGAAAGCGTAGCCACAGTAAGAACCATGATGGCCAAAGTTACGCGTACCAAAACTATTAAAAGCAAAACGCTTGAAGATGTCGTCACGGCCTTCGTTACCGGCGTTAGTCATCAACAGCTGGTTGGCTTTCGGGCCGTATTCAGGGTTTTGCGGATCAACGGGCGCCGTGAGGTCACGAATGTCTTTCAAACCTTCAACATGACCTTCGCCAAACAGATCACCACCGTTGACGACTTCGTCCACCAACTGCTCGTAGCTGATCGGTTCCCATTTACCTTCACCACGTTTGCCCACACGCTTCAGTGGTTGGGTTATACGATAAGGGCTATTTCGAATTTCCATCATGCCGTTACCGCGAGCACACGCTGTGGAGCGGCCTTCTAAACCGTTTTCCCCCGCCAAGCTCAAGTAAGCGTCTTTTACAGGCGTCTCAAATGGAACGTGTTGCTGATGTGATAACGGATGGTAAGGGTTGCCCGAAATGCGCAGGATCTCGTCGTTACGATTGTCGATACGAACGCGCAAACCACATAGGCTCCAACAACCAAAACACATTGATGGCGCAACACGCTGATTTGGATTCGGGATTAAGTTGCCCTTGTCGTTCACCTTATATTCGGGCTCCAGTGAGTTGCCGTGGTGAATATCACGGGTTTTCTCACCCGCAGTGCCGTGAATAGCACCTTCTACCATGTGTTTTGTGGTGGTTGCGTAGCCCGCAGCAAAGGCTCCAAGCCCGCCCACTGCAAGGCCAGATTTCAAAAACTGACGGCGTTTGTTATCCATAATGAAATCCTCTTAGATCAGTGTTGAGTTAGGGTTGAAGATGTAGATTCACGCTTTGGTTGAATCAGTTCGGAACCAAGTAATGCCAGCGCAATCCACAGTCCAAACATGCCGATGATGCCGAGCAGACCATTACTGCCAATTGGCAAGTCATATGGATATGGGCCAACATCAAACTTAGCGATGGTTTGTACTTCCATCATGGTGATCCAACGAACCGTCCATGCTGTGGTGAGAGCCATCCCAGACATGAATAACACTCGAATGAAGTGACGATTAGTATCACGCAGTGTAAACAGTGCAAGCAGTACGCTACCCAGCAGCAAAGACGTTAGTAATGCGATGTGCTGTACCCATAATGGGGAAGCGTAAAGGGATGAGCTGGCATTGTTCGAAGCCCAGATAGGAATCAACAGCAACGATAATGCGCCGCTAATTGCGGTCGTCTGACGCAGTAAACGAGTATCTCCGAAGGTCAGGCGGTCCGACTTCGATGGAATCAAAAGCCAAATAAGTAGGGTAAAACCGACCGCGCCAATAAACGCAGTCACAAACCAAAGCACAGGTGATGCAGGTTGATGCCACAACGAACGAGATTTCACGATCGCAATCTCTGCGCCAGTGTAAAGCGCGATGGTGAGGCCAGATAAGACCGTCACAATCGACACAGTAATCATCAGCTTACGGCTGGTTTTCCAACGACCTAGCGAGAGCTTCGCAAGAAGCGGAAATACCTTACCCGGTTGGCTCTCTAGGTTGATCAATTCATTACGCAGATATAGCCATGCCGTTGCCACAGCCAAGCCAGAGAACAGAGGTAAGAACAACGAACCTAATGACATCCAAGACCAAGGGGTGAGATGTGCGTAGAAATGCCAAGCACGCCCCGGCTGGTGGAGATCGCCTGTTAACGCGAGCGGGCCAACGATCGCGCCAATTGCAAGAGTCAGCACCAAGGCGGCGCGCAGACGATGGCTAGTGTGAGATTCAAACAACAGCGCGATTAAGAACAAAATAGCCGCCGCATAAGCTGAGCCAATGTAGAAGAAATATTGTACCGCCCAAGGAAGCCAAGCGATGGCCTGAGGCTGTACGAGCACTTCGGTTATGTTCATGCTTTTTCTCCTTGTGGATCGTAAATCGCAGGCTGACCTTCAATGTGTTGAGTGAAGCGTTCATTCATGCCGATGTAGAACACGTGAGGTTTGGTGTCTTCGTTTGGCTTAAGCACTTTGATGTCGTCTTGGTGCTCTGTCATCAGGCGGCGAACTTCGCTGTTCGGATCGTTGATGTCACCAATCACGCGAGCACCACCGACACACGTTTCCACACAAGCTGGCAGCAAACCTTCTTCAAGGCGATGTGCGCAGAAAGTACATTTATCCGCAGTTAGGGTCTCTTCGTTGATGAAACGCGCATCGTAAGGGCAGGCTTGAACGCAGTATGCACACGCCACGCAGCGACTGTTATCGACCATCACGATGCCGTCTTCTCGTTGGAAGGTGGCTTGCACCGGACAAACAGCCACACACGGTGGGTTATCACAGTGGTTACACAAGCGTGGCAGCATGAAAGACTTCACTTCTTCTGTCGCGGTTGAGCCATCATCGAGGGTGACTTCATACTGTTTAACCGTGGTTCGGAACTGGCCAATAGGGGCTTGGTTCTCGATGCTGCAACCGACAGTACAAGCCTGACAGCCAACGCATTTACGCAAGTCGACAACCATGGCGTAGCGTTTACCGACTTGGCCTTTACGGTCTGGTTCATTGTTGTTTCTGATCACCGTGCCTGCTGTGGCTGTGCCAATTCCGGCTATCGGAATCAGCGCAGCGCCTGCGGTAACGGCACTGAGAAAACGGCGTTTGGTGGAATCCATAACTCACCTGCTAAGATTGATTAGAGCTTGTTTTCATTGTCAGAATTGCAGCCGTTTGCCGATATAGTGGATTTCCACATACCGAGAGCAAAGTTGATCTAAAACAAATGTGGATTCCGCTATGTTGCTGTTATTCTGATGCTCCCAATACCGAGGATTAAGAAACAATTCATGCTGAAAAAATCGCTAAACTTCATTCGCTTATGGATTGTTTTTATCAGTCTTATGCTCGGCTGCTTGATGGCTTCTTTTGCACATGCAGCACCAACGCAGACATTAGATTCCAGCGCTTTCTCTAAACCGCAAGTCGATGTAGGTGTGCTAGCCATACGTGGCCATTTATATGCGGAGCAGCGTTGGCAACCGACGATTTACTGGCTCAATCAACAGATCCCTGAAGTGCGGTTTGTTCTCCATCCGCTAGATCTCGATGGCATGACCAAAGCAGTCGAAAACCAAAGTATGGATTTCATTCTCACTAACCCCGGACAAGCGGTGCGTTTGGGACGTCAGTACGCGTTGTCTTGGATAGCGACGTTGACCAGCCAAGCGCCAGAAAACTCCAATTACGGCATTGGGTCGGCGTTGGTGGTGCGTTCTGATTCGCCTTATTCCACACTCAATGATGTTTCCGGTTTGCCGATTGCAGCAGTGTCAGAGAAAGCCTTTGGCGGTTACCTCACATTGCGTTATCAAGTGATAGAGAAAGGATTAGATCCGAATGACTTTTTCTCGGACGTGCGCTTTTTAGGTTTCCCAATTGATGCCAATCTCTACCAACTGCGTGATCACAATGTGGAAGCCGCCGTGGTTCCAGCTTGTTTGGTTGAGCAAATGGAAGGTGAAGGGCTATTGGAAGAGGGGCAACTGCGGGTTTTAAGTCCGCTTAAACTTCCTCAAACCGAGTGTGCAGTGTCGACGCCCTTGTATCCAAATTGGTCCTTTGCGAAAACGGAACGTGGCTCGTCTCAATTAGCCAAGAAGATCAGTCGAGTCTTACTTGCGATGCCTGCCGATAATCCCGCTGCGATTGCAGCTAAAGCATCCGGTTGGACATCACCAGTCAGCTTGTTGTCGATAGATAAACTCTACCAAGCGATGGACTTGCACCCACTGCAGCAACCTTGGTGGAAAGAGGCGCTACGCTGGCTGCGTTTCCATCAAGAATGGGCGTGGGCGTTATTTCTGTTTGTGATTGTGTTGAACATTTACCACTTCTGGCTGGAGTATCGTTTCAGCAAGAGTAAACAAGCGCTAGAGAAAACCTTACTGCGTTTAAAAGAGAAGAGCGAAATGCTAGAGCACTCACAACGAGTGGCCATTGTGGGCGAATTAGGCAGCAGTCTTGCGCACGAGATAAACCAACCTTTAGCGGCGATCCGAAACTACAGCGAAGGTGGTTTGTTACGATTAGCTAAGAAGCGTCCTCATGAAGATATCGTGCCGGTATTAGAAAAGATCCAGACCCAAGTAGAACGCGCCGACGCGATCGTTTGTCGCTTGCGAACCTTAATTAAAAAGCGCAGTGTCGACATGGCGGCATGCGATGTGGAGCAACTGATCTCTGATACGGTGGAGCTGCTGAATTTCCGCTTGCAGAAGCAAGGCATTGAAGTGGTTCGTAGCAGCGAAGGACAAGCCCAATGGGTCGAAGCTGATGCCGTAGGTCTGCAGCAAGTGTTGGTGAACGTGATGAACAACTCGATAGATGCTTGTGTGATGTACGCAGAAAATCACCCTAATAATTATCAAGGCAAAATTGCGCTTCACACGGATTATCAAGCGCAAAGTATGTCGATTCGAGTGTTGGATAACGGTACGGGCTTGGAGCATGAGAACCCGACCGCTGCCTTTGTGAGTACAAAACAGGAAGGATTAGGGCTGGGGCTGGCGATCTGTCGTGATGTTATGGAGATGCACGGTGGTGAATTCGTTATCCAATCTACTCAGCCACACGGTTGCTTGGTGGTATTAACCTTGCCGTATCAAACCATGAAAACAACCGATGCAAAACGCAATGAAGAAGAGCAAACAAAAAGAAACACAGGAGAAGTGAATGAGTGATAAGCAACTGCCCGTATTTGTGGTCGACGATGATGAGTCGGTGCGAGATTCGTTGGCGTTTATGCTCGAAGAACATGACTTCTCTGTGACGACGTTTGCCGATGGACAGGCATTTCTTGATGGCGTGAATATCCATCAAGCAGGTTGTGTAATTCTGGATAGCCGAATGCCCAATTTGCGTGGCCAACAAGTGCATCAAATTCTCAATGAAGCCAAAAGTCCACTGGCGGTGATTTACTTAACCGGACATGGCGATGTGCCAATGGCGGTGGATGCGCTGCAAGCAGGCGCGGTGAATTTCTTCCAAAAACCGGTAAAAGGGGATGAGCTGGCACAAGCGATTTTGAAAGGCCAAGTTCAGTCTGCGGCGAATCTGGATATCGCGGGCGCGAAAGCGGCATATGAATCGCTGACGCCAAGAGAGAAAGACATTCTGCGTTTGATCATCGCTGGCAAACGCAATATTCGCATTGCCGATGAGCTGTGTATTGCGATGCGAACGGTGGAAGTGCATCGCGCAAGTCTGTTGAAAAAGTTCTCAGCGAAAACCGTGGCAGAGCTCGCTTACATCTACGGCAAACTGGCGCAATAAAACCAGCATAAAACTTATGCTCAAATAAAAAAATCCCCAAGCCGAAACTTGGGGATTAAGCCACACTGACGTGTTTTATGTTTAGGATATCAATCGATTACTGAGCAGGTTTAAACGTCACTTTGTAAGCGTATTGATTGTCCGTTAACTGGAATTCCTTGTGCACACTAGGGCTCCAAGAGTCATCACCGCCAACGCCCATGTGTTTATGGTCTAGGCGCACGTAAATCTTCTCTTCCGCGACCAAATCGTTGGTGTGTTTCGCTGTTGCTAAGTGTTGCTGAGCGTACTGACTCACACTGAACTGGAAGTCACCCGAGATTTCTAACTCATTCACCTTCAACCATTGCGTACCACAACGCAGACCGCTATCGGTTGGGAAAATGTATGGCGTGTGCATTTGCTCAAGTGTTTGTGTGTGCTGGCCGAAGCGCGCCGCTGCCAAACGGTCAGGGTAGTTTTCAAATGGACCTAAGCCTTGCCATGTGATCGGCGCGTTTTGCTCATTCAATGGCAGTTCGAATTCCAAACCGATGCGTGGCATTGGTGGTAAATCATCAGCCAATTTCACGTCGACAGCCAATGCCATCTCACCGTTATTGCTTAGTGTGTGTGTCCAAGTCGTGATCGCCTGTACTTCACCATTAAAGTGGTAAGCGAACGTCGAAGTCACTTTCACTGCATGCGCCAGAGTTTCACTGTGGCAAGCGACACATTGGCGTTCCCACTGGCCGATACCCGCCATGTCCCAACGACACATCCAAGCGTTTGGATCGACGTTGTCGATTTCGCTCACACCGATGTCGTTATCTAGTGGCGCACGGAAGAAGTTATCTTGTGGTGCCGCAAGCATTTGTGCTTCGCCATCGACACGCCAGTCGGTCATCAAGCCAGTTTGACTATCCCAACGCCATTGATATTTTTCATCCACGCTAGACACCAAAATGGCATTGTCTTGCTGCGTTAACATTGGCGCTAGTTGCGTTTCCAATGTTGGTAGAGCAAGGCCTGCTGTATTGCGTAGTGACATTTGCTCAGAAGCAACGACGTGTTCTGCGTCTGCCCAAGGCGTTGCAGCAATCAGAGTAATGTCGGTATTTAAGTGATATTGCGCTTCCGCATTTGGCGTGAAGTTAAGGGCAATCTCAATGCTTGCTTGGCTGTCGGCTTCTACGTTAAGCGCCAATGAACCCGTTTGGATGACTTTGCCATCTTCCAACAGAGACCAGTTCAATTGCTCGTTATCGGTTGCGCGGAACAAGTTCTCGTTAGTTACCAATAGTGTGCAAGCTTCTTTGGTTTGCTTTTGCAGTGACACAGTGATCATGCGTTGGCAATATTTTGCTTCTTCCAACGTTGGATGAACCGTGCGATCTGGGAAGATCAAACCGTTGATGCAGAACTGACGGTCATTGATTTCATCGCCAAAGTCGCCGCCGTAAGCCCAGAAATGTTGGTCGTTTTCATCCCATTGGCTCAAACCTTGATCCACCCAATCCCAAATAAAGCCGCCTTGTAGGCGAGGGTAATCGCGGAACGCATCCCAGTAGTCATTAAAGCTACCCAGACTGTTGCCCATCGCGTGTGCGTATTCACACAAGATCAAAGGACGAGTTTCATTTGGTAACGACACCCATTTCTTGATTGCCCATTTAGGCACGGCTTCGTCTTCGATGACCGTATTAACACGCGCGTACATTGGCGCAATGATGTCGGTTGCCGTGGTGTTTGAACCGCCGCCTTCGTATTGCACTGGGCGAGAAGGGTCGTAGTTTTTAGACCAAGCGTACATGGCATTGTGGTTGCTGCCGTGACCGGATTCGTTACCTAAAGACCAGATGATGATCGAAGGGTGGTTCTTATCGCGCATCACCATTTGGGTGTAGCGGCTCATGTAAGCGTGCGCCCATTGTGGATCGCTCGATAGGCGGTTCATTGGTTGCATGCCATGGGTTTCGATGTTCGCTTCATCGCACACATACAAGCCGTATTGGTCACACAGTTCGTACCAACGAGGGTGGTTCGGGTAGTGCGCTGTACGTACCGCGTTGAAGTTGTATTGCTTCATCAAGCAGATGTCGCGGATCATGTCTTCTTCCGTCATCACATGACCAAGCTCTGGGTGATGTTCGTGACGGTTCACGCCGCGGATCAACAAAGGCTTACCGTTTAGCTTCAATTGGCCATCGGTGATTTCGACTTTACGGAAGCCCACAGGGTACGCTTCGCTTTCTAAGTGCGTGCCATTTTCATCCAACAATGAAACGACTAAGCGGTAAAGGTTCGGTGTTTCCGCTGTCCATTTCTTTGGCTCGCGTACGTGCAATGTTTGGAATACCACGTCATCCCACGTACCACGTTCGTCAATGCGACGGTTGTGCGGACAGTCGATGCGTGGCTCTGTCACGGCTTGTTCGCCATCAAACAGCTGCAATTGAACTTGGTAGGTGTCAGGCGCAGAAATCGAAGTCACAACCGACAGTGAACCATCGCGGTAACACGCGTCTAAATCCGGTGTGATGAACACATCTTCAATGCAGTGTTGTGGTTTAGACAGCAAAGTCACGTCGCGGAAGATACCACTTAGCCACCACATATCTTGGTCTTCTAGGTAGCTGCCATCACTCCAACGAATCACCATGACGGCAAGACTGTTGTCACCCGCAACAAGGTAAGGCGTTAGGTCGAATTCGGAAGGCAGACGGCTGTCTTGACTGTAGCCAACCCAAGTGCCGTTACACCAAAGGTGGAAAGCTGAGTTCACGCCATCAAAGATAATGCGCTGCGTATTGGCTAAGTCTTCTGCTGAAAGTGACACGGTAGTGCGGTAGCAACCCGTTGGGTTATCACTTGGTACAAACGGCGGGTTTACTTCGAATGGGTATTTCACGTTGGCGTAGATAGGCTTGTCGTAACCTTGCATTTGCCAGTTTGAAGGGACAGTAATCTCATCCCAGTCTTTGTCATTGAATTGTGACTCGATGAACTCGCCGTCAACTTGCTCTGGCGCATCAAACAGTTTGAATTTCCATTGTCCGTTCAGCGATTGACGCTGGGCTTGAATACCGTCGCGGGCATGGTCAATATCGCGGAAACTGGAAAGAGGGCTGTGAGCCTTAAGACAGTGAATGTTCACTGATTGCGGGTTTTCCCAGTCGCGTCTTTGGAGAATTTCTGAAAATGCCTTCATGGTTTTCCTACTTAACTTTTTGTTTCTAATCTTGTTTCGCTACGGAGTTTGAGTCCGTAGCGAGAGTGTCTTTGTTCTTGTTGTGAAGCGTTATTTTGCTAATTGCTTCACGAGATAATCTTTTGCTTGGGTAAAGCCTTGCTCAGCTGCTTGGTTGGCAATCGCCGCCGCTTGTTTTACGTCGTTGTCTTTGAGCGCTGCATCGATTTGAGATTGATACAACGTCCATTCATCTTGTGCTTCAGGCGATGCGGCAGGGGTTAACTCTGCTTTTGCGGTGTCGTTGGTTTGTGTGCCCAATTCCGCCAAAAGCGTTAATACCGCGTTGTTGTCGGAGGCACTCGCCGTAACATCAATAACGCCAAAAGGTTGGAACTGAGCAGTGAGCGGAAGCTGTTTACTGCCAATGACGTTTTGCGTTTCTGCATAGACTTCTTCTGGGTGTTTGCGAGTCAATTCGGTGCCAAGCAGTGTCGAATCTGAAGCGATGACCACGTATTTCGCGCCATTAAGTTGTGGGTTCACCGCGATCACTTGTTCAACACGTTCTAAGCCGCGCATGCCCGTTGTGTGGTAGCTAAAGTCTTTTGCTGAGTAATCGGATAGAAGCTGCCATTTCGCGTCATAAATAAGAACGTTCGCAGCAAATAGCGCATTGTTATCAATATAAGAGCGAACAAGTAGCGAGAATGGCGCGTCAGAAGTGATTTGGTAGCTCATCACCGGGAGCGGTTTGGATGAAGCAGAATCTGAGGAAAGTAAAACCGCACTGCTCAAGCTCGGCAGATTTGCATCCATAACCACCTGCTGGTGGAAAGGAATCGATAGGGCGGTCAGAGGCAAAGCATCTAACGTTGAGCAACATTGCGGTTGGCTCAAATCAGTATTAAAGGTTTGCTCTGGTAATCCACTGCACGCGCCAAGAGACAGAGCCATGAATAGAGTTGCTAGCGGTTTTAGTTTCATCTGCGTTGTCCTTTGTGGGGTGAGCGTATTACTCACCCCGTTGGGTTCATAAATAGTAGCGGGTTTGGATTACCACCATGTTTCGACGTTAAAGCCGAAGGTGATTTCGTCGACGTTTTGTCCACCAGTGCTGCGAGCATGGCCGTAGACTTCGCCGCCACGGTTCCACTCATCGGTTTTCTCTGAGTAGGTCGCGAACAAGCGCAGTGATGGACGAGCCCAAACGCCTTTGCCTGCTTGGAACATTTGCGCCACCGTTACTTTGTACATGTCGTTGGTGCCAGCACCGTTTTGTGCTTCGACTGATTCGTAGCCAACTTCAAGTGCGGTTGCCATGTATTCTGTCCAGCTGTATTGAGGGCGAGCACCCACACTGAACCATTTCTCACCTTCGTTGTTATCCAGGTTTTTGTCTTGGTAAGCGATGGAGTACATCACTTGGAAATCTTCATTCACGTTAAGATCGCCAGAGTTGAAAATACGCCAGCTGTAACCATCGTGCTCAACGCCTGTGTTGTATTTACGGTTTGAGCCGCCTTCAGCACTCATTAAGCCGCCCGCAAGCGCATCCGTACCGTATTGGAAAGCGAATGTGTTTGAACCATAGTTCCAAGCTTGACGGTAAAGTGCAGAAAGCATGGCGCCAGAAGTGGTGATGTCACTTTTGTCATAGCTAGAGTTTTGCGTGAACACATAGTTCAAACCGACCGTAAGATCTGCACTGTCGCTCAGTTCAATACCGCTCAAACGTGCGTCGATGTTGTGTAAACTGCGGCCATCTGCGCTAGAGTTTGGCGCCATCCATGCGATGTGGCCTTTAGCAAAGCCAAGATCCCAGTTTTCAATACCGATACCTGTGCTCGATGTGTCCCAGTATTTAATGTCGATCATGTGCACTTCATGACGGCGGTAAAAACGTTCGCCCGCCCAAACAGTCGCATCCGCTTGGCCTTCAAACAGCCCATGACCTGACGACCACATTTGGATCAAGCTAACGTCACCCCAGCTTTCGCCACTACCAAGGTAAAGAGTGGTATCAAAGTACGCGTCGCCTTGTTGCCAAACGTCGGCTTTGAGGCCCGCTTCCCACCAGTTCAGTTCGTTACCCAAACGGTAGTTACCGTAACCTTGACCAGCACGAATCACATCGTTGCGTTCGCCTTTGCCACCATTGTGTTCATCGTTATCGGTGTAAATGTTGCCCCACTTGGCGTAGCCAAAGTAAGTGATGTTCTCCACTGCAGCCATACCAGCAAGCGGTGCTAGGGCGAGGGTTAACCCAAGCGCTCTTACAAGCGTCTTTTGTTTCATGAAGTGTCTCCATTCTATTTTTATGGATTTATTCTTTATTGGTTTGAGTCCTAACTCGCTGCGCAGTGTAAATAAACTCTGGAAACGTTTTCATGATGAGGTTGGCATTTTTGTCGTAATGAGGGGTTTATTACTATTTTGTGTGATTGCGATCTCTTAAATTGAGGTTTTAAGCGCGATTTTAGATTGATTTCTAACCGCGCAAGTTGGAATCGTTTACTTTGGTTGGGCTGTGTTTGGGGGTGGATATTTGGGTTGATGTTATTTAAAGTTCTGATTTAAATTGGATTTTTTCTAAGAAAAGGAAGTTATTAGGAAGAAGAGGAAAGAGAGCCCAATTGAAATCAACTGGGCATGTGAGACAAGGAAGCATATACAACAATTGGTTCGCGGGCGCACTGCACACGAGCATTTGCGGTATCGTCAAACTGGGATTTTGAGTTAGGACCCAAGAGAGACACTTCATAAAGAATCTCGAAGCCTCAAGAATACGGTTGTCGGTTAACCACTTCAAGAGGTGAGGAGTTCAACTGAGCGGTCTGTAACCTTATTTATGATTTTATTGTTGTAAGGTAATGAATTAAATAACGAAAAATTCTTTATAAATCAGTTTGGTATTCGAATTTACGTGCAGTGCTTTAAAGAACTCAGTCAACAAAGAATCTGAGATTTTTGGAGCTGATCGTAGCGTAATATAAGAAGGAATAAGGCGTAGCGGGCGATGGCACAAGTTTGAAAAACTTACTGTAAACGTTTCCATGATTTTGGTGTGGCTCACAGATTTTTTTGTTTTTTTCATTATGATGCAGCGTAATTTCCAGTTTCAAGGTAAGACAAGATGACGGACAAAACACTGATTGAGCTAACCGGTCAGCAAACTCAATTGATTGTAGAGTTGGGCGAATATGCAGAGATTCTGCATTGGGGACAAAAAGTAAGTGGTGACCTTAGTGGTTTTCGCATGGCTTTACATCGTCCCGTGCCATACGGTCGTTTGGACAGCGATGTATCCATGACTCTACACCCAGAGCTTGGTCGTGGCGTTTTCAGCAGCCCTGGTGTGGAAGGGCATCGCGATGGTCAAGATTGGGCTCCAGTGTTTGTCATCTCCCATATTGAACAACAGCAAGACAGTATTGTGATTGAGAGCGAAGATGCAATCGCAGGTCTTCGTTTACAAACCGAGCTTAAGCTTGATAGCAACGATGTGGTGAAAACGCGTCATACGCTCACCAACAAAAAAGCAGGCGTTTATCATGTGAACCGTCTTGCCAATACGTTGCCTTTGCCAGCTCGTGCGAATGAGTTGATGACTTATTACGGGCGCTGGGTTCATGAGTTCCAAACGGTGCGCCAGCCATTGCTGCAAGGCGGCTACCAACAAGAAAACCGTCGTGGACGTACTTCTCATGAGCATTATCCTGCGCTTGTTGCCGGCACGACTCACTTTGATGAAATGAATGGCGATGTGTGGGGCTTCCATTTCGCATGGAGTGGCAACCACAGATTACGTGTAGATGTGAAAGCCGATGGCCGCCGTTACATGCAAGCTGAAGTTATTTACCTGCCTGGTGAAGTGGCGCTAAAAGAAGGTGAGAGCATTACGACGCCTTGGTTGTACGCGAGCCACAGTAATTGTGGTTTGAATGGTATGAGTCATCACTTCCACTCTCATGTGCGTGAAACGATTTTGCCGAGTGATTTCACGGACAAACCTCGCCCGATCCACCTCAACACGTGGGAAGGCATCTACTTCGACCACGATCCAGAATACATCATGTCGATGGCAACTCAGTCGGCAGAGATGGGTGTAGAACGCTTTATCATTGATGATGGTTGGTTTAAAGGGCGTAACGGTGACAAAGCAGGGCTAGGGGATTGGTTCCTGTGTGAAGCTAAGTACCCAAATGGCTTGCACCCGATTGTGGAACACGTAAATAAATTGGGCATGGAATTTGGCTTGTGGTTTGAGCCAGAGATGATCAACAAAGATTCCGAGTTGTTCCGTACTCATCCTGATTGGTTACTGGCTGTAAACGGTTACGATCAGCCAACTGGTCGCAACCAATACGTGATTAACCTACAAAACGATGATGCGTTTAACTTCTTGTTTGAGCGATTGGATCATTTCCTCTCGACTTACAATATCGCTTACATCAAGTGGGATATGAACCGCGAAGTCGTTCAGCCAGCGCACTTAGGTCAGGCTGCGGCGCACAATCAAACCCAACGTTACTACCAGTTAGTTGATAAAGTTCGTGAAAAGCACCCGAAAGTGGAGATTGAATCTTGCGCGGCAGGTGGTGGTCGTATTGATTTTGAGGTTCTGAAACGCACGCATCGATTCTGGGCTTCAGACAATAACGACGCACTTGAGCGTCAAACCATTCAACGCGGTATGAGCTACTTCTTCCCGCCAGAAGTGATGGGCAGCCATATTGGTGCTAGCCACTGTCATAGTACGCGCCGTCGTCACAGCATTGAGTTCCGTGGGCTTACAGCACTGTTCGGTCACATGGGGATTGAGCTTGACCCAGTGAAAGAAGAACAAGCGGAAAAAGAAGGCTTTGAACGCTACATCAAGCTGCACAAGATGCTGCGCCCATTGCTACACAGCGGCAGAACTTGGCGAATCCCAACGGACGATAAAGCGCATCTAATTCATGCGGTTGTCTCAAACGATCAATCGGAAGCTGTGGTTATGATTGCGCAACTCGCGATGCCAACGAACTCTTTAAGTGGGCATTTGCGCGTACCGGGCTTGGTTCCACAAGCGACATATCGAGTGACGGTATTGGATAAACCGTCTAACTACGATGACATCGTGAATTACCAACCGCCTTGGACTGAATCGGGTTGTGAGCTATCTGGCGCATGGTGTGAAGAGGTAGGCTTGACCATGCCAATCCTCGATGCTGAAAGTGCCATGCTGGTGAAGTTCGAACGTATTCATTAAGCCTTATCTATTTAGAACCTTGCCTATTTAGAATCATAGCTATTTAGACGATTTCATCGTTTCTCATTGGTTTTCTATCGCCGTACAAACATCAGGTTTGTACGGCTTTTTGCGTTGGTTTTAAATGGCCGATTTGAAATCGTTCTCATGCTTAATGAGCGTAAAGTGTTGATAAAATGGCGTAAATAACACGATCTCCTCGCATTAATAGGTCTAAATATTGTTCGATGTCTCATTTTGAAAACTTGCCTGTAAACGTTTCCATAAAGCGGTTTTTGATCACAGTAAGGCATTCAGTGTGTGAGTAGCATTAGCATCGAAATATAAATAAAAGACGTCGACGTTATGAATTCTAGTTAGGGGAATGAATAGCAGTACGACACTAAGGAACTATTATGTCTGATAAAATTACGCTACAAACCAAGCTGTCCTACGGCCTTGGCGCACTCGGTAAAGACTTTGCCTGTGCACCTATCTACATCTTCTTAATGTTCTACTTCACTGACGTAGCTGGCTTGTCTGCTGCTTTCGTTGGTACCATCTTCTTAGCCGCTCGTATTATTGATGCGATTACTGACCCAATGATGGGTGTGATCGTGGACAACACGCGCTCAAAATTCGGTAAATTCCGTCCTTGGATTGTGATTGGTACGTTATTAAACGCAGTAGTACTGGTTGGCCTTTTCAGTACTCACATGTTTGAAGGTACTACGCTTTACATCTACGCAGCAGCGGCATACATCCTTTGGGGTCTAACGTACACCATTATGGATATTCCTTACTGGTCAATGATTCCTGCGCTATCAAGCTCTCGCCAAGAACGTGAAAAGCTGGTGGTATGGCCACGTCTGTTCGCTAGCCTTGCATGGTTCATTACTGGTACTTACGGTCTGCACATCGTGGGCGAGCTAGGTAACGGCAACCAAGGTGACGGTTTCTTCAATGTTGCGATGCTGATTGCGGTTCTGTTTGTAATGAGTGCATTCTTGATTGCTCGTAACGTAAAAGAGAAAGCAGCACCAGCTAACGCAAAACCAGCAGAGAAATTCAGCTTCAAAGACGTTTTGACTATCATCGGTAAAAACGATCAGCTTAAAGCGCTAATCGGCACGGTTCTGTCTTTCCAAATTGCGAACCTATTGGTTGGTGGCTTTGCGATTTACTACTTCTCTTACGCACTGGGTAACGCGGAGCTATTCCCGGTTTACATGGCGGTTGCAGGCGCAGCAGAAGTAGCGGGTGTGTTCTTGTTCCCTCGTATCGCTTCTCTATTACCACGTAAACTTCTATGGCCTATCGCTTGTGGCTTCCCAATTCTGTCTTGTGTACTTCTACTATTGATGGGCTTCATCGCTCCAGCTAACGCGCTAATGATTGGTATGGCGGGTGCGGCAATTAAATTTGGTGTGGGTATCGCGAACGCGCTGCAAACTGTAATGCTGGCCGACGTGGTGGACTACGGTGAGCACAAAACAGGTCGTCGTAGCGAGAGCGTTATCTTCTCAGTACAAACCATGCTTGTGAAATTCGCAGGCGCAGCAGGTGGCTTCATCGTGGGTGTTGGTCTGTCTGTTGTGGGTTACGTACCAAACGTGGAGCAATCAGCAAGCACCATTATGGGCTTAGAATTTATGATGATTGGTCTACCTGCAATCATGATGACCATCAGTGGCGTAATTTACCAACGTTACTACCATCTGCACGAAGGCTTCAACAAAGAAGAAGCTGAGCAACAAACTCAAGTTGAAAGCGTACCAGCACAAGCGTAATCGTTACGTTTTCACTTAAGTACCCCAACTCAATTTAGTCACTAAGATAAAGCGCCTCCAGATGGAGGCGTTTTTGTTTGCTTCGATAAAATTTCTTGATTGGCTGAAATCCATTTTTTAGACAATAATTTCAGTTGGTTAAAGGATTAAGGCGCTTGGATTACTCCAAGATAAAACGATGAAAAAACGTAAACGCATTTCGTTAAGGACAGCGCTAGGGTTGATGTTTGTCTTCTGTACCCTAGTGACAGTAGGTGTGGCGATAGTTTTGCAATACCACTTTGCAAGAAAAACTGAGCTGCAACACACCCTCACTCGATATCAAGCCATCGCGACAGGGGTATCGAGTCATCTATCGAATTTACAACACTTAGCTGAGACCGTGACACGAAGTGGTGCGCAGTTAGTGTCGCTCATCGGGGTAGATACACCCGAAGAGAGCATCATCATCCCGTTATCTAAGTTACTGGTTCGTGAGCCCAGTATTCACAGCATTTTTGTTGCAAAAGCGAATAACGATTTCTTCCAGCTGATCAACCTTTCTTCAGACGAAATACGTTCCCGAGTGGAAGCGCAACCCGGCGATAAATGGTTGTTGATTGTTCACAGTGGCGTGAAGCGAGAACGTCGTAAGGTGAGTATTTACTACGATGCAAACTTTGTATCACGCCATGCTTCTGATGAGTTCAGTAACTTCATCCCGACTCAGCGCAGCTGGTTTGAAAATGCCGATTACGATGACACTTATAACACCTCTCCGTATCTGTTTAACACGCTAAAAGTCTCGGGAGAAACCTTCTCCATCAAGGTGCCAGAATCCGATACCGTAGTTGGGGTGGACATTCTTCTCTCCTCGCTTGAGGCTCAACTCACCAGCCGTTTTATCGAAAATAAGCAAGCCTCAGAAGCGGAAGCGTTTATCTACCAAGCGAACGGTCGGTTGATTGCAACCAACAAGATGATCGACATCGAAGAGCGCTTGCCCTTGGTTTCTCCGGTGAACTTAACGGATGAGCAGCGAGCACTGGTAGCACAAACGCCAGAGTTGAAAGTGTCGAACCAAAATAACTGGGCTCCGGTTGATTACACTGTTGGCGGTCGGCCAAATGGCTTCTCGATTGATCTGTTTAAGATGATTTCTGAAATGACCGGATTAAAGTTTAAGTTTGTGAACGGTCGAAGTTGGAATGAGCTCGTCAACGACTTTAAAAATGGCAATATCGATATTCTTCAATCGATTGCCGACCAAGATGATCTTTCGAGTATCGGTGTAGTGGGTGAACCTCTTTATCACGCAAAGTTTGCGTTACTCACCAAAGAAGAAAACAAGCACATCAATACCTTAGAGCAAGTGAAGAATGAAAGAATTGGCTTGCTGAAAGGGTGGAGCATTCAAGATGACTTGTTAGAAGCTTATCCGCAAATGACCATCGTCAATTACGCTTCTTTGCACGATGCGATCGACGGGGTATTGAACGGTGACATCGTCGCTGTGCTCGACATTCGTCAAATATTGGTCAACAAAATACGCGAAATGTTCCGTCAGAACTTAGCCATCACTTTGGTTAAGGATTCCAACTTTCCCAACGCATTTTACTACTTGGCGAATGAGGAACAAAGACCTTTAGTTGAGATCATTAACCGCGCCATTGATGCGATTACGCCAGAGCAAAGAAAAGAGCTGCGCGAAAAATGGTTTGAGGGTAAGGAAGCACTGTCGACTTATACCTTTACGCCATACGAAGAATTGGTCAAATTTGCCAAAGATCCTGAGTTCATCAACTCGGTTCAACTGGTGGAGATCAATGGGAAAGACAAATATGTTTTCGTCTCCAAACTTACTCATAAGGAAGAGCGTTACTTTGCTGTCGTGATACCACAAGCTTACGTCATGTCCGGTGTAAATGAAGTGACGCTGTATGCTGTGGGCGCATCTTTGTTTGTTCTTGCGTTGTTGATTCCAGTGGCATGGGAGATGGCGAAACCAATCTCTCAGCCAATCAATATGTTGAGAAAGCAAGTCAGATTTGTACGCGATCGCGAATACGACAAAGTACAGCGTGTTCATTCTCGCATCGAAGAGATTCACCAACTTGGTCTTTCAGTGATGCGAGGCAGCAACTCGCTTAAGCAGTTTGAACAAAGGCAAAATGAGTTCTTTGAATCTGTCATTCAGCTTATCGCACGTGCGATCGATGAAAAGTCTCCGTACACGGCAGGACACTGTAACCGTGTGCCGGAGATTGCTTTGATGTTGGCGGAAGAAGCCGAGAAGTCAGAACAAGGGGCGTTTGAGTCGTTCGCTTTTGAAAGCGATGAAGAGCGTCGTGAGTTCCGCATTGCTGCTTGGCTTCATGATTGTGGCAAGATCGCGACGCCTGAGTATGTGGTTGATAAAGGCAGTAAACTAGAAACCAACTACAACCGCATTCACGAAGTTCGCATGCGATTCGAGGTGCTGTGGCGAGATGCGCAGATTCAATATCTACTCAAAAAGCTAAAAACGATGGGTGTCGATGAGCAACCCGAGAAAGCATTGGAACAAGAATTTGCGGCGCTGAAAGAAGAGTTCGAATTTGTCGCCAATGCGAACGTGGGGGCGGAGTTTATGTCGGATCAAGACATCGAGCGTCTACACAAGTTGGCCGAGAAAGAGTGGACGCGTTACTTCGATTGTGGACTTGGTTTATCGCCATTAGAAGAAACGCGTTATCAACCACAACCAACGCCAGCAACGGAGAAGCTGCTTTCTGATCGTCCTGAGCATGTAATTGAGCGTGAACAGCCGTTTGATCTCGACCCTGAGTTTGGCATCAATATGACGGTGCCAGAGAAGCTCTACAACCATGGCGAGCTGTATAACTTAGCCGTACAGCGCGGCACGTTGTCAGCAGAAGAGCGCTTTAAGATTAATGAGCACATGATCAGCGGAATCAAGATGCTCGAAAGCATACCGTTCCCACCCGAACTTGAGCGCGTTCCTCGTTACGCTACTACGCACCATGAGGCAATGGAAGGCTTTGGTTATCCAAGAGGTTTGATGGGAGAGGAACTATCAATCCCTGAACGTATTCTGGCAGTAGCGGATATTTTCGAAGCGTTAACCGCGGCTGATCGACCTTACAAGAAAGCCAAGTCCTTGAGTGAGGCAATCAGCATTATGTCGAAAATGGCACTCGGTGGACACATTGATAAAGACGTATTTAAGCTGTTGTTAACCAGCGGCACTTATCTAAGTTACGCCAAGCGTTATCTGCCAGATGAGCTTATTGATGATGTCGATATTGAGGACTATATAGAGAAGCTATCTTAGCCTTCATCAGGTTTGAAAAATGTGCGTAAGCGCTTCGGTTCTTACGCACTTTTTATGCGCCAAACTTAAACATCAAAATCTTGTTCAAATTTGGTTTTGACGAAGTCGATGAAGGTACGAAGACGTTTAGGTTGGTAGCGATCACGATGGAAAATGGCGGATAGCGGCACCGACGGGATCTCCCATTCCGGCATCACTTTAACCAGTTGGCCTTGCTCGACTTCCTCGTCACAATAACTCAATGGTACACGAATAATTCCGTTACCGTGTAGTGCACCCATCACAAGTGCGCGGCCGTTCTTGCAACGCAGATTGCCTTTCACTATTACATCGCTGTGCTCTTTCGGGTTAGCAACATTGCGGTAACTCCAGCGAGTGACTGAGCCCGTTAGCGTGCGATGTTTCGCCAACTCTTTTGGGGTGACCGGCTCGCCATAAGTCTTCAAGTATCTCGGGCTTGCAAGCGTCACCATATCAATCATCATCAGCTTGCGTGCGACAAAGCCTGCATCTTCCAACTCGCCCATGCGAATCGCCACGTCGAATTGATCTTCAATCAAATCAATGCGTGGTGAAGAGAAGTCGAGATCGACCGTAATGTTCGGGTATTCCAACATGAACTCATTGACGTATTTAGCAATGATGTCTTCACCGATATAACCACCCACGCAGTTTACGCGAATCAAACCGCGCACTTCTTGAGTGTCGTCGACCGCGGCGATTAACGCTTGGTCGATATCGTGCAATGCCTTCTCACATTCTTGATAGAAACGCTCTCCGGCATGAGTCAGGCGTAGCGTCCTTGTCGTGCGGGTCAGCAAGGTCACGCCCATTTGTGCTTCGAGCCCACTGATTTGGCGAGACACATGAGAACGCGACACCGAAAGGGCTTCTGCCGCTTTGGTGAAGTTACCCAGTTGAGCGATCAAAACGAAGGAGCGAATATCAGCAAGATTAACTTTATTGAGCATGTTGAATTATTTACGGAAACAGTAGTCATAAGACTATCATAATTAGTTACCAAAGAGAGCGACGCAAAAAATCATACCACTTGAGGTTTATGCTAACTTGCGTATGATTTCCGGCGTTTCCACATTTATCGAAGTTAGAATGCATTCATCCACCTCACAATCTGCTGCGTCACGACAACAGGGAAAATGGCTCCTAGCGTTAATTGGCTGGGTGATTGTGGTGTGTCTGATGAAAAATTCTGGCTTGATGTTCAGTTGTGCCATGCAATATGACGCAAGCTCTACTTCTGCGGTCGTTGGCGATGAAGTCAAAATCGTAAAAGCAGAGAGCGGACACAAATCTGGTAAGTGTGAGTTGTCTGAAAAGCTGATTCAATTTGCTCAGCAACAACTGGAAACCTTGGTCGTTGTTTTGTTTGTTGGCATTCTCGCGCTTGTCGTGTGGCGCTGTTGTGCGTTTTCCAGCAAAAGGCAATGGACCGAACCGATAGCCCGAAAGTATCGAGTCCACCTCACCCTGTGTGTATTCCGTGAATGACAAGTGATTTCTGACGAGTTTCGTCAGCGATTTTCTACACTTGTTTTTAACTAGGAATAACTATGAACCACATGAAAAAAACGACTCAAGCCGCGTTGATGCTCATCATGACGCTGGCACTGAGCTTATTCTCACTGTTTGCCCAAGCACAAACGACGGACACAGGTTGGCTGACCAATCCTCAGCACCCACCTGTGCAGACACGCTTTGTCTTAACCGGACAGCAAGACCCGAATACCAACACCATCACAGGTTACCTTGATGTCAAACTGACTGGTGACTGGAAAACCTATTGGCGTTCGCCAGGTGAGGGCGGTGTTGCTCCTTCCATTGATTGGGAAAAATCACAAAACCTGACCAAAGTGGATTGGCAATGGCCGTACCCACAGAAATACGAACTGCTTGGCATCGAGACGCTAGGCTACAAAGGTGACACTGTCTTCCCAATGACGCTGCACGTCGAAGACATGAACAAGCCAGTCACGATTGATGCGACGCTGACGCTGTCTTCATGTACAACGATTTGTGTCCTGACGGATTACCACATTCAACTGTCTTTCCTACCTTCCGATCTACAAGTCGATGAAGATGTGATGTTCACTTACGCGCAAGCGGTAAGCAGTGTGCCTCAAGCTTCACCATTTGTTGAAGTGACAGAAGCGAACTGGGATGCAAACCAATCTAAGCTACAAATCAAACTGACTAACTCACAAGGTTGGCAAAAACCAGAAGTGTTGGTTGATGGCGTTGACGAAGCAACCAGCGATTACAGCTTCAAATTAGAAGGGCTGCATCAAGAGGGCAATACGCTTACTGCCAACTACCTAGTCAGTACTTGGTTGGGTGACGTAGAGCTGGATAACCAATCGGTTTATGTCTCAATCAAAGACAACAACTTATTGGCGCAAGAAACCGCGCAAGCCAAAGCGGGTGTGATTACTGAAGCCTTACCAAGTACATCACTGGTGAACATTTTCTTGTTCGCGTTACTCGGTGGTTTGATTCTTAACATCATGCCTTGTGTATTGCCAGTTCTCGGCATGAAGTTAAGCAGCATCGTAGCGGCGCAAGGGGTTGAGCGTCGTCAGATTCGCACTCAGTTCGTGGCTTCTTCGCTAGGTATTCTGACGTCGTTTTGGTTGCTGGCTGGCTTTATTTTAATGTTGAAGCTCACTGGTAATGCTATCGGCTGGGGCGTTCAATTCCAAAGCCCTTGGTTCTTAGGTCTCATGCTGTTGGTGACCGGATTGTTTGGTGCCAACATGCTTGGTTTGTTTGAAATTCGTTTGTCTTCGGGAACGAACACTTGGTTGGCTTCAAAAGGGGATAACTCACTGCTTGGGCATTACGTGCAAGGTATGTTCGCGACTCTGCTGGCAACGCCTTGTTCTGCACCTTTCCTAGGCACTGCGGTGGCGTTTGCACTGGGTGCAGACGTAGTGACTCTATTTGCTATCTTCACTGCGTTAGCTCTGGGTATGGCACTGCCTTGGATCTTAGTGGCTATCTTCCCGGGGATTGCACTCAAGCTACCAAAGCCAGGCCAATGGATGAATGTCGTGAAAATCGCATTCGGCATCATGATGTTGGCAACCAGTGCGTGGTTGTTGTCATTGATGGCGAATCACTTACCGGTATTTTGGGTCATTCTGATTGGTCTAGTTGCCTTCATCGTTATCATGGCGCGTGTTAAGCGCATTTATGGCAATAAAGCGTTGGCGATTTCTGGCACGGTTTCGTTGATTCTGATTGCTGGTGGTTTGGTACTAGGCAGTGTGACTGCAAATCATTGGGCGACGCCATTGCCAGAAGATTTGGCTTGGGAAAAACTGTCAAACGAAGCGATTGCAGACCACGTAAAGAATGGTCGTGTGGTGTTCGTCGATGTGACCGCAGATTGGTGTGTGACCTGTAAAGCCAACAAGATCGGCGTGATATGGCAAGATCCGGTTTACTCACTGTTGCAAAGCCCGAACGTGGCGACACTGAAAGGCGATTGGACACATCCGAACGGCTCAGTGACTGACTTCTTACGCGCGCACGGTCGCTTTGGTGTGCCATTTAACATCGTGTATGGCCCAGCAGCACCAGAGGGGATTCCTCTGCCAGTAATTCTGACTGACGATGTAGTGGTGAAAGCAATCGAACAGGCAAGTGGAGGCGCAATTAAGTGAACACAGTAAAAAAGCGCAAGTCGCTCAAATACTGGCTCAGTCAAGCGCTACAACTCGTCCTTATGGTGACCGTGATTTCGGTCGCCATGGATTGGTATCGCACCAAAGACGTCCCTAGAGAGCAAGCTCCGCCTCTGAGTGCGATCATGGCCGATGGCGAATTTGTCGATGTGATTGCCAAAAGCCACGAAGAACCCGTTGTGGTGTACTTTTGGGCGACTTGGTGTCCAGCGTGTAAGTTTGTTAGCCCAAGCGTCAGTTGGTTAAGTGATTACTATGAGGTGGTTGCGGTATCTGGCGCGTCTGGCCCGCAAGAACGGGTGCAAAAGTTCATGCAGTCTAAAGACTACCAGTTCGATAACATCAACGATCCGAAAAGCGCCATCATGCAAGAATGGAGCATTAGCGTGACTCCAACCATCTATGTATTAAAAGATGGAGAGGTGAGCTCAATCACCACTGGCGTCACAACCCCAATGGGCATTCTAGCAAGGATCTGGATGGCCTAAATCAATGCGTAGTACGTCGACTTTTTTCACGCTTTTACAATGACATAAGTGTGTAGGTGAGTATGGCGTGCTACATTGGCAAACGTTCTAAGATCAAGGAGGAATCATGGACGTTGCCAAAATGTATGATGAAGTATCTGAGCGCTATCAGAAACTAATCGAAGACAGTCAGTACGTTGGTCCGCGCTGGATAGATGGGAAGCTAAAAACGCTCAATCTCCAACAAGCATCTGCTCTCGATTTGGCTTGTGCCACAGGCAGTATCGGGGAGGTCATCAAAACGCATTACCCAGAAGCTACTCTTCACGGCTTGGATATTTCATCCAAAATGGTCGATAAAGCACGCGAGACAAACTTCTATCAAAGTGTCAACGTTCATAATCTTGACCAACCTTTCTCTCCGATTTTCAATCAAACCTTCGACATCATCACCGCTCTCGGTTTCACGGAATTCCTTATCAATCCCCAGTCGCTACTTGAATGCATTGCTAACAAGCTGAATGCTGATGGACGCTGTTTTATCAGTTTCCAATGCCACGACCCAGATGGAAAAGACCTGCCAAGAAACACTTATAGTGGCACCGTTGTACATACCGCTTACACCGAGAGTGAAGTCCGCGAATTCAGCCAAAATGCAGGGCTAGAAGTCGTGTCTTTAGAAAACCTCGTCGGCTACACATCAGGTGCAGGTTATGTATGTCGTTACCTGCTCTTAGAGCTAAGAAAGCCAAGCTAATCAATTAAATAAACAAGGACTGTTTTTGAAGACACAAGATCTCAGTGAGTTTGCATCAGGCATGGAATACGATGCTCAATATGATAAACATTATGAAGATGATATCGCTCTGATACAAAAGCACATTACTGCGATGGGAGTTCGAAGTTTGCTGGATGTGTGCTGTGGTACGGGTATTGTCACCATACCTGTCGCGAAGAAGCTCGATAATGTTGTCGGTATTGATATTGCCGAGGGGATGTTAAAACAAGCTAAACGAAAAGCGCAGGGATTAGATAACCTTTCTTTCTTGCAACAGGATGCCACTCAATTCTCTCTCGATAAATGCTTTGATATGGCGATTATGACGGGCAACGCTTTCCAAGCTTTCCTCTCCGATGAGATGCTAGTTGGTGTCCTTAATTCGATTTCTAATCACCTTAATAGAGGTGGGCGTTTCATCTTTGATACCCGTTTACCAACGCCGAATAACTTGGAAATTGATGCTGAAATGTCGCTGTGGCAAACCTATGAATTGCCCGACAAAGGCGAAGTAAAGTACATGGGAATGCGCGAACGTTATGACGCTGAAAGTACAGTACTTTATTTGAAGAAAGAACGTCACTACCAAGATGGGAGGATGGTCTACTCAAGCATTGACTTGAAGTATCGAAAGTTATCTGAAATTGAAGCGTTTCTTGCTCAGGCGGGTTTATGTATTACCGAAAAATACAGCTCGTGGACAGAAGATAAGTTTTCGGAAAACTCAAACAACCTAATTTGCGTCGCAGAGAAGCTTTGATTTATTGGGAGAACGCCATGCAAGGATATCGTATTAGCACAGCCTTTGAAGAGATGGATTTGGATTGCATTCATCAGTTCATCTCACAGAGCTATTGGGCGAAAGGGGTGCCAAGGGACACGCTAGATAAAGCGATACGAAACTCCTTTTGCTTTGGTGTGTTTACCGAGTCGAATCAGCAAATCGCGTTTGCTCGCCTTATTACTGACAAAGCCACCTTTGCTTATCTCGCCGATGTTTTCGTGCTCCCTGATTACCGCGGCAGTGGCATTAGTAAGTGGTTGGTTTCTGAAATTGTGTCCCATGCAGACCTTCAAGGTCTACGTAGAATGATTCTTGCGACGCGCGATGCACACGGTCTTTATGAACAATACGGCTTTAAGCCCATCGAGCCCGCCGAAAACTTTATGCAGATTTGGAATCCAAACGTGTATCAAGGTGAGAACCAATGAGACTAGAAGCGCAAGAGATAGCAATCAGGTACCTTGAAGAAACAGATGCCGTTCCTTTGTTTGAAAACTACCTTGGTGATGAGCAAACGTGTTTGTATCTCAATCGACAAGCCCATCAAAGCTCAAACGAAACGTTACAAGCGATCGGTCGATGGCGAGATCAGTACGAGTTGGCTCACCCTAATATCTTGGTACTCGCAATTGAAGTAAGCGCAACTCAAGTTCCCATTGGTTGCTTAGTCTTAATCCCTGAAAACAGTCATAGCGAAATTCACTTTGGGATCTCTAGAAATTATCAAGGTAAAGGGTATGTGACTCAGGCGTGTAAGCTTGGGATTGAGTATCTGAAAAGCATCGGAGTCGAAGAGATTTATACGGCTCCTCATATTGACCATCAAGCCAGTATTCGCGTGCTCGAAAAATGTGGATTTAAGAAACAAGGTGTCTTGAAAGAGTATGCGGTATTTCCAGCACTCAGCCCCAACCCACAAGACTGTCTAGACATGTGGTTGGAAGTTTAACTAAGCCCAAAACAAGTGTTTTGGGCTTTTGTTATTTAGGCGTTATTGAACCTGCTCGTCTGGATGACCCCACATCAATGGTTCTGCGTAAGGACCTTTGATGGATGAGGTTGATTCGCCGATACCATCTAGTGCGCCAGGTGTAAGCTCACGTGCAAACCAACACTCCAAAGGAGCTTGAGTTCTTACTGGTGGAAACACATTGTGTGGCGTGTTGTAGCGGTTTCCGTAGTGGAACGGCTCACCCATTACAAAGATAACGTCTGCATCTAACTGTTTTTCTGCTTCTTCCATCAATCTTGTCGCGTAGCCTTTGCCTTGGTATTCAGGTAGTACGGCTAGTGGCGCAAGTACATAGCATTTTAGGTGTGGTGCTGCGTCAATCACGATAGGGGTATAGCATGCGTGTGCCACGCCTTCGTAGGCGATTGAAAAACTGCCATCTGCGATAAGATTGTCGGCAAATTCTGCATAGAGTTTGGCGTGTCTCTCGTCATATAGTCCACCTGCTTTTGCGAACGCTTCGTATTGAATTTGATAAGGTGTATTCATTGGTTTCTCCTTCGTTTTTAAATGTAATGAACATGCTGACTGACCGTTCGGTCAGTTTGTTTGGCCAAAAAAATCACGCATCGATATGTGCATGATTTTTGGTTTTTCTAACAGTACTTTTTGATGAACTCTTGTCTGATTTCTTCGATAGGGAAGTCTTCATTCAGCAAGTAGTTCATGGCAATGCCGTCGATCTCTGCGATGAACATTTTTGTCACCACTGCCGGGTTCGTGTGCCCTAGCGAGCGGAAGACTTCTTCAGTGGATGCCTGTAAACCTTGGTAGCGTTCGTCTATCAGGTCGACAACAATCGCTCTGGTTGTCGGGTGAACCATCACACTAAAGTTGAACTGGTAAATCTTGCGATGTTCAGGAACCGTCATGCCATCGAAGATCGAGTGGATCATGGCTTCTAGGCGATCGTCACTCTCGGTTACGTGTTCATCATTTTTGTCGGCTTCTTCGATAATCTGAGTGATATGAATAAAAACTTCTCTTAACAGTTCGTTTTTATTTTTGAAGTGGTGAAACACCAAACCCTTTGAAATCTCAGCCTTCTCACAAATGGTGGAGACGGGCGTTTTCTCAAAACCGTGTTCCGCAAATAACTGCGTTGCAACTTCAATGATCTGTTGTCGTTTGTCCATCGTGTTCACTCTACATACCGACTGACCAACTGGTCAGTTTTGCGAATGATAGTGCGTTTATTGCTCTTCCGTCAAGTCTTAATAGGATCAAAACCGCTTGATTGATGTTTTAGGAGGGAAGCGAAAATCAAGCATGATTTAAAACGAACACCGTAAACCTCTGTCTAATCACACAATTACCATTACTTTTTTCTACAAGCATCAAACCTCGTTATTGTCTCATCCACTAAAGCGGTTCAACGTCATTAGGAGACACCATGATCGTTACCACTCTCGTTGATAATTCTCGTGTTGAGGATCGAGCCGATCTCTGTGTTGAGCGCGGTTTATCGCTGCATATCGATACAGAAGGAACCAAACTGTTGTTCGATATGGGCAGTGGGCGAACGTTTTGCGACAACGCGCCTTTACTAAACATCGATATCCAAGAAGTTGATCTCGCGGTTATTTCTCATCGACATCATGACCATTGCAACGGTACTTCTCACTTTCTAGAGCAAAACGATGTAGCCAAAGTCTATTTAAAATCGTGTGGAGATCAGGATTACTACTTTCGAGCTTTTGGTTTCAAGAGTGATGTTGGTATCGATAAAGCTTTGTTAGACACAACCAATGACCGCATAGTGCAGGTAAGCGAAACGACGCAAGTTGCTCCGAATGTTCATGTGATTACCAAGATCAGCGGCAAGTACCCACAACCCAAAGGAAATCAGTACCTCTATACCCAATCGAAAGATTGCGGTTATGAGCAAGACGCTTTTGAACACGAGTTACTTTTGGTGATAAAGGAAGAAGATGGCTTGGTTGTGTTCACAGGATGTGCGCACAGCGGAGTATTGAATATGATTGAAACCGCCATTGAATTATTTCCAAACTGCAGAATCAAAGCGGTAGTGGGTGGCTTTCATCTTGTGGGCTTACCTGTATTTAATGGCATCGGCGGTACTAAAAACGACATAAAAGCATTAGGTAAAGCCCTGTCTGAATACCCTATTGAGAAGTTTTACACGGGCCACTGCACAGGCATGAAAGCGTATCATTTGCTAAAAGAAGTTCTTGATGATCGTTTAGAGCATTTACCAACTGGGCGTCGTGTTGAAATCTAATCAATCGCTCATTTTTATTTTGGAGAATAGATGTACAGTCCAAAAGTCTTACACGCACAAATCAAAGATGTGACTTGTGGTGAAAACGTCACCATCATCGAACCTGCAAACGTCTATGGCTGTGAGCTAAAAGAAGGCGTATTCGTTGGCCCTTTTGTTGAAATCCAGAAAAACACAGTCATTGGTGAGCGAACTAAAATCCAATCTCATACCTTTATTTGCGAATACGTGACCATCGGCAGTGATTGTTTTGTTGGTCATGGGGTAATGTTTGCCAATGATCTGTTCAAAGACGGAAAACCAGACGCGAATCCAGACAGCTGGGGGCGCACCGTTATTGCCAATAACGTAACCATAGGCTCGAATGCCACGATACTAGCCGTGAAAGTTTGTGAAGGTGTGGTTATTGGCGCAGGTAGCGTGGTGACGAAAGACATCACAGAGAAAGGCATCTATGCAGGGAATCCAGCGAAGAAGTTGAGAGATTTACCCTGACGAAGAACACGAGCATCCACGGAAGAACCACGAAAAAAAATGAAGTTTAGAGAAGTGACAGCGTCTGATTTAGCGCTGCAAAAAGAGCTATTGTTGGTGGCGCTTTGGACACCGGACGATGAACCCGACCATGATCCAAAAGTGCTCGAACTGGCGCACATCAAAGCCTACTTTGAAGAATGGGGCAAAGCGGGAGACCTCGGATTATTCGCATTAAACCAATTCGATGAGCCAATTGGCATCGTTCAGATTCGTTACAAATCGAGCCAAACTGTTCAATATGCTGAGTATCCAGAATTGGCAATGGCGGTTCATGCAAGCCATCGCGGCAAAGGCGTCGCTTCAGCACTTATGAAAGCATTATTACAGAGAGTAGAAGGCTCTTGTGATGGTATTCGTCTTGGCGTTCATCCTAAAAACGAAGCCGCACAAAAGCTGTATGAGAAGTTTGGATTCGTCACCTATGAAATCGCGCAAAGCGGTTTTCCTCAAATGGTACGAACGAAGTAAGACACTCTCGCTTAACACAACACGAAAAGCAAAAATACAAGGAAGAATCGATGCCACTGACATACCGCAGCGCGACATTTGAAGATTTAACCAGCTTGGTTGCATTGCTGGCTAATGACCCGTTAGGAAGCAAGAGAGAAGACGTAAGCTCGCCACTGAATCAGGCTTATGTTGCTGCGTTTGAAGCGATCGATAAAGACCCAAACAACCAATTGCTGGTGGTAGAACTAGAGGGTGCTTTGGTTGGCATGTTACAGCTGACTTTTATCCCTTATCTGACCCACATTGGCAGTTGGCGTTGCCTGATTGAAGGCGTCCGAATTCATCAAGATTATCGCGGACGTGGCTTTGGTGAGCAGATGTTCGAATACGCGATAAAGCAGGCGAAAGACAAAGGTTGTCAACTCGTTCAATTGACCAGTGATAAACAACGTCCTGATGCGCTTCGCTTCTATGAAAAACTCGGTTTTAAGGCCACGCACGAAGGCTTCAAACTGGCGTTGTAAATACTTACTAACCAGAGAGTTAAGCCTCGACGTAGTGCAACCAAGCGCAATAAATGGCGATAAAGAACAAAGCGATGAGATTCAGAACTTACACCCCACAAGACAAGCAGCCGGTTATCGACATTCTGCTGTCTAACTGCCCGAAATATTTCATCGAAAGTGATGAGGCGGATTTAGTCGATTTTTTAGATAACTACGCCGATGAAAACTACCTCGTGGCTGAAGAAAACGGACAAGTGCTCGGTTGTGGTGGACACTACACAAAAGGTCAAACTCATGGCATTGCGTGGGTAATGTTTCGTCACGGCTCGATAGGGCATCGCCATCTGCTTTCGACGGCAGACCGTTTTTATCAAGAGATGGAATCGCGCATAAGAGCAGAAGGCCATCTCTATGACATCCACATCAGCACCACACAATTGATGGAAAAACTCTTCAATCGATACGGATTCATCACGGTGAGCATTGTTGAAAATGGCTTTGGCGAAGGGCTGCATCAGTACGATATGGTCAAGTCCTTCACACGTTAATCCGTGCGCCAAATGTGGAGCATGAGTATACAAAACCCCAAAAACTGAAATCCTGTAGTTTTGTATACAACTTCTGTAGTTTTGTGTACTGACCTAATGCTTAACTCGCTTTACTATGCTCATATCTTCTTTTTATACGGGTATAGAGATGAAACCAATCGTACTTATGGCACTGCTTTTCGGGCTGGTTGTTTCTGTGGTGGGGTGTGCGTCAAAACCGCCTGTCGCGCTGAATCAATCAGAGCAGTACTACAACTACATTCAACCGACATTTGGCGACTACTTGTCGGTGACCAAGGATTGGTTAGTCGAACATCGTGGTTATATCAGTGATGATCATGACAAAGAAATCGCGATGAACATGCCTTTTGAGTTGAAGCCAGAGCACAAGTCCAACAAAGCGATCTTACTCGTGCATGGACTGGGTGATTCGCCTTATAGCTTCTCAGACATTGGTAAAACACTCCAAGCGCAGGGTTTCTACGTGCAAAGCGTTTTGCTACCGGGTCACGGCAGTAAGCCATCGGATCTTATGCTGCCAACCTACAATGATTGGCAAACTATGGTCGATCACTATGCGGCGCTACTAAAGCAAGATTACGATGAAGTTTGGTTAGGCGGCTTTTCTACTGGTGGAAACTTGGTGACCATCAACGCCATTGAACAAGGCAATGTCGACGGTTTGTTGCTGTTCTCTCCGGGCTTTCAATCTAAAGCGCCGATACTAGAGAAGTTTGCGCCTTTCGCTTCACTGTTTGTCGATGGCTATACAACCAAAGAAGATAACTTAGCGCGCTACAGTTCTGCGCCGCTGAATGGGGCTATCGCGTATTCAGAAAGCGCGACCAAACTAAGAAGCTTGCTCAAAGAAAACACCGTTAAGGTACCAACATTAATCGTGTTGAGCGAAGCCGACAGCGTGGTTGACCCAAAAGCCGTCAAAACCCTTTACGAAGAGCGTTTTGTTAACCCGGCCAATCAACTGCTTTGGTATGGTGAATCGGACATCGCGCTGCCTTCCGCAACGTCGCTGACCATGAGACTCGACTCGATGCGAATCAGCACAGGGTCACACATGAGCCCGTTGTTCGCACCTGAAAACACATACTATGGCCAACATGGCGAGCACAGAATGTGTATGAATAGCATGGACGAGAAGGCAACCGCTTACTGCGAAAACGGCGGAGAAGTTTGGTGGTCTGCTTGGGGACATGAAGAAGAGGGCAAGGTCTACGCGAGATTGACTTGGAACCCGTATTACCAACAACTCACGCAGAGCTTGGCAGAAGTCACCGGAAACCAAACTCAATCGACGGCGGCAATTCATTAAGCCCATTCATTAAGTCTTTATTCCCAAAGCTTAAAACTAGACCTCAAGTTCATTTACGCGTGAGCTTGAGGTTTTCTTTATTCTGTCTCTTTATTTCTAGGTTCTAGGTTCTAGGTTCTAGGTTAGCGTCATCTCTGCGAGTTCCATTTTGCTCAAACAAGTACAAAATCTAACCGTTTAACGCCGATTTCAGCTATTCATCCTGCTTATTGTCAAAGCGCCCTGACAAAACCTTACTAAATATGACAATCTTAGCGGCTTCAAACCACGATATCCTTAGAACTTAATGTTCATGAGATGGTCACAAGACTACAAAACAATAATTGGAATCAATGATGGCAAAAACTTGGCTTGTCGCTGCTGTGAGCGTTGCATTGCTTGGCGGCGGTGCGTATTTCTATCTGCAATCTTCGGCTCAACCAGAGGCATTTCCGACTCTGGCAGTGGAAAAGGGAACCATTGAGAAACAAGCGGTCGCAGTCGGCAATATTGTCCCTGCACACTCAGTTTCGATTAAGTCGCAAATTGACGGTATTGTCGGCGAGATTTACGTCCAAGTTGGCGAGAAAGTGAAACAAGGCCAGCCATTGATTAAGGTTCGTCCGAACCCGACGCCACAGGCACTTACGGATGCGTCCACGGACTTGATGCGCAGTGAAGCAGACCTCGAATCCGCTAAGCAAAAGCTCGCCAACTTAGAAAGCTTGGTGAAGCAAGACATCATTCCAAGCAACTACGATGAATACGTTAGTGCGCGCTCGACGGTAAAATCGGCTCAAGCGAACGTGCTTCAAAAACGCCAGAACCTCGAATTGATCCGCAGCGGTGAAGCATCGATCGGTAACGCGCGTCTGACCTCTACCATCTACGCGCCTATTGATGGCACAGTATTGAACCGCAAAGTGGAAGTCGGTGAGCCAATCATCTCAACCGAATCTAGCCAAGCCGCGACAGAAATGATGTCTCTGGCCGACATGAACAGCCTGATCTTCAAAGGCAGCGTAAGCGAGCATGACGCAGCGCAGCTTTCTCCGGGAATGCCGGTATTGCTGACCGTTGCGCCGTATCCTGATGTGGAAATCTCTGGCGTGCTGACCAAAGTTGCGATTCAGTCAGAGAACCTAAACTCGCCAGAAGGCAATGCGTCGGCAAAAAGCTTTGATAACGGCTTTGAAGTGGAAGTGGGCGAGCTGAAGATCCCACAAGAAGTACTGCTTCGCTCAGGCTTCTCATCCAATGCGCAAATCACGCTGAAGAAATCAGAAAACGTATTAACTCTGCCTGAGCGTGCGCTGCAATTTGATGGCGATACACCTAACGTGTTGATTCCAGATAGCTCAGAACAAGGCTTCCATAAACAGAAAGTGAAGCTTGGTTTATCAGACGGTATCAATGTAGAAGTATTGGATGGCGTTGAGCTAAACGAAGAGATCATCGATAACAGCATGATGATGGGAGCCGCGTATGGCTAAGCTGCATTTGTCTAGAATTGGTTGCGCGATATTAGCCGCAACACTCAGCTTACCAAGCTATGCGATTTCAATTGAACAAGCATGGCAACAAGCGAAACAGAGTGACCCAAATTACGAGAAAGCCAAGATTGGCGTGCAACTCGGTGAAGTCGGTGTGGATGCGAGCCGCAGTTCATTACTGCCAGGTTTGAGTGCGACGGCATCGGCGGATTGGAGTGAATCGGCCGATAACACCAACAGCTACGGTGCATCGCTTTCTCAAACCATTTGGGACAGCAGCTTGTGGTCCGATCTAGACCAAGCCAATGCCAATTACATTAAAGCTCAATTAGAACTGGCTCAATCACACAATGAATTAGCACAAAGACTGCTTTCATCGTATTTGGATGTCGCGAGCGCACAAGGCGATTTGCAATTGGCGCAATCCAAATTGGAAGAAGGCAACAAACTGCTGAAGATCATCGAGAAGCGTTACCGCGCCGGTAAGGTGAAATCCGTTGACGTCGAAGAGATCCGTGCGACTCAAGTAGCAGACAAAGCAGGGATTTTGAGCGCAAGATCTGATTTGGAAGTCAAACGTGCTGAGCTTGCTGCATTGATCAATCAGATCCCACAAAGCGTTGACCAAATTCGCACCGATTCTCTTATTCAACCGCCAATGATGGTGGACTCTCAAGAGCAATGGCTAAAGCTTGCCAAAGACAGCAGCCCAGAGTTGTTGGTGGCTGCGCAAAACGTGAAAGCCAGTGAGTTTGCTAAAGACTCGGCTCAAGGTGGTTACTACCCAACGGTAAAAGGGAACGTCGGCTACAACGATGATGACCGACGCAAAGATGGTGAATTCAACGCAGGCATTACTCTAAGCGTGCCGATCGATCTAAATGGTGCAACGCGTGCAAGAGTCGACGAAGCATCCTTGAATATCCTCAGTGCCAAACAAGATCTACGCAGAGTCGAAATCGACATTCAAAAGCGCGTTATCCAGCAGTTTACTCAAGTCGACATCAACTGGAACCAAGTCTTGATGGCAAATGAACTGGTTATCTCTCGTGAGAAAGTGCTGCGCAGCAAAGAGAAACTTTACGATGCGGGGATGTTAGAAGTATCGGAAGTCATTAGCGCGCACAACAACTTGTTTGAGGCCAAAAATAGCCTACAAAGCAACTTATACAATTACTGGCGTCAGCGCATCGGTCTGCTGCAAACCGCAGGTAAGCTAGACGACGACACCATGGCACTGATCTCCCGAGCTTTTAATTCATGACCAGTTTATTGCAACAAACATGGCAAACGCTGATGGCGCATCGCATGAAAAGCATGCTTGCCATCATTGCCATTGCTTGGGGCGTGATATCCGTGGTGGTGCTGATAGCGCTGGGTGAGGGCTTTTATCGCCATCAAACCCAGCAGTTGTCGTTTATGGTCAACAACGTGCAAATCGCGTTTCCGTCGAGCACCAGCAAACCATGGCACGGCTTACCTTCAAGGCGTCAAATTCAGATCCCGCAAGACAAAGTCGATATGATTAAGCAGTCTGGTTTTGTCGAAGCGGCATCGAGCGTTTATGCCAAATGGGATGCGAGCGTCACCAATGACAAAGGGCAGAACCTGACCAGTAACGTCAGCGGTATTGACCCGTCTTACTTCTCCCTCATTCAGCGTAAGTTGGAGTCTGGCTCGCGCAACCTGTCACCAACTGATATCGCTAACCACACGCGTGTTGCCGTGCTTGGTGATCAAATTGCCAAGATGGGTGAAATTGGCATTGGACAAATGGTCAAAGTGAACGGTATTCCTTTCTTGGTGATTGGTATCATCAAAGATGAAGATGCCGGCATTTCATTTGGCGACAGCCGCAAAGTCTTCATTCCGCAAACCACGTATCTCGATTTGTGGGATGCCAAACCGTGGATGCTACTGCTTAAGCCAAAAGAAGGCATGAATGGTTCAGCTTTCCGACAAGCCATTGTGAACTTCTACGCCAAACAATTGCACTTTGACCCAACCGATAAAGAAGCGATCAACCTACCGGACTTTAGTGAAGGTGCTGCGTTAATCACGGGTATTTTCCGAGGCATTCAAATCTTCCTTGGGGCAAGTGGCGCAATGACCATGGCTGTTGGGGCACTCGGTGTTGCAAACATCATGTTCCTCTCAGTGACAGAGCGAACGCGAGAAATCGGCGTGCGTTTGGCAATAGGCGCGACACAAAAATCCATCCTTAGCCAGTTCATTCTTGAGGGCTTGTTCTTGGTAGCTGTCGGCACGGCACTAGGCCTGTTAGTCGCGTATATGGTGGTGGCGCTGTTAGGCTCTATCACTTTGCCTGAGTGGCTAGGTTTCCCAGTAATCACACCGGATTCCATTGCTTGGTCACTGTTGGTGACGCTGGTTCTGGCATTGTTGGCGTCTTACTTCCCGGCGAGACGAGCATCGCGACTCACTCCGGTAATTGCTTTGAGCGCGAGGGCATAATCATGTTGCTACCAATGAGACAAATCTTTCAGGAAATGGCGGCAGAAAAGCTTCGCTTAGGCTTAACCATTCTTGCTGTGGCATGGGCGACCTTGTGTATCGCCGCAATGCTGGCCGTGGGCGAGGGCATTCGTCAGGGCGTATTAAGAACTGCGCAAAATGGTAACGGGAACCTGATTTACCTAACGGGTGGTATGGCAACGGTCGATTATGGCGCTTTTCATCAAGGTAAGTTCTTAACCTTAAAAGTCGACGATACCGATGTGGTCAAAGCCCTTCCAGAGGTGAAGAGCGTCGCACCGACCGCTATTTGGAATGAGCGCATTACCGTGGGCGACCGAGGTTCATGGCAAGAACCATTAGCCGTCACCACAGATTTTGCGTCAATGACCAACCTAACCCCAATGGATGGCGGACGTTGGTTAAATCCACTCGATCAAAAGCAGATGCGCAAAGTGGTCGTATTGGGTTATTCGCTCGCGGCTGACTTGTTCAATCCTGTCGATGACTTCAGCTGGTTTGCGCCAGTGACACTGCAAACCGATCCCGCGGGGGAAAAGGTCAAGATCGGCAGCGAAGAATTCACCGTGATTGGTGTATTGAAGAAGAGCAGTGCCGAGATTGAGCAGGGCGACCAAATCAACTATTCCAGCTTTGTGCCGTTAGCAACGTGGCAACGCTTTCATACCAATGGCGATATTGGTGGCATCAACGTGGAGCCACAAGCCAACACCGACCGCAAAAAGCTCGCAGAGACCATTCGCCAAGTCATTGCTCGCAAACATGGCGCTAGTGTCAGTGATGAGCAAGTGGTGCAAGTGGAAGACATGTTCCTCAAACAGAAAAGCATGCAGCAGTTCTTGATTGGTCTGCAAAGCTTCCTTGGCATCATCGGCTTTGTCACCCTTGCCGTTGCGGGCGTGGGGATCGCCAACGTTATGTACGCGACCGTGAAGCGTTCAACCCGAGACATCGGCGTGCGAATGGCGGTGGGTGCTACACCAACAGCGATTCGCTTGCACTATTTGGTCCAATCACTGATGACCATGATGTTAGGTGGCGTATTGGGATTAGGCGTGACTTACGCGTTGGTATCGGCAATCAGCGCCATCAACCTAGAAGGTAACGTATTCTATGAGCACCTTGGCAAACCTGTCCCAGAGCTGTCATGGATTGTCGTCGCGATTGTGATTACCACCTTGGTGATCATCGGTGTCGCATCTGCTTGGTTACCTGCAAACCGAGCCGCGAAAGTGAGCCCGTTGGAGGCATTGCAAAGTGAATAATAATAAGAATTCTGGAGAGAAGGTGTCGAACAAACCACTTGTTGAGCTAACCAACATCTGCAAATACTACTCAAGCGGAGAGGCGGAAGTACGTGCGCTAGACGGCGTAGACTTAACCATTAATCAAGGTGAGTTTCTGTCGATTCTTGGCCCATCTGGCTCGGGTAAATCCACGCTGATGAACATGCTCGGCTGCCTAGATAAACCGACCGATGGCGAGTACCAACTGGGTGGTCAAAATGTGGCAAGTTTAAGCGCGAACGAGCTAGCGGGTATTCGCAACCAAAAGATTGGGTTTGTCTTCCAAAGCTTTAACTTGTTGGAATACGCGACAGCGTTGGATAACGTGGCACTGCCTTTGGTTTACTCTGGCGTCAAAGCCAAAGAGCGCCGTCAACGTGCCGCGAAGCTGTTAGAACAAGTGGGGCTAGGAGACCGTCTCGACCACAAACCAAACCAGCTTTCTGGCGGTCAAAAACAGAGGGTCGCGATTGCAAGAGCCTTGGTGAACGATCCACAAATCATCTTAGCCGATGAACCTACAGGGGCATTGGATTCGAAATCTGGCGCAGAGATTGAAGCCTTGTTCAATCAACTCCACGCCGAAGGAAGAACGTTGATCATTGTGACGCACGATAACGCCCTAGCAGAGCGCACCAAACGCATCATCACCATCAAAGATGGCAAGGTGATTTCGGATAGAGTGCCGCAATAACGCTCCAGCGTTGGAGATAAACTCTCGAACGATGAAGCGTGAATACTCGAGTGGATTAGGCACGGCTTTTAGCCAGTAGCTGATCCACTTTTCCTTTTGCTGTCTTACTTACCGTCTGCATAAACTTGAAGGTTGGCGCTGCAATGCCCGATTGCTCAAGCTCTTCCACCATTAGCAACCACAGTTTGGCTGTTACCTGTGCATCGGCTAACGCGCGGTGGAATACACCGTCGTTTTCGATGTTCTTATAACGAACCAACTCACCCAACTTGTGTGACGGTGCATCTTGAATCAAGCGTCGTGCTACCAATAAAGAACACGCGAACTCACCAGAATAACCGCAGTTAATTCGCTCCAGTTCCGCATCCAGAAAGCGCTTATCGAACGACGCGTTGTGCGCGATAAGATTCTCACCCGCAATAAACTCACTGAACGATGCCATCACTTCATCGCAGCTTGGTGCGGTACGCAGCATGTTATTGGTAATGCCTGTGTAGCCCTCAATAAATGAGCTCACACGAAAGCCAGGATTCATAAGTTGCTGAAAACTATCGACCACCTCACCATCGACGATCTTAACCGCACCGATTTCAATCGCGCGATCCCCCATATTCGGAGACAGACCTGTGGTTTCAAAGTCGAGTACGACAACGGAGTTAGCTTGAGGCATGAAGTTTTCCAACTGAACAATAGGGCGCAAGAGTATCGTTGAAAGTGGTGGAAAAGGGAAGGAGGTTAGAGCATTCCTTTATTACTGATCATTACTAGGAAGTAAGGGAGCCAACAGTAATTTCTGGTTAACTCCCTTTTCGTTGATATATTTAACGATTTATTGTTAAACCGTATTTTTTTTCCCTTTGTTCAAAGGCATATCCACCACCTTCAAGAATTTCACATACACGAGTACGGATGCTGTCGGTCTCATTAATAGTACCATCCTCAACAGACCCCGACTGATAGCTTAGAACTTCGCTTTCGTTGTTAGCAATAATGATTTGCTCTGCATCACTATTCACTACTAAGTTGGCATTGTGAGTGACAATGATTACTTGGCGATATTTTTTAATTCTTCGGAATAGAGGCACTAACTGCTTCATGATGAAGTCATTGTCTAAGTCATCTTCTGGTTGGTCAAAAATGAAAGGTGAGCCAAACGGATCAGTAGCCAACTTGAGGCATACATAGAACGTTCCTCGTTGTCCTACGGATAGCTTGTCTACGGTTTTGCCTTTGTAGTTGAACTCAGCGTTAACATGCAGATATGTCTGAATTCGGTGTGGCTTGTAGAGGTAGTCCAATAGTTCGAATCTGCCTGCTTGATTGAAGTAGTCACTTTGCCAGCAGAAGTCTTCTAAAGATATTGGATCAACATACTCAGGGAGTAAGATTATTTTTTCATTCTTTAGTAGCTTAAAGAAGTCATCGATCGAGTTAACGTTGAATGTCTGTTGTAGTTTGTGCAGCGAACTTTGGCTTGCTGTTCCCCTAAACTTTCCTCCGTTGAGACAGCCCAATAGACCAGCATAGAATGCTTCTGGATTAAATGACTGAGAACCATAGATGTTAATATCCGTTAATATGTCTTTTACCAGTGCATTCTGATCCTGGTTCCATGTTGTTTGTTCCTGCCCCAACTTGGTGAATGCATTATTTACTTCTGACTTTTGGTTGCTTAGATAAACTTGGTACTTTTGAGCAAATGCTACGCGTTCACTTACTAGAGCGAAATATTGAGCGTTTCTTTCCCCGATTTCTTTTAGCTTGTTGCTCGCTAGATCGATATGCGTCTGACACTCATTAACTTTGTTTAGCAGAGATGAAATGTCTTGATTGATGCCTTGCTTCTTAAACTCATCAGTTATTGCTTCGTTCTCTTGGGATAGGGCAGCTAAGTTTTGTTGAGACAATTCAATGTTGGTTTGAAGGGCTGCAGATGTAGCAGAATAGTCGACAAACGGAACTCGCAACGCTAGCAAAGTGTTCCCATTGATGATGCTAATATGATTGTTCAAAGGATCAATAGATTGTTTGAGGTTACTCTGCGTGTTCGAACATTGAACTATGAATTGATTTATCTGGTTGATCCTTTGAACATTAACCTGATATTTCGTTATCAACCCTTGGTTTTGAGGGTTGGTTAGAGTCTTCATTAGCTCAACATTGTAGCTAATTACACTTTGCTGATAACTCTCATCGTTAATCTTGTTTCCCTGAGAGTCGGTAGTGTTTCTATAGTCAATGTAAGCTCTATAGTTTGCTAAGCAATTTTGAATTATCTGTGTTTGAGCTTGATCAAACGTAACTTCACTTAGACCAAGCATTCGCTTAATCTCTTTGCTTAATTCGTCCGGTTTTTGGCTTACATGCTGAATGTCACCCTGACTAACATGCAAGTATGAATAGACGTTTGCGGGCTGATTGAAGTGTATCTCCGAGCCATCCCCTTGGTTTAGCGTTATTTCTAAACCACCAGCATCCACAGTTCTTAAGCCCGGTGTTGCTGGATTATTTGGGAACTTAGACCTAATAGAGTCTAGCAGGATACTTTTTCCGGTTCCCCGTCCTCCAATAATAGCAACCATGTTTTTGTTTAAAGGTAATGTTGCTGATTTAAACTGTAGGGGCTGATTTGGGAAAAGAGTCCCATTTAGTGTGATTGATTTGAAATGAGGCTTTTGGAAGCTTCTTTCTACAAAGTCATCCACTATTTGAATGCGGTCTTCTGGTTCAATGAGAACTTGTCTGAGTCCCTCAAATGTTGGCCTTGCTTTGACCCAAGAGTGTTGAGTTCCGATACTTTGCATTGTATGTGCATCTGAACATAGAAAAACAGGCTTCGGTGGTAGATTTGAGCCTCTACCAGATAGAAAAAAATCTCGATCTTTTACTGTTGAACCAAAAATAAAGTCACCAAACTTATCGATTTCTTTGGCTAAGGCGAGAGAACGACCTTCAGTAACGTCTGGTCTGAATCCACCATATCCATTAGGGCAAGCAACCATAAGATAATCGATACCTCGCTTGAAGTTCTGTGAAAGGTGTTCTTCAAGTTCGGCATAATCAATCATGAGTTCTTCTACCTTCACACCGTGTTGCTGAAGGCTGGCTTGCTCACAATAAATTGCGCCGTTCGATTGGGTTGTATTCTTCACTTTAAGTTTGGACATAACATCATTTATCAGAGTGGTGCTAAGATGCTCTGCGAAAACACAGTGTATGTTGATAAATTCACTATCTTTGTTTGGCTGGGAGATTCGAAACTCCAAATTCCCGAGCACTTTGATATTGAAGCCATTACTATGAATAGCCTCACGAACCTGTTCAAGTTCATTGTTCGCGAAGTAGAAATAATTGGTGATACCAACTAATGATAATTCAGCTTCGTTTAACTTGTTGACATACTCATCAAGAGATGCACCGCTGAATTGATTATTTTGATGTGTAAGTGGGCTGTGTATATGCAAGTCCCACTTTTTCCAAGTCGCACCGATCATGAAAATTACTTTAAGTGTATAACAATATAGAATGCGATTTTATATTAAATTCACTTATTGTAATTTGATCTAAGCAACTAAATGACTATTGATGTCACAAGTTATACGCCTTATGGAAAAAGAGCCAAACGAACTGTCTCTCTGAACCTGTAAGGCTCATTTACAACTTCAATGTTATAAATTCCAATGGATATTCGATTTATAAGATCTGTATGTAGTTGCTACACTTTTTTGTTGCTAACTGTGACAATGTTTGGGCGAAGGTAGTGCTCACATAAGCCAGTGCTAATATTTTCTGGCCAAGTGTCAGGGACATTAGCTTCATGTCTAATTAATCTCATGTTGCCTAGTATTACCTTTCTTATTTTAGGCTCTTTTTCATTAGGTTGAAAATAAATTACGGCAGGAATAATATAAAGTTGAACATTTTCATTTTGATTGAAATATCCTTTTTGTGGTTTGTTTTTTCCTCTCGAATAATAATCTAATACTCTTAAGTTTGTTGCTGTTATTGAGTAATCATTCTTTCCTGTCTCTGTCGATATAGATGCAAACGAACATTCAGGGTATTGAACAAGCTCCAATAAATTTTTTGCACCAACTTGTCCAGAGCTTGCCCAACTATTTTTACCTTCAGGTGGTGAAGGTAAAATAGTGTTGTCTAAGACCAAAATTTCAAAATTGTTAACTTCAAATATTTCATTCATATCAACTCTACTCGACATCTTCGCCCTGATTCTTTTTAGAGTCGAGTTCCAAGTTGCATTTGTGTGAATATACCTAAAGGTAAAGTCTGGGTTCAAAGACTTAAGTCGGTCAATATCGCTGCCTTGAGTCGAGCCTTTTACTGTTTCGGTGAAGCAACGATCATTTCTTATTTCTGCGTCGTAATCATAATTACTATATTCCTTCATGATTGCCCACATTATGACAAGGTGATCATCTTCAGATAAAGGGATTTTAGAAGAAAAGTGTTCATTTAGTTTTCGACATTCCCCCCTTATTTTATTGAGATCATCTTTGCCTTCTAAACTGCCTAATGAAGTTGGCGTAACTCCGATTGCACCACTATCTAATTGTTCTGAAATAGAACTATTGTTGCCTGTGTATGACGTCACAAGTGATAAAAGGGTAAAGGGGTCATTTGGATAAACTACTCTACTTGTTGTGAAGTCCCACTGTCCTATGACTGACTTTTGGTATTCTAGTTCTATAGCGATCTTTGCGTTATTTAAACTAGGAGATAATTTACTTATATCTAATTCAAACTTATCATAATAATTATCAAAGTTTCTTTGAGGAAGAGTTACAGTTGATGTAGTGGAGTTTGATGTTGTAAATCCGGCAGAAATAGCAAGATCAAAACTTTCAGCAATATCTTTTAACCCTTGATTAGTCCACGCTGATACTACAGGTATTGAAGAGGTAGCACCAAAAGAAGACTTGTTGACTAGTTCTAAGATTTTACTGAGGGTGTTAACTTGAGTACTTTCCTTGGAGTAAATTGAGTACTCTATATCAAAGGCAACGGACATATCTGAACGGAAAAACTCGGTTATCCTAGTTGAATTAAACCAACTTACACACCTAGTCCCCTCATTCCCATCTGGTTCATACTTTCCTATGAAAAGTATTGGTATATCTTTTCTTATCTCTTTTCCTTTAGCTCGAATTGTACTTGTAATCAGGAATTCATTATCTTCTGTTACGCCTGAAAAGTTTTTAAAACCTTTCCAAAGCCCGTTAACTGCTTCATTACAAACCCCTACACCTGTCGGTATGCTTTGCCCTTTTACCTTCAACGAAACATAGTGGTTAGCTGTTTTTAAATCATACTTACCAAAGTTTCTCGATGTTTCAGTGTAACTAGTGTTTTGTAGTTGATCTAACGTTAATGCCGGTGTTTCTGAACGAAGGTCATCACCAGCATCGTTCATCTTACAGCCGATTAAAATTAAACATAGAGTCAGAGATAGAATAATTCTAAAATTATACCCAGCCATAGGTTTGCCTAAAATTATATCCGTAATGAATGTGTGGAATTTTAGTCAACAGAGTGTTTTTTGCACAACCTGACGACGCTATATTCGTTATGTATCATATTTATTGTGATTTTGATCGCAAAAAACTGTTCTTATTACATTCTTTAACGACGTGATTCTTGGCGAAAAAATTGATCTATTGTCAATGCTATGCATGCAAAATCGTGGGTAAAAAGACGGGTTGCATGGTATTTAAGGCAATGATAATTGTTTTAAGTAATGCTCTTACTTGCTCTCAAACTCAAACAAACAACTGCACCGCGCAGTAAAGTAACGTCGCCGCTAAAGTCATATTGATCGCTTTACCATATTTCTGAAATTGCGATTGAAGCAGTTTGCCGGCGATTGCCCAGATCAAGTTGCTCGCCAATGCGATAAATGCGAGCACTAGGCTGGTGGTTAAGATCCAGTAGATGTTTTGTGTGTAAGGCAGCACGAATGTCGAGATGGATGTTACGCCGTACAGAATGATTTTCACGTTCACGAACTGCAAACCAAACCCCGTTAAGAAAGTGATGCCCTCAGAATCTTCTGATGTAGTTTTGATATCACTTGTCGCGATTCCCCAAGCTAACCAAATGATATAAGCCGCACCCACCCACGTGAGCCAAGGTGTAATCACAGGAAGCAGGCTGACCATGTGATAAGTGAAAACGCCACACAACAGCATCAAAACAATATAGCCGCAGAACATCCCAGAAATGACTTTGGTAGAACGCTTTAGCCCGTGTTGTGTTGCAACACTGAGCGACAAAATGTTGTTGGGACCCGGCGTGATCGAAGTAATGATGACGTAGGTGAAAAATGCGGTGTAGATGGCACTCATCTCTATCTCTCCTGTTTTTTGTGCACTATACTTCGCGTTAATCAATTAAAAAATTGAATATATTTAAACTAAGAGTTTTAACTTTTCGAACTATTCAGTTAGGAGTTTGGTCATGAATCTAAAGCGTTTCCTTACGTTTAAAACCATTGTTGAGGAAGGCTCGTTTCTTAAAGCATCGCAAAAGCTTTATTGCACTCAGTCGACAGTGACCTTTCAGATCAAACAGTTAGAACAAGATCTCTCATTGCAATTGTTTGAAAAGATCGGCCGAAAAATGGTGCTGACGCAGGCAGGAGAAAAGATCCTTCCGTACGTTTATGAGCTCGCACGAGTGATGGAAAACATTGAAGGCACGGCACAGCAGGAAAGTTCTGAGCCGACAGGAGAGTTGAAGGTTTTAATCGCAGAAACTCAGCTCGCTTATAAAATGGCCAATGTTTTGAAGGAATTCAGAATACGAGCGCCGAAGGTCAGGCTCTCTCTGCAATCACAAAACTGCTACAAGATTCGTGATGAATTGATTGCTGATAAAGCCGATTTGGGTGTGTTTTATCGTGTCGGTAATGATGATTCACTCAAGGTGCATGAGTTTGAACAAGAGCCGTTAGTCCTTGTTGCTTCGCCGCTTTTAACTGGATTGGATTTACAGAAAAGGGATCAACACATTGATTTGGGGTTCATCAGCAATGGTCCTAAGTGCCTTTTCCGTCAGACTTTTGAGAGCATCATCCAAGAGCGCAACATCAGCATCGATAACATGATTGAGCTGAGCAGCATTAACACCATCAAAAACTGTGTAGAGAGTAATATCGGTATCTCGTATCTGCCTCGTTTCACTGTTGAAAAAGAACTGCAAGAGGGCAGTCTGCAAGAGCTCGCATTTACCGACGCACCACAAATGATCAAACCACTGTGTGGCTACCATGCCGGAAAGTGTGTCACGCCTGCAATGGAGGTCTTTATCGACTGTATGCGTAACGCGCACTAGACAGTTTTTTCCTCAAACCATGAAATTCCTTCATGTTCAACGTGAAGTATTACCAATGTTATTCAAGTAACGAAGCAAGTATAAAAAACAGACTGCTCTGGTGTTAGGCACTGTGACAGCTGTTTTTGAACTGAATTTTCGAAGTAAACGCTGCACACACTGACGATTGGGAAAATCAAAAAACACAACCATCCCCAAGAACAGAGTTAGGAATCAGTCAGCGTTTATCTAAGGAAATAGGATACCAACTCACCATGAATAACGATTTCAACTTTGCTATTAAGAGCATCCGTTTTGATGAGAACTACCAACCATCAGACAGCACGCGCATCACGACCAACTTTGCCAACCTAGCTCGTGGTGACAGCCGCCAGAATAACCTTCGCAATGCACTGCGTATGATCGACAATCGTTTTAATGCCTTGGCGCATTGGGATAACCCAAATGGCGATCGTTACAGTGTCGAGTTGGAAATCATCTCTGTGGATATGGATATCCAAGGCAGTGGCGAAGCGTTCCCATCCATTGAAGTGCTTAAAACCAACATTATTGACCGCAAAACCAATGAACGCATCGAAGGCATTGTGGGTAACAACTTCTCTTCTTATGTGCGCGATTACGACTTTAGCGTTCTGCTGTTAGACCACAACAAAGACCAGCCTCAATTTAGCATTCCTGCTGATTTTGGTGAGTTGCACGGCAAACTGTTTAAAGCGTTCGTGAAGTCGGAATCGTACCAACAACATTTCCAAAAGCCGCCAGTGATTTGTTTGAGTGTGTCGGACAACAAGGTTTACCGCCGTACTGACAACCAGCATCCAGTGTTGGGTTTTGAATACCAGCCAAACGAATCGTCATTGACCGAACAGTACTTCAAAAAGATGGGCTTACAGGTGCGCTACTTTATGCCGCCAAACAGTGTCGCTCCGTTAGCGTTCTACTTCTTCGGTGACTTGTTGAATGACTACTCGAATCTAGAGCTTATCAGCACCATCAGTACCATGGAGACGTTCCAAAAGATTTATCGCCCAGAGATTTACAACGCGAACGCGGTAGCCGGCCAGTGTTACCAACCGAACTTGAAGAATCTCGATCACTCGTTAACCCAAATCGTTTATGACCGCGAAGAGCGCAGCCAGCTTGCGAAAGAGCAAGGGAAGTTTGCTGAGAAGCACTTCATTAAGCCTTATCAAGCCATCCTTGAGCAATGGTCTGCAAATTACGCGTAATCGAAAACGAGAATCTAGAAGGGAATGACGATGAAAACACTATTACCGACTTCAACGGCGGGCAGCTTACCTAAGCCTTCTTGGCTGGCTCAACCAGAGACGCTTTGGTCACCGTGGAAATTACAAGGCGACGAGTTGATTGATGGCAAACGCGATGCGCTGCGTGTCTCTTTACAAGAGCAAGAACTGGCAGGGGTCGATATTGTCAGTGACGGTGAACAAACTCGCCAACACTTTGTGACGACCTTTATTGAACACCTAAACGGCGTAGACTTTGAGAACCGCAAAACCGTAACCATTCGTAATCGCTATGACGCGAGTGTACCGACGGTTGTTGGCCCAGTAAGCCGAACCAAACCTGTGTTTGTGGAAGATGCGAAGTTCTTGCGTCAGCAAACCAAACAACCGATCAAGTGGGCGCTACCGGGGCCAATGACGATGATCGACACATTGTATGATGATCACTACGGCAGCCGTGGAAAACTGGCTTGGGAATTCGCAAAGATCCTTAACCAAGAGGCGAAAGAACTTGAAGCGGCAGGCGTCGATATTATCCAATTTGATGAGCCTGCATTTAACGTCTTCTTTGATGATGTGAACGACTGGGGCATTGCTTGCTTAGAACGAGCCATTGAAGGACTAAAGTGCGAAACCGCAGTACATATCTGTTATGGCTACGGCATCAAAGCCAACACGGATTGGAAGAAGACGCTGGGCACTGAGTGGCGACAATACGAAGAGGTGTTCCCGAAGCTACAAAAGTCCAATATCGATATTATCTCACTTGAGTGTCATAACTCGCGTGTGCCTATCGAGCTACTAGAACTGATTCGCGGCAAGAAGGTGATGGTTGGTGCAATTGATGTGGCAACCAACGAGATTGAAACACCAGAAGAGGTTGCAGAAACACTGCGCGAAGCGCTTAAGTACGTCGATGCCGACAAACTTTACCCATGCACAAACTGCGGCATGGCGCCTCTATCTCGTGAAGTTTCAACGGCAAAGCTTAATGCACTCAGCGCAGGCGCTGAGATCATTCGAAAAGAGTTGGCTGACTAATATCAAAACTTAGGTTCGACGCAATAAACTCAAGTTAGGGTCATTCCCTAGAACGAAGATGAGCGAGTAGGGAACCCCATTTCACACTCATGCTCTAAACGTAGTCATTCTGAAAAACGAGGGACGAGTGTAATTCAGAATCTACTAACCAAGTGCTGTTGAACCACAGTGTTATCTCAATTCTACAGCTTGTTGAAACCAGATTCCTAGTCGCGCTTAGGCTTGCTGGAATGACCCTGTAGAGGACGTATTTGTTGTTGATGACCACGAACTCAGACATCGTCACTCCCCACAGAGAAGATGAACGATGATTACACACGAACGCTCTAAACGCCGTCCCTCGTTGTTCACGTTGACCGTTTCTAAATAAAAATGCCGCTCACAGTAAAGTGAGCGGCATAGTTCGTTTCCCGTCAATTCAATTCCACATTCTTCATCTCAGGATGCTTCAATAACATCACGCGAATCCAGTGGTGTACCACCCACATCACCATTGTGGTCAGCAGTACTGCAACGAATATCGAACTGAATCGGTACAAGATGGAGAAGAACGCGTCTTTCTGCTCAGGCACTAATGATGTGGTCAGCGGAACAGACAGGGCAGACATCGCCGAGAACGCAATGGCGGCTTTGACTTGGCCTTTCGTTAGCCACAAACAGAATGGTCCCATAGCGATGGTAAACGCCAGCCAGAACAACAACCCATGACCAAACCAACTGCCCAAGATTAACTGCACCGCCATACCCGCAATACAACCCAGCGCGGTACCGATGATACGGATTTTTGCCATGGCCATTGAGCCTGCCAGTGTCATTGGCGTTAGGATGATGAGGATCGACGCTTGTGCCGAAAGCGAGTCGTACAAATCACCAATTTGGAACACCAAAAACGCCGCCATCGCCACCACCCAACCCATAGCAACTTGGCTGATGTAGTCGATGTCGCTTTTTACTGGCGTAGTCATTTCTGTTTGTAAGATCTTCGATTCCGGCTCTGGAAATAGCCAATAGGCGAGGGCACAGACGAAGATATTGCTGAACGAAATCACCCAAAGGTTGACGTTGAACTCTTCAATATCCATGAAGTCGTAGCTCGCAAAGTTCAGTACGATCGAGCCTACCAACAATCCCATGTAACCAAACAAGTAGGTTTTTGGGTTCATCATCGCGATGCATTTAAACAGCATCATAATGCCCACTGCCGCGAACATCAGAGTAGGATGGAACTGCAAGTATTCGAGAATAAAGGTGGCTTGAACCGTGGTCCAAACCGCCGAGAACAGCACCATCAAGACGAGTGGCAGACTGAAGTGGTCCATGCGGCCGAGCACGAACAGTGGCAGCATGACGGCAAAGAAACCGTAAGACCAACCAAAGATCATGCTCAACGCCAAACCCATTGAGCAGCCGAACCAAATGCGTAAGGTTTTCATCGCAGCCGCCTAGTAGATAAAGTGGAACCAGCTAGCAAGGTAGATTTGAACTTGTGCCATCATTGCCCAGAACGGACTGTTATCTGGGTAAAGAACGATGGTGGCACGAGAACCAACGAACAGAGAGGAAGGCAAGGCTTCTTCGCTGGTAAGGTTCACGCGAGTTCGCTGCGCATCACGTACCCAACGGTTGTTCACTTCAACTTTGGTCAGTGCGCCGTTTGGAGTTTGTTGTGCGGCTGCGACACCGTAATCTCGGCTCGATAATTCGAAGTCGTACACAGAACCTGGATTTGCATCGAATGCCACCATTGCGTGGTAATCTTTGCTTACTCCTGCCACAGACTTCTCACGGAAATCCGCTGCTACCCACATTGAGCCTGTTGGGACAAACGTGAGCAATGGCATGTTGGTGTTTGCCATAGTGCCGACTTCCAATTGTAGGTTCGTTACCACGCCATCACTCGGAGCTAGGACTGCGGTGTTGGTTAGGTCTAGCTGTGCCTTCTCAATGCCGTTTTTCGCGATTCGGACTGCTGTGCTTTGGCCTTTTTTGTCACCAAGTTGTGCTTCAATCACTTTCAAGTTTTGTTGTTCTGCTTTGAGTGCCGCTCGTGATACTTGGTTTTGTGCGAAAGCATTGTCCAACGTGGATTGAGAAATCACTTTCTGTTTTGACAGCTTTTGCAAACGTGAATATTCACGGTGTGCGTTATTGTAGGTCGCTTCTGCTCGTGCAATGTTCGCCAATGCAGCTTCACGTTGTGAGTAAAGGGTGGCTTCTTTTTCGTAAGCCGATTGCAGTGACAACTCCGCTTGCTCTAGGGCAATTTTGTATTTTCGGTCATCGATTTTGAATAGCACATCGCCTTTGTGTACTGACTGGTTGTTGTCGATAAGCACGTCGGTTACTTTGCCAGAGACCTCTGGCGCGACTTGCACCACATAACCTTGAACTCGCCCTTCGGTGGTGATTGGCGCGTGACGGTCAGCAATGATGATGTAGAAAAAGAGTACAATGAACAGGACAATAAGTGTTCGCATCCAGTGTTTGAATTTATGATCCGCTGTCATAAGAGATACCTGAATTTATGGCGCTAACAAGCAAATAAGACAGGCGATTATAGAGAAGTTGGTCACAGTTCAGTAGAATGACATTAAGTGCATGAATGACCTAAAAGTAGGACAATGAACGTAAGTTTTGATGATCTTCACCTGTTTAGCCAAACCGTTGTACACGGAGGCATCAGTGCTGCCGCAGACGCTAACCAATTACAGCGCTCCAAAGTGAGCCGCAGACTACAGGAGTTGGAAAAAGCGCTAGGCTGCCAATTGCTGATTAGAACCACGCGAACCATTGAGTTGACCGAGCACGGCAAGCGTTTATTTGAGCTGGTGGGGCAACCGATTGAGCACATTCAGCAAGGTTTGAATGTGATGCACGAATATCAACAAGAACTGACGGGCAAAGTGCGCGTCGCGATTCCGTCTGCATTGATGAGCTCTGCCGCGTTTAACTGGATCATTAACGAATACACCACGCGTTACCCTGAGATGTCGGTGGAGATTGAAAACCACCAAGAGAGTGTCGATCTCAAGCGTCAGGCATTTGATCTTCAGCTTCTTCCTAGCGTGGCGAAAGTGTCGGATGACAGTTATGTTCAGTTCAGCCTGTTGCCTTATCGCAGCCATTTTGTGGCGTCTAAAGCCTACCTAGAGGCGCATCCACCATTAAAAACCATGGAAGATTTAAAGCACCATCGTTTGCTCACCAACCGTTACAACGCGGACTTACTCGACGCTGAATTGCATGTGGCATTGAAATCAGACGATTTGAATTTGCTTCGCTCTATGGCTATCGCAGGCAACGGCATTGCGTTTATCCCTCAAGTGCATTCCAAGCCCGCATTGGAAGACGGCATGCTGGTGGAAGTCCTGCCAGAGTTTACGCATCCTAAGCAGCACTTGACTCTGATTTATCCATCCAATCTATTTTTGCCGAACAAGGTAAAAGTGCTGATTGAACTGTTTCGAGAACGATTCAAATAGCGTGAGCGGACAATAACTTTGCGAATTTGCCCATCTGATTATCCTGCGCTTCTGGTACATTCGTTTTATTCAAAGGCTTGAGCAGAGTGATATTTGAGCCCACTCATAGGAGATGAGAATGTTATCGAAAAACACCACCGGACTGATTGTTGTCGATGTGCAAGGTAAGTTGGCAACGCTCATGCACGAAAGCGAAGCACTGATTGAAAGCACCACCAAGTTAGTCAAAGGCGCAAAAGCACTCAACTTGCCGATAGTGTGGTTGGAGCAAAACCCAGATCGCTTGGGACCAACGGTTGAGCCGATTCGTGAAGTGCTCGCGAAAGATCACTTACCCATCGCTAAGTACACCTTTGATGGTTGCAAAGAACCGACATTCAAACTCGCGGTAGAAAATGCCAAAGTCGACACTTGGCTAGTTTGTGGTATCGAAGCGCACATTTGTGTGTATCAAACCGCGGTGTCGCTACGTCAAATGGGTTACCGAGTGGAATTGGTGACCGATTGTGTCTCTTCCCGAACGCCAGCGAACAAAGCGTTAGCGCTTGCAAAACTGACCGCGAATGGCGTTGGTCTAACGGGCGTCGAAATGTGTTTGTATGAAATGGTAGAAGATTGCCGAGCACCAGAGTTTAAAGAGATCTTAGGGCTCATTAAATAGCACAACCGCAGTCGTAGACAATTGTTACGGTGAAACATGGCAGAGGCAAAGATGGAACTGAGAGCATTTGAAAAGGAAGATTACGAGGCACTCATCCGCTGGATTGATTCAAACAAATTGAACTACCAGTGGGGAGGCCCAAACTTTCATTTCCCTTTGGATGATGAACAAATCAGTGCTCATTGCTCCAAACCTGAAGTCTTCCCGTTTATCCTAATTTGCGACGGAAAGAAGGCGGGGTATGTTGAGCTGTTCAAAGTCTCAGATTCACACTTTCGTATTTGTCGCGTGTTCATCGCCAACGCGTTTCGAGGGCAAGGAATTTCAAAGGTCATGCTCACGCAGCTCATCGAACTGTCTCAAACTCAGCACCGTGCTCAAGTCTTGTCGTTGGCGGTGTTTGAGCGTAATACTGTCGCGAAGAATTGCTATGAATCGCTTGGTTTCAAAGTGACTTCTCATGAATCAGGAACCCGTTGTTTTGATAACGAGGTTTGGGATCTTTTACTTATGGAAAAGCGACTGTAGAAAAGGTTTAAAGCTGGAGAAAGGGCATTGGAGCTTCGCTCCTCGCTCACTTTGGGTATGTGTTAGGGATTAAGGATGACGAATGGAAATTAGAGAAGTTAAAGACACGGATTCAGCTCAAATTGTTGAAATATATAATTACTATGTGGAGTCCACGTCGATTTCTTTTGAGGAAGAACCGATTTCCGTCGAGGTGATGCAGCAACGAATAGAAGAAGTGCTGAGTTTAGGCTTACCTTGGTTGGTGGCCGAGGTCGGCGGCCAAGTATTGGGGTACGCTTATGCCAATCGATGGAAGCCGCGCTCTGCGTATCGCTTTACCGTAGAACCTTCTATCTACGTGAAGCAGGGCATCACCAGCAAAGGCATTGGCAGCACTTTGTATTCACACTTGCTCGATAACCTGAAAGAGAAACAGATTAAGAACGTGATTGGTGTGATTACGTTGCCTAACGAATCGAGTATCCGATTGCATGAGAGACTGGGTTTCAAGAAGGTAGGGGAGTTTCCTAATATCGGGCTCAAGTTCGGCGAGAAGAAGTCTGTCGGGTATTGGCAGTTGGAATTGAATGCGTAACCTCGGACTTTAAACTCTCTCCCTTGGTAACCTGATTTTTTAAACAGTTGACCAAGGGAAATCGGCCTCTCGTGCTGACTTAGGCATCCCTGTTCTTATTCGATGAACGCTTACTAGAGGACAGCGCCGCTTGTGTTTCTTCCAGCCCTTCCGCTTCATATTGATAGCCCGAGTTCATGCTCATGTCTTTGTACTTCACCAGCATCTTTTCAATGATCAGAGATTGAATGCGAAGAGCATCTTTCCCAAGCTTTGCGGCAATAAATTCACTGAGTGTTTTCACCGTCACTTTGTGCTTTTGCGCGTTTGATTCGGTTCCGGTTTTGACTTCAATCACCATGTTCTGCTCTTTCTGAGCAATTTGAGTCAGATGTGCTGTGAACCGCTCGTTGTAAACCTGAGATGTTGGGCTTAAACGGAGTTTGTTGATTCTTGGGTACTGACTTGCCAATTCATCCTTAAGTTTTTGGTGCAGTTTTAAGTCTTTTAGAGCAATCGACTTTTGCTGGTTGATGCTATTGAAGAACTTCATATCGTTAGACACATCAATGTCTTCGGAAGAAGAGATAAACGCAGGGTCAAACAACACATTGCGGTTGAGCATGGTGAACTGCTCGATTGGTCGGCCCTTTACTGCGCCCTCGTTGAGCAACCCTTTCGGCGCTTTTGAGCCTTTTTCGTAGGTGTCTCCACTTGTCACACCAAGTGAGATGTACAGGGTGGTGTCATCTTTTACTTCCGATGTGGCTTCTTCCGCTGCGGAAATAAGATCCATTTCAGACATCAACACATTGCAGTCCATCATGGTGACTTTTTTGAGTTGTTTGAGTTTACAAAAATCGACAACAGCCTTTCTTGTTGCACCAAAACCAACGGTGCCAGATTCGAACGCCCATCCAACCAAACCTATGCCAGCTGCTTGAAGTAGTGTCCCCATTTGCTCGTGATATAAGTTCAGTTCGCTTTGGTGCACAAACAAGTACACGGGTCTGTCGCTGCCTTCTGTGTACCAATACAACTCTTCCAGTTTCTCTTTGATCTTAAACTCTTTCGGCATACCGACAGAGGGAACAATCAAAGCAGTGCCCGTGGTGGATTGAGGCTCTATTCTTACTTCAAAACGAGAAGCGCTTGGTGACGTTGAATGTTGGCTTTGTTGTCGAGTTTGCACCGGACTTGGATCGTGGATTTGTCGGCGGTAGTAAACACGCTCCAGTTCGCGATAGTTATTCAAAACCTGATCGACGCTGACAGGCTCATACTTGAGCGCACCTGTGTTGTCGTTAACCACGTAGCGGTAGTTAAAGCGTATTAGCGCTTCAGCGGCTTGGTCTGCGATAGTGAGGTTGTTCTCTTCAACGTGGTTTTGCCAATCTCGTTGAAACGCTTCCCACTTGTCGGCGTTTTCTTTTGTCTGATCCTCGCGCGAGCGCTTAGTTGCTGAACCTCCTTGTGAGGAGTTGGAGGCATCATTCTTTCTTTTTTTCGCTTGGCTTGAGGTAGCCGCCGAAGTGTTCGTTTCACCGTACATGCGTGTGTTCACTTATTTTGAATATGAGTGATGAGGGAGGTTCTCCCTCAAGTGGCATCTTGATTTGCCTTGTCGATCAGCAAGTCTTGCAAACTAGACTGAAGACAGGCTGGTTATGTGCGTCAACTGTATGTCGTCTTCGACGAAAGAAACGGCCACTCGTAATACGCGGCTTTCAATTTTTTGCACATTCAATACCGGCGTGTTTTGCGACAATCCCGAGTGATTAAATATATTGATCACTGAAGAGGGCTGCGTTAAGTCCGAATATTCCCCCCACACATCGCGTTTCGTGTACTCTCCCCAAACATCTCCAAGTGGATAGGCTTGGCCAACCGCAAAGGTCTCTTGAGGACATATTTGTTCAGCATTGGTCGCTTTTTGTGGTTGCTGAGCCGCACTGACATTCAACACATCACCAACTTTGAGTGCGATCGGATCGCTTTCATAGCTTGGATTAAGCTTGAGCAATGCTTTTGCAGACAACCCATATTGAGGCGCAATATCCGTCCATAGTTCCGGTGTTCCATCGTCGTTGGTACTGACTTTATGGGTCTTCGCTTTGCTTGTTTCGTTGTTCGATTGTGTCGCTGTATTTTCTCTTGGTAGCAAAGACTGCTTCACAATCGCTTTAAGGGCAGCAATATCAATGAGCGTAGCATTTTGCTCCAACCAAGTTGGGTTAATCTCGGCAAGCTCATCGTTGGTGAGCTTCTCTTGGCGGTAGAAAATGTGCTGGGGTGCGGCTTTCTTACCCTCGATTGCGACCGGTACCAGTACGGTGTTGAATGTTTTGGAGCTGGCCAGTATTTCTGTAATGCCATGCACGTTGGAAGTGGTCATTTGCCAAGAAAACTTGTCGTTACCAAGAATGGCCATTTCATGCATTAACTTTCCATCATGGAAATAATAGTAAAAGCCTTGCGCTGCCCATCCCAGTAGACCTTTGGTCTCGACGGCAGGAATAAAAGGAATGAATTCAGCATTGGTATATTCACTGCCGAGCGGTTTTGGCGTGACAGTGTATTTTTGTTGTAAGCCGACGTCTTGAAAAAGTTCGTGTAAAAGGGTTTTGTCTTCGGCTTCGAAACATTCTGCTGATAATACAGTACAGGGCGACGGTTGGGTTTTCTCTAATTTTCCCCAGCGTTTAATAAGCGGTTCTTTTGCCGTTTTCGCCAGAGAAAAAACTCCCGGTCGAAGAGTATTTAAATCGTCTTTTGGCGCATGGATTTTAATTCGGCATTCAAATTCCGCCTCAGCCTGAGATTGATAGTCGTGGACTGACGAGCTGTAGCTTGCTGGCGCACTGTTCTGTGAACTGGATTGATTAGTTGTGTTCGAATGACGGCTAGCAGCTGAGTGTTTGTTTGACGTAGTTGGTGTGGATTCGATAAGTGGCGAGTAGCCAGCTCCCCTCACACGTGTTGATGTTGGACGCTTCATTAATATCGCCTCTTGGATTTAATTGGTGATAGCTTAGCGGCAAATAAAAGAACGCACTATAGACAAAACAACCAATTCTTTTTGCTTAGTTACTAAATCTATAGTCAGAACGAAAGTCACGCAGGGTAAGGTATTTAGTGATAATAATGTTTATTAAAGCGAGGGGGTGGTGCAATAAATAATATTAATGCGAAGGGTGGGTAGATATATTAATGGTATATTTTAGGAAAGCGTGAAGCGCTAATTACTGGTTATTAATGACAAAAGCTTAATAACCGGCAGTTAAGAGCTGATAGTTAATAACCGATAGCCAATCATAACCATTAACCAGCGTCGTGATCTATTGGAAGAACCAATAAGCTTACTCAAACTCTCTTTGGTATCTCGGCAACATGGATTCATTGCCAAGCAACCCGCCTTGATGGATGTAAATCAACGTCTTATCTTCATTTTCTGCCAACCATGGCTGTAAGCATTGCCACATGTAAGGGTCATACAGCAGATCGAATTCTAGGTTGGTTTGATCGTAGAGTGCATTCCACGTCTCGTAATCGCTTTGATATAAACGACCGAAATGGTGCTTATCGCGTACCGACAAAATGGTTGGGTGATTGTCTGATTCTAGCGTGTTGAATTGTTCAGTGAGGTACTGGGTATCACCGACACAAGCACAGGTAACAACCTCGATTCCGTGTGGTTTTAAATGTTTGCTCAAGTACAGCGCGGTGGTTCCGGTTCCTGATGGTAGTGCTACAACAAACTGCTTCTTGCCTTCAAGGCGAGTCCAATCAAGCAGCTCACGCGCTAATTGCTTTACTCCTGCTTCGGCAATTTTCGCTTTACCGCCTTCTGGGACCACCAAGGTCGTGTCGTCCAAGCCACGAACCTGTTCGATGTATTCGGTTGGATGCAAAGTAGATTCGATGTCCTGCATCGCCGTGATACTCATACCCAAATCAAGCGCTCCACGATAGTTGCCGATAGGGGAGTCTTTAAGCCAAGACGGAATGTGTTGAACGTAGAACTCGAAATTCCAGCCTTTGATTTGCGCCAGAGCGGCAAGCGAATACATCGCGTTGGATTGAGCAGAGCCATAACTGATGAGGGTTTTGATGTCGCTGTTCTGCGTTTCCATCAACGCCATAAACTTACGTGCTTTGTTCCCAGAAAAGTGAGAATGCAGCATGTCATCACGCTTAAGGAAAAAGGTATGACCGTTGAAGTTGTGTTGAGTTATCGGGCTTTCAGAGAGTTTCATGCTACTGCTGACGTGTCCAACCACGCGACCTTGCCGTTAAAAAGGGCGCGTAGTGTAACGCCATTAAACCCAGATAAAAAGTCTGGGTTTCAGTACATCCATTTCGGTTATTCCTGATGTTTTGGCCGCTTTGGTTTCAGGGGATTCCATCCATGACTCGCCTTTCTGTCTCAAGCCAAGTAGACTACGCCGCTTATTTCAACTCAATCAGAAGGCTTGGTTTTGCAAACTCTAGAACAATTAAAAACAGGACAATTAATAGGAACGAAACAACTGAAGTTGGCGGAAGGGCTAACAGAGTTTCCTATGGAAATTTTAGAGCTTGCAGAAACGCTAGAAGTGTTAGATTTATCTGGCAATGCACTGTCAGATTTACCACCAGAACTGGAACAGCTGACCAAGCTAAAAATCATCTTTGCTTCCAACAACCAGTTCATCCATTTGCCAGAGGTATTGGGCAAACTGCCAAACCTTGAAATGGTTGGGTTTAAAACCAACAAGATTAAAGTGGTGAGTGAAGCCTCACTACCAACTCAGTTACGTTGGTTGATTCTGACGGATAACGAGATTGAAGTTCTCCCAAACAGTATGGGTGAAAGACCGCGCCTAAGAAAGCTTGCATTGGCGGGCAATCGCATCAAGCAACTGCCAAACAGCATGGAAAACTTGGTCAATTTAGAATTGATTCGTTTATCTGCGAACCAGTTAGAGCACTTCCCGGATGTGTTGATGAAGCTGCCTAAATTGGCATGGTTTGCTTTCGCAGGTAACCCATTCTGCAAACACCCATCTTCGTTAGACAGTGTGCCGAAAGTGACGACAAACAGTTACTCGCTTAATCATGTTCTTGGCCAAGGTGCGAGTGGCGTGATTTCTCATGCTAACTGGATTGACACTCAATACGACTTCCCGAACGAAGTGGCGGTGAAAGTGTTCAAGGGCGAAGTGACCAGCGACGGCTACCCACATGATGAACTTGAAGCATGTTTGCAAGCCGGGCATCACAACAACTTGGTGAAATCCATCGCGCAAGTGGATGACGGCAATGAGCTTGCTTTGGTGATGGAGCTTATCCCAAACAGCTACTACAACTTAGGTTTGCCGCCAACGCTGGAAACGTGCACCCGAGATACATTCCCACAAGGGTTTACGCTGACGGTCGAGCAAGTGAATTCCATTGTGGAGCAGATGGTGGACGTGTTTAATCACCTGCACGACAACAAGGTGTGCCATGGCGATTTGTATGCGCACAATACTTTGGTGAATGAGCAAGGTGAGATGATCTTCGGCGACTTTGGCGCGGCAAGCATTTACGGTTACTTATCTGACGAGCAGCAAGCGGCAATCCGAACCATTGAATCCAGAGCGTTGAAGTACTTTATCGAAGATATGTTTTCTGTATGTGAAGCGTCGGAATCGGCATCGCAAGCATTCAATCGACTAGCAGCACTTGCAGCATAAGATTTCATTCAATCGAAATTAGAAAGAGGTATCTAATTGCTTGTTTTGAGACTGAGCAAAGTAGATACCTCTCAATTGGATTAGGCGCTGCGGAATTTACTCTGCGCAAGCCTCTTGATGCTCTGACGCAAGATCAATTACTGCCTCACAACCACCCTCTGGATGTGTACCAATCTTAAATTGCCAGCCATAGCGTTGGCACAAATCGTCCACAATCATCAAACCTAATCCGTGCCCATCAGAATGTGGAATGGTTGAAAAGCCTTCACCTTCATCGCGCACCGAGATGGTGTTTTCATCCATATTGATATGAATTGATCCCGATGGTGTCGCGGCGATGCCGTTGCGAATCAGGTTGCCAAGAATAATGGTCAACACGGCATTGGTTGCGCGCGTTCTTGGGTTGCCGTCGATCTGTACATCAAAGCTGAGTGCTTTCTCATCCGCCTGAGCTTGGCTTTGGAAGATGATTTGGTTGAGTTCTTCTTCGGTGATGCTGCGTACTGGTGAGTCATCTGCATTACGCTCGTAACGCACTAAGCCGAGTAGGGCATCCACCATAGTCGACATTTGCTGCGTTGCATCCTGAATTCGGTTCACTTGGCGGGTCTGGAAATCCGTGTTCGCACTTCTCGCCAGTAAGCTGCTTGAGCCTTTCATCACGGTTAACGGTGTACGCAGTTCATGGCTTGCGTATCGTGCAAAGGCTTGCTCACGCTTGATGACTTGGTTGATTTTGTGGCGGTACTCATTCAACTCATCCGCAAGGGTTTGGAACTCTTTGGCCGAGCCCTCGGGCACACTAAAGGTCTGCGTGGCATCGCCTTGGTGGTGATCGAGTTGAGTTTTAAGCGCATTGACGGGTTCAATCAAGCGCTGTGATAAACGCAGCAGCAGGCTACCAAACAGAAACACCAGCACGGCGACAATGGACAGTACCATAGCGACGACGAGAATGAATTCCTCTGAGGTGATCTCGATTTCATCAATCAAGGAAACCAGAATCACAGGATGTTCAACGCCTTTGTAGGTGTAAGTACTCATGTAAACCATGCGCGAGTATTCACCGTCTTCTACTTCATCAAGAAAGTGCTTTTGACCAATCAGGTATTTTTGGTAGCGCTCGGCAACCAAGGAGATGTCGTTGTATGCGGTAGTGAGCAGGTCAAGCTGAATACTGCCTTGCTCTGGATGAGACTGGAAATGTTCAATCGCTTCTTTTTTGTCGACCATAATACGACGCTCGCCCACGCGGTCTTCAGACCAAAGCAGGGAGCCAGTAATCAACAAAAAGCAGAAGATGCCAATCACGACCGACACAAAAGAGAAAAACAGAGCGAGTCGCCCTGTCATACTTTGTGTGCTTTGCGTGCTAGCAAGTAAGCGATTGATCATGCACCAGTCTCCAAGCGGAAGCCAACTTTCGGTACGGTGATAAGCACATGTTGTTCAAATGGCTTATCAAGTTGGTTGCGAAGTTGGTAAATGTGGCTGCGCAGAACGTCGTTGTTCGGCTCGTTCTCTTGCCATAGTTGGAAGGCGATTTCTTCACGTGTTACTACGTCCGGCGCGCTTTTCACAAGCATTTCCAGAATGGTGTAAGTGGTTGGGTTTAGCGCCAGCAGTTTATCTTGGCGGTAAGCTTTACGCGTTTTTTGGTCGATAGACACTTCACCGTATTCCAACTTGCTCGATGCAACAGTGCCACGGTAACGGCGGATCAGTGCCATCATGCGCGCTTCAAGAATATCCAAGTCGAAAGGTTTGGTCAGATAGTCATCCGCACCGTGTTGGAAGCCTTTGAGCATATCGTCGCGGCTATCGAGTGCAGTGAGCATAAGTACCGGTGTGTTGTTACCCGCGTCGCGAAGTTTATTACACATGGTCAGGCCATCCATGCGTGGCAGCATGAGGTCGAGCAAGATGATGTCGAAGGTGTTTTCCATCGCCAGTTTTAGGCCGAGCTCGCCGTTGTCTGCATAATCGAGTTCCATACCTGCACACTCAAAATAATCAAACAGCATGCCTGCGATTTCTCGATTATCTTCGACTAAAAGTACGCGTTTCATGTATTTCTCTCCAAGTGGGCGGGGTTTCGAAAATAAGACTTCGTCTTAACCGAACATTATTCACTAAGAACGTGAAAAAGATGTCAACAACATCTCTTTCACATTGATGTTTGTAGACTGGATTCATTCATCGGATTTAGTGGAAGAGTAGCATGTCAACCTTCAACATTCACGCTGCAACCTTTTCAAAGGTGAGCCAACACACTGAGCCTAAAACAGTTTTGTCTGTTGTGGTGCCATTCTTTAACGAGCAAGAAGTCTTGCCTGAATTTCATCGTCGTTTAGCCGCCGTTTTGGATGAAATGCCAGAACGCTGCGAAATCGTCTATGTGGACGACGGTAGCAAAGATGACAGCCTAATGATCGCGCAAAACTTTTCTCAATCTTCTAGCGACGTTCGTTGTATTGCATTAAGCCGAAACTTCGGCAAAGAGTCCGCCATGAGTGCGGGGCTGGAACACTGCCAAGGTGAAGCGGTGATCGTGATTGATGCTGACTTGCAAGACCCACCGGAGTTAATCCCGCAAATGGTATCAAAATGGCGTGAAGGGTATGACGTGGTGAACATGCAGCGCAGCGAACGCCACGGTGAAACTTGGTTCAAGCGCTTCTCGGCCGCTTGCTTTTACAAAGTGCTCAATAGCATGGCGAAATTAGATGTGCCTGAGAACGTGGGCGATTTCCGTCTACTGAGCGCAAAAGTGGTTAAACACATCAATGCGCTACCAGAGCGTAACCGATACATGAAAGGCATTTTTTCTTGGCCGGGTTTCAAGCAAGTGACGGTTCAGTTTGAGCGTGACGCTCGTTTCTGTGGTGAGACCAAATGGAACTACCTCAAGCTGATTGGCCTTGCAATGGACGGCATTACCTCGTTTTCTATTCGTCCTTTGCGCTTAGCGACACTTGCCGGTGCGTTAGTGGCGTTCAGTGCCTTTATCTTTGGCGCATTCATTGTGATGAAAACCGTAGTGTTTGGTGAGCCTGTCACTGGCTACCCATCCATGATGGTCGTCCAACTTGCATTGGGTGGTGTGCAACTGCTGTCGATTGGCCTTTTGGGCGAATACATTGGCCGCATTTTTGTCGAGACCAAGCAACGTCCTCTTTATCTTGTTCAGTCTGTTTACGAGCAGCCTGCAAAACATCAATCCATCCAAACCATGAAGTTTAAACTGGGAGAAACCGCGTAATCATGAGTATTAATAAAACCCATTTGTGGTTGTTGTTGGCGTTTGCTCTTTTACTCCGTCTTATTTCACTTGCCGCTTACCCTTTGATGGACACCACAGAAGCCCGCTACGGCGAAATGGCGCGCTTAATGGTGGAAACCGGCAATTGGCTTACCCCACAGTTTGATTACGGCGTGCCTTTTTGGGGGAAGCCACCGCTGTTCACTTGGATGAGTGCTTATGGCATTGAGCTGTTTGGATTGAATGAATTTGCAGTGCGCGCGCCTCATTGGTTGGCGGGTGTTGCGACGATTGTTTTTGTTGCTTTCATGGCGTATCGCGCTGGCTTTAATGCTGTCATCGCAGCGTTGGTACTGGCGACGTGTGGCATCTTTTCAATTGCGGCGGGTGCGGTGATGACAGACATGGCACTGACGTTGGCAATGACGATGGCGATGGTTGGTTTTTACTATTGCTGGCTCGGCAAAGACAAACACAGCCGTTTGTGGGGTTACCTCGGTTTCTTTGGCTTGGCTTGCGGGCTGTTAGCAAAAGGTCCAGTGGCGATCGTGATCATGGGAATCGCAGTGTTTCCTTGGCTTGTGATTCAGCATGGTTTCTTCGGTGCCTTCAAAGCCCTGTGGCAGCGTTTTCCAATTGTATCGGGTTTGGCGCTCATGCTGGCGATTGCTTTACCTTGGTACATCATGGCAGAAATGGCGACGCCTGGATTTATTGATTACTTCATTGTTGGCGAGCACTTTAAGCGTTTTGTTGTCAGCGGTTGGGAAGGGGATCTGTATGGCTCTGCTCATGATCAACCACGTGGGATGATCTGGGTATTCTGGCTGCAATCGGCTGCGCCTTGGTCAATTGTATTGCCTATCTTGGCGTGGAAACGTCGTAAGGTGCTCAAAGCCATTGAAACCGATCATCAAGGCCTATTTAGCTTCCTGATGTGTTGGCTGATTTCCCCAATGATCTTGTTCACCATGGCTGGGAATATTTTGCCTGCTTACGTACTACCGGGTGTGCCTGCATTGGGTATCTTGATTGCAATGCTGGTGGATAAACACGATTTCAAATGGCTGACCGGAACGGCAGCAGTGTTGCCAGCCCTGCTTATGATTGCGATGTTGGTTTTGAATATGGGCAAAGCGGATAGCCGCAGCGACCGCATAATCTTCGCGCAAATTAATGACAACGCTCCGGTCTTTTATATTGGTAAGCGCCCGTTCTCAGGTCAGTTCTATAGTCATGGTCAGGCGAAAAAGCTTGAAGACAAGAATGACTTAAACAATCTGAAGAAATTCCACCTGATTGGTAAATCGCAGCAAGTGGATAGCATGATTCATGAAAATGCGTTGAGTTGTACCAACGAGTTCACAGCAAAATCGAAACGCTCACTCTACACCTGTGTGGTTGGATAGCGGAATGGGCAAATTACCAAAATTTGCTTCGCTGGAAAGGTTTGCTCTAGTAGGTGGTGTCGGCTTTATGGTCGACACCCTTATCTTTTCTGTGTTGTTCCATTGGTTTGGTCTGGAGCTGATGCTGGCTCGTGGGATTGCATTTTTGTTTGCGGCAACCACGACTTGGCTTGGCAATCGCTGGCTGACTTTCTCTCAAGCAGAAAAAACCAACCCTTTCGCTCAATGGCAAAAATTTATGGCGAGTGCCTGTATCAGTGCTTTGCCGAACTTTATTGTGTTCAAAGGCGTAACACTCGCGCTAGGAACGCAAGGAGTGATGGTCTATTTGGCTTTGAGCTTAGGCATATTGGCAGGCATGGTGAGCAATTATTTGCTCAGTGCAAAATGGGTGTTTCGCCAAGGGTAAGTAGGGTGGGTTGTCGAGAGTGACGATAATTCCATTTAAAACAGGGAGATGGATGAAATTTTAGTGTGACCTATGTCACGTATTGAGTAATCTGTCTCTTTCTATCCATGCGCTCTGATATCTCTCTATTTTCATATAAAAACCATTTTATTATTAAGGGTTAAGTTCTATAAATACAAGAGCTTAGGCTTTCTTCTGATGTACTTTATTTATTGTACGGCTCATACTTAGAAAATATAAAACCGCTCTCCGCCGTAACTCTGTTAATAATGCAGATCTTGCTGTTCTCTTTCTGTTCATATTTTGGCGTCTTCTATTCACTTCTGTTGTTTAAAATCCACGAAATTTCAAAAGCTAACGCCAATTTATCATCAGTCATAGAGGCTAATATGTTTAACAGTATACGTACGCGAATTGCAGTGAGTGCGGGTGGAGCAATGGCTTTCACTTTGTTGATTGCAATGGGCATGACCACCAACGCTTTCACGGATGTGAACAAGCAAATTAACGAAAAAGTGAAAGCGCAATTGACCGATGCGACCAACACAGATCTGCAAAATACTGCGATTCAGCAAGGTTTGAATATCGCTAACCAGCTTGATCCTGTTTTGGCAAACCTAAAGCAAGCGCGCTCTATTATTGAGTTAAGCGCAGAACGTAACGCAAGCGCAGACCTTATTGTTAAACAGTTTACTGCCGCGCTAGAGGCTCAGAATAAAGCCGTATTTGCTGGCTACATGGTTTGGCAAGATAAAACATGGCCACAGCAAGTGACGTTCAACGCAGAAGACGGGTTTAACAGCCAAGGTTACCTCGCGCCGTTTTTCTCGCCTAACGATCACGACAGCTTTGATGCGGTCGCCATGGAAAGCTTCAGCAATACAGAACTCAACAGCAATGGTGAGCGCAAAGATGATTGGCACCTTATGCCTTACGAAACGGGCAAGACGTTTGTCATGGAGCCTTACTTCTATCCAGTAAGAGGCAAACAAGAGCTGATCACGACCATCAGCCAACCCATTAAGCAGGATGGCAAAATCATCGGTTCTTTAGGCTTCGATTTGTCGCTGCATGAGCTGCAAAGCCAGAGTGAACGCTTTGCGCATAACCTGTTTGATGGCGAAGGCAAAATCCTTATCACGTCTTGGAAAGGTATTACGCTCGCGAACAGCCGTGCTGCCGATATGGTCGGTAAGAAAGTATCGTCTGAGCTTGCTGCAGAATGGTCAAACATCCAGTCTATTGCGAAACGTGATGGCGCAGGTTTGGTGACTTTTGGTGGTGATGAATACGCGATCACGGCTATCGATACGAGTGATGCTCCGTGGGTAGTCATGGTGTCGGTTCCCAGCAACCACCTTACAAAAAGCGTCGACGACTACCAACAATGGAGTGATGACCAGAATTCAGAAGCGCTTGAAAAAGGTATCTGGGCGGGGATCATCGCTGCTCTTCTAGGCATTGCTGCAATGGCATTTATTGCAAGCTCGCTTGGTAAAGTTCTGAACAACTTGGTTGAACGTTTCAAAGACGCTGCACAAGGTGAGGGTGATCTGACTTACCGTATTGAAGTGAAAGGCAAAGATGAAACCGCGCAACTGGCGCATTGGTTCAACACCTTCCTATCACGGATGCAAGAGATGCTGCTGACTGTGATGGCAACGGCTGACCAAGTCGATAAGAACGCCACAGAAGGCCAAACACGTGCCGCGGCTTCTCGTGACCAATTGAATGCTCAATTAAATGAGGTGAACTCGCTAGCAACCGCCATCAATGAAATGAGTGCCACAGCACAAGAGGTCGCGAACTCAGCAGTTCAAGCGGCAGCGGCAGCAAGCCAAGTACAAAGCAACAGCTTGAACGGTATGACACGCATGGATAACGCCGCAAATGCGGTAGATAGCTTGGCAATGCAAGTGAATGATGCGCAGCAACAAACACAGAACTTGGTCGATTCCAGCACAGCGATTCAAGGCATTCTGAGCGAGATCGGTGGTATTGCAGAACAAACCAATCTGTTGGCTCTTAACGCAGCGATTGAAGCGGCTCGCGCAGGTGAGGCAGGCCGAGGTTTTGCAGTCGTTGCCGATGAAGTTCGTAATCTGGCAAATCGTACTCAAGGTTCAACAGAAGAAATCCGCGCTATGCTGGCTCGACTAGAGCAAGAGACGCAATCTATCGTGGTGTTGATGGAGCAAAGCCAAAAACAAGCCATTGATACCAAGGGCGAGACTCAAGCAGCGCATTTGGCTCTGTCTGAAATCAACCAAGCGATTGAAGTCATCAATGACATGAACAACCAAATCGCTTCGGCAGCAGAGGAGCAAAGTTCAGTATCGGAAGAGATTAACCGTAACGTCGTGATCATCAATGACACGGCGGTAGAGGTGATGGATACGATGACCTCTTCAGTTGAAATCAGTAACGAGTTGACGGTAAAAGCCAGCGATCTTCACGGCGAGCTGAGTAAGTTCAAGCTGTCTTAATCGTCTCTTTTATTGAGTCTCCATTACAAGCCGAGTGCATTATGCGCTCGGCTTTTTTGTTCGTGCCAATAACACTAACCCAAACTATTCAATTCAACTTTTTCTTCTTTCGTTGCGTCTTTTTGAAAATGAATGCGTCTTATAGGCATGGAATGGAATTAAGTGATGTATGCATGGTGATGTTTTATTCATCTAATGCCTTTTTGAGAGAGCTGTAATTGACGTCGATTTTATAAATCAAGTTGCGCTTCAAATTGATTATTACCGTACGAGGTTTTTACTGGATTTTGGAACTTGTTCTAGATCATTAAAGCGTTCAAAAATGCAATCTTTGATTTTAAATATTTAAACTTTGATGTGGTTTAAGAAATTAAACCTGACTCATATGTTTTTGGTGATCTTGTTCAACTATTGTGCGTGATTTCGATCAATTCTTAGTGATTTGTTGGTGTTTTAAGCGCATTTTTTAGGTTTACAGAAGTTTACTCTGTATTGCTGAACTCACCCGAAAGGAGTAGTTTGCAGTCATTGAGTTCAAAAATGTAAACCGAAATGATGAGTGTAAAGCAAGTTCGATTCACCGACGAAGACAGAGAATGTTTAAGCAACTACTTTCGTTTAGCAGACACGATTGCCGATTTGATCGGACCATACTGTGAAGTGGTTATTCATTCATTTGAAAGCCTAGAAAATTCAGTCGTGAAGATCGTGAATGGTCATCATACCGGGCGTGAAATTGGCTCGCCAATCACCGATTTGGGCTTACGTATGTGGAGCACATTCGAGAAAACGGGCGAAGTCTCTCCGAAGAGTTATTTCACCAATGCTGCCGATGGCTCGCTACTGAAATCGACTACGTGCATTTTGGCTGGTCCAGAGCAAAAGCCGATTGGCATGCTGTGCATCAACATGAACTTATCTTTCCCATTCCCAGAAATCGTCAAGACGCTGATGCCACAGTGTCACGTATCGCAAACCTTGGTGAGTGAAACCTTCAGCAATAACGCGAACGACGTGATTAAGCAGGCACTGAGCGCTGCCATGCAAGAGGTGGATCAAGACGAGACGGTTTCCGCAAAAGGTCGTAACAAAGCCATCATTCGTTGTTTGTTTGATAACGGCGTGTTTGAGCTAAAAGAGACGACCACACAAGTATCAGAGCAACTTGGGATCAGCCGTCAGGCGGTCTACAAGTTTATCCGTGAATTTAAATCAGAATAAAACTAATAACTTAGGAGTTATATCGTGAAACAGATCATTGCCACTGAACAAGCACCTGCCGCTATTGGTCCTTACTCTCAAGGGACGTCTTACGGCGACATGGTTTACACATCAGGCCAACTACCACTGGTTCCAGAAACCATGCAGTTTGTTGAAGGCGGCATCAAAGAGCAAGCTCGTCAGTCTCTAGAAAACTTAAAAGCGGTTCTAGAAGCAAGCGGTGCTGGCCTAGACACAGTATTGAAGACGACATGCTTCCTATCAGACATGGAAAACTTCGCCGCATTTAACGAAGTGTACACAGAGGTATTTGGTACAGAAAACGCACCAGCTCGCTCTTGCGTTGAAGCAGCAAGACTACCAAAAGACGCATTGGTTGAAGTTGAAGCCATTGCATACAAAAAGTAACCGATTTTCGGACATAAATGGGTATCAATAGGAGATTCTCATGAGCGTTTCATTTATTGGATTGAGCATCCTGTTCTTTGGGTTCTACGCATTACTTGCGAACTTCAAAAAACAAAAGAAAAGCTTTAACTTCCGCGTACTGAGTGCGCTTGCTGCTGGCCTGTTATTCGGCGGTGCGATTCAGCTCGTATTCGGTGTAGGCAACGTTGCAACGGCAGGTTTTGCTGAACTGATTTCTGTGTTCGGTAAAGGCTACATCAAGCTTCTACAAATGATCGTAATCCCGCTAGTATTTGTGGCGATGATCTCTTCGATCATGAACGTAGAAGGCGGTGGTGCACTATCGCGTATCGCACCAAAAATCATCGGTATTCTACTTTTCACTTGTGCTATCTCTGCTGCAGTGGGCATCGCAAGTATTTACCTATTCGGTATCGATGCTAACGCGCTAGTCAGCACTATCGGCACTAACAGCGCTATCGAAGCACGCGGTGATTCTCTGATTGCAACACAAGATGCGATGGCGAGCAGCGGTCTATCAGGTATGGCGCTGTCTATCATCCCAACCAACATCTTTGACATGCTAACGGGCTCTCAACGTACGTCGACGCTATCAACGGTATTGTTCGGTATGTTCCTTGGCTACTGTATTCTGCAAGTGAAAAACCGTAAGCCTGAGAAAGTGCAAAACTTCGTTGATTTCATCAACTCTGCAAAAGAAGTCGTACTTTCAATGGTACGTGAGATTCTGAAACTGACGCCTTACGGTGTATTCGCTCTGATGACCACGTTCATGATGACAAACGATTTGTTCGCACTAGCAGAAATGGGTCGCTTCCTACTAGCAAGCTACGTGGCAATCGGTGTAATGTTCGCTATCCACTTCGTGATGGTGTCTATGTTCGGTCTGTCTCCTGCGAAGTTCATGAAGAAAATCTGGCCAGTGCTTGTATTTGGCTTCGGTTCTCGCTCAAGCATGGCGGCAATCCCACTAAACGTTGAAACTCAAACTCAACGTCTAGGTGTGGACGAAGAAACAGCAAACATGTCAGCAACATTCGGTACCAGTATCGGCCAGAACGGTTGTGCGGGTATCTACCCAGCAATGCTAGCTATCATGGCGGCTCAAGTAATGGGCATGCCAGTTGACCTAGGCTTCATCTTACAACTGATTGCTGTCATCGCGATTGCTTCATTCGGTATCGCAGGTGTTGGTGGCGGTGCAACGTTCGCGGCGGTAGCGGTGCTGACTATCATGGGTCTAGACATTACGGTTGTGGCGATTCTGGTTTCTATCGAAGCGCTTATCGACATGGCTCGTACCGCGCTTAACATCTCTGGCTCAATGTTGTCAGGTGTACTAACCGCGAAGAAGAATGGCTCACTAAACACTGAGCAATACAATGCTGATGTTGCTGCAACAGTGTCAAAAGAAGCTGCAGTGTAATTTCCAAACTTAATAAAGAGCACCCAACGCGGGTGCTCTCCGTTTTTCCTGAGTTCAGGTTATTTAGGTAATAAATATGAAAGTTGTTGTCGTAGGCGGTAGCGCTGCAGGTATGAGTTTCGCAGCGAAATACAAACGTAATCAGCCATCAGATGAAGTGATTGTGCTGGATAAGCGCGATTACATCTCGTTCGGTGCGTGTGGTTTACCTTACTTTGCTGGTGGCATGTTTGATGACACTGAGCGCATGATTTCTCGTACGCCAGAGCAAGCGATTAAATCTGGTTTAGATGTGCGCATTGAAACTGAAATGGTGGCACTAGACCGCACTGAAAAGCAGATTAAAGTTCGTCACCAAGGTGAAGAAAGCACCATCGATTACGATATGTTGGTGATTGCCACTGGCGCACGCCCAATCGTGCCATCGTTCGGTGAGTTCAACCCAGAGCACGTATACACGCTAACCAGCATGGAAGATGGTTTGGCAGTAAAAGAAGCGCTTAAGGACAGCAGCAAACAACGCGTTTGCGTGATCGGCGGTGGTTTTATCGGCCTTGAAGTATTCGATGCTGCACACCTACTAGGCAAACACGTCACCATCATTGAGCGTGAACAACACGTGATGAGCCGTCAGTTCAGCCCTGAGATGATTGAAGTGGTAGAAGGTGCGATTCGTGAATCTGGCGCTGAGCTAAAAACCGGTTGTAGCGTATCAGCCATCCGCGACGCGGAGCAGGGCGGTTACATCGTAGAAACCGACAACGGCAATGTTGAAGCAGACGTTGTGCTCATGTCACTTGGCTTCAAACCTAACACAGAAGCATTCGAGTTACCAAAAGCAGCGAACGGCGCACTACTAGTAGATGAGTTTGGCGCAACAGAAGATGCACACATTTACGCTGTTGGCGACTGTGCAGTGGTTCACCACATGGCGCTAGGAAAATCAGTGTATGTTCCACTTGCAACCACAGCTAACAAGCAAGCGCGCATGATGGCTGACAAACTTGCAGGCAAAGACACTTACATGAGTGGTTTCTTAGGCTCGTCATGCTTGAAAGTGTTAGATTACGAACTGGCATGCACAGGCGTATCGGAACTTCTAGCTAAAGAACACGGTTTGGAAGTGAAGGTTTCAACCATTTCAGATAAGAACCAAACCGACTACTACCCAGGCCAAGAAGACATTAAAGTGAAGCTGGTTTACCACCCAGAAACTAATGTGCTGCTTGGTGGCGAAATCGTGGGTAAGAAGGGCGCTGTAGGCCGAATCAATGCACTCGCTGTTGCCATCACAGCGAAGATGACCACACAGCAACTAGGCTACATGGACTTCTGCTACGCACCACCATTCGCACGTACTTGGGATGCACTAAACGTTGCAGGCAACGTAGCGAAATAATTTAGCTCTCCACGTAAATCAAACAAAGCAAAAGGGCTCCAGAGTTATCTCCGGAGCCCTTTTTCATGCTTGTTGTGAGCTACGAAGCGGGAGTGGCTTGCTGTGCACCTTCCGCTTTTAAGCGTTCGATTTCTGATTCAGTTTGCCACTTGCCGTTGTAAAGGTACTCTCGCTCTGGGAGCGGGGCATTTGAGGCCCTTAAATCAAATACCTCATCGGTTTGATATTCTTTATAACAAACTGGCGTACTAAACAGTCTAGCCTCTGGCTTAGCTTCAAATAGCTTTTTGTGGTCTGTGACTTCTGTACAGTCAAGCTTATATTCCGTGGTTAGCTGATTGACCATAGACTCTAAGTCAGATACGGTTTTGAAAAATACGTAACAGTGGAATCGATTGTGTAAGCGTGAAATCTTAGTATGTTCCATATTAATATATTCGCATGTGTCATGCTTAAAAAAGAACTTAATCACTTTTCTTTTCTTATTGTAATCAGCAAAGAGCCAGTCTTCTCGCTCACCGACTCTCACTTCTGTTGGTTCATCAGGCTGACGTTTTAACATACCAAATGAAACCAATATAAAGCCACCAGCTCCGACAAGAACCATAAGTCCAGCAACTCCAACCATCACGACACAAACTATTGCTCCAATCCAACCCATGGCTTGAGTCGCAGAGTTGACCCAATTCGGTAAATCACGTCGCTTTTTTATAACCAATCCGCGATCGGACAAGGTGTAATCATAACGATTGTCCAAACCAAATGTCAGATAAGATACACCAGACATGATTATCGTCAGACCCGATAAAATATAAGTTAAGATCATGTCACTGTTATCATGTAGGAAATAGGTAAGGAAAAATAATGGACTGACAGTGGCTATAGCAATCGATAAGTATAAGAATCGAAAAGGTTCTTCAATATCGTACTTGTGCCAGACTGTCAGATTATTCCCTTTCAGGATCTGTTGTTCTTGCTCTTCTTGATAAGCCGAAAACTCGTCTGGGGTGATGTAAAAAGGTAAATAAGCCAAAGGTTACTCCTTGGCTGTTGTTAGTTCAGGTTTTGATTGTTCGATTTCAGATTCCGTTTGCCACTTGCCGTTGTAAAGATACTTACACTCTGGGAGTGGCGCTTTCGCAACCCTTAAATCAAACACTTCATTGGTAGGATATTCTCGATAACAAGCAGGAGTCGTAAAAAGTCTAGGTTCAGGCGTCGCTTCAAACAGCTTTTTATGATCATTGACTTCTTTACAGTCCAGTTTGTAGATATTTGAAAGTTGCGTGACCATGGATTCTAAGTCTGCTTCATTTTTAAAGAAAATGTAACAATAGAATCGCCCCTGTGAGCGAAAAGTAATCTTCTGAGCAGTATCTTGGTATTCGCACCTGTCATACTTAAAAAAGAACTTAACTACTTTTCTTTTCTTATTGTAATCCGCAAAAAGCCAATCTTCTCGTTCGCCCACCCTTACTTCTGTTGGTTCATCAGGCTGACGTTTTAACATACCGAATGAGAATAAAATAAGGGCTCCAGCTCCCGCTAACGCCATCGGGCCTACCACCGCTACCATTACCACACATACTACTGCACCTATCCAGCCAACAGCTTGCGCGGCGGTATTTATCCATTTAGGCATATTGCGACGCTTTTTCATCACAAAGCCTTTATCTGAAAAAATATAGTCATAGCGATAGTCTCGTCCATACATGTAGTAGCTTAACGAGTACACAAAAAATGTGATAAGTACCGATATGGCATCATTAACCCATCCTCGAGACCAAAAGCCAAGGAAGTAGAAAAGTACAATTATCGGCAACATTGCTACAATCGAAATGAACAAATAAAGGTATCGACTTGGCTCTTCAATATCGTACTTACGCCACGTTGTTAAATTGTTTCCTGTGAGAATTTCTTGCTCTTGCGCCTCTTGATAAACAGCCAACTCTTCTGGGGTGATATAAAATGGTGAATACGCCAAGGGTTACTCCTGAAAAACTAATGTGCTAACAACGGGGGTGAGTGTTTTTTTAATGATGTCTTGTTTGGTATTGTCTGAAATTGAGCCATAAGTTGCACTCTGTTTTACGCCGTTTTGGAACCAATACTCACGCTTAGCTGGGGCATCATCTTCCACATCATAAGCTACTTGCATAGCAAGGTATTGATCGGCCTCTTTAATTGGCAATGTTACCTTGTACACCAGTAATTCTTTGCTCGTTTGGTCTTGAGTTTGTAGCGTGACTAAATCTGCGTTTTGATGCCAGGAGCCGGACGTTAAATCATCTTCTGTTGCTTTGGTGTTAGTACTCACCATAATACCATTCGTTGCAGCTCGTTGTGGAAGCTGAACATGCACTTCCAAACCAACTAACTCACGATGTGTATAGCCTGGATAAGCCTGTACTTTTTCAATAGGCTGATGGTATACCGTAGGTTGCTGAATAATAGATTGTAAGTCAAACAGCGCTTGCTGCACCAATGCTGAATTATGCTTTTCTCTTTCAGGCAAGCTTGCAGATTGGCTCCACTGAGTGCGAGCAGGGTGATAACCCCAAGGCAGTTTATCTAACCATTTTTGGTAATCATCTTGTTTTACTTTACTCAGAACGTGATTGGCAACTAAAGTAATAATCGTTACTGCAACTAAAGCAGCCATAACTGGAGCACCAAATGTTATGTTAGGTGAGAGCCATCCTGTTAATGTGCCTCCAAATTGCAACGTGGCGATAGCGCTTGTTACGCCTAAACTAGCTGTACTCAACCTTTGAAACACTAACTCTCGACCATACAGCTCATCTTCTCGTTGCCAAGAACGGTAAGCCTCTATACCTGAAGCTAGCGCACCTAAAGCCCCTGTAATCGCGAGCCATTTATTGAATAGCTTTAAGTCATCAAGGATCAAGTTTTCAAAACCTTCGACGTTATGACTCACTAACTCCTTTAATACTTTATATGAATGGGCTCTTAACTTAGGGTCACCCTTCACACTATCCCAGAACTTACCTGTACGGATACCTGTCCAAGCTCCGGCCGTGTAAAACAGCTTTTGTTGAACATCTAAGAAATCATCTTGCGACATTAACCCTGTTTCTTGAATACTGTTCATTGCATCAGCAAGTGCGAGGCAGTTGAAAATCAGAGCTAAGAAGCCTAAACCACCCACATCTTCAAACCGTTGATTAAGATTGTTTAATCTGTTGTCCCATATGTCTTTACGCATTTGAATTGTTGCCTTAAGTACGTCATCTGGAAGTTCTACGTACTGTGGGTATTCAAATGTCGCAACGGCTAAGCTTTTTTGAAGGTGCCGCTGTTGCTGTAGAGCCTTCTTATACTGCGTGTTTGATATAGTTTTATCACCCTTGTTGAAGGCTGCTAACACTTCCTTGTTTTGGTTAGATGCGATGAGTTTTTTATCATGGTCGGACTTCCAAGTACCAAAATTTTGAGCGTAGCCTTTATTGACATTGATTGGAGTATCTATCGACAAGCGCTCTACAACGGCTGCTCTTAGGTAAAAACTTGTTCGGGTGAACGGTTTTGACAATAGAGATATCATTAAGATCGACGCTTGGGCTGTAAGGCTAACGCCAACCTCTATTACCCCCTTCAATAAAGCACTGTTCGTCGCTTTGAATATGGTATCTAGCCCATCGAATCCTTTCGCTATATCTCTTAAAAACTCGGTTTCTGCAGTATTTGGGTTAGAAATAAAGTCCATTACTTTTGCATACATACCTATACGGTTACTTGCTGCCGAAACGTAGTCCATAAATTGTTTGTCTGAGCTTTCAGTGTCTGGAGCAATTTTGGCGACGTCTACTTCACCTACCTGATTTGAAACTTGTTCAGGAATTAACTTCTCCACTTGTTTAAAGAGGCTACGACTAAACCCAGAAGTGTAGAGTGCGAGTAAGCTGGTTGGTTTCTCCCATTGGCTTTCTGCCCATTGGCGGTCTTCTTCTTGCACCACCAAAGTAAATGACTCAACTGCTTGCTTATGGAGTTGATACAAGCTGTACTGCGTATCTTCGCTGTATAGGTCGAAGGTTCTCTCGAGATGATGCGGTGTCAAAGATTCCATTACAGCGATAAAGTCGCTTTTTACCGAGACAACTTGGGCTAGCATGGTTTCTTTTTGTTCTGACAGCTCTTGCATTTCGCTCAGCATTTGCTTCCAGTTGAGCTGCTTGCGCCAGCGTTCAGTCGCTATCCATTGTTCGTATTTACCAAATCGGCTTGCAGAAATTCGATATTTGTCCTGTACTGCTTTGGCAATGTCACTTTGGGTATGTTGGTGTGATTCAATCGCTCCGGCAGAAAACTTGGCAGGATAGCCGGACTGAACTGAGCTTTTGTTTTGTTCTGCCAAATCGAGTTGACTAGATGAGTCATAATATTCTGCCATGTCGGTATAAAACGACAGCTCTACGCCGTTACGCTTAACGCTAGCTGGCATGTCTATCTCGTCACTTGCCCCGAACATGCACAGCTGCATGGCGGTTTGCATCAAGTTCCACTGGTTTGAAAACTGGTCAATGAAAAGGCGGTAGGGGCTTGCGGCACCAACAAAATGCAGCGACATATCTTGAATGTCTGCGGCGTAATCTTTTATCGCGACGAAGTAGCCTGATTCTTCTTCTGGAATCGCAGAGGTTAAATCACTCTCGGCTGCGACAGGTTTAAAGATAGAGCCATCTTCATCAGCTTTGGTGGCGATGCCAGAATCCGCAAAACGCCCATCATCAACGGCGGAAGATTCAATATCAGCCACTTGAGTTAACTTATCTATGGGTGCAATGTTGGGCTGATTCTCGTTTGCAGACAGAACAACAGTCTGCATGCGATCGATATGATTACTCGGATTGTTAAGGACGCGCATGAACATGTTCCATGTCCAACGGTGTTCAGAGTAACAAATCGACAGCACGCTTCCGTCTTCGTAGGTAAGGAAAGGTTTTGCACCTTCTGGTGTCCCACGCTGTTCGGATTCTGGGCTTTCCGACTCTCCCAGCTTGTAGAGCGTGAATTGCGTTCCTTTGATTTCGTATTCGTCTAGGCTTTTGTTGATTGCATCATAGACATACAACCAACCATCACGAAGCTGACGCAGGGTGTAGCCAATGGTATTGAGTTTGGCTGGGTCTTGGCCTTTCCATTCTTCAGGCAAACCAAAAGGTTGTGTTTCTTCTGTCTCTAGCTGATCGATGGCGTAGCGAACAGGGATGAAGTGTGTCGGTAAAGCCTCTGTTGGTTCTTTCTCGGTTTTTAAATTGAGAGGTTCTGGTTCAGACGGCGGTGGCGGATCGATTTTTTTTGTTTCTCCCTCCCAAAACATACTGCGCTCTGGAGGCGAGCCAGCCATATCATCGGATGCGGTGGTTGGAACGGTATTCAGAGATTTCAACGTGCCATCGCTTTCAAATGCCTGAACAGCTTCTTCGTGGGTATAGCTGTTGTCGTGCCAAAACATCGAAGTTTTTGGAGGAAGTGGATTACTCATCGTCAGCCTATGTTTAAGAGTTTTACTCCATTAGGCAAATATCGCACCAAAATAAAACAATTAAAAATCAGTGTGTTATTCCTTGCGTGATTCTGCTTTAACCAAAAAGTTGTTTGTTTTTCCAATAAGTTGGTTGGCGTATACGATTTTTTGTATCGATAGGGCTCAAGGGTGACTTAGAGTCGAATTGTGAGTTGTGATAGGGCTGTTGAGAGCTGCATATAAAAAAAAGAGGCCCCGGAGTTACCTTTGGAGCCTCACTAGTATCGGTTTCTAGTACGATTTTTGGGGAAGCTGATGGCTTAAAAAGGGAATATGAAGTTTAGAGCATCAGTTTTATTACCATTGATTGTTGGAGAGAAGCTTTAGCCCCAAAATCGCTTAGTAGTTTCTGGTCATTAAACCAAGGATAGAAGCACTATTCTCATCAAAATGCAAAGTGACGGACTTCGTTTCTCCTTGAGCGAATTTATCGCCCTGCTCAATCGAAGAAGGGGATAAGTACACTTGGCCACCAAAGTACGCTTTGATTTGAGATGTCTTGAGCTTAATACCACCACCTGAGTTGTTGGTGATAACAGCTTGAATCATACGCTTGCCAGAAGGGCTGCTGAATATGTCGTAGCTCTCTATCGTGAAGTAACTGTAAGAAGGCATATCTTTACTGTGTTTCGGTTCCGGCACAAAGGTTGACCCAGAAACCGATCTCACGAATTGCATTGTGTCTTGCGATTGAGAGAGGCTATCTTGGATATCGCCAATTTTGTTTTTAATGTTATCAATGTCATCTTTGCTTTCTGCATTCGCACTCGAGGCAAAGGCGCACAACAGCATTAAGGTGGTTACGTAGTTCTTGTTTGACATACTTAGACTTCCTGTTTTAATTATGCGACACACAGTAAAATTGATTTAGATTAATTATGTCAATGTTGCGTCAATTCAGTAATTTGTATTCCTGCGCTCATATACATGACTAGATATCACGTGCTCGCTTACCTTAATCCGATTATAGAAAGGGATAATCGGATGCTCTAGAAAGGCGCTTCTCTGAGGGGTTAGTTTCTAGTGTGTAGTTTTTAATGGCATCGCAGTGATAGTCACAAACGAAAGACAAAAAAAGGGCTTCAGAGTTACCTCTTAAGCCCTTTTTTCTATTCAAGTTTACTGTTCAAGCTCTATTGAATTAACGGCGTTTAGGTTTGCGTTGACCCGCTGGTTTGCCTTGCCCTTGAGGACGACCTTGACCTTGTGAGCCCGCACCGTTTGAACGGTTTTGGTTGTTGCTACCAGGACGTGACCCCGTATTAGGACGCTGACCGTTTTGGTTGCCACGACCTTGGCCGTTTTGACCACCTTGCGCTTTACCTGAACCGTTGCGGTTGCCAGATGGCTTGCCATCACGCGAACCACCTTCAGAGCGTTTATTCAAGTGACCACCGAAGCCCGGTTGGTTCTTGGTGTGTTTGGTCGCAAAACGGTTTGCACCGTGACGACCAGACTTACGACGCTGTGCTGGTGTTTGCGCATCAATGTCTTCTGCAGGAACCAGACAGTTTGGCTTATCACCAATCAGGTGTTTTTTACCCATGTTGATCAGCGCTTCGCGGATCATTGGCCAGTTCGCTGGATCGTGGTAGCGAAGTAGGGCTTTGTGTAGGCGACGCTGACGTTCACCTTTCGCCACTGGCACATCTTCACGTTGTTTGTACTTCACGCGCTTCAGAGGGTTCGTCTCTGAGTAGTACATCGACGTAGCGTTACACATTGGCGATGGGTAGAAGTTCTGTACTTGGTCACACTCGAAGTTGTTCTTCTTCAGCCATAGAGCCAAGTTCAGCATGTCTTCGTCTTCTGTACCTGGGTGCGCCGAGATGAAGTAAGGGATCAGGTATTGTTTTTTACCTGCCTCCGCGCTGTACTTCTCAAACATCTCTTTAAAGCGGTCGTAAGTGCCCATGCCCGGCTTCATCATCAGATCCAGCGGGCCTTTCTCGGTATGTTCAGGAGCAATCTTCAGGTAACCGCCTACGTGGTGAGTCACAAGCTCTTTAACGTATTCTGGTGACTCGATTGCAAGGTCGTAACGTACGCCAGATGCGATCATGACCTTCTTAACACCTTTTACTTTGCGTGCTGCGCGGTAAAGATCGATGGTGTGTTTGTGGTCGGTATTCAGTTTGTTACAGATACCCGGGAACACACAAGAAGGGCGACGACAGTTTGCCTCCGCTTTTGGATCGCTACAGCCAAGACGGTACATGTTTGCTGTAGGACCACCCAAGTCAGAAATCGTACCGGTAAAGCCTGGAACCTTGTCGCGGATCTCTTCTAACTCGTTGATGATGGAATCTTGAGAACGGTTTTGAATGATGCGGCCTTCGTGTTCGGTAATCGAACAGAAAGAACAGCCACCAAAACAGCCACGCATGATGTTAACCGAGGTTTTGATCATGTCGTAAGCTGGGATTTTTGCTTTGCCATACATAGGGTGAGGAACACGCGCATAAGGCAAGCCAAATACAAAGTCCATCTCTTCTGTCGTCAACGGGATTGGCGCTTGGTTTACCCAAAGTTCGCGATCACCATGACGTTGCAATAGGGCACGGCCAGAGTACGGGTTGGTCTCTAGGTGCATAACACGACTTGCGTGCGCATACAGAATGCGGTCGTTGTTTAGTTTTTCGAAGGCAGGTAAGCGCACCGCTGTGTTCGCCGCATCATGACGTGATGGGCGAATCGTAATTGGCTTCGCTTCTGACTCTTCTTTTTTGGTGTCGCACTGAGTTTCTACTTCGTATGGGTTCTTAGGTACGAACGCTTCTTTACGAGGCTTCTCAATACGAGAGGAATCGATAACCGTGTAACCTTCTGGTTCTGCAGGTAAGTTAACCGCAGTACCACGGATATTGGTCATGTTGGTGATGTCTTCGCCATCGGCTAAACGGTGCGCTACTTCAACAAGAGCACGCTCGGCGTTACCAAATAATAGGATGTCTGCTTTTGCATCAAACAGAACAGAGCGGCGAACTTTGTCTGACCAGTAGTCATAGTGAGCTACACGACGCAAACTTGCTTCAATACCGCCAAGAACAATAGGTGTGCCTTTGTAGGCTTCACGACAACGTTGTGAGTACACCAACGTTGCACGATCTGGGCGTTTACCACCTTCGTTATTAGGTGTGTAAGCGTCATCGTGACGAAGCTTTTTGTCAGCAGTGTAGCGGTTGATCATGGAGTCCATGTTGCCCGCAGTGATCCCGAAGAACAGGTTTGGCTTACCAAGTTGCATGAAAGCATCTTTGTTTTGCCATTCTGGTTGAGCAATGATGCCGACACGGAAACCTTGAGATTCCAATAGACGGCCAATGATCGCCATACCAAAGCTCGGGTGGTCTACATACGCGTCACCCGTGACAATGATAATGTCACAACTATCCCATCCTAGGGCGTCCATTTCTTTGCGACTGGTCGGCAAGAAGGGTGCCGTACCAAAACACTCAGCCCAGTATTTTTTGTACTCATGAATAGGAGTAATGTCGTTGGTCATATTTTGCTCTCTGTTCCAGGGAGCGCGAATTATAGCGATTTGATAATCAGGTATCTATACCCAAGTTCCCTTATCAAGCTTAGTTCAGTAAGTTTTATTCGTAGATGAAAACTACTCGCAATTGCATTGGTGTTTTTTACTGCGTTATGTCCTTCAAAGCCTTGTGGTTATTGGCTTTGCTAATGGTGAAAATTTATTGATAAGCAATGGTGTGCTTATTGAAAACTCTTCCTATAATTTATTTAAGTGCATGCTAATGCATACGTCATTTTGACTCTGAATACTGACCGAACGCCGTGACGTTCCAAATTGTGTATGACCACTTTGCAATCATAAAACTACAGCAAAATCAGGCGACACGATGGGGAATCAGTACAAAGAGGCAATGGCTGATAAAAATAGGGGGCTAGGTAATGAGTGAACTATTGTCTATTGCACAAGGAGAGGTGCAGCCAGCGTCCGGTCATTCTCAGGTTATCGATTGGTCTTACGATATTCAGACCCGAGAATTTGAATGTGACCAGAAGGGCATGATGGCCGCTTTCGGTTTAAAGCAACCCATCAGCGGATTGGACGACTTGCTCGAACACATGTTGTTAGGCCAACAAGATGTCGCAAGGGAAAAAATAGCGCAAATTGAACGAGATGGCGGGCATGGCAATTTGTCTTGTTGTCTGATGCCGAATGAGGCCATGTTGGTTCATGTCGACATGAGCTTTGAACGCCTGAATGATCACATCGTTCAAGGCAATGTTATTCCACAATTGAGTATCACCGGTTGTGAGGAATTGGCAAAAATCCTCGAAACCATCTTCGATTTGCCTAACGTAGGTATCTTAGTAGCAGATCAAGAGACGCGAATCCTTGGTTGTAACCGTGCTTTTGAGCAACAAATGGGATATGAAAATCGCGATATTGTCGGTTTGAAAACCAACATTTTTAGCTCGGACCATCACAGTAAAGCCTTCTACGATGATATCTGGGAGCAGATTGGCCAAGAGGGTTACTGGAGTGGCAATCTATTAAGTCGTGCTTCAAACGGAAGTAATCAAGCCCACCATTTGTGTATCTATCGTCTTAACTTTACCTCTGGTCGAACACTGTTCCTTGGCTTTTCGACGGATATCTCTGCCTCCCTCCTTTGGATGAAAAAAGCGGGAGAACAAGCTCAACAATGGTCGGCCTTTCTTCCCCCTCGTGACGAATTCGAATCTCAGCTTGCCAATCTAGCAAGAGAAAATGGCAACAAAGATTTGAACATCGTCATGACGTTACGTCCTAATTTCTCGCGTAAAAACTTGCTTGAGCAACAGCTCGGTTTAGCGGATTTCATGATGCGTAGTCGACACGCGAGCATTGCCGGTCAATTATCCAAAGATGTATTTGCCGTTTGTTTGCAGACACCGCGCTGTCAATGGCTTAGCCCTTTGAGGCTGATTCAGATTGCGCTGAGAGGCTTTTTTGTTGAACTAAGAAGTGAGCTGGGTTCGAGCATGCATGATGTGATTGTAGAAGGTCAAACAGGGGTATCAGTACTGGGTTACGATACCAATAATCCAAGACAAGCTTTGGTGCATGCCGCGCAAGCGATGGTCTCTGCACCGACAGGCGACCAAAGTTACTTTAGTTTTTACAACAGTGACTTGCATGATGAGTTGGTCAAGCGTCATCATTTGGAGGCGTTTTTAAGAACGCAAATTGAGAGCCAATTGGTGGATGTGTATTTTCAACCGATTATTGAAACGCGCACTGGTAAAATCGTGAAGTTTGAGGCGTTAGCTCGTTTCTACCATCAGAACAAAACCTACGACACACAAGAGATGATTTCAGTGGTGGAAGACCTAGAGTTGATCGCTGCACTCGACGACGTAGTGTGCAGAACCGCACTGAAGCAATTGTCTCATATTCAAAAAGTCTATGGTGAGGAGATTGGCTTAACGCTTAACCGCTCGTTAAATACCAAATTAGATTCCCTTCAAGTTCTGCAAAGTTCTTTAGACTTAATCGCAGAGAGTGGTGTAGACCCAAGCCGTATTACCATTGAGCTGACTGAAACCGCGTACTTCGAACAAGACCAAGAGCATACAGTCGCGTTGGAAGAATTGCGCGGGCAGGGCATTAAGATCGCGATTGATGATTTTGGTACGGGATATTCTTCGTTTTCCTATCTCGAAAAAGGCCAGTTTGATCTACTCAAGATCGACCGCAAGTTCGTGAAGAACATCGAGGAGGGCAGTACAAAATACAGCATCGTTAAGATGATCACTGAGCTCGCTCATAAGCTGAATGTCAAAGTCGTTGCCGAAGGGGTTGAGTCAGAAGAGGAACTAAAAGTACTTGCTAGTGTTGGCGTGGATTACATGCAGGGGTTCTTGTTTTCTCAAGCTATTCCTGTGGTTTTATTGGACAAGCCGCAATGTCACAAGAAGCGATTTAACGGGGTAGCCATCAAGCCAACATGCGATGAATCTTTACTTTCACTGAGTCATCGTGATGTGAGGCGTTTAGACCCAGGAGAGCCATTATCATTGGCGGTTGAGTACATGAATCTCAGCCCAGATGCACCATTAGTCGTGATCAATGAAAAGTGTTGTGTTGGTCTGATCACTAAGGAACAGGTCAATTTGCATTTAACACCTGCGATGGGGACGGATCTGGAATCAGAAAGAGAGAACCGCATTTGGAAACGTCCGGTTAACCAAGTGATGAATACGGAGTTTGAAAGAGTGGATGCAAACCTGCCGGTCTCTGAAGTGAAAGCTTTAGTAAAAGCAGGCACCAAGTTCCCTTGGATTTTATGTGACTCGCAAAACGAATATCGCGGTTTGCTGACGCAAGAAGATGTGTTGAGTTATTTGGCCTCACTGTAATGGATGCTTACCCATAAGTAATAACGAAAAGCCATGTTGTGTTTAGGTGGTTTGGCGGTAGGCGATTTGCTATTATCGCCACCCCAAAATGACTTTTGAGTTTGCATTCAACATGATTCAACAACTGCTGTTAACTTTTCCTCCAATGCTGTTTGGCGCGCAAGCGCTGTTGACTTTGCTTTTGATTAAAGGCGATATCTGTCCGGGTCAACGTGGTCGTCTGCATAAGATGTTGCCATCAATTGGTATTCTTTGGTTGGCAGTGGCTTCGCTACGTATTGAAGCGTTTATGGTCGTGTTCGCGATCTTCTATTTCTACTCTCAAGTTCAGACTAAAAAGACTCGTGAAAAAGGTCCGCTATGGGCGCTGCACCTTGCTAACGGATTGGCGTTTGCTTATGTGAGCATTCAAGTGTTTGAGCAACCGCATTGGGCAGCCTCGGCTTCGATGGCGCTGATGATCTTCTTCTTGGGTGCGGCATTTGCTCAACTGCTTCTGGTTATTGCGCGTAGCCGCCTGCAAGCTTTCCACCGTATTTTGCCTGTGACTGGTGTAGTTTCAGGTATGTTGTTGGTCGTAATGACCTTGTTCTCGGCGTATCAATTGGATGAAGCGACGCTAAACTCAGTGACGCAACACATCTTGGCGTCATTGGCGATGCTGATTATGGCCATTGTCGTTTGGTGCTGGCATATCTTTACTCACAAGGCGCCGAATAAAGTTCAATTGGCGGCGGCGCTATTACTGGCTCTTGCTTCAATGACCAGCCTTCAAGGTCTATTCTTGCTTGGCGCATAAGCCTACGTGACCTTACATCCTCTCAGAATTCTGCTTAATGAGCTCGGGATTTAGACCGAGCTCACTTTCAAATCATCCGATTAAGTCTACGCTTTAGATATAGCCTCTATTCGTTTAGAGTGCGCCAAGACGCATGTGCTCAACAGAATTGAGGTCGAATACCTTGTCTTAGAGGAGTGTCGCTATGGACTTAAGCAATGTTAGTAACTGGGACAGCATTATTTTGCTGGGTATCGTCAATGAAAAGCTGCGCTTAGAGTGCGACAGCTTTGAAGAGCTCGTTTCCATGTACGAAATGGATGTGGAATCGCTAGTGGGCAAGCTTGATATGCTCGGCTATCAATACGACCCACTTACTAATCAATTCAAATCTTACGAACGTTAAATTCGTCTCGCTTCCCGAATTTTTAAGCCATCTTGATGCCGTCAAGGTGGCTTTTGCATTGTTGGCGCGCGGTTGCAAAGAAGGCTTGTAAATAACGTTTATCTTTTTCCGAGTTTCGTGTTGCAGCAAACAAGCGACGCCATAACCCATCACCAAACGGCTTACTGGTAATGAGTCCTTGACGCGAAAACTCCGAAATAGCCCAGTTAGGCAACGCCGCGACGCCCAATCCTGCTGACACCATTTGTACCAGCATTAGCGTGTTATCTGCTTGCTTCCATTTTGCTGGCTCTATACCTGCTGGCTGTAAGAAGTGTTTCACCACATCCAATCTTTGTTTCTGAACTGGATACGAAAGCATGGTTTGATCGGCAAGATCTTCAGGTTCAATGATCTCTTTATTGGCAAGGGGATGGCTGGTGGACGTGATCAAGCGCATTTCGAAATCAAACAGCGGTTCGTAGTGCACTTCAGAGCGAGGCTGAATGTCGGAAGTGATCACTAAATCAAGTTCCCCGGCGAGTAATGCAGGTAGAGGCTCAAAGCCAAAACCGGACGAGAAGTCGAGCGTAACGCTTGGCCACGTGATCTGATACTCCTTAAGCGCAGGCATCAACCACTGAAAGCAAGAGTGACATTCAATTGCCATGTGCAAGCGGCCATTTACATCTTCTTTTAGGCTCGCGAGCTCGTTCTCGGCTCTGGCAAGCTTTGGCAAGACGTCATCGGCCAGTCGAAGCAAGATTTCTCCTTCAGACGTAAATTTCACGGGGCGAGTTTTACGCAAGAATAGCTGACCGCCAATACGAGATTCGAGATCTTTGATTTGGTGAGAAAGGGCTGATTGCGTCAGATGCAAAGCTGTCGCTGTCGCTGTGAGTGACCCTGTATCTCGTAACGAGGTGAGGGTACGTAAGTGTTTCAACTCTATCATGAATCCCTTTCATCCTTATGTGTCTGCCATGAGCTTTATTAACTTACCGATAAAAAATGGATATGTAAACGTCTAGACGTCCATTTGTTTTGATTGAGTGCGAATGAGATCCCTCACTATGAAATTATTTAATAAACAAGTTGAATAATTGGATGTTGTTCAATTCGCCTGTCAGAGAGATAGTTTTAGCCATCCAGACATCTTGGTGAATTTCATACTCGATGCTCTGACTCAAACATCAGACACTGAATAAGGAATACGGACATGGCGACGACAACGCATATTCTTGGTTACCCACGCATTGGTGAAAAACGCGAACTCAAATTTGCTCAGGAGAAATACTGGCGAGGAGAAATAGATCAAAACGAACTCAAACAAGTTGGTGCGGCATTACGTGAGAAGAACTGGAACACGCAGACGGAAGCGGGTTTAACCTTCGCTACTGCTGGTGACTTTGCTTGGTACGATCATGTGCTTACGACCACCTTGCTGCTTGGGCATGTACCGAAGCGTCACGCCAATAGGTTTCCAGATCTAGACACGCTATTCAAAGTCGGCCGTGGGCAGTCTCAAGCTAGCTGTGATTGCAAAGGAGCTGCTGCCTCTGATATGACGAAGTGGTTCAACACCAACTATCACTACATTGTTCCGGAATTCAGTAAGGACGATTCATTTGAAGTCAGTTGGCCGCAATTGTTTGAGGAAGTGAACGATGCGATTAAAGCAGGGCATAAAGTGAAGCCGGTTCTGCTTGGTCCATTGAGTTATCTGTATTTGGGCAAAGAAGTGGAAGAGGGCTTTGACCGCCTAACGCTATTGCCGAGAATTTTGACTGCGTATCAAGCCATTCTCTCTAAGCTGGCAAGTTTGGGTGTCGAGTGGGTGCAGATTGATGAACCTATTCTTTCACTTGAACTTGAAGATAAATGGGCAGACGCATTCAAGCTCGCGTATCAGGTGATCCGCAGCGATGTGAAAGTTTTACTGACGACCTATTTTGATTCTGTTAGTGATACGCTGAATAAGATTATTGAGCTGCCAGTCGATGGCTTACATATTGATTTGTCTGCATCACCAGAGCAACTGGATGAAGTTGTCGCTAAGTTGCCAGAGGATTGGATATTGTCTGCGGGTGTGGTGAATGGACGTAATGTGTGGCGTACTGACTTAAGCAAACAGTTGGAACGTTTACAGCCCGTTAAAGATAAAATTGGCGACCGATTATGGGTTGCGAGCTCTTGCTCACTGTTACATAGCCCTGTCGACCTCGATCTTGAGCCTTCTTTGAGTGATGAAGTGAAAAGTTGGTTTGCGTTTGCGAAGCAAAAAGTGACGGAAGTGGCGCTACTTGGGCGTGCGCTCGATGGTGACCAAAACGCCATTCTCGCTTGCGATACTTACAGCCAGCCAATTAAGGATCGTAAGACAGCCACTCATGTGAACAAACCTCAGGTACAGGCACGTTTGAATAGCATTACCGCGTCACTCGGTGAGCGAAGTGCACCGTATGTTGAGCGTGCTGCCCACCAAGCTGAGGTACTTGATTTGCCGCTACTTCCGACAACGACTATTGGCTCCTTCCCGCAAACAGGAGAAATCCGTGTTCAGCGCAGCGCGTATCGCACTGGTGAGCTTTCAGAAGCTGAGTATCACCAAGCGCTAAAAGGTCATATTGCTGATGCGGTAAAACGCCAAGAAGCACTCGACCTTGATGTTTTGGTGCATGGCGAAGCAGAGCGCAACGACATGGTGGAATACTTTGCCGAAAACTTGGCTGGCTTCCAAACCACAAAGTTTGGTTGGGTACAAAGTTACGGCTCTCGTTGTGTGAAACCAGCCATTGTTGTGGCAGATATTGAACGCGAAAAGCCGATCACGGTTGAGTGGTCTACCTACGCGCAGTCATTAACCAGCAAGCAGATGAAAGGCATGCTCACAGGTCCGGTGACAATACTATGTTGGACATTCCCGCGAGAAGATATCACTCGTAAAGAAATTGCAGACCAACTAGCGCTCGCTTTACGTGATGAGGTGTCCGACCTACAAGATGCAGGCATCAATATTATCCAGATAGATGAACCTGCAATACGTGAAGGTCTGCCTTTGAAGAAGCGCGACCACAAAGCGTATCTGCAATGGGCTGTTGATGCGTTTAAGATCTCTGCGGCAAGCGCGAAACCGGAAACGCAAATCCACACCCACATGTGTTACAGCGAGTTCAATGAGATTATTGATTCGGTGGCGGCGTTGGATGCGGACGTCATTACCATTGAGACATCTCGCTCGAATATGGAATTACTGAAAGCGTTTGAAGAGTTTAATTATCCAAACGAAATTGGCCCTGGCGTTTACGACATTCACTCGCCGAACATTCCAACACAAGAGTGGATTGAAGGTCTGTTGAAGAAGGCAGCAGAGAAGGTGCCAGTACAGCGCTTATGGGTGAATCCAGACTGTGGTTTGAAGACGAGAAACTGGGCAGAGACAGAAGTGGCGTTAGCAAACCTGGTCTCAGCCGCGAAAAAGTTACGCACTGAGCTCGCTTAATGATTACTAGCGAATGGAAATAAAAAAGCGAGGACATTGAGCCTCGCTTTTTTTATCTGATTTCTTACTCATTCTAGTGAACGAGTAAGCGCATTACTGTGGCTGTTGAGTCGCAGTACAAGTTTGCTCTGATACTAGCTCATCTGCCATTAATTGGCCGCGAGAGTTACGGATCTTAATGCGGTACATCAAGCCCATATTGATTTGCTCACGAACTGAAGGCGTATTGCAGTAGGTGTAAATGCTGGTATTCAAAACTTGGTTTAACGGCTTAGCACCCAGTGCATCGTCGTTGTAGATCATCATCATCTCAACCACATTCTTATTGGATGAGATGCGTAAAATCTTAAGAGGGCCGTATTCAAGCGGTAAGCCCGCAGAAAGAACACCCGCACGGTTTGACGCCATCAATTCGAGCTGGCGCTGTTTATCATCGTTCGATGAACAGCCAGCTAAGGCACCAAATGCGAGGAATAGACACAGTAATTTTTTCATAACTTAAAACACTTTCTTGAACGGTTTTACGATGACATTTTCGTAAACACCCGCCGCGATATAAGGATCGGCATCAGCCCATGCTTGAGCATCTTCCAAAGAAGCAAACTCTGCTATAACGGTTGAGCCTGTAAAGCCCGCTTCACCTGGATTATCAGAATCGATCGCTGGCATTGGACCCGCTGTGAGTAGTCGACCTTCGTCTTGAAGCTGTTGTAAGCGCTCAAGGTGTTGCGGTCTAACACTCATACGTTTTTCCAATGAATTCTCGACGTCCTGAGAAAAGATGACGTACCACATAGCATATTTCCTTAATTGGTAGGGTAAAGTCTTAATTTAACGCCTTTTTTGTGTCACTCACAAGCGAACATGAAAAATTGTGAGGTTCTTCCTAGCATTTATTGGTTATGGCGTACTTGATTACTTCTGAATTGGGCGTGGTTTGCCTTCAGTATCGATCGCAACGTAGTTGAAGGTTGCGTCACAAACCATGAAACGGTCTTCAATGCCGTGTTCTTTGATTGGTTTAACCCAAACTTCTAAATCGATGCTCATTGAAGTGCGACCGATTTTAGTACATTCGCCGTAACAACACACAACGTCGCCGACTCGAACGGGTTTTTTAAAAGTGATACTTGATACTGAGACCGTTACGATTCGACCAGAAGAGATTTCTTTAGCAAGAATACCGCCCGCTAAATCGAGCTGAGACATGATCCAGCCACCGAAAATATCGCCATTGGCGTTAGTGTCGGCAGGCATAGCGAGGGTACGGAGCAGCAGTTGGCCGCGAGGGGATTGAATTTCCTGACTCATTTTGACATCCATTAACTCTAGCAAAGCTAGTCTGGGTGGATTGCAATAAGGCAACACCAAAAGTCCAGACAGCAAGAACAAAACAGCGACCCAAAGGTCGCTGTGAATAATCAATATGAGCGAATTATAGCAAAACTGAGTTTTTAATCATCAACCGACACATCGGATGAGTTCTCTTTTTGCTCTTTCTGTTCTTTTGGCATGTGTTTATAGATGTAGAAGCCCGTTGCAATCATGTAAGCGAACGTCGCAATCAACAAACCAAACACTTTGAAGTTCACCCAAACATCTAATGGGAGTTCGAACGCAACGTATACGTTCAAGCCTGCGCAGAACGAAAAGAAGCCGACCCACGCCCAGTTAATCTTGGTCCAAACCGCATCTGGCAGCGTTATCTCTTTGCCTAACATGCCTTTGATTGCTGATTTGCCCATCGCGTGACTTACCGCTAAGCCTATAGCAAATATCACGTAAACAATGGTCACTTTCCATTTGATGAAGTTCTCATCGTGGAGGAATATCGTCATACCGCCAAAGATGGCCACCATGGCGAAAGTGATCAGCTGCATCTTCTCTACTTTTTTGTACAGTACAAACGTCAACACAATCTGGATGGCAGTCGCGGCAATAAGAGCACCAGTCGCAACGTAAATGTCGTACATCTTATAAAGTGCAAAGAAGACGATGAGTGGAATAAAGTCAAGGATTTGCTTCATGCTGCAAAAATACCGAGTTGTTGAGTTGAGGACAGTCTAGCGAAATCTGCGGCAATGTGAACATTTATAGCTTAGTGGAAACAAAAATTGCCGTAATCAATACGGCAATTTTGGGGGGGAGGAGTAGTGGCTACGCGACGTTTTGGTAGCGCGTGATTAATGTCTTAACGTCTTCTAGGTAACCCTCTCTCAGAAGGTTATCAACGGTCGCCTCTAACTCATCATGAGACATGGTAAAACACGTTGATTTTCCGGTCATTAGGCTTAGGTACTGATGGTATTCTTCTTCAGTGTAATGACCGACGCGATCAAGCAACAGTGTTTTGATACCGTGGTGAATCAAGCCGTAATATGTGTGTCGATGAAGCATCATGTTCACTCCTTATCAAGCTGCTCCTCCATCCTGTAGAGGACTTGAATCTGTGGATAATTCGATTTGTACTTCAGCAATGCATATCAGATGCCAACTATTCGTTCTCTTTTTCAAAAGAGTTAGACGCGGCATCTTTATTCAACCAGTTGTTCAAAACATGACGCAAAGCGTTCAATGTCGTTGGCTTTTCTAGTCTCCCGTCCATTAGCTTTTTGATCATGTCTAATTCTCGTTCACCAGACTCACCCGACAAAGCAATGATAGGCGTTTGAGAAGAGAGCGCTTTGATTCTTTGGCTTGCATCAAACCCGTTCATAACAGGCATTTGCACATCCATTAGAACCAAATCTACGTGGTTGTTTTTAAATACTTCTACTGCGTTTTCACCGTTATTCGCTTGTAAGCTGTTGACGCCCAATTGGTTCAAATACATTTGTACAAGCGCACGTTGCACCTCTTTATCGTCGACAATGAGCACTGTTGGTGCTTGGCTATCTATTTGTACGTTGGCCGTGACTTTATGTTCAGTGCTTCGTTTACTGTGTTTCCAGTCATTGAAGTAAGGCGTGCGTAAGGTTTCTGCTTTTGGTGCATTTGGCACAACAGGGAAGTACAAATGAAACTCGGTAAATTCGCCAAGTTTAGATTCGCACTCAATTCTGCCGCCAAATGAACGCATTACACGCTGACAATAACCTAAACCTAAGCCACTACCACCGCTCTTTTGGTAAGAGAAAAAGTCATCAAAGATCTTGTGAGATATCGTCTCGTCGATGCCTGGACCAGTGTCACGGAACACGAGAATGTTTTCGTAAGGACCCGTTTTGGTGCTTATCTCAATTTGACTGTCTGGATACGATTCAAAATAGTAAATTGCATTACGAATCAGATTGAAAATGACAAAGTTAAATAAGGTCTCGTTAAGTTTTGCAACAAAGTCAGTGTGTTGCGGTAAGCGAATTCTTTCAATTATCTTCTCATTTTCAAAACCGTAGTGACTGACGGCTTGGTCGACGGCTTTGTGAATCGAGGTCATCGCGGTAGGTTCATGCTCCGGAGAGCTGTCGCTCACTTCTCGCAAAATGATATCGATAAGTTGTCGGCCACGTTGAATCGCCGCTTGGCCATTCTCTATATCCAATTTGATCTGCTCGACGGAGGCCTGATCTTCGATATGCTGCTTTAGAGCCTCAAATTGTAATTGAACTTGAGCAAGAGGGTTACGCATCTCATGGGCAATTGAGTTTGCTAAAGCGCGACTTTGACGAATGCGGCGGTCGGCCTCAATGGTACTTTGGACTCGCGTGAGCAAGGTCTGCAGTGCGGAGATCTCCTCATTAGAGAACATTTGATTGTTGCTCTTATGTGGAGAAACCAATAAATGCGTCACCGATTTTCCTTGACCAAATAAAGGCATGACCAAAGCTGTGTTGTTCGAGCTCATCTTGTCGTAGAGGGCTTTGAGCGAGCCTTTTGCGGAAACCTTGTAATCCAACTCTTCAGAAAGCTCATCAAGGACCAGCACCGACTTGTTAGAGGAAAGGTAATCTTCGTAGAAGGTCTCGTTGTAGTTACTGGTTACGAGGCGCAACTTGTCATTTGGAATTTGCAGTAGATTCCCAAGGTGACGCATAGCCTCATCGATCGACAGTTTAAAATCTTCTTCTAGCGCTAGGATTTGTTGAACCGGCGTCTTTTTGTTGCCGTAAATCAGGAAAGAAGCGTAACGACTCACTCGTTTGTAGAGTAAATGCCATGTGATACCGATGAGTGCGCAGATTGGTGTGGCGATAAGCCATTGGTTGCTGTCCGTTAGCGGAATGAATATTGCCCCCAGCGGAAGAACAAATATCGCACAAACGAGCAATGCACTCAGGCACATGTAAGCCAGATATTTCACGCTGTAGAAGCGAGAGGTCAACAATGCATAACCGACAAACAACATCTCACTAATGGACAAGGCTGGTGGTAACCAAGTAAGTGAGAAATCCCCCATGAAATAGGTCATTCCAAGGTGAATGGTTGCGGTAGACAGCATGAACACCAAGATACCGGCGATCATGTAATTCGTCTTCGCTAAGGTTAACTTGCTGCTGTTGGCTCTCATCGCAACAAGGTTTACTAGCGTGAGGACAACAAAGCTGACAAGACCAATAAAGAAGTACGAGGTATGAGGCCCAAACTCAATGACGAATTGGCTTGGTCCTACGATGTCCACATGTTCAACCGTCAAATCGGGACGCAAATTGATAAACAGTGAGTAGACCGTAAGAGTAACGAAAATCGCCTGCTGCCATAGATGGACTTTGCCTTTTCGCTGTTCTGCCGCGAGTTGACAAGAGAAGTAGTACGCAAACGCAAAGGCGAAAAACGAGGCGAGGTTGGCAAACTTTGCCATGAATATGCCGGCCTTTGCACCAAGCTGAGGCAATAAGTCGGTATGGAAGTAAGCGTTGCTACTGATCCACGCAATGATACACACTGAATACGCGATGTAAGGCGCGTGGTGTGTACCGAAGATCACTTCATTTTTTTGTTTCAGGCGATAGCAATAATAGAAGAGCCACATCATAACCACGGCGACGGTCGCGAGGAGCGTCACGGCCTTGGCGTAGATTATTGCCTCTAAGCTAAAATCAAACATGCTCATCTCTTTCTAGGGAACCACGTTTTCTGATCTCTCGAACGGCACGTTTATAGCCTCGAAAGTCGGTATCACTGAATGCTTTGACCATCATTTCAAAATTCCAGAATCCACGGTACGTCTCTTTGCCATCGTTATTTAAGTCGCAATAACCTGAATGGAAATACGCTTTTGCGTCGATGGCTTGATAAAAGTTGAGCATGAAAGGTTGCTCGATAATGGTGAAGCCGATTTTATAGCCTGTTTGATGCAACACACTCATCAGTTCTTTTTGAGCGAGGTAGAGGAAGTAGAGTTTTTGTTGAGCATTTCCACTTACTGTCAGGCGCAGCACTTCACATACGGCTTGCGTATCTGCCAATTGTAACTTGAATTCACTATCAAATTCTGGGAGAGAGTAACATTTTAACAGTGCAGATGGTGTAAATAGCTGTAAACGCGTGAATTCGGAGTAGCCATAACTAGGAAAGCAGTAATTCCACTGTTCGTTACTAAACTGCGGCGCGTAGCTGAGCCAAGTATCATGAATGGACCAATCTTGGATAAGTGCAGAAGCAACAAGAGTAGGGCAAGGTTCTTGGTCTGGGTGCTTTAACACGATGAAGTGTTTACCAACTTGGGACAAAAACAGCAGTGGCAGCATTTCGTACCACTTTTCACCTTGTATAAAAAGCTCAAGATTGCTGAGTGCAATCGCATCACTCAATGGCATTGCCTGCGGATGGCTCGGAGCTTGTACCATAAGTTGAGCATCTTCTACGCGCTCAATTAGCGCACCGTAATAAGCGCTGTCTTCAAAGGGAAGTTTGGGCGCTGTTGAAGCGTATTCTTCTAATGGAAACTTGGCTTTAATCGCAGCGATCTCACACTCACACCAAAAGTCCAACCAATGCATATAGCACTGTCCCACAACGCCTTCAAGTAGAGCAATTTCTTCTGATAGTGTGCTTGGATAGCGTTGAATAAGATCGCGATAATCCATTAACTCAAAGAGAACGGAATAGCTTTTATGCTGATGCTCTGGGAAGAGAGAGGTGAGTTGGTTTTTACGGTAATCCGTAATGGTTTGAAAAAGCGCGGTGCGCTCATGTGGTTCATAAGCGTTGATCACAAGATCGAGCAGTGCTTGCTGTTTTTGTTCGATAGACAAACTGTTAGCCGACAGTGAGCCTAAAGATAAGGTTAATTTCATGGGACAACCTAGCCTAGGTTTATTGATTTTTTATGTTTGTGTCGTCCTTATATCACTAAAGAAAAAATATGCTACCGGTTTCTATTTAAACGGTTACGTAAGGCAAGTTTGAGATGAAAAAAAGCCGCTCTTTTGAGCGGCTTGTTTAAATTGCATTCAGGCTTAAGCTTCTTGCTTTTGAAGCTCAACTTGTTGTGCTTCTTCTTCTACTAGAGCATCAACGATAACGGCACATGCTGCGTCACCTGTGATGTTTAGTGCCGTACGAATCATATCGAAGATACGGTCAAGAGCGAACAGTAGTGGTAGACCTTCAATTGGGATACCTGCCGCTAGAAGTACAGCCACAACAAGGAATGAAGGACCAGGAACACCTGCTTGGCCTACTGCGCCTAGTGTAGAAGTTACGATGATCGCAATGTAAGCACCCATGCCTAGGTCGATGTTGAACAATTGCGCGAAGAAAATGGCTACTAGGCCGTAGTAAATCGCGTTACCAGACATGTTGATGGTCGCACCAAGAGGCAGAACAAATGATGCTGTTGAGTTGCGAACACCTAGCTCTTTCTCACACGTATCCATTGTTACTGGCAGTGTCGCCATTGAAGAAGCTGTAGACAGTGCAACTGCTTGTGGCTTTTTCATTGCTGAAACGAACTTCTTCGCCGATGTCTTAGTGAACACGTGCACCATCGCTGGGTAAACCACGAAGCCGAACACTAGGATTGCCGCTACGTAAACAACGAACAGTTTGAATACCACCATCAGAGCACCAAAACCGAACGTGCCTACTGCTTCAGCCATCAGGCCAAATACACCGATAGGAGCGATGATCATCACCTTGTTGATCATCCAAACCATAGCGTCAACGATGCAGTTAACACCATTGATGATTGGCTCGCGACGTGATTTTTCTTGTTTTGAAATCGCGATACCGAAGAACATACAGAACACAAGGATCTGAAGGATGTTGGCTTCGTTTAGTGATTGGAAAACGTTAGTTGGGATCATACCAGTGATGGTTGCCCAGAAAGTAGGTAGCTCACCTTTTGAAGCGTATTCTGCTGAGAACATGCCCTCAACGCCTGAGACGTCGATGCCCATGCCCGGTTGGAATACTTCACCCATGACTAGCGCAAGTGCTACTGCTAGAGCGGATGTCAGGCCAAAGTAACCTAGGGTTACCAAGCCCACTTTACCTGCAGATTGGCTGTTGCCTAGACCTGCCGCACCTGAGATAAGTGCTACTGCGACCAAAGGGATCACAAGCATCTTGATCAGGTTGATAAAGATTGCACCAAGTGGCGCGAATACAGTCGCACTTTGACCCATAAAGGCACCAACGGCAGTACCTACGATCATTGCAATGACGACTTGCACGCCAATGTTGTTTAGCAAACTCTTTTGTTTTAACACTTCCATAACCTCTGTGCTGATAAAATGTAAAATCCTAAAATTACCCACCAATCTAAAGTTGTTATTTGGATAATTATATCGCCTTGCTTTTTACACTTATCATTCACAATTAGCAATACAATTCCGGTACAAACTCACCGACTAATTAGGAATTTCTTGATTAATGATAGTTTTTTAATCAATAGCAATCGTTTGCTATTGCTCGAGGTAATGATTTTGATTGGTGTTGTTTATAAAATGGATGGTAATGGAAGGGCGGTTTTAGAAACTGAATGTTAAAAAAAAGATCGATTCCGAATGTTTAATAAGGAATCGATCTCATATTTTTCAAATCAGTGATACGTTATTTTTGTGTTGCAGCTTTCATTGCTGAAACGAATTCACCTAGCTTGTCGAGCATAATTTGTGGCTGCTCAACGTTCGCTTCAATGATTTTTACCACGGCTGAACCAGAAATTGCACCAGCCGCACCAGATTCTAGTGCTTGTTTCACCTGTGCAGGCTCAGAGATGCCAAAACCAAGTAGCGCTGGTGGTGCATCAAATTGGTTCAGTCTATCGAGCATATGACCTACAGGCATGTTTGCTTTGGTTTCTGCGCCAGTAACACCTGCACGAGAGAGTAGGTAAGTGTAGCCGCCACCCAACTCTGATACTTGCTTCAGTGTTTCATCACTTGCCGTTGGTGGTGCGATGAAGATTGGGTGAATACCAAACTTTTCTGCAGCAGCAACAAATTCAGCACTTTCATTAGTTGGTACGTCTGCAATCAAAACAGAATCGATACCTGCTTTTGCACAACGCTCATAGAAGTTCTCGATACCACGAGAGTAAACAAGGTTCGCGTACATCAGAAGACCAATAGGCAACTCTGGGTATTTAGCACGGATCTTACCGATTTGCTCGAAACAGATATCTGGTGTTGCACCTGACTCTAACGCGCGAATGTTAGCGCCTTGGATGGTTGGGCCATCGGCTAGTGGATCTGAGAATGGAATACCAAGTTCAAGGGCATCTGCGCCAGACTCAACCAGTGTTTCCATGATTTTGTAAGACTGCTCTGCGTTTGGATCGCAAACCGTTACGAACGGTACAAATGCGCCTTGGTTCTTTTCGTTTAGGCGCGCAAACATCTTCTCATAACGGCTCATTAGATCGCTCCTTTTTCTTCTAGGATGGCATGTACAGTGAAGATATCTTTATCACCACGACCTGATAGGTTAACAACCAGCAATTGTTCTTTTTTTGGGTTCTCACGAGCCATACGCAGTGCGTGTGCCACGGCGTGAGAAGATTCAAGTGCAGGGATGATGCCTTCATGGCGGGCAATCTCTTGGAATGCTTCTAGCGCTTCATCGTCTGTCACGTTGTCGTATTCAGCACGGCCAATTGCGTTTAGGTGTGCGTGTTGTGGACCAACTGAAGGGAAATCAAGGCCAGCAGATACCGAGTAAGATTCTTCAACTTGACCGTTAGGATCTTGCATCAATGGCGCTTTCATACCGAAGAAGATGCCTGTTTTACCATGCTTAAGTGGCGCGCCGTGCTGGTCAGTATCGATACCTTTACCTGCTGGCTCAACACCAATTAGGCGAACGCTTTCTTCTTCGATGAAGTCAGCAAACATACCAATCGCGTTTGAACCACCGCCCACACATGCGATAACCGCATCAGGAAGACGGCCTTCACGTGCCAAAATCTGATTCTTCGTTTCTTCACCAATCATGCGTTGGAAGTCACGCACGATCGTTGGGAATGGGTGAGGACCTGCCGCTGTACCTAGTAGGTAGTGCGCATCTTCATAAGTTGCAGACCAGTCGCGTAGCGCTTCGTTACATGCATCTTTAAGTGTCGCTGAACCCGAGTGGACAGGAATAACTTCTGCGCCCATTAGCTTCATACGGAATACGTTCGGGCTTTGACGCTCAACGTCTTTTGCACCCATGTAAACGCGACACTTAAGGCCAAGCAGCGCACACGCTAGTGCCGTTGCAACACCGTGTTGACCTGCGCCTGTTTCAGCGATGATTTCGTTTTTACCCATGCGTTTCGCAAGCAGAGCTTGACCTAGCACTTGGTTGGTCTTGTGCGCGCCACCGTGAAGCAGATCTTCGCGTTTTAGGTACAGTTTGGTTTTCGTACCTTTGGTTAGGTTACGAGTTAGAGTCAAAGCCGTTGGACGGCCCGCATACTCTTGAAGAAGCGTCATGAACTCACTGCGGAATTCTGGGTCTTCTTGCGCGTCGATAAACGCTTGCTCTAGTTGCTCCAGTGCTGGAACTAGAATTTGCGGAACGTACTGACCGCCGTATTCGCCAAAGTAGGCATTCAGTTTTGCCATCGTTATATTCCTTCTCGTATTTTTCGCTACGAATAGCTTTAAATTTTTTAGCTGATATCCAGCTTTAGTAGTTGCGAATAGCGGTGAATGCCGCGAGCAACTTCTGTGAATCTTTTTTGCCTGGTGCGCTTTCTACACCAGAGTTTAAATCTAATCCCAAGCAACCTAGTGTCGCTGCTTGTTGAGCATTTTCTGGCGACAGTCCACCCGCTAGCATAATTTGACTTGGGTCGCCGATCAGTGACCAGTCGAACACTTGACCAGTTCCGCCAGTTTGAGTGCCAACTTGCGCATCTAATAAATGGCGATCAATGTTGTCTGCTAGCAGTTCTGGCTTGGCATTAGTCACGCCGTAAGCTTTCCAAATTTCTACTGTTGTTGGCAGTTCGGCTTTGAGTTGGTTTACGTAAGCTTGGTCTTCTTGACCGTGCAGTTGCACCGCTTTTAAACCCAAAGAGGTCACGACAGAAGCAACAAAATCGATATCGTGATTTTGGAAAACACCTACGTAGTTCAGTGGAGCACCGCTCATGGTTAAGCGAGCACCTTCAAGGTCAACCGCACGCTTCGACTTCTCGACAAAAATCAGGCCACCAAATACCGCGCCAGCTTGATATGCTTTTGCTGCGTCATCTTGATGCGTTAAGCCACACACTTTGTTTTCGCCTAAGGTCACTTTACGTACAGCAAGTTCTAAGTTGTCTTCCGCCATCAGTGAACTGCCAATCAAGAAGCCGTCTGCGTATTCCGCTAAATCACGAACTTGTTGATGTGTATAAATGCCAGATTCTGAGATTACTGTTGCGTTAGGATCCAGTTCGCGAATTGTCGGTGCCAGTTCTTTCGTACGATTCAAATCAGTACTTAGGTCGCGAAGGTTACGGTTATTGATGCCGATAACGCGTGCGCCTAGTTTAACTGCACGATGAAGCTCTTCTTCGTTGCTGACTTCGGTCAAGATACCCATGTTCAGGCTGTGTGCTGCTTCCTCTAGCGCTTTGTACTCTTCGTCATTTAAGACAGAAAGCATCAGTAGCACGGCATCAGCACTGTAATGACGTGCTAGGTAAACTTGGTAGGTATCTACCATGAAGTCTTTGCACAGAACCGGTTGTTTGACTTGACCGCGCACTTGAGGAAGAAAGTCAAAGTTACCTTGGAAGTACTTTTCGTCTGTTAGGACTGAAATTGCATCTGCGTGGTTGTTGTAAACCGACGCAATGTAATCCAAGTCGAAGTGATCACGAATCAAACCTTTAGAAGGAGATGCCTTCTTACATTCGGTGATGAACGCCGTCTTTTCACCACTCAGAGCGTCGTAGAAGCTGCGGTCCGATGGCAGCAAATCAGACTGAAATGTGCTTAGCGGTTGAGACACCTTACGGTCTGCTACCCATTGATATTTATCGCGGACAATTTTCGCCAGTACTTCTGCCATTTCTGCTTCTTTTTTAGAAACGTGCTCAGACAGGTTGTCAGCTTGCTGAGTGTTGAAGTCAGTCATCTTCTTCAATTCCTTAAGCGTGTGCGGCAAGTTGTTGTACCAAATGGTACGCTTTGCCTGAATTCATTGCCTCAATCGCTTGTTGCGTGTTGGCTTTTAAATCTTCGTGGCCGAATAGACGCATTAGCAGAGCAACGTTTACTGCCACTGCACCCAATTGTGCGTCTGTACCTTTACCCGTCAGAATATTGGTAATGATCGCTTTGTTTTCTTCAGGATCGCCACCTTTGATCGCTTCTAGTGGGTGTGCTTCAAGACCGAAATCTGCAGGCGTTAGTTTGTATTCTGTGATCTTACCGTCTTTGATTTCGGCAACGGTTGTTTCACCGTGAATCGCCACTTCATCCAAGCCACTGCCGTGTACTACAGCTGCGCGCTTCATACCCATTTGTAGCATGGTTTCTGCGATAGGACGAACCAGTTCTTCACTGTAAACGCCCATCAATTCGATGTTAGGACGAGCAGGGTTAATCAGTGGGCCAAGAATGTTAAAGATGGTGCGTGTTTTCATGGTTTGACGCACTGGCATCGCATGGCGCACACCACCGTGGTACTGGGGTGCAAATAGGAAAGCAACACCGATATCGTCTACCGCTTTGCGCGTATCTTCTGCGCTCATAGCTAGGTTGATACCAAATGAATCAAGAAGGTCAGAAGAACCAGATTTGCTCGAAACGCTTCGGTTACCGTGTTTCGCTACTTTTAGACCACATGCTGCAGCAACAAATGCCGCAGTGGTTGAAATGTTGATGGTGTTGTGACCGTCACCGCCAGTGCCTACGATATCTGCGAAATCGTAATCTGGGCGAGGGAATGGGTTTGCATTTGCTAGCAGCGCTTTTGCCGCACCTGCAATTTCATCCGGCGTTTCGCCTTTGATTTTTAGTGCAGTCAGTGCTGATGCCATCAAAATTGGGTCTAGCTCACCACGGATAATGATGTCGAATAGCTGTTGGCTCTCTTCCTGAGTAAGCGATTCTTGCTCGTACAGTTTGGTAATAATAGGGTTGATGATTGCTTCCATATTTCCTCTCCTAAATTTCTTATGTGCCAAGTGCTTTTTAAGCAGTGAGTGGGTTCGTTGAAGTTTGTTCTTCAAGTGCCCATTCAATGGCATTGGCCAACAGTGTTGCTCCGTAGGTCGTCATAATAGATTCCGGGTGGAACTGGAACCCGCAAACTTTATCTTCTTCATGTACAACAGACATTACCAAGTCATCCACTTCTGCTGTGATGGTTAGGCTCTCAGGAACCTTGGTCGCAACCAGCGAGTGGTAACGTGCAATTGCAAGTGGTGATGGTAGGTTTTGGTAAATCGCATGGTTTTGGTGCTCCATCATAGAGACCTTACCGTGAATGATTTCGCCCGCGCCAGCAACAGTACCGCCGTACGCTTCAACAATCGCTTGGTGACCAAGACAAATGCCGATCATCGGCACTTTGCCTTTCATACGTTGGATAAGCTCTGGCATTGAGCCTGCCTCTGACGGTGCACCAGGACCTGGTGATAGCAGAACCACTGGGTTTTCAAGCTCGTTTACCGCTTGTTCAATGGTTTGTGCTGGGATGTTATTTCGGTAAATCTTGACTGAGTGACCTAGTGAGCGGAATTGATCCACAAGGTTGTAGGTGAACGAGTCAAAGTTGTCGATAAAAATGATATTAGCCATCTCTGAACCCTATTCCTTATTGTGACTTATGCGCTGCTTGGATAGCAGAGATTACCGCTTGTGCTTTGCCGCGCGTTTCGTCTGCTTCCGCTTGTGGATCAGAATCGAACACCACGCCTGCACCAGCTTGAACTTGAGCAATACCGTTCTCAACGTACGCTGAGCGAATTACGATACATGTGTCGAGTGTGCCTTCACCAGTTAGGTAGCCCACAGCACCGCCGTAGCTACCGCGTCGTGCGCCTTCTACATCGCGAATCAACTGCATTGCACGAATCTTTGGTGCACCAGTGAGCGTGCCCATGTTCATACAAGCTTGGTATGCGTGCAGCGCGTCTAGGTCTTCACGTAGTTGACCAACCACACGAGAGACCAAGTGCATTACGTGGCTGTAGCGGTCGACTTTTAGAAGGTCTGCTACGTGGCGAGTGCCAGCTTGAGCAATACGAGCGACGTCGTTACGTGCTAAGTCAACCAACATCATGTGTTCTGCGTTTTCTTTCATGTCGGTACGCAGTTCAAGTTCGATGCGGCTATCTAGGTCGAAATCAATCTCGCCGTTAGGACGCTTGCCACGGCGACGAGTGCCTGCGATAGGGTAGATTTCAATTTGGTTAGTGTCGGTTTCGTACTTAAGCGCGCTTTCTGGTGATGCGCCAAACAGAGTGAACAGCTCATCTTGCATGTAGAACATGTAAGGGCTTGGATTACTTTGTTTCAGTTCTTTGTAAGCCGCGAGTGGAGAAGGGCAAGGTAGAGTGAATCGGCGAGATGGTACGACTTGGAATACATCGCCTTTCACTACAAACTCTTTTAAGTCGCGAACAGTTTGGCAGAAGTCTGCATCAGATACGCTAGGTTCTACCGTTACGTCAGCGATTTGTTTTGCACTTGGCAGTAGCTTTGGCGCTGCACACTGAGCGCTGATTTCTGCAATACGAGTCTCTAACGCTGATTTCTCTGAACCATCAACAAACAACGTCGCTTGAAGCTGGCAAGATTCCGTTTGATGGTCGACAACAAGCAGTGTTTCCGCGACGTAGAAAACGTAATCTGGGCACTGATTTGTTGCTTCTGCATTACCAAGCGGCTCGAAGTTGGCGACTAAGTCGTAGGCAAACAGGCCACCAAGGAAAATTGCGTGTTTGTCTTGCTGTGAAATATCAAAACTATGCTGAACCAAACGCAGGGCATCGAAAGAAGAGGCTTCACGTAGGCGAGAATCTTCATCTAACGTGTCGCATGGCTGGTCAAATTCTAAAGTTAGCGTTTCGCCATCGAACTTACTCTCAACGTCACCACGGATGTTCTGGTTTAGGTGAGACAGTAGGTTTTTACCGTTGTTGGTCAAGGCGTGCATGCTAACGGTATGGCCGTAGCAGACAATGCGAACCGCTGAATCTACGATCAGCAGGGATTTCAAATCTTGCTTCGAATCGATCTCAGCAGATTCCAGCAACAGGCTGTCAGTTTTGTTCTCACATAAAGTGTGGAACAAACGAGTCGGGTCTTGAGTATAAGGGACGGAAGCCGTTAGCACTTCAAGCTGTCCAAGTTTCTTAATTTCAATGGCCTTGTTCACAAGACCTCCTTATAGCTGTTTTACATCTTCCTGCCGTACATAGTCGCATAAAGCAAACGTTCACCCAATCAAGTTTTGGTCATATCCGATGAATGTTTGAGCAGTTGAATGTGAGATGGACGACAAAACAAAAAGCCCGCTGAAGTAGCGGGCTTTGTGACATTTAATTCTCTAAACTAGAAGTACACGTTCGCCCACCAAGAACTTGTCCAAGTGCGCCACCAAGCAAGGTCAGCAGATTTCATCTTATTCAGACGAACTGCAACTTTCGCTTCCTGGTTTTGGTTAAATTCTTGTAACATGGTGAGCCTTAAATTAGGTACTTCGTATTTGTGTACTAGTTAACTAGTGCAGGGATAAAAAGTCAACCCCAAAACAGCATTAAAACGACAAAAAGATGAGAATTGATTTACACAGTCACACCACCGCGTCAGATGGTCGATTTGCACCACACGATTTAGTGGATAGGGCATTGAGTTTTGATATCGAGGTTTTGGCGATCACGGATCATGATACGGTTGACGGCTTAGCTCCGGCCAAGCAATACGTTGAAGAGAATAGTCTGCCGATAAAAATCATCAACGGTATAGAAATTTCGACTGTTTGGCAGAACAAAGACATCCATATTGTTGGATTGAACATCGATCCAGAAAGTCCTGCGCTGGCTGAGCTGATTCAACAGCAAAAAGCGCATCGTGTTGCCAGAGCAGAGATGATTGCTGAACGTTTGCAAAAAGCGACTCGCGAAGGTGTGCTAGAAGAAGTTCAGCAAATCGCGGGTGATGCGCCGATCACTCGTGCACACTTTGCCAAGTGGTTGGTGGATAATGGTTATGCCAAAAACATGCAGATGGTGTTCAAGAAATTTCTAACCCGCTCTAACCCAGGTTACGTGCCACCAAATTGGTGCTCCATGAAAGATGCGGTTGATGCGATTCATGCTGCTGGAGGCTCTGCTGTTCTTGCGCATCCGGGTCGTTATCAACTGACTGCGAAGTGGGTGAAACGCCTATTAGCCGCGTTTGTCGAGGCGGGTGGGGATGCAATGGAAGTGGCACAGCCTCAACAAGCGCAACAAGAAAGGCGCAACTTGGCTGATTATGCTATACAATACAAACTATTAGCTTCTCAAGGCAGCGACTTTCACTACCCATCTCCGTGGATGGAATTGGGAAGAAACCTCTGGTTACCCGCGGGCGTAGAACCAGTTTGGAAAGATTGGGGTATTGATCCTTCGTTGGATAACGCTCAACAAGACGAAATCGAGAACCGATAAAAATATAGAGCCGAGAGGTTCGATAATGAGGAATTACAATGAGCCAGTTTTTTTACGTTCACCCAGAAAACCCACAGGCTCGCTTGATCAATCAAGCAGTAGCAATCATTCGTAGCGGCGGTGTAGTGGTTTACCCAACCGACTCAGGTTACGCACTAGGCTGTCAGTTAGAAAACAAACAGGCGTTGGAACGTATTTGTCAGATCCGCCGTCTGGATGATAAGCACAACTTTACTTTGTTGTGTCGTGATTTGTCGGAGCTTTCTTTGTATGCACGCGTAGACAACGCGGCATTCCGACTACTGAAAAATAACACGCCGGGTCCTTACACTTTCATCTTCAAGGGAACAAAAGAAGTTCCGCGTCGTTTGATGAATGCAAAACGTAAGACCATCGGTATTCGTGTACCCGATAACCGCATTGCACTAGACCTGTTGGAAGCACTTGGTGAACCAATGATGTCTACGTCACTTATCCTACCGGGTAGCGATGTGACGGAATCGGACCCAGAAGATATTCGTGACAAACTAGAGCATGCTGTAGACGTGATTCTTAACGGTGGCTACTTAGGTGAACAACCTACAACGGTTATCGACTTCAGCGAAGGTGAAGCGGTTGTTGCTCGTGTTGGCTCTGGCGACCCTGCACCATTTGAGTAACTGCTTTTACTCTTAACAAAACAAGAAAGGGAGGCGTGAATGCCTCCCTTTTGTTTTGAATCCGTTTATTTTTGATTCAATGGAATGGTATCAATTTAGGCGAAATCGAAGATGTCGATGCCGTGATGCTCAATGTAGTTGATGTAGCCTGCATCAATACCTTTCAGTGTCACTTCTACATTAAACTCGTCACTTGAGTAGACTGCCCAACCAAAGTCGTTGTAAGACAGTGTTAAGTCGTCTGCCGAGTCCAAGAACGTATCGCGAATACCATCGTTGTTAGTATCTAAACCCATATCAAAGACAAGCTTGTCGTGACAAATGTTAAAATCGAGAATTTCTGATTTCACTTCGATGTCGTTTGAAGAAACAGGCTGATCGGGAACGCCAACAGCAAGACGGTTGGTCATTACGAACGTGTCATCGCCGCAACCGCCCGCAATCACAGAATGACCATCGCCGACAACTACGGTGTCGTCACCCCATCCGGCATTGATAAAGTTGTTGCCTGAGTAGTCGAAAATTGTATCGTCACCACAACCACCAAATAACAGGTCATTACCTAAGCCGCCAGACAAGTAATCATCGCCTGAACCGCCTGAGAGTAGGTCATTCCCTCTGCCACCTAGTAGGGTATCGTCACCACGACCACCGAAGACATAGTCGTTTCCACCAAAGCCAACAAACTTATCGTCGCCGCCAAAGCCGACAAAAATATCAGTCGTGTCCGAGCCTTTTGTGCCGGTCATATTGTCATCTTCTGAGGTGCCAAATATCCAATTTAGGTCAAGATTTGTATGAGACATTTATTATTCCTTTTCATCTGATTAAGGGAGCTAGCAAGCTGTAGGGTTATCTTTCTTATAGCCCTGACAATTTTATCAGGTAGGGGATTTTTTAAGAGGTGGACACAGACCCATAATAGTGCGGTTCTAATACCAATGAGTCTGGTACTAAGTTGGAGAAGATGATGAGTTTAGTGTGAGTTTCCGAAGGACATTCTGCAGTGACAATATCGACGATTTTGCTTACATTAAATCAGAGAATCTCGTATAATGTCCGACCGAAAAAATCCCAATAGGTTGGGTAACTTGCACAATTGAAGACCAATTCTGGTCTCGACGTCTGTGAAGACGACACATAGGTAGATAAATGAGCGAAAAGTTACAAAAAGTATTAGCACGTGCTGGACACGGTTCTCGTCGTGAGATTGAATCGTTAATTAAATCTGGTCGCGTTAGCGTGAACGGAATCGTAGCTAAACTTGGTGAAAGACTAGAAGATGAGAACAGCGTAGTTCGTATCGACGGTCACATTGTGTCTGCAAAGGCACAAGAAGAAGTGATCTGTCGTGTATTGGCTTACTACAAGCCAGAAGGTGAACTATGTACTCGTCACGACCCTGAAGGTCGTCGCACTGTTTTCGATCGTCTGCCAAAAATTCGTGGCTCTCGTTGGATTTCAGTTGGTCGTCTTGATGCGAACACATCTGGCCTGCTGCTTTTCACAACGGATGGTGAGTTGGCAAACCGCCTAATGCACCCAAGCCGCCAGGTTGAGCGTGAATACCTAGTACGCGTATTTGGTGAAGTGAACGAAAAGAAAGTTCGCAACCTAGTAAGTGGTGTTGAACTTGAAGATGGTATGGCTCGTTTTGAAGACGTAGTACATGCGGGTGGTGAAGGCATGAACCACACGTTCTACGTAGTGATTAACGAAGGTCGTAACCGTGAGGTTCGTCGTTTGTGGGAATCTCAAGAATGTACGGTTAGCCGTCTAAAGCGTGTTCGTTACGGTGATATCTTCCTAGACAAGAAACTGCCTCGTGGCGGTTGGATGGAACTAGACCTGAAAGAAGTAAACTACCTGCGTGAGCTTGTAGAACTTCGTCCAGAGAAAGAAACCATGCTTGATCTAAACAAAGACAACACATCACGTAAGCGTGAACGTGCTCGTAGCCAAAAAATTCGTCGCGCTGTTAAGCGTCACGAAGAGCGTGTTAACACACCAAAGGGTCGCAGCAACAACCCTTCTCGTCGTAAGCCGAAGAAGGCTGCCGGTGACCAAGGCGCACGTAACAAGCATCGTTAATCGATAGCAGAAAATCAGAAAGGCTTGCCACATTGGCAAGCCTTTTTCTTATCTAGCGTTTCGCGTTTGCGATCTTTCTTGTTTGCCAATCACAAGTAACTTTGACTTACAGATATAAAAAAACACCAGCGCGAGGCTGGTGTTTTTGATCATGATGAGGAAATCGTTAATCACGTTTCCAAAGCATATGACAGAACTTATGTTCTGGGTCTCGACTGATTAGCATACGAGCAAAAACGTCATCAAGTACGTCATTTTCCTCGTTTACTAAGCCGATTCGAACTTCTGCATACACTTCTTTGTCGATATCGAAGCCAACGTGTTCAACCCAGTCATCACCAGTTTCAACAAGTTCTGCGGCACCACGATCTTCAAATTGCGCAGTAAACAGAATGACATCAGCTGGCTCTAGGTTGTCTGGAGCCATCTCAAGGAAGATGTCGTACGCAGCGTCGATAACGTCGTCGTAAGAAATCAAATCAGACATACTTATGCTCGGCTCATGTATTTACGTTCAGTCGTGTTGATGATTACACGGTCACCAGTCGCGATGTACTCAGGAACTTGAATAACAAGACCTGAAGCAAAGCGTGCAGGCTTAGTACGTGCAGATGCAGATGCACCTTTAATTGAAGGATCAGTTTCTTCAATCACTAGCTCAACAGAAGAAGGAAGCTCGATACCAACAGCAGAGCCGTTGATTAGGATAAGGTGAATACCTTGAGTGTCTTCGTTGATGAACAGAAGCTCATCTTCAACTTCGTTGTGCTTGAATGTGTATTGTGAGTAGTCTTCGTTATCCATGAAGATGTGCTCATCGCCATCAGCGTATGAGTACACAACTGCACGTTTGTTCATTTCTACAGTTTCAACAACGTCATCAGACTTGTAACGCTCGTCTACACGCGCACCAGTGTTTAGATCTGTACAGCGCATTTTGTAGATTTTAGCGCCGCCACGACCACCTGGAGTGGTTACTTCGATGTCTTTTACTAGAAGAGTTTTACCATTAGACTCGATTGCGAAGCCTTTTTTGATTTCACTTGCCTTTGGCATTGTATTTTCCTATTTACACTTATTAAGCAAAACTTGGTGATTATAGCGCTAAGTTGCTTGTCTGGCATCAAAATTCCGCACAGTAATTTGCACGTCAATAAGGGCTTTAATGGGCTTGATTCAAACGCTAGGCTAGTGGATCATATAGCCCATCGTCCGTTAAAAGCTTGAGATCCCGTTTTCTTCAATGTCTCTCCCTGTCATCGACCCAAAGCATCCATTCCAACCTGAATTTGAACCTCTGCTAAGAGAAGTTCTGGCGTGCCTTAAAGGCGGGCTAGGGGCCAATCTTCATAGCGTCTACGTCTACGGCAGTGTGGCACGCAAGTTGGCGGTTGCAGGAAAATCGAATCTCGATATGGTTGTTGTCACCAAGTCGAGTTTTGAAAACAATCGCGCTACTTTGTTGAACACCATCAAATGGCGTGCTCAACAGGGGCACCCTCACGTTAAAGGGGTATCGATTCGTACCGCTTTGGTGAGTGAAGTCGCAAACCTAGACAGCATTTTTACTTGGGGCTTTATGCTCAAACACTGCTGCGTGTGCGTTTACGGAGATGATCTGGCGGATTGTTTTGGCGATTATGTGCCAAGTTGGGAGATTGCGAAGCACTGGAACATGGATGTCGAAGACTGGCTATCGGTGTATCGAACTAAGATAGTACAAGCACAAAGCATTGAAGAGCTGGTCAGTGCCCAAGTAACTATCGCTAAGAAACTGCTTCGTGCGTCGTACTCGCTTGTCATGTATCGAGACAAACGTTGGTTTGATGACCCGCTTGAATGTGGGGAGCAATTTCTACGATACCACCCAGAAAAGCAGCTTGAGATAGAACGCCTTGGCATTTTGCTCTCTGGTCGTGCTATCCCGAAACGTTCTGTGATTGGTTTAATTGACGGTTTTGGTGAATGGTTGGTGGCTCAGTACCAAAAGACCGAATTTCGTATTGGGTAACGTCAGCTAGCGTTAACTCCATTCAATCTAGAATCTGATTTAGAACAGCCCCATCTGCGGCGCAGATAACTGCTCGAAGTCTGTGCCAATGAACGGCAATATCGCATCCGCAACCGGCTTTAGCTGTTTATCAATGTAGTGCTGGTAGTCTATAGGGCTATTGAGGTACTCGTGTGGCTCAGGTCCATTCACAGTAATTAAGTATTCGATTCGACCTCGGTTTTGATATTGCAGAGGGCGACCGAGTTTGGCATTGATGTCGTCGGCTAAACGTGCAGCACGTACTTGTGGCGGAATATTTTTCTGATACTCATGCAATTTGCGTCGCAAGCGCTTTTGATACACCAACTGATCATCAAACTCTCCTGCATTGGTCTTCTCAACCATCTCTCGTACGTAATCACTAGGGTCTTCACCATGGAAGATCATTTGGTACAAGGTGTTTTGGAATCGCTGCGCCAGTGGTGTCCAGTCTGTACGTGCGCTCTCTAACCCTTTAAAGATGATGCGTTCTTGTTCGCCTTCACCAATCAGGCCTGCGTAGCGTTTTTTTGAGCCCGTTTCCGCACCTCGAATGGTTGGCATCAAGAACTTGCGATAATGGGTTTCATATTCTAGTTCAAGAATCGAGTTGAGGTTGTACTCACTGCGCAGATGGTTACTCCACCATTGGTTGATGTAGTCGACCAGTTCATTACCAATCTTGTCAGCGTCAGTTTGGTTATATGCGCCATTTAAAGAAACAAAGGTTGAGTCGGTGTCGCCATAGATCACTTGATAACCTTTGTCCTCAATCAGAACTTTGGTTTGTTTCATGATTTCGTGCCCACGCATGGTGATGCTAGAAGCAAGGCGCGTATCAAAGAAACGACAGCCGGAAGAACCAAGCACACCATAGAAAGAGTTCATGATGATTTTGATGGCTTGTGAGAAGGCTTTCTCATTATTCTTCTTGGCAACATCTCGCGCTGCCCAGAGCTTTTCGATCATCTCTGGCAAGAAGTGCTTTGAACGATGGAACTGACCGCCACGAAATCCCGGTACGGCTTCATCTTCTGCTTTGCCGATTTCAAGCTGCAAACCTTCGACTAAGCCCATAGGGTCAATCAGAAATGAGCGAATAATAGAGGGGTACAGACTCTTAAAATCGAGCACCAATACCGAATCATAAAGGTTAGGGATAGAGTCCATCACATAGCCACCAGGGCTAGCTATCCAGTTTTCTGGATGCAGATTTGGCGCAACATAACCGGCTCGGTGGATTTGCGGCAAATACAAATTAGTAAACGCGGCCACAGAGCCCCCGACGCGATCCAGCTCTACACCTGTTAGGCGAGAGCGTTCAATCGCAAAGTCGAGCAGGTGAGTGTGGTCGAAAACCTTGTTTACCAACACGCAATCTTGCAGGTTGTATTTAGCCAGAGATGGTTTGTCTGAACGGTACATGCGATTGATTTCATCCATTCGGTCATGCACGTTATGGATTTCTTTACCTTCGCCAAGCAGTTCTTGGGAAACGGACTCAAGTGACCACGAGCGGAAGTGGTACGTCGCGGTTTTAAGCGTATCGATACCATCCAGCACCACACGACCGGGAATAGAGATAAAACCTTGTTGGCTTTGCGCGGAGCTACGGAAAAAACTTGGCTGGTCAGCTCGGCCTAACATCAGCTTCATGTTGTGCCATTCTGCGCGTTTATGCAGCAGGCGGAAGTCGAAGTCGATAACGTTCCAACCAACAATCACATCTGGGTCAAATTGCTTAAACCACGCGATTAAAGCATCGAGCAAAGCCTTCTCGTCTTTTACCCATTGAATTGGCGTGTCTGATTGTTCCGGTTCGCCAATCATAATCACGCGTGAATCAACAGGGCTATCTAAACCAATCGAATAAAGAATGCCTTTCTCTGAGCATTCCAAATCTAGAGAGACCACATGCAGCTTAGGTTGGTATTCACCTGTGCGACACTTTGCGTTTTGGACACGTTGGAACCCGTTTCGAGATTGCAGATTCCCGGTAAACTCCATGCTGCCTTTTATAAAGCGTTCCATCAGATAACGATCGGCAAGCCGTACATCACCCTCGAAATGGACTATGTCGTTTTGCTTAAGTTCATCTTGTAGGGCGAACGCGTCTTTTGTTGTCTGGGTATAACAGGCGGCTAAAGGCGTGAGTTGGAAGTTCTTTAACTCTAGCGGGCATATGTCGACAGCAATTTGCTTAGCAGCGGCAAATTGCTTGGTTTGCTCGATTTGCGCTTGTTCTATAAAGAAGACAGGTCTTTCTCCTTGAATCAACAATTGGGTCGGACCATTCTCGGTCGAAAGCCACAACTCTATTTGAGTTTGACCTTTGATGTCTCGGGCTTGGCGAGTGAGAAGGAAGCCTTGTTGGATGTTCAATAGAGAGAAACCTTGTAAATCAGTGAAGAACGTATTCTATCATTAAGAACTGTAAAAATAACCAGTGAAAAGTAATGCTCTATTTTACTGGTTAAATCGTGATGCCGTGGGTGTACAAAAGCTGAGATAGGTCGCTTATAGAATAACCATTTATGGGTGATATTGCGTTTTGCTGAGCAAAGTGAAATCTAGCTGCTTGATTTATTGGAGCTTATGTTGTTAATTAGCTTGTCTTAAAATTCGGCTTTGCACAGAGCACACTCAAATAATAGAGTGGTTTATGAATAAGTTCTTGCCAAACTTTGCGTTTAAGCACATATTCATAGAAAGCAATTTTTTGCCATATGCGTTAGTATATAGGCACTCATACTGATATCCACATTTGACAAATGTTATGTGGGTGCAGAGCCAATAAAAGTGTGGAGATACAAGTTTGATAAATGTTTTCCTTGTAGATGATCACGAGCTGGTTCGCACAGGGATACGACGTATTATTGAAGACGTCCGTGGAATGAACGTAGCAGGAGAAGCTGACAGCGGTGAAGAAGCAGTAAAATGGTGTCGTAGTAATCATGCTGACGTCGTTTTAATGGATATGAACATGCCAGGAATAGGCGGCTTGGAAGCCACAAAAAAGATTCTTCGCGTGAATCCTGATGTAAAAATCATCGTACTAACCGTTCATACGGAAAATCCGTTCCCAACTAAAGTGATGCAGGCGGGTGCTTCTGGTTATTTAACTAAAGGCGCGGGTCCTGATGAAATGGTTAACGCAATTCGTGTGGTTAACAGTGGGCAGCGTTACATCTCGCCAGAGATTGCGCAGCAGATGGCATTGAGTCAATTCTCACCTGCCTCAGAAAACCCATTTAAAGACCTTTCTGAACGCGAACTGCAGATCATGATGATGATCACCAAAGGCCAGAAAGTAACGGATATTTCTGAACAATTGAATTTAAGTCCAAAAACAGTCAACAGTTACCGCTACCGACTGTTTAGCAAGCTGGACATTAATGGTGACGTTGAGTTAACACACTTAGCGATCCGCCACGGAATGCTGGACACCGAGACCCTTTAGTGTGAATCAACCCTTCGATTCGGCTTCCTTTCTCAAGACAGTAACTCATCAGCCCGGCGTTTACAGAATGTACAACGCCGAGGCTGTTGTCATTTATGTAGGCAAAGCCAAAGATCTCAAAAAGCGCCTCTCAAGCTACTTTCGTAAAAAAGTAGATAGCGAGAAAACGCGCGCCCTCGTAAGCAATATTGCTAAGATTGATGTCACGGTCACTCATACCGAGACGGAAGCGCTCATCCTTGAGCATAACTACATCAAGCAATACTTACCGAAATACAACGTACTTCTGCGTGACGATAAATCGTACCCTTACATTTTCATTAGCGGTCATAAACATCCGCGATTGTCTATGCATCGTGGTGCGAAAAAGCGCAAAGGTGAATACTTCGGACCGTATCCGGATTCTGGCGCGGTACGAGAAACCTTGCACCTTTTGCAGAAAACCCTCCCTGTTCGCCAGTGTGAAGACACAGTGTATTCCAACCGAACCCGTCCATGTTTGATGTATCAAATTGGTCGCTGTGCAGGCCCATGTGTGAGCACGATTATTTCGGATGAAGAATACGCAGAGCTGGTGGGCTTTGTTCGTTTGTTTTTGCAGGGCAAAGATAAGCAGGTACTTGAGCAGCTTATTGAGAAGATGGAAGTGGCAAGCCAACAACTTCGTTTTGAAGATGCGGCCAAATTCCGCGACCAGATCCAAGCGATTCGACGCGTACAAGAACAACAGTACGTTTCAGAAGACAGTATGGATGATATGGACGTGCTTGGTTTTGCCCAAGAAAACGGCATTGCTTGTATCCATATCTTGATGATTCGTCAGGGTAAGGTGCTAGGCAGTCGCAGTCATTTCCCTAAGATTCCACAGAACACTAGTCAACAAGAAGTGTTTGATAGCTTCCTTACCCAGTACTACTTGAGCCACAACGAGGCGCGTACTATTCCTTCTCGCATTATCTTGAATCAAGAGCTAGGTGGCGATATCGAGCCGATTCAGCAAGCTCTGAGTGAAGTAGCGGGGCGCAAGGTTCAATTCCATAGTTCTCCAACAGGTTCACGCGGTCGTTACCTCAAGTTGTCCAATACCAATGCATTGACGGCGATTACCACTAAGATTAATCACAAGATGACCATCAATCAGCGTTTCAAAGCACTGAGAGAAGTCTTGGGTATGGAAACCATCGCTCGGATGGAGTGTTTCGATATCTCGCATACGATGGGCGAGAGCACTATTGCTTCCTGTGTGGTGTTCAACAGTGAAGGTCCAGTCAAGCAAGAGTATCGTCGCTACAACATCACAGGCATTACGGGTGGTGATGATTACGCAGCGATGGGACAGGCATTAGAGCGCCGCTATTCGAAGCAACTTGATGTAGAGAAGATACCTGACATTATTTTTATCGATGGTGGCAAAGGGCAGCTGAATCGTGCTCATGAAATCATTTCGCAGTACTGGGGAGATTGGCCAAAGCGTCCGACTATGATTGGTATTGCAAAAGGGGTGACACGTAAACCAGGTCTTGAAACCTTAATTACCGTAGATGGTGAAGAATTCAACTTGCCAAGTGATGCACCAGCGTTGCACCTGATCCAACATATTCGAGATGAGAGCCATAACCATGCAATCGCAGGGCACAGAGCGAAACGTGGAAAAACGCGTCGCACCAGTGCTTTAGAGGGAATTGAAGGCGTTGGACCAAAACGTCGTCAAGCTTTGCTCAAATACATGGGTGGTTTACAGGAATTAAAGCGTGCAAGTGTCGAAGAAATCGCCAAAGTACCGGGAATTAGTCACTCTTTGGCAGAAATTATTTTCCAAGCATTGAAACAATAAGGAAAATCCCGCAACATTAAGCCGCAATGTGTAAGAGAATAATAAAATGCGTTTGAATATCCCGAACATTCTATCTCTACTAAGACTGTTCCTAATCCCAGTTTTTGTGGTTGTTTTCTATCTACCTTACTCTTGGGCTCCTTTTGCAGCAGCAATGGTTTTCTGGGTTGCAGGGTTTACCGATTGGTTAGACGGCATGCTAGCTCGTAAGTTAGGCCAAACCTCTCGTTTTGGTGCCTTCATCGACCCAGTCGCTGATAAGGTCTTAGTCGCCACTGCTCTGATTATGATTACGGAGCACTACCACACGATTTGGGTAACCATTCCTGCGGTAACTATGATAGCGCGAGAAATCATCATCTCTGCATTGCGTGAATGGATGGCAGAAATCGGCAAACGAGCCAGTGTTGCGGTTTCTTGGGTCGGTAAAGTAAAAACCGTGTCTCAAATGTTCGCATTGTGGGTGTTGATTTGGCGTTACGATGATTGGATGGTATGGCTGGGCTTTGGCGCTCTTTATATCGCGACTTTCCTAACGTATTGGTCGATGGTTCAATACTTAGCGGCAGCGAAAGATGATTTGCTTAACGAAGAACACCATTAATCAGACAACACATAAATAGCATTTTAAGAAGCAGGCGACATAGCCTGCTTTTTTTATGCCTCGGATTTGTGATGAAGAAAAATGTGACATGAGTCTTGTTTTTAATCCGACTAAACGCTTAGTGCGGTTTGTTCCTTTAATTATCGACACTTAATATAAGAAGGAACGCCACGGAATAGGTGAAAGGTGTAGCTCGATATTCATGATAAACAAGAGTATTTGGGCTAATCTCAGTATTAAAACTAATCAATTTACCGTCTTTCGCACAAATTCTGGTCAAACGATTTAAAAAAATAAAAATAGTGTTGACTCGATCGTCCGAATCCGTAGAATGCATTCCGTACCCAAGAGAGCACGGCTTGAAAGGGTGGTGAAAGAAGCGATGCTTACTTCACAAATGAGGCGCCTTGGCAGAGTGGCTATGCAGCGGATTGCAAATCCGTGGACCTCGGTTCGACTCCGGGAGGCGCCTCCATCATTCTCTCTAAGAATGAATGCGACACTAGCTCAGTTGGTAGAGCGCAACCTTGCCAAGGTTGAGGTCACGAGTTCGAACCTCGTGTGTCGCTCCAAATAAAAATGATATGGCGTTAAGCGGTATCAGATGATGGTGTTTTACTTTTCTGTAAAGGCATCACAAAGAAATTTGTGTGCCCTGGTGGTGGAATTGGTAGACACAAGGGATTTAAAATCCCTCGACGTTCGCGTTGTGCCGGTTCAAGTCCGGCCCGGGGCACCATCTCAAATCTGCGACACTAGCTCAGTTGGTAGAGCGCAACCTTGCCAAGGTTGAGGTCACGAGTTCGAACCTCGTGTGTCGCTCCAGATTCGGAAAGCCCAGCATTTATGCTGGGCTTTTTCGTTTTTATCGATTCAACTTCAATGAGCTCACTTTTCTCATCCCCAGAGCTTCACACCGCCGATCAGAATCGGTTTCTCACATCTTCAATATTATACCAATCGTAGTAAATAACTGGTCATTCTAGCTTGTTAAAATACTCGATAACTGCGTTGCAATTTTTGATTGTAGAATAACTACTTATCGAAAAATTGCGCCTTGTTCTCAAGCATTTTCCCTACGCTATTTCTGATCACTTATTTACTGTGATTGGTATTAGCTTTAGGGCTTCCTAAGTTTACTGAGTTGCTTCCTTAGCCTTCCTTTGAGCATTTCGGATGATCTACTTCTGACGTTAATTTCTGCGATAGATATCAATATTACGGAAAATGAACTGAGTAAACGTTTGCTGTGATTGTGATCTCAATCAATATGCAACCTGTGAAAACATATTGCCAGAAGATTTTAGTTTGTGATAAATTCGCGCGCAATCTCGGAGCGTATTATTACGACTTTGATTCTCTGGGGGATACGCGTAGTGAACATTCAAGCTGATTGTGACACTACGTAGGGTAGGTATCGGCAAAGCCATTTGTCGATAGACGGGATACTAGTGCTGTAAGAAACAGCATGTTAATGGGAAACCCAACATTGAAACCTTTAAACAAACACACACTAATCAGCTTCATACTGCCGAAATGTCCTGTTTTACAAAACGGGTGCATTACGGAACCTTGATTACTCCCCAATCAAAATAAAAAGTCACGCTCGTCGTGACGGGTTATCTGTATTTGTCATTTAATCGATGACGAATGCGGAGGTGTATCTATATCTCCTGTTATTTAATACTAACGAGAATAAATACAGGAAAGAGAATCATTATAATTCAAGGGATTATGTAGTATGAGCACTGCCTTTGAAGTCGATAACACTATCGCAAATTACTTTTCCTCCCAGGTTCCTGTTGTTGAAGGAATCTACGATTTAACGCCTGATCAAGTTCTTATCGAGCAAGCTGAGCATGAATCTGAGGTTCGTTCTTACCCACGTCGTCTACCAATCGCGATTAAGCAAGCTTATGGCTGTTTGGTTGAAGATACGCGTGGTCAAATTTTCCTAGATTGTCTTGCTGGTGCGGGTACATTGGCTTTGGGTTATAACCACCCAGAGATTAACCAAGCGCTAAAAGAACAATTGGATTCTGGTTTGCCGTACCAGACTCTGGATATCGCAACGTCTGCGAAAACGCATTTCATCAAGTCTGTTAAAGGCTTTTTACCGCAAGAGCTGAGCGACAACTGTGTGATTCAGTTCTGTGGCCCTTCAGGTGCAGACGCGGTTGAGGCAGCAATCAAACTTGCCAAACAAACCACAGGTCGTAACACCATGTTCGCTTTCCGCGGTGCCTACCACGGTATGACGAACGGCACCATGGGTATGATGGGGAACTTGGGCACCAAAGCTCGTCGTACTGGTTTGATGTCAGACGTGCACTTTATGCCTTTCCCTTACAGCTTACGTTGCCCGTTTGGTCTAGGTGGAGATGAAGGTGCGAAAGCAAGCATCCGCTACATCGAGCGTCTACTGAACGACGACGAAGCAGGCATCATGAAGCCAGCAGCAATCATTGTAGAGCCAGTACAAGGTGAGGGCGGTGTGATTCCTGCGCCTGCATTCTGGCTACGTGAGTTGCGCCGCATCTGTGACGATCACGGTATCCTACTGATTTTTGATGAAATTCAATGTGGTGTCGGTAAGTCGGGTTACAACTTCGCATTCGAAGAAGCGGGCATTGTTCCTGATATTTTGTGTTTGTCTAAAGCGATCGGTGGTGGCTTGCCAATGTCACTATTGGTGATCAACAAGCAACATGATACATGGAAGCCAGGTGAACACACCGGCACTTTCCGTGGTAACCAACTTGCAATGGTGTCAGGTGCGAAAGCATTAGAAATCATCCAGCGTGACAACCTTGTTGAGCACGCTAACGTTGCTGGCCAGTACCTTCGTTTTGGTCTTGAGAGCATTCAAAAGCGCGTAAACTGTATTGCAGATGTACGCGGTAAAGGTTTGATGCTTGGCGTTGAAATTAAACATCCAAGTGGCGAGCTAAACAAGTTTGGTGAGCCTTTGTCAGATGGCCAGCTTACTCTTGCTATCCAACGTGCGGCGCTTGAGCGTGGATTGATGGTAGAAAAGGGTGGCCGTGACGGTTCAGTCATTCGTTTCCTTCCTCCGCTTATCATTTCTTTCGAGCAAATTGACTTTGCACTTCGTGTTCTGGAAGACGCTATTATCGCTGCAGGCGGCAGTCACGTTGAACCAGACCCACAGGCAGAGTGGAAAAAGCACTTCATTCAAACTGGTGAACTTGGTGGTACTGAGTTTGCGTCTGTGATGAATCACATGACTGTAGCAATGAAATCGGTGTTTGAGCAGGTGGATGCACCATACTCGGGAATGGAACCTAAACTGCTGGAAGCGGCGATTAACGCCGTCGATCTGGACAACAAAAACGCATCGCTTAAGTCAGTGATTGATGAAGCAGCTGAGCTTGTTGCGAAGAATGCGATTTTCACTCAGCACCCAGATTGCATTGCTCACCTACACACGCCTCCTCTCATGCCTGCGGTAGCGGCAGAAGCGATGATTGCAGCGTTGAACCAATCAATGGATTCATGGGATCAAGCATCGTCTGCGACTTACGTTGAGCAGAAGGTAATTAACTGGCTGTGTGACAAGTACGAGCTTGGTGAGAAGGCGGATGGCATTTTCACTAGCGGTGGCACACAAAGCAACCAAATGGGCCTAATGCTGGCGCGTGACTGGATTGCTGACAAGCTAAGTAACCACTCAATTCAGAAGCTGGGTCTTCCAGAATACGCGGACAAACTTCGTATCGTATGTTCGAAGAAATCGCACTTCACGGTTCAAAAGTCAGCATCTTGGATGGGACTGGGTGAGAAAGCCGTGATGACCGTCGATGCGAACGCTGACGGCACAATGGACATTACTCAGTTAGATCACGTTCTAACTCAGGCAAAAGCAGAAGGTTTGATTCCATTCGCTATTGTTGGCACCGCGGGTACGACCGATCACGGCGCAATTGACGATCTTGATTTCATTGCTGATATGGCAGCGAAACATGAGATGTGGATGCACGTGGATGGTGCTTACGGTGGCGCATTGATTCTTAGCAGCCACAAATCACGCCTGAAAGGTGTAGAGCGTGCACACTCGATCAGTGTCGACTTCCACAAACTGTTTTACCAAACAATCAGTTGCGGCGCGTTGCTGGTGAACGACAAGTCGAACTTTAAGTTCCTGCTTCATCATGCTGACTACCTAAACCGTGAACATGATGAGCTACCAAACTTGGTCGACAAATCTATCGCAACGACGAAGCGTTTTGATGCATTGAAAGTCTTTATGACGATGCAAAACGTTGGTCCTAAGGCGCTTGGCGATATGTACGATCACTTATTGGTACAAACGCAGCAGGTTGCCGACATGGTTCGCAACCACGAGCAGTTTGAACTTCTTGCTGAACCTGCACTTTCTACGGTTCTATTCCGTGCAACCAATGTACGCACAAACAACGCATCTGCAGATTTAGATGAACTGAACAAAGCGTTGCGTCTTGAAGCGTTGACTCGCGGTATTGCTGTTCTTGGTGAAACCATCGTTGATGGTAAGACCGCTCTTAAATTTACGATTTTGAATCCTTGTCTAACGACAGCGGACTTTGAATCTTTGCTCTTGAAAATCAACACGCTAGCAGTTGAGCTAGTTTAATAAAGGTAACGGAAAACTATGGCAGTTCTACAGATTGGTGCAGGCGGCGTTGGCTGGGTTGTTGCACATAAAGCAGCACAAAACAATGACGTTCTGGGTGATATCACAATCGCATCACGTACTATCGGTAAGTGTGAGAAGATCATCGAATCGATTCAGAAGAAAAACAACCTGAAAGATTCAGCTAAGAAACTAGACGCGCGTGCAGTGAATGCTGACGACGTAGATTCTCTGGTTGCTCTTATTGAAGAAGTAAAACCGGATCTAGTGATTAACGCGGGTCCTCCGTGGGTTAACATGCCAATCATGGAAGCGTGTTACCGAGCAAAAGTTTCATACTTAGATACATCAGTAGCGGTTGACCTATGTTCTGAAGGCCAACAAGTACCAGAAGCTTACGATTGGCAGTGGGGCTACCGTGAGAAGTTCGAAGAAGCGGGCATCACGGGTATCCTAGGCGCGGGTTTCGATCCAGGCGTAGTATCAGTATTTGCGGCGTATGCAGTGAAGCATCTGTTTGATGAAATCGACACGATTGACGTAATGGACGTGAACGCAGGCGATCACGGTAAGAAGTTTGCGACGAACTTTGACCCAGAAACGAACATGCTTGAGATCCAAGGCGATTCATTCTACTGGGAAAACGGCGAGTGGAAACAAGTACCTTGTCACTCTCGTATGCTAGAGTTCGATTTCCCGAACTGTGGTTCACACAAAGTGTACTCAATGGCACATGATGAAGTTCGCTCAATGAAAGAGTTCATCCCTGCGAAACGCATTGAATTCTGGATGGGTTTCGGTGACCGTTACCTAAACTACTTCAATGTAATGCGTGATATCGGCCTATTGAGCCCAGACCCGCTAACGCTACACGATGGTACAGTCGTTCAACCTCTTCACGTACTAAAAGCGATGCTGCCAGATCCAACGTCTTTAGCACCGGGCTACACTGGCCTAACGTGTATCGGCACTTGGGTTCAAGGTAAGAAAGACGGCAAAGAGCGCAGCGTGTTTATCTACAACAACGCAGACCACGAAGTGGCTTACGAAGATGTAGAACACCAAGCGATCTCTTACACAACAGGTGTTCCTGCTATCACTGCAGCGCTGCAATTCTTCCGTGGCGAATGGGCAGATAAAGGTGTGTTCAACATGGAACAGCTAAACCCAGACCCGTTCCTAGAAACGATGCCAACCATCGGTCTTGATTGGCATGTTCAGGAATTAGAAGCAGGTCAAGGTTTGCCGCTGATTCACGAACTGAACAAATAAGTTTAACGTCAAACTTATTTAGATTACTCGAGCAGTCATGGCGTGAAGCCGTGGCTGCTTTTGTTGTATTTAAGGTTAACCCCTTCCAGCCTCCCCTTGAAAAGGGGAGGAGCAAAGAAAGGCCGAGCTTAGTTTCAAATCTTCCACTTTTAAAAGGGGGGGAAGTTGAGCCAAACCGAGTACAGTTTCCACTTTCCTTTTTAAGGGGAGTAGCAGAAACAGACTGATCGTGGCTTCAATCTCTCTACTTTTTTGGAAAGAGTAGAGGTGGCTTGGTTTAATCCTCCCCCTTTCTAAGGGGGGAGTTAGAGGGGGTTAATCGTTGATAAATGGTTAGTTATGAGCAAAGAACAACTGAAAACCCCGTACTTCATGATCAATGAAGACAAGTTGGTTGAGAACTTAGAGAAAGCAAAACAGCTGAAAGATATCTCTGGCGTGAAACTGGTGTTGGCACTGAAGTGCTTCTCAACATGGGGTGTGTTCGACATCATCAAACCTTACCTAGACGGGACAACCAGCTCTGGCCCGTTTGAAGTAAAGCTTGGCTACGAAACTTTCGGTGGTGAGACGCATGCATACAGCGTTGGCTACAGCGAAGATGATGTCCGTGAAGTAGCAGATATCTGCGATAAGATGATCTTCAACTCTCAGTCACAGCTGGCGGCATACCGTCATATTGTTGAAGGTAAAGCATCGATTGGTTTGCGTTTAAACCCAGGTGTAAGCTACGCGGGGCAAGATTTAGCGAACCCAGCACGCCAATACTCTCGTTTGGGCGTACAAGCTGACCACATCAAGCCAGAAATTTTCGATGGTATTGATGGCATGATGTTCCACATGAACTGTGAGAACAAAGACGTAGACGCATTTATCGGCTTGCTTGATTCGATCTCAGAGCAGTTTGGCGAGTACCTAAACAAGCTAGACTGGGTAAGCATGGGCGGTGGTGTATTCTTCACATGGCCGGGCTACGACATCGAGAAGCTAGGTCTTGCGCTGAAAGCTTTCTCAGAAAAACATGGTGTGCAAATGTACCTAGAGCCGGGTGAAGCCATCATTACCAAGACCACGGATCTTGTCGTGACTGTGGTAGATATCGTTGAGAACGTGAAGAAGACAGCGATTGTGGATTCGGCAACGGAAGCGCATAGACTAGATACCTTGATTTACAATGAGCCAGCGTCAATTCTGGAAGCGTCTGAAAGCGGCGAGCACGAATACGTCATTGGTTCGTGTTCTTGTCTGGCTGGTGACCAGTTCTGTGTGGCGAACTTTGAGCAACCACTAGAGATTGGTCAGCGTCTGCATATTTTGGATAGCGCGGGTTACACCATGGTGAAGTTGAACTGGTTTAACGGTCTACGTATGCCATCTGTGTACTGCGAGCGTTCAAGCGGCGAGATTCAAAAATTGAACGAGTTTGATTACTCCGATTTCAAACGTTCGTTGTCTCAATGGACAGTCAAGTAACCACCAAATTGTCCAAGACAAAACGAAAAAGAGCAGCATAACGCTGCTCTTTTTATTGGATGAAAGAATAGGAACAGTGCGTTAACCTTCCACAATAACGCGCGTATCTTCACTTAATGCTTCTAGCTCATTCGCTACGTCATCGATGCCTAACTCACTTGGTAACTTAATCGCCATTTTGGCACTGAATAGACTTGAGCTGACACCGCCGCCGCCAGCAATAAACACACGTTGGCAATCCATATCAAGAATAGAGATACCTTGCCCGTCTAGGACATGAGTGATTTCATTGACGATACCAGCTCGGTCGTTGGCATCCAGACGCAATTGAAAAACCGTCTCCTGAGCGTGAGCATGCGGTTCTGAATCAACAAATCTCACTACCAATGTTTGGCAAGCAGAGAACGCCTCTTTAACGATATCTACGTTCTTTTCAGGAAGTTCAACCTTGATAACACCGGCGACCTGATCCTCAATAAAGTTCACTTTACTGATTAACCATTTGCCGTCGTTTTCATGTGTAACCGCTGCTAGCTGTTTAATGGTTGCGGGTGATGCCTGACCAACAAAATTAACGATAAACACTGTGTTCATAATGTCCCCTCCCGGAATAAGGTTTGGGTGCGGCACGGTTAGACGTATCGCTGTAGTGATTTGAGCTTAAGGTTTAAGAACTTAAGTTATTGGAATTTTTCCTTAATTTCAGTGTAGGTGCTGGGGGAGGGTTATGTTTGACGAAGGTCAATTTTTGACGCTAATTCGTGATGCAAATAATGAAAACTATGCTTGGGGCACAAAAAAAGCAGCCCGTGAGCTGCTTCTTAAATGTTTGGTTTTAGAAGGTTACCTTCATTTCGAAACCGTAGAAGACGTTGTCGTAGCTTGCGCCAGCGTCCATCGCGAATTTCGCTGCGTCTTGGTTGCCGAACCAAGGAGATGAGCTGAACTGGAATTCTGCGCTACCACCCCAAGCATCGGATACCCAATAGTGGATATGACCTACAGGGTTTAAGAAGAACAGAGATACATCACCCATTGTCTCTGAGCCCATCACTTCACCGCCGCCGGCAATAATGTCTTGCTCGGCTGTTAGCATCATTTCACCGACCACGGCACCAAAAAATGGAGTAATAAACAAGTCTTGCCATGATGGGACTTCAGCAAACGCTTCGACACCGTATTCCCAGAAGAAAGTCGACATGGTCGCTGAGTATAGGAACGATTCAAACTCGTTGTAACCCGCGTGACGTGCTGCCGTGTAGTAAACACCACCAAAGTAAGGGTGCATGATGTAGTTTAGGAAGTGTTCATCACGATCCCAAACTGGACCGTCTGAAACGTTATCTTTCCACTTACTACCGAGCTTACTCATGTCACGGTCTTCTTCGTCCCATTTAGTAATGCTTTCTGGTAGTAACGTCATCAAACCAACAGTCGCCACACTTAAACCGAGAATGGTATATGTTTGACCCATTAGGTAATCCCAATCTTTGTCTTTTGGCACGATCATGTGCTTTGGTTGAAGACCTGCGTCGAGATTTAAGGAATCATCGCTATCCAACCCCATAGCAAAGCTACGATTTTGTGGTTCGAAGCTATACAGAGTAGTCGTTTCGCAGTAACCTGACAGGCAATCAGGCGTGTAAGAGAACTCGATATGGTTACTCATATCGTACTGGCTCGCGTTCGCCGCAGCTGACGCAGTCAGAACAAGACCACTTAGAGTTTTCTTGAACATGGATGATTTTGACACAGAGGTCTCCGAGTTGTTGGTTTGATGATCGGGCTCACAATTATCCCTTAAAAGAACAGCCATTTAAATACTTGACCTACATTTAATCTCAACAAATTAACTAAGAGATTAGTCTAATAAAATGAAAACGATATAGGCACAATGTCGAAAAAATGTGGATTTTGCCTATTTTCAGGAGTCAGTTGTGAAAATTGCTATGCTTAGTACCGGTGAAGAAGTCCTTCACGGTGATATTGTTGATACAAATGCTGCTTGGCTGTCGAGCTTATTTTATCAGCATGGATTTGGCTTAACGAAACGCTCAACCGTTGGTGACAAGCAGTCGAGTCTAATTGAAGAATTCTTAATGCTCAGCTTCAATAACGATGTGGTCATCGTTAATGGTGGCTTGGGTCCAACCACCGATGACATGAGTGCGGCAGCAGCAGCAAAAGCCGCTGAGTGTAAACTTGTGTTGTTCAAAGATTGGTTAGAGCATCTAGAGGCAATGTATGCGCGTCGTGGTATTCCAATGCCAGACAGCAACCTAAAACAAGCGATGTTGCCAGAGACGGCAGAAATCGTAGATAACCCAATTGGTACTGCTTGTGGTTTTAAGATGCTGATCAATGATGCTGTCTTTTATTTTACCCCGGGCGTACCAAGCGAATTTAAGCTGATGGCAGAAACGCAAATTTTGCCAGATTTGAAAAAACTGTTCCCTGAAGTCGAAAGTTCGTCTTGCAGTCGAATTTATACCTTTGGTCTGTCGGAGTCTGGTATCTCAGATAAGCTAGACCAAATGAAACTGCCACAAGGTTATGAGCTTGGCTATCGCTCGTATTTACCTTTTATTGAAGTGAAGCTGTTTGGCCCATCGAATCAAGTTGAACAGCGCATGAAGCTCATGCAGATCATTCACAAGCACCTTGAAAGCAATACGGTGAGTGTCGATATGCCAATGGTCGACCACGTAGGTCAATTGCTGGTGGATAAAGGATTAACCTTATCCGTTTCAGAGAAAAGCAGTGCAGGGTACTTAACCTATTGGCTTAACGGTGATGAGAACGTTGAAAAGCAATTTGGTCATGGCTGGGTATTAGCAAGTAAGAACCAAACCATTACAGACGAAGGTGATCCGTTAGCGGCGACGTTTGCGCTGGCGGGTGCGACGCGTGAGAAGTGTGGTACTGATTTAGCGTTAGTCACAGGTAAGCTTGATGAGGGCGTTTTCTCTATCGCACTTTCGACTTCTACGGGAGAGTGGGGGGCGTTGTACAAGCTATCGAGAAAATATCAACGCGACGATCAAGTCAAAGTCATCAGTGCGGCGGCGTTAGATATGTTGCGTCGTTATTTAGAGCGAAAGCCAATGTCAGCGCAATACGCTTTCTTAGAGAAAGTGAAAGAGATGCACATTCCGAGCAGCGCACTTTAATAATGTTGCTTTAAAACGGTAGATAACAAAAAGCCAAGGCACATGCCTTGGCTTTTTAGTATTCACTGCTGCTAAATCTACGCGCGTTTCTCTTTCATCGCGTAGTTCACACCACTGAGCGAAACACTGGATTTCGCTTTGCAAATACATGGCAAAATCTCATCTGGCTGAGTATAAGCCATAGCAAAACCAACATACTCCACTTCACCTGACTCTAACTTACAGCGGCAAGCACCACAGTGTCCGTCACGGCAGTTGTATTCAGGAAGTAAGCCAGCTTGTTCCATCGTCTCCAAAATCGTATTGGATGGGTTGGACTCAATGCTGACGAGTTTGTTGATTTTGATGCTTGGCATTACAGCTCAAATCCTTCGAAGTCGTGTGCGCTTACTTCGTTGTCAATCTGACCAACAAGGTAAGATGAAATTTCTGCCTCTTGTGGCGCAACCTGAACGTTATCCGATGACAACCAAGCGTTGATCCATGGGATAGGGTTTGAAGTTGCTTCAGGGTATGCCATTGGTAGACCTACCGCTTGCATACGGATGTTGGTGATGTACTCAACGTATTGGCTCAGGATATCTTTGTTCAGACCGATCATTGAACCGTCTTTGAATAGGTATTCTGCCCATTCTTTTTCTTGCTCAGCCGCTTCTTTGAAAAGATCAAAACAGTCTTGTTTTGCTTCTTCAGCGATTTGCATGAATGTGAAGTCATCTTGGCCGTTACGTAGCAAGTTGATCATGTGCTGTGTGCCGTTCAGGTGAAGGGCTTCATCACGAGCGATCAGCTTGATGATTTTCGCGTTACCTTCCATTAGCTCGCGCTCTGCGAAAGCGAATGAACAAGCAAAACTTACGTAGAAGCGGATTGCTTCTAGCGCGTTTACTGACATCAGACACACGTACAGTTTCTTCTTCAGGTCGTACAGGCTAACTTTAACCGTTTCGCCGTTCAGAACGTGCTCACCTTCACCGTAACGGTGGTAGTCATTTGTCGCTTGGATTAGGTCATCGTAGTAGTGTGCGATGTCTTTAGCGCGCTTTAGGATGTGCTCGTTTTCAACGATGTCGTCAAACACCACACTTGGATCATTCACGATGTTACGGATGATGTGTGTGTATGAACGAGAGTGAATCGTTTCAGAGAAAGACCAAGTCTCGATCCAAGTTTCTAGCTCAGGCAGAGAAACAAGCGGTAGCAGCGCTACGTTTGGGCTACGACCTTGAATTGAGTCAAGCAGCGTTTGGTACTTCAGGTTTGAGATGAAGATGTGCTTCTCGTGGTCTGGTAGCTTGTTGTAATCGATGCGATCGCTTGATACGTCCACTTCTTCCGGACGCCAGAAGAAAGACAATTGCTTTTCGATTAGCTTTTCGAAGATCTCGAATTTTTGTTGGTCGTAACGAGCAACGTTCACTGATTGACCTAGGAACATTGGTTCCTTTAGTTGGTCGTTTTTGTTCTGGTTAAAAGTACTGTAAGCCATAATGCCTCAATTCCTTTTAGACCTCCCCAAGCGGGGGAGGTGTTCGATTGTTTGTTTCTACGGATTGTTAGGGTGGGTAAGATTAAATCTTACAACCGCCGCCTGCACAATCGTCATCTTGTGGTTGAACTGCGTCTTTCTGGTCGTCTTTCGCGCCGTCACGAGTGTTATGGTAGTAAAGTGTCTTCACACCAAACTTGTACGCAGTTAGAAGGTCTTGAAGAAGTTTCTTCATTGGAACCTTACCGCTCTCGTAACCAGAAGGGTCGTAGTTTGTGTTTGCAGAGATCGCTTGGTCAACGAATTTCTGCATGATGCCCACAAGGTGTAGGTAACCGTCGTTAGAACCGATGTTCCAAAGCAGTTCGTAGTTGTCTTTCAGTTCAGTGAAATCTGGCACAACTTGCTTCAAGATACCGTCTTTCGACGCTTTAACAGATACGAAACCACGTGGTGGCTCAATACCGTTTGTCGCGTTAGAGATCTGAGAAGAAGTCTCAGATGGCATTAGCGCAGTCAGTGTTGAGTTACGTAGACCGTGTTCCATGATCTCTTGACGTAGGCTATCCCAATCGTAGTGCAGTTCTTCTTCACAGATTAGGTCAACGTCTTTCTTGTAAGTGTCGATTGGCAATAGGCCTTTCGCGTAGTTCGTTTCGTGGAACGAAGGACACTTACCTTGTTCTTTTGCTAGCGCTACAGATGCTTTCAATAGGTAGTATTGAATCGCTTCAAACGTGCGGTGAGTTAGACCGTTAGCGCTGCCGTCAGAGTACTTAACGCCGTTCTTCGCTAGGTAGTATGCGAAGTTGATAACACCAACACCCAACGTACGACGGTTCATTGTCGACTTGTATGCCGCTGGTAGTGGGTAATCTTGGTAATCAAGCAGTGCATCTAGTGCACGTACTACAAGCTCAGATAGTTCTTCGAAGTCATCTAGAGACTTGATAGCACCAAGGTTGAACGCAGATAGCGTACACAGAGCGATCTCACCTGAATCATCTTCAACGTTCTTCAGAGGTTTCGTTGGCAGTGCGATTTCCAAACATAGGTTTGATTGACGAACTGGCGCTACTTCTGAATCGAATGGGCTGTGAGTGTTACAGTGGTCCACGTTCTGAATGTAGATACGGCCTGTTGATGCACGCTCTTGCATTAGCAGAGTGAACATTTCGATCGCTTTAACCGTTTCTTTCTTGATTGAAGGATCGTTCTCGTATTTCACGTATAGACGTTCGAATTCTTCTTGGTTTTCGAAGAAAGCGTCGTACAGACCCGGTACGTCTGATGGTGAGAACAACGTGATGTTGCCACCTTCTACTAGGCGTTGGTACATCAGTTTGTTCAACTGAACACCGTAGTCCATGTGACGAACACGGTTCTCTTCAACACCACGGTTGTTCTTAAGAACCATTAGCGAACGAGCTTCACCGTGCCACAGTGGGTAGAACACAGTCGCTGCACCGCCACGAACACCACCTTGAGAACAACACTTAACGGCTGTTTGGAAGTATTTGTAGAATGGGATACAACCTGTGTGGAATGCTTCACCACCACGGATTTCAGAACCTAGCGCACGGATACGACCTGCGTTGATACCGATACCAGCACGTTGAGAAACGTAACGTACGATTGAGCTTGCTGTCGCGTTGATAGAATCAAGGCTATCACCACACTCGATAAGTACACATGAACTGAACTGACGAGTAGGGGTACGCACACCAGACATGATTGGTGTAGGTAGAGAAATCTTAAATGTCGACGTCGCATCGTAGAAACGCTTGATGTAGTCAAGACGTGTTTCTTTCGGGTAGTTAGCGAATAGGCAAGCAGACACTAGGATGTATAGGAACTGCGCACTTTCGTAGATCTCACCAGATACACGGTTTTGTACGAAGTATTTGCCTTCTAGCTGTTTTACTGCTGCGTAAGAGAAATCTAGATCGCGCTTGTGGTCAAGGTACGCATCAAGTTCGTCCAGTTCAGCTTTCGTGTAGTCTTCTAGAATGTGTTGATCGTACTTACCCATATCAACAAGACGAGCTACGTGGTTGTACAGCGTTGGCGGCTCGTATTGGCCGTATGCTTTTTTACGTAGGTGGAATACCGCTAGGCGAGCAGCTAGGTATTGGTAATCCGGTGTCTCTTCAGAGATCAGGTCTGCTGCAGACTTGATGATAGTCTCGTGGATATCTGTCGTCGTAATGCCGTCGTAAAACTGGATGTGAGCGCGTAGTTCTACTTGTGATACCGAAACGTTATTAAGGCCTTCTGCAGCCCATGTAATAACGCGATGGATTTTTTCCAGATCGATAGTTTCTTTGCGGCCATCACGCTTAGTGACGGTAAGTTGTTGGTTCATTCTGCTTTATTTCCCTAAGAAAACTGATAAAAGCCGTGTTTTTGTTTGTTTATGTGCAAAACTTGTAAAATTTGCGGCGGCTTTGTGATCAAAGTCTATCTATATATTGTAGTCGAAACACAACATATAGGGGTTCATTTGTTTGCGAGTTACAAGATAGTGCTATTACCCTGAGTTTTCAAGGTACAGGTTTGGGATGACTTGTGGATAACTAACAAAATAAAAAAAATCAGTAAGTGAACACTAACCGATGAGAAAAGGGCTGACTTGAATGGGGAAAATTACGTTTTTCAGATCGGTTCATAAATAACCGCATGTAAAAATATTTTCCTTGATCTTTGACAGTTTTTGTTTGTTAAAAACAGATTGGTCAAAATGGAATCTAGAGCACTTTTTTTCTACAGAAATTGACAAAAAAAGCGGCGCTTCTGTGCTACCGCTTTTCAATAAATTTCATATTACTGTTCGCCAAACTGGCGAGGCAATAATGATTCTATTAATCAATATTTAGCAGTGTGAACGATGTAGTTCACATCTACATTACGGCCGAGTTTGTAGCTGTCGTTAAGAGGGTTGTAGTGCAAACCCGTAATGCCCATTTCTGTTAGGTCGGTTTGGTCAATCATCTTCATCATTTCTGCCGGTTTGATGAACTTCTCATGGTCATGAGTGCCTTCAGGAACAATCTTGAGTAGCTTTTCAGCGCCGACAATCGCAAATAAGTAAGATTTGATGTTGCGGTTTAAGGTAGAGAAGAATACGTGGCCACCAGGTTTTACCAATGCCGCGCAAGAGCGAATCACAGACAGTGGGTCAGGAACGTGCTCAAGCATCTCCATACAAGTCACGACATCATAAGTACCTGCGTTTTCGGCAGCGTGGTCTTCGATAGTGCTTTGGATGTAAGTCAGCTTAGTACCGGTCTCAAGCGCATGAAGACGTGCCACTTCTAATGGCTCTTTGCCCATATCAAGACCGGTAACGACGGCGCCTTCTTTTGCCATGCTTTCCGCAAGGATGCCACCGCCACAGCCAACATCGAGCACTTTTTTACCAAATAGGCCGTCAGCTTTCTCTAGGACATAGTTCAAGCGAAGCGGGTTAATTTGATGAAGTGGTTTGAACTCGCCTTCTAAATCCCACCAACGAGAAGCCATCTCTTCGAATTTCTTAATTTCACTTGGGTCGACGTTTTGTGCTTTTGTCATGATAGTTATATCGCTTCGCTAATAGTCCTTTGGAAGGCGTGATTATACTCCAATGGTACGATACGTTAAAACTGCTTCTTTTCTCACAATCGCTACAGGAGAGATTTTTGAGCGGTGTTGGTGGAAATATAGTCAGTTTTCATAAAGATATGGGATGAATGTGCAAATTCTCTTCATTTAACTCATAACGAAGCTCACAACCTGATAAAACGAGTGGGAAAGTGATGCCCCGTTGATGAATTGTGTGTTATATTTTTGCACCTTACACGTATCGTAATTACGATCAGATAATAGAGGGATAATGGCTCTATGAGCGATTTAGCTAAAGAGATCACGCCCGTAAACATTGAAGATGAGCTTAGAGGTTCATACCTAGACTACGCGATGTCAGTAATCGTGGGTCGTGCTCTTCCAGATGTGCGTGATGGCCTAAAACCAGTACACCGCCGCGTTTTATTCGCGATGAACGTACTAGGCAACGATTGGAACAAACCATATAAAAAATCAGCCCGTGTTGTTGGCGACGTAATCGGTAAATATCACCCACACGGTGATAGCGCTGTGTACGACACAATCGTACGTATGGCTCAGCCGTTCTCACTTCGTTACATGCTGGTCGATGGTCAAGGTAACTTTGGCTCGATCGATGGCGACTCTGCTGCGGCAATGCGTTATACCGAAGTACGTATGGCGAAAATTGCCCACGAACTTCTGGCTGACCTAGATAAAGAAACCGTGGACTACGTACCTAACTACGATGGTACGGAGCAAATCCCAGCGGTTCTTCCAACTAAAATTCCTAACCTATTGGTAAACGGTGCTTCTGGTATCGCGGTAGGTATGGCAACCAACATCCCACCGCACAACCTTGGCGAAGTGATCGATGGCTGTCTTGCGTTCATCAATAATGAAGAAATCACTATTGATGAGCTAATGGATTACATCCCTGGTCCTGATTTCCCAACGGCAGCGCTAATCAGCGGTCGTAAAGGCATTGTAGACGCGTACAAAACTGGTCGCGGTAAGATCTACATGCGTTCAAAAGCGGAAATCGAAGTGGAGAAGAATGGTAAAGAAACCATCATCGTCACTGAAATCCCTTACCAGGTAAACAAAGCTCGTTTGATCGAAAAGATCGCTGAGCTAGTTAAAGATAAGAAAGTAGAAGGCATCAGTGCACTACGCGACGAATCTGATAAAGACGGTATGCGTATTGTTATTGAATGTAAGCGCGACGCTGTGGGTGAAGTTGTTCTGAACAACCTTTACGCACAAACTCAGCTTCAAACGACTTTCGGTATCAATATGGTTGCGCTAAACAACGGCCAGCCACAGCTATTCAACCTAAAAGACATGTTGAAGTGCTTCGTTGACCACCGTCGTGAAGTTGTAACTCGTCGTACTATCTTCGAACTACGCAAAGCGCGCGAACGTGCTCATATCCTTGAAGCATTGTCTCTTGCTCTTGCAAACATCGATGAAGTTATCGAGCTAATCAAAAACGCACCAACACCAGCAGAAGCAAAAGTTGGCTTGGTATCGCGTGGTTGGGATCTTGGTAACGTAGCATCAATGCTTGAGCGTGCTGGTACTGATGCAGCACGTCCAGAATGGCTAGAAGATCAATACGGTATTCGCGATGGTCTGTACTACCTAACTGAGACTCAAGCACAAGCTATTCTAGAACTTCGTCTACACCGTCTAACCGGTCTAGAGCACGAGAAGATTCTTGATGAATACAAAGCACTTCTAGATGAAATCGCAGAGCTAATGCACATCCTTGCAAGCACTGAGCGTCTAATGGAAGTGATTCGCGAAGAGCTTGAAGCAGTTCGCGATGGTTACGGCGATGCTCGTCGTACCGAAATCACAGCAGCTACCCATGACATCGACATGGAAGAGCTGATTGCTCGTGAAGACGTAGTAGTAACTCTGTCTCACGAAGGTTACGTTAAGTACCAAATTCTAAGCGACTACGAAGCTCAGCGTCGTGGTGGCAAAGGTAAGAGTGCAACGAAGATGAAAGATGAAGACTTCATCGAACGTCTACTTGTTGCAAATACTCACGATAACATTCTGTGTTTCTCAACTCGTGGTAAGACTTACCGTCTGAAAGTTTACCAATTGCCTCATGCAACTCGTACTGCACGTGGTAAGCCAATCGTAAACATCCTTCCTCTAGAGGAAGGTGAACGTATCACTGCAATTCTTCCTGTTGATGAGTTCTCACCAGAGAAATTTATCTTCATGGCGACAGGCGATGGTACGGTTAAGAAGACCCCACTGAACCAGTTTGCAAACGTACGTTCAAACGGTCTAATCGCTGTGAACCTACGTGATGATGACTCACTAATTGGTGTTGATATCACAAACGGCGATAGCGACATCATGCTGTTCTCTAAAGCAGGTAAAGTGGTTCGCTTCAGCGAAGACAAAGTACGTGCAATGGGTCGTACAGCGGCAGGTGTTCGCGGTATGAAACTAGCAGACGAAGACCAAGTTGTTTCTCTAATCGTTCCATCTAACGAAGGCGATATCCTAACGGTTACACAAAACGGCTACGGTAAGCGTACTGAACTAGCGGAATACCCAACGAAAGGTCGTGCAACTCAGGGCGTTGTGTCTATCAAGGTTTCTGAGCGTAACGGTCCAGTTGTTGGCGCGGTACAAGTAGAAGAAGGCGACGAGATGATGATGATCACCGATGCTGGTACTCTAGTACGTACACGTGTAGCGGAAGTGAGCCAAGTTGGTCGTAACACCCAAGGTGTGACACTTATCCGTACAGCTGAAGACGAATCAGTAGTTGGTCTACAACGCATCGACGAAGTTGAAGAAGTTGAATTGCCAGAAGGCGAAGAAGCAGAAGCAACAGAGGAGAACGCAGAAGGTCAAGCTCCTGAAGCGCCAGCAGCAGACGATGCAGCTGAAGGTTCAGAAGAAGAGTAAGCTTCTTCTTAATCGCTAAATTTGAAAGCCGGGCATAACGCTCGGCTTTTTTGTATCTGTATCAACGCAATAAAAGTCAGAAACCAGTACACTGGCGTTATCTTTATTCATAGGTTGCTTTATGTCTTTTTGGTTTTTCGTTGCCATCTCTTTGATGGGCTTGTTCATCGTCCTCTTATCACTGAGTGCATCAAAAGTGAAACCTACCCAATGGTTCGGCTTTTGTCTGTTAGTGCTTGTCATAACCAGTGCAAGCTTCTTATTGCTGCGTCAAACTCCACCTCAACCGATGCAAGCAGAAATGTCACGTATGATGACTGCTCGTGACATCATGCAAGAGATTCAAGACCAGTTGCGAGAGGATCCAAACAACGCTGAATTGTGGTTCCAACTCGGGCAGGGCTACCTACTAGAGGGTGAATTTGACGGTGCGTTGATCTGTTTTGACTACGCGATCCAACTGACTGAACCTGTCATTGCCACGCAACTTGCTGCAAAGGCGACCACTTTATACTACATCCACCAACAATCTATGACGCAAGAAGTCAGCCTGCTTCTGGAACAAGCTCTACAGATAGAACCGCACAATGAAGCGGCTTTGTCTTTGATCGCAAATGACCATTTTCTGTCATTCCGCTTTCAGGAAGCCATTGATACTTGGGTACTATTATTAGATTCTAATGATCCAAATTTAGATAGAGTGCAAATCATTAACTCTATCAACAAAGCAAAAGAGCTGTTGTAAGCGTACAATTTAATAAGCAGTAGAGGGAAAGGTGGGCAACGAATGAAAAATAAGGCACTAAGCATATTGGTTTTGCTGTGCGGCTCTGTATTGGCGGGTTGTAGCTCTTCCGATCATTCTGGTTCTTCCTCCTCGGTTTATTATTCTTCAGGTTATTACGATCCGTGGTGGTACGATCATGACGACTATTGGATTTATTACTATCCGGGTTGTTGCGACAACGACGACGAATACAAAGAGAAACTGGAAGAGTGGTGGAATGGTTTAGATGAAGACCAACAGCAATCCATCAAAGACAAAGTCGAGGATTGGAAGGACGATGATATGTCCGCCAATATCGATAACATGAAACGCCAACTCGACGATCATTGGCAATCATTGCCTGACGAGCAAAAGCAAGAGATTCAAACCAAATGGGAGAATCGTCCGGAGCGTATTGAGCCAGCGGCTTTACAAGACAAAGCGGTAAAAGAAAAGGTTCAACAAAGAAAAGCATTACCGGAAACGAAGATCCAACGCCCAGTTGCTCGTCCAAATGTGCAGATGCCTAAGGCACGTCCAAATATTCAACCGAGGCCGAGGCTTCCTCGTCGCTAGTACATTCGATTTTGTCTCTCGATAGAATCGAGGATGAAGAAATAAAGATAACAAAGAAACAAAAAAACGGGGCGTTCAGTACGCCCCTTGTTGTATCTATAAATTAACCGCTGCCAGTTAGACTAATACGTGGCTTCGCGTTCAGCTGCTGCTTTATCCCACTCTGGCGCTACTGTTTCTAGGAAGTGTTTCTTGTCTGCGTTCATCTTATCCATATCCATGCCCAGTGCTTGTTGTGCTTTGGCTTTGGTCGAGATATCTGGAATTTGAACAGGGTCAGTAATGCCTTTGGTTGCCAGTAAACGAACCAACTTGGTACGGGCGTCAGCGGCGCGATCAACTGCAGTACCTAGTACTTCAAGTGCCACCTCAGGAGCATGCATGTGGACACCATGAGAAGCAATCGCGTAGTCCCAACGCCATTGTGCATGGCGAATATCTTGTAGGATAGGCTCCATCTCTGCTTCTGTTGCGCCTGCTTTCCAAGCTGCGCCTGCTTCAAAGTGTGCCGCTACGATTTGCTTCTCGGCGGTGAGCTTCATGTTCAATACTTGCGCTTTGCGAGTCGAAACGATGCCTTGTAGCTGCTCTTTAGTTTGGGTATGACATTGTGCACAGGTGTCTTCGAAGCGGTCAAATGGATTACCCACTTTGTGGTCTGTGTACACCGTGCCGTCTTCTTTGGTTACTTTAGGCATGTGACAATCCACACACACCACTTTGTTTTTGCCATGGATGCCATCGCGCCATGTTTCGTAACCTGGGTGTTGTGCTTTTAGCATTGGAGCTTTAGATACTGCATGCGTCCAATCTTTGAAATTCAACGCGTCGTAGTATTTCTCCATGTCATTAACGGTGGTGCCCATATCCCATGGGAACTTAACCGCTTTAGTCGGGCCGGTGAAGTAGTATTCAACATGACATTGAGCGCAGACCGATGCTTGCTTATCTAGGCGAGATTGTTCATCAAAGTTTTTACCAATAGTATCAAAAGCACGCTCAACATAAGGGCGAGTTACCGCCAGTGCTGGTTCGCCTTTCTTAAACTCTTCAGAGCGAGTGTCGTGACAGTCAGAACAACCGATAGGGTTGACGATTTCTGAGCCCAAGCGTGCCCATTTACCTTCGAAATAACCGTCTTCACCACGTTCATCAATCACGCGCGCAACGTCAGGGCTTTTACAGCTCCAACAGGCCATTGGCATGGGGCCGGATTTTTCATCAGTCGGTGCGCCGGTACGTAAGGTTTGACGAACATCATCAAGTGCGTAAAAGTGACCGCGCGCTTTGTTGTAGTCTTTTGCAAAGCCATAGCCAGCCCATAAGATCACCATGTTTGGGTCTTCACTTAGGGCGTCTTCAATGTGTTCGCTTTCGGATGTTGCTTTCCAAGAGTGGTATTGGTCGGGATGGTTCTGTTCAAAGGCGTCATTACGAGGATCGATGAGGCCTTTTTCTTCTGCCGCCAACGGAGCGCCGACCAAAAATAATTGGCTGGCGAATAAGGTCGCAACCGCGATAGGTGCGCTCATCCAGTGTTTTATGCTCACGGTGTTATCTCCATATTCGTTTTTATTAGCAGCGTTGTGAGAAGCTATTCCAAATAAGAACTGGAGATCTACGATTAATAATATGGCTTAATTGGATAGATGAAATAGTGAGCGAATCTTGTCTTGTTTTAGATCAATTTACACCAGTGATCTCAGTCATGTTTGAATTTATATACCCCTAAAGTGGTAGTGGCTAAGTCCTTGTCCGTCAATGTTTTGGGCTTTTAACCTTTTTAAAAATAGGGTGATTTAGTTCGCTTTTTGAACAGGTGTTTCTACCCCTTATGAATAATAGAGGTATTATAAATATAGGTTTAGCGTTGTGGCTTTCCGAAATAAGAATTGATGTCATTTGAAGATTTGAAAAAATATCTTCAGAGGAAATTAATTGTCGCTCAAATAAATAATTGAGAATAGTTATCAATTATTATCGAGCTAAGGAAAGAACAATATGGGCAATATAAAATTGACCATAGAGACAATGCTGAAACTTCTCTTCGTCTTTGCTATCTATGGTTTCTCCATCGCCGCCCATGCGACTTCTTCAGAGCCGATTGAAGGTGCTCAAGCTGAGCGTCATCAAGTCGAGTTGATCCGTGACCGAGACTACAAGTGTCTGCAATGTCATAAGGATGCTAAAGAGACTCTGAACCTTTCGCATGACCCGCAAGCGCTACTCAGTCAAGGGAAGCAACTTAATTGCACCAATTGCCATAGCAACATTGGTCCCGACCATCGTGAAGGCGCGCCTGATGTGATTAAGTTTTCTGCCGCGCAATCGAAAGAGGTACACGACAAAGTGTTCCTTGATCCAAGCATGATTCTTAAAGCTAACAGCCAATGTGTGGATTGCCACGCACCGACACAGCTGAGAGAAAGCCACTGGACGCACGATGTGCACGCCAAAAACCTCACTTGTTCAAATTGCCACGATGTACACGCAGCGAAAACCAAAGCCTTGTCGTACGACAGAAAACAACTGATCAAGCAGTGTGTGGATTGTCACTCTGAATTTGCCGTCGAACCTGAACTTGCCAAAGAAGAGGAGAGATAGCATGAAATGTTCGAGAAGAAACTTTTTAGCCAGCAGCGGCGCGTTGATTTTAACTACAGGCGTTGCAGGCACTTCCGTTGTTAGCTCCTCTCTTTATGCCAGCAACAGTGAACAAGCGAAACGTATGGGTATGGTTCATGATGAAAATGCCTGTATTGGCTGTACCGCCTGTACTGATGCTTGTCGCGAAGTAAATAAAGTCCCTGAAGGCGTAACGCGACTTAAAATTCATCGCAGTGAACCGATTGGCGAATACCCAGATGTGGAATACCAGTTTACTCGCGAATCCTGTCAGCACTGTGATAACCCACCATGTGTATACGTTTGTCCAACAGGCGCTGCATATAAAGATGAAGCGACCGGCATCGTGGATGTACACAAAGAGAAATGTGTCGGATGTGGTTATTGCCTTGCTGCTTGCCCTTACCAAGTGCGCTTCTTTAATCCAGTCGATCACTCTGCGGATAAATGTAACTTCTGCCGCGATACCAACCTGGCACAAGGTAAGCAGCCAGCTTGCGTGGAGTCTTGCCCAACAAAAGCACTCATCTTTGGTGATTTAAATGATCCAACTAGCGAGGTGAGCAAAGCTATTGAAAGCCATGTTGTCTATCGCGATAAATCGCACTTAGGTACCCAACCTAAACTGTACAAAATTCCGCATAGCAAAGGGGAGGTGTCATCATGAACGGCTTCGAAAGTGCATTCCACTTTGACTCGTTAGTCTGGGATTGGATCATCGCGATTTACTTGTTCCTTGCTGGGATGTCAGCAGGTGCGGTGATGATTTCTATCTACTTAAAACGCAAAGTGATTGAAGGTGATCCCGCAAACAACGGCATAATGAAAGCGATGGCTTGGCTCGCACCATTTGGCATCATTGCTGGGTTGGTAATTTTGATTTTCCATTTAACCAAGCCTTTAGAGTTTTGGAAGATCATGATCTACTACAACCCAACGTCGGTAATGTCGATGGGCGTGATCTTGTTCCAAGTGTACATGCTAGTGCTGTTTGTTTGGATCGGCGTTATCTTCCGCCATCAAATCATCAGCTTCTGTGAAGGTAAGTTACCGAGCAAACTGCTGGATTTTGCCGATGGCATTTTGATTAAGGCGGGGAAAGCCAACAACGCAATTGAATTGTTCTTGGGCTTCTTAGCCATCGTGCTTGCGGCATACACCGGCTTTCTGTTGTCTGCGTTGAAGACTTACCCAATGCTAAACAATCCAGTACTGCCAATCTTGTTCCTGTTCTCTAGTTTGTCCTCGGGCGCAGCAGCATGCTTGATGTTTGGCATTTTGGTGTTTAAAGAGTCGACCAGCAGCCCAAGTGTGTCTTGGGTACACGGATTTGAACGCCCGGTAGTATTGTTTGAGCTGTTTGTCTTAGTGACTTTCTTTACTGGACTGATCTTCAGCGGTGGTCAGAACGAAGTCGCGGCTTGGAATGCTATTTCGAGTGGATTCTGGGCTCAATGGTTCTGGGTTGGGGTAGTGTTCATCGGCATGATAACGCCTTTGACTCTCAATTGGTTGACGCCTTCTGAAGTGCGCCACAAAGGCAGTTACGTTTTTGTGGTCACGACGTTGAGCTTGGTCGGCGTACTTATGCTGCGTACTTTCATTCTCTATGCCGGTCAAATGACCATAGTGTAAGGGGGAGAAATGGAGGCTGAGCTAGGGTTTTTCTTACTGATATTGGTGGCTGTAACATCGACTTGTGCATCGCTTCTGCATTGGCTACGTCGTGCTATGGGTAAGAAGGTGACATTGCCGCATCAAGTCGCGATGTCCCACATCATTAGCTTAGCTTCCATCATTTGTTTAGCACTTCTGATCGTCTGCTTCGTGCAAGACAACTTCGCGTTGGAATATGTTGTTACGCATTCCAACAGTCAACTTCCCGTGGCGTTCAAAATTGCTGCCGCTTGGGGTGGGCACCAAGGCTCCATGTTGTTTTGGGTCGTCACCCTGAGTTTATGGGCGTCGTTTATTGCATTTAAGTCACCGCTCAACGCCCAATATACTTGTGACTGTTTAGGAATCATGAACGTTCTGATTGGGACGTTTGCATGGTTCACGTTAATGACCTCTAACCCGTTCGAATATGCCCAAGTATTGGCGTCCGAAGGGCGAGATCTAAACCCAATGCTGCAAGATGTTGGGCTTATCATTCATCCACCATTGCTTTATCTCGGTTATGTTGGTTACGCAGCAATATTAGCTTTTGCATTAGCGGCGTTATTGGGTAAACAACCGATGAGCGATTGGTATGTGGTCGCTCGTAGCGCAGCGTTTTTTGCATGGGGAACGCTCACGTTGGGTATCTTGGTAGGATCTTGGTGGGCGTACAATGAGCTAGGGTGGGGCGGCTGGTGGTTTTGGGACCCTGTCGAGAACGCTTCTCTACTCCCTTGGCTTACTGGTACTGCTTTGTTGCACAGCGGTGTTGTCGCAACACGTAACAGAGGCGCAATTTGGAGCACTTATGCACTGGCGTTTGCTACGTTCAGCCTAAGCATTTTAGGGACATTCGTGGTGCGCTCTGGCGTGCTGACTTCAGTGCATGCTTTTGCGGTGGACCCAACTAAAGGTTTGGTGCTGCTTGGTGTATTGAGCTTGCTTATCATCATCACTTTTGGCGTATTGATTGTGCGAGGAGAACAACTCCCTCGCTTCAAACTTCAATCTCTAACGAGCCGAGCTTACACTGCTTATATCGCCAAGGGGCTGCTGATTATTGCGACTGCCATCGTTTTTCTTGGCACTTTTTACCCGATGGTTTATCAACTGCTTGGCTTAGGGAACATTTCAGTTGGCGCACCTTACTTTAATAGTCTGATCTTCCCATTAAGCATACTCGCTCTGATTGTCTTAGCTTTCATGCCGGTGCTGAAATGGACAAAAGGCACAGTACCGAGTGTAAGCGGTGATATCGCGATCAGTATCGCGTTATCTCTAGTCTCTGGGATCGGGTTTATGTTCTCAGTGAATGCACTGCATTTCGAAGCATTGTTAACCATAACATTGGCTACTTGGGTGATTGTGGCGCATCTCGTTATGCTGTTTCGCTGCTCCAATAAGCGTAAACTCATGCCAATCGTGATGGCACATATCGGTTTTGCACTGGCGGTGAGTGGGGCTGTATTCAATAGTCACTACTCTTATGAATACAATTTACGTGTCGAACCCGGCAGTTCTCAACAAAGGGCGGGGATCACTATCGATTATCATGGTATCGAATGGCTGGTGGGGCCGAACTATACCGCAGAACAAGGACAGGTCACATTGCACTTGGAAGATGGCCGCATGCTCAATTTCAACCCGCAGAAGCGCCATTACCCTGTGCGAGTAATGAACATGACCGAGCCTGCGATTCGTTCACTATGGCATGGCGATTATTACGTGACATTGGGTGACAAAGTCGACACTCATGCTTATGCGATTAAAGCTCAGTACCGCGCCGGTATTTGGTGGATATGGTCTGGTGGGCTATTAGCGGTGTTTGGTGCGCTATTAACCGGCCTAAAGAAAAGGAGAGAGACTATCAATGCGATCGAGAAATACGCTTAAACTCGCAGGTCTCGTTGTGGCTGTTGCTGTGTTTGCTGTAGTAACTGCGGTGGCTTTGTCTGAGCGACCACATGTTGAATTGTCCCCACAACGAAATTTAGAGACACCTAATTTTCGCTCTACTTCTCTGATCTCTGATGACATGGTTTCTGAGCAATTGTTCAAAAGCGACGGATATAAATTATTGAATGTTTGGGCATCTTGGTGCGGGGTATGCAAGCGAGAGCATGAAGAGTTATTGCAGTTAGCAGAACTCGGTGTGCCTATTATTGGGCTGAATTATAGAGATCAAAAACAAGCTGCTCGTGAATATTTGAGCTCTAAACGAAATCCATATATTGAAGTAATTAGTGACCCTAATGGAAAGCTCGCTGTGGAGCTAGGCGTTATAGGAACACCAGAAACTTACTTGATTGATCAAAATGGTCGTATATTGATCAAATATCGTGGAGAGCTAACGGCAGATAAATGGAACGATATATTTTCAGGGTATTTGAATGTTTCGATTTAATAGTCTTCTCCTCACAATAATCCTATTTACACTATTTTCTCCTTTCACGAGAAGTGCGGATTTAGAACAGAATGTTGATCTGTTTGAGTTTCATTCTGTTGAAGTGCAACAGCGCGCAACCGCATTAGCCAAGACATTACGCTGCCCGCAATGCCAAAACCAAAACCTTGTAGAGTCCAACGCACAAGCCGCCAAAGACCTTAGATTGAAGGTGTACACCATGGCTAATCAAGGCAGTTCAAATCAAGAAATAAAAGACTACCTAGTCGCTCGTTATGGGAATATTGTTCTGTATCAGCCGCCATTTAATTATACCACTGCGTTACTGTGGATCTTTCCTGCTCTATTTTTGATCCTTTTTGTCTTATATTCGATCCGAATGGTAAAGCGCAATTAATGTGACCGTTATTCCACTATTAAAAATAAATTGTGCACATAACAAGCAGAATGTTATCATTTTCTCGAATTTATGAAGGCTCCAGTGAATAGCAGACCATAAAAATTGAGCTGGAGGAGTAATAAAAGAATGAATAGGTGTACGCAGTGGATTCAGTTATATCGCAATTAAAAAAGGACTTTTATTCGCAGATTCGTGCATTGCAGTCACCGAAGCTGCCACAAGTCACTTCTACACTCGCCGTTTTAACCGACGAAGAGATTCAAGAACTTGAAGCGGTTTGGATTGAGCTCGCCGTATGGAAGCGAAGCCAAACGCACTAAAATCAATTCTTCAACTAACGCTTTCGAAACCCCAGGCAAATTTGTCTGGGGTTTTTTATTGTAGTTAATCATAAATGTTATATTATAACATTTGTAAAGTCGGCTAGCGGGAAGTGTCCGAACAGGATTTCCTAGCTTGTCATGAATAAGAATAGGGTTCTTTGTGATCTCAACATTGAAAAATGCGGTATCAATCCCCATAGTTGAAGAGCAAATGAGAGCAATCCCATGAATGCGATAACGAAAATGCATCAAGCAATAAATCGAGTGAGTGTAGATATGGCGGAAGTACGTGCCAGAGTAGATTTTAAAGTCGGGGCTAAAAGTAACATTGATGCCGAAATCCTGTCTTTCCATGGTCTGAAGACAGATAAAGAGCATGTAGCGATTATCTTCAAACAAGCAGACCAAACTCAGGACATGCCATTAGTTCGCATGCATTCTGAGTGTTTGACTGGCGATGTGTTCCACTCTTCACGCTGTGACTGTGGTGAGCAACTAGAAGAGACCATTAATCGTATGGGCGAATCAGGTGGCATCATCCTTTACCTTCGCCAAGAAGGGCGCGGTATTGGTCTATACAACAAGATTGATGCTTACCGCTTGCAAAGCCAAGGCATGAATACCTACGAAGCGAATAATCATTTGGGTTTCGATGATGACCTGCGTGACTTCACAGAAGCAGCACAAATGCTAGAAGCACTGGGTGTTAGCAAGATTCGTTTGGTAACGAATAATCCTAAGAAGATCCGTGAGTTATCGGAATACGGAATCGAAATTTCAGAAGTTGTCAACACTTCTGCGCACATCAAAGATGGCAATGAAAATTACCTGAAGGCAAAAGTTTCTCACGGGAAACATAACCTAAAGGTTTAATTATAAAGATAAAATTGACAATAAAGCATATGAAAAGCCTCATTATTATGAGGCTTTTTTTGTATCTGGAGTTGCAAATAAATTGTAAATTTGTATTATCTCGGGACTAAAGTGCAAATAAGAATAATTAGCACTACCAATACGATAATTAAAATGCTCAACAAGGATGCTTCAGATGAATGCAAAAAAAGTTTTAGTCCAATCTATTGCTGCATCACTCCTCATTGCCAGTGGTTCTACCGTTGCTGCTACAGTAACTAAACAACAAGTTGTCGAACATTACGCGGACGTTGCCCATGCTGTGTTTGCTGATTCAGTAACAACAGCGAAAGCGCTGGATGTAAAAATCGACGAATTCCTAAAATCACCATCAGCGAAAAAGCTTGAAGAAGTAAAACAAGCTTGGCTCGATTCTCGCGTTCCTTACCAACAGTCTGAAGTTTTCCGTTTTGGTAACGCGATTGTTGACGATTGGGAAGGTCAGTTAAACGCATGGCCACTTGATGAAGGTCTGATCGACTACGTAGCGGCGGATTACCAATACGAATTGGGTAATGAAGGCGCGGCTGCAAATATCATCGCAAACACTAGCTTACAGATTGGTGCTTCTAAACTGGACGTTTCAAAGATTACGCCAGAATTGCTAGCAGATCTAAACGAAGTTGGCGGTTCTGAGGCAAACGTTGCATCAGGTTACCACGCGATTGAATTCTTGCTTTGGGGTCAAGACCTAAACGGCACTAACGCGGGTGCAGGTCAACGTGCTTACACTGATTTCGTTGTCGGTTCTGAGTGTACGAATGGTCATTGTGATCGTCGTGGTGAGTACCTAAAAGCGGCCGCTGATCTACTGGTTCAAGATCTTGAGTGGATGGAAAAGCAGTGGTCTGCTGAAGTGAAAGGCAACTACCGTGAAGAGCTACTAAACGAATCTGCTGACAATGGTCTTCGTAAGATGCTATTCGGCATGGGTTCTCTTTCTCTAGGTGAACTAGCGGGTGAGCGCATGAAGGTGGCACTAGAAGCGAACTCAACTGAAGACGAGCACGATTGTTTCTCAGACAACACGCACAACTCTCATTACTACAATGAGCAAGGCATCTACAACGTTTACACAGGTACATACAAAGGTGTAAACGGCAAAGAACTTTCTGGTCCAAGTATCGCTGACCTTGTTGCTCAAAAAGATAAGAAAGCAGCGGCCGAAATTCAAAAGCAGTTTGATACAACACGTAGCCAAGTTGGTGAGCTAGTGACTTCTGCCGAGAAGAATAACCAGCACTTTGACCAACTTATTGCGGCGGGTAACGCGCAAGGCAACGCGCTAGTAAACGACACCATTATGTCGTTGGTAGCCCAAACCGGTGCGATTGAGCGAGCGGCAAACATTGTCGGCATCGACAGCCTAAGCCCTGATACTGCTGACCACGAGTTTTAATAAGAAAACCATAATAAATAAGGGCTCTTTGTGAGCCCTTTTGCCGTTTGAGCTCGTTGTTATCACCCTTGTTGTATATGTAGAGCAATGATATGAAGCCATACCTAATTTCTGCGCTAGCCGCGATCCTTTCTTCTTCTGCCATGGCTTACGATGTTAAGTCTGGTGGCAAAACCAGTGTTAAAAAAGATGGCGCGAATGCCTATTCTCTTCCTGCTGCCAACCTGCCGATGAGCAAGCGCCTCGACTTTAGCGTAGGTAACAGCTTTTTCCGTAACCCTTGGGTACAAGCGCCAGCATCAACGGACGCTCGTGATGGCCTAGGCCCGCTTTTTAATACCAATGGTTGTCAGAACTGCCACATCAAAGACGGTCGTGGTCATCCGCCAGAGAAAGATGATTTACATGCCGTGTCTATGTTAGTGCGCTTGAGCATTCCTGCGATGACGCCAGAACAAAAGAAAGCCTACATCAAAGACGGTGGCATACCTGAGCCAACTTATGGTGGCCAGCTTCAAGATTTCGCCCTGCAAGATCAAACGCCAGAAGGCAAAATCAATATCAGTTACACCGACGTGCCAGTTACTTTTAAAGATGGCACCAAGGTCGTACTCAGAAAGCCAGTGCTGCAAATTACGGATTTAGGTTATGGGGCGATGCACCCTGATACAGAGTTCTCTGCGCGTGTTGCCCCGCCAATGATCGGTCTTGGTTTGCTGGAGAGCATTCCCGATAAAACGTTGCTGGCTTGGGCTGACGAGCAAGATACAAACAAAGATGGTATCTCTGGAAAAGTGAATAAAGTGTGGGACATCGAAAAAGACGATTTCTCAATTGGTCGATTTGGCTGGAAAGCAGGGCAACCGACGCTAATGCAGCAAAATGCGGCGGCGTTCAATGGTGATGTGGGTCTGACGAGCCATTTATTCCCGAACGAAAACTGCACCTCGAAACAAAGTATTTGTGACGACATGCCAAATGGCGGTAAACCAGAAGTGAGTGAAAATATTCTCGACTTCGTTGAGTTTTACAGCCAGCACTTAGCAGTACCTATTCGCCGTAATATCAATGATCCTAATGTGAAGCTTGGTCAGCAAATCTTTGCAGCGTCTGGCTGTGAAAGCTGCCATAAGACCAGTGTTAAAACGGCCAAGCGACCAGAGTTACCAGCGCTTTCTGAGCAGCTTATCCACCCATACACAGACATGCTTCTGCATGACATGGGTGAAGGCTTAGCCGATAACCGTCCGGAATACTTAGCAAACGGCCGTGAATGGCGAACGGCACCGCTATGGGGTATTGGTTATACCGAAGAAGTAAACGGACACACTTACTTCTTACATGATGGCCGCGCTCGTAACCTGATGGAAGCGGTGTTGTGGCACGGCGGCGAAGCTGAAACGGCGAAACAAAACGTTTTGGCACTGAACAAAAAAGAACGTGACGCATTGATTGCGTTTCTGAACTCTCTATAAGGAAGCAACCATGAAAAAAACACTGTTAGTGAGTGCGATTGCTGCAACGTTAAGTTTGGTTGGTTGCCAATCGACCGTCGGTTCGAGCTCAGCCAAGCCTGAGAGTACAAGCCATATTTCTCAAAGCGTGTACGAGGTCGAGTTTCAATCAGCGCAGACGTTTTTAGCGCAAACCACAGAACTTGAACAACGCTTCGCGGATTACTGCGCATCAGAGTCGAAAGATGATGCACAAGTAAAACAGCAATGGCATCAAACTATGCTTGCGTGGATGGCGTTACAAGGTCAAGAACGTGGCCCTGCTATGGCGTTGGAGCAAAGCTGGAATGTTCAGTTTTGGCCAGATAAAAAGAACACCACTGGTCGTAAGATGTCTGTACTGACGAAATCTGATCAAGCTTGGAGTGCAGAAGATATTTCCACCCAAAGTGTCACCGTGCAAGGTTTAGGGGCACTGGAATGGCTGCTTTACGATAAAGCGTCGACCTTATCTAGCAACAACAATACTTGTGCGACAGGCGTTTCGATTGCAGAAAACCTCGATAACAAAGCGCAGATCATTGCGGATTCTTGGGCAGAGAATCCTTGGAAATCGCTAGAGATGACGGAATGGGAATCTGAGTACATTTCACTGCTCTCTAATCAGCTTGAATACAGCATGAAGAAGTTGAGTCGACCGCTAGCGAAGATTGGCAAGCCTCGCCCGTATTTCTCAGAATCGTGGCGTTCAGAGACCTCGCTTTCAAACTTAAAAGCCAACCTTCAAGGGATGGAAGCGTTGTACTTTGCTAACGGGAATGGTCTAGATGCGCTACTAAGAGAGCAAGGCCATGAAGATCTCGCAGACCGTGTTGTTCATCAGTTTGAAATGGCGTTAGAAACTTGGCCAGAAGATAAGAGCTTGTTTGCTGCACTACAAACAAAAGAAGGCTATCGCATGGTGCTCGCTCAGTACAATAAGCTAGAGCAATTGAAGTACCTGATTCACGAAGAAGTGGCGATCGAGCTTGGCGTGGTTATAGGATTTAATGCAACCGATGGTGACTGATCAAACCCGCCGAAACTTACTGAAAGCCGCTCTATTCGGGGCGGCTACACCTATGATGCCATTTGGTTGTGCTTCAACAAGCTCACGTGAGCCTGCGTTGATCGGCTGCTCTATCATTGGCCGAGATAAATATGCAGCGGTGGTAGCGGATGAGCATGGTATACCGCTATCTTCATTGCCGATTCCTGAGCGTGGACATGGTGTGGCAACAAACCAACAAGGCCACGCCGTAGTTTTTGGTCGTCGGCCAGGTACTTTCTTCATGGTGTTTGATTATCGCTCAGAGCAGATGATCAAACTGCAACTAGCAAAGCCAAATCGCCATTTCTATGGGCATGGCGTTTACTCCCATGATGGCACGTTGCTATTTGCCACAGAAGGGGAGAGGGGGACAAGTCGTGGGATCATTGGTGTTTATGATGTGCAGAAGCAATATCAAAAAATCGATGAGTTAACGGGTTTTGGCCTTGGCCCTCATGAAGTGATCATGATGCCTGATGGCGCACTAGCGATTGGCGTCGGTGGCGTACACACCAACGGCCGTGAACCTCTCAATCTTGATAGCATGAGACCGAGCCTGAGTTACCTATCACAGGAAGGTGAGCTACTGGATCAAGTGTCTTTACCGGATCATAAGTTGAGTATTCGCCACTTAGCCCATGATGGTGCGGAAACCGTGCTTTGTGGTCAGCAATATCGTGGTGAGCCGGACGAGTATCCAGCCCTGATAGCCATGCACACGCGTGGTGGTGAAATGCAAGATCTTCAAGCTGAGCCTGAAGAGTGGGCGCGTTTCAATCACTACGTTGCGAGTATTGCAGCAACCGATGAATGGATCTTAGCCACTTCGCCTCCGGGCAGTTGTTATGGTATATGGTCTAAATCTACTGGCAAATTGGTAGAGCTAAGTGCGTTACCAGACGCCTCTGGTGTTGTGATCTACGGTGATGAATTCCGAGTCAGTTCTGGCGCGGGAAAAGTGGTCGAGCAAAGGCCTGAAGAGTCAAAAAATACCTTCGCAAGCGGTGTGCAATGGGATAACCATTGGTCGAGAATTATCTAGAAAGATCATCGAGTAAGCACTTATTGAGAATTTTGTTGTCGTTTTCGTCTTCAGATTCTTAATTTTAAAGCTGCAACCCGTGAGATATTTGCCATACTTTTTTTATGGCATGTAACGGAAGGATCGTTTCAGTGATTGCTAGACTCCTAATGATAACGGCACTTTTGGTGCCGTTTTGCAGCTTTTCAACAGTAGTTTCTCTCGATGCTTCTGCACAAACAGAGCAAGAGGGGGCGGTTGATCAGCTGTCTGTAGAAAAAATGATCCATTACCCAGATGTAATTGATCAACTGTATCAAAGCACTAATTATCGCTTGAACTGGGAAAACGAAAGCGATGTAGAACAACTCCTTTTTCAGCTTAAGCTCGTTGCATTAGCAGATGTGACTCAAGAGTTTGACAACCAACTGCGCCGCATAGAACAAGTGCGTGAACAAGGCGACAAGCTTGATTTCGATCTTGTAATGAGTGACTCACTGCTCATGTATCTTTCGTACCTAGAGCAGGTTCCAGCAGAGGGCATCAATTGGTTATTTGCGAACAAAGGTAATGTTAGCTTCCCTGCGCCGAGTATTGAGACGCTCTCGTTACTGAGTAATGAAATCACAGTCGGAAAGTTAGACGAGTTTCTTGCTGAGTTGCGCTCACCTTTGCAAATGGACGAATCGTTCAATACAGCGTATGCATCTTTGTCGACTTACGCTAAGTTTGAGTTCCCTCTTTATCAACAAGATCAACGCTTAGCCCGAGTAGGGGATGAGTTGTTTGATAAAGCCAGCATGATTGCTCGAATGCAGATTGTGGGTGTTGATGTTGGGCATTTGGATACTGAAACCACACTCTATGATGAAAACCTAGAGTTAGCAGTGATGGAGTTCCAACGTATTCATGGCTTGAAACAAGACGGCATCATCGGTCCAAATACCATTCGTTGGATTAACTTCTCACCACAGCAACGTTTGCACTCATTAGCCTTAAACGCCGAGCGTTCCCGTATTTGGGCAAAAGAGCGCGACAACGTGGTATTCGTAAACGTTCCCGGATATGAAGTGACTTACTGGCATGATGGACAGCCGCTGTTTGAATCTAAAGTTGTCGTAGGGAAAGCATCACGTAAAACGCCAATCATGACAGGGACATTAGACTCAGTGATCTTAAACCCTACTTGGAATGTGCCGTGGAAGATCATGGTGAAAGACATCATTCCAAAGGTGAAACGCAATCCGATGTATCTGATGCAACACAACATCCAGATTATTCGCTCTTGGACATCGCGCGAGATCATTGATCCAACAACCATCAACTGGGCTACCGTGAACCCAAGAACTTTCCCATATCGTATGAGACAGTCATCTGGTTCACACAATGCTTTAGGTCTGTATAAGTTCAACATGCCGAACCCACAAGCGATCTACTTGCACGACACACCAAGTAAAAACCTGTTCAATCAAGATCGTCGAGCGTTCAGTTCTGGTTGCGTTCGTGTCGAGCATGCTGACCAATTGGCGGAGTTACTCTTCAAGACTCAAGGTCTGGAAGAAAGGCTAGCGAAGAAGCGTCAAAATGGTCGTCGTTCTAACACCTCAGTACCGCTTAGTGAACGAATTCAAGTGCATATCATCTATCAAACCGCATGGTTAGAAGAGGGCACCTTGTACTACCGTGATGATATTTATCAATACGATGATCAAGGGTGAGATTCGTTCTCAATTTAAAAAAATTTACAATTGATAAAATCTGTTTTCTGTTCAATAAGTAAACAGAAAAACTAGCCTAAAAACGACAAGCCGGACCGATTTATGCATTTGACGCGTTAAATTGGTTTCGGTAATGTCCGCTGCTCGTACAGTAATTGAGCAGTATTTTCATGGTAAGTCGTAATTTTTCCCGTCGTGATTTTCTTAAAATGACCGCTGGTGGTGTCGTTGTTGCTTCAGCAATGCCAAGCATGTCTTGGGCATCTCTGCCTGATGAACCTCGTGTGCTCGCGATGAATAATCTCAATACTGGTGAGCTATTGGAGTCGTGCTACTTCAATGGAACAAATTATGTCGACGAAGAACTGAAGCGTCTTGAGCAGTTTTGTCGTGATCATCGCCGTAATGAAGTTCATCCAATGGACCGACGTCTGTTCGATCAAATCAGCCAAATCCAAAAGTTGATTGGCACGGAAGCAGAGGTGATTGTGATCTCTGGTTACCGCTCTCCATTGACTAACGCATCATTGCGTAATGGTTCTTCAGGTGTGGCGAAAAAGAGCATGCACATGGAAGGAAAGGCGATTGATTTCCGTTTAGATGGCGTGAAGCTTTCAACGGTTCGAGATGCGGCATTAAGCCTAAAAGCCGGTGGTGTGGGTTATTATCCACGTAGTAACTTTGTTCATATCGATACGGGTGCTGTTCGTTCTTGGTAGTGTCAAGTTGAGACAGGGTTCCTCGTCTCAGAACGTCGCCTATTCCCCATGGTACAAAGCTTGAAGTCACTAGGGCTTAGTGTCATAGTTGCGGCAGTTTTCATGCAAATTTATTCGGTATAGGTTATCTATGGCTCTGAAATACCAAGTTGTTCCAGTAACATCTTTCTCTCAAAACTGTTCTATCGTCTGGTGTGACGAAACCATGAAAGGCATTGTGGTTGATCCAGGTGGTGATGAAAAGCAACTCGCAATGCTAATCAAAGAACTGGGTGTTGAAGTAGTAAACCTAGTGCTAACACACGGCCACTTGGACCACGTTGGTGGTACAGAGCCACTGTCTGCACTGTTAGGTGGTACTGAGATTGTCGGCCCTCACAAGGCAGATAACTTCTGGTTGCAAGGTTTAGAAGGCCAAAGCCAAATGTTTGGTTTCCCACTGACTGAAGCGTTTGAACCGCATCAGTGGTTAAATGAAGGTGACAAGGTCACTTTTGGTAATCAAACCCTAAACGTGATTCACACTCCGGGCCATACACCGGGTCACGTAGTGCTTTACAGCGAAGAAGCACGCTTGGCGTTTGTCGGCGACGTTCTGTTTAACGGTAGCGTTGGTCGTACAGACTTCCCACAAGGTGATTTCAACACGCTGATTAGCTCGATCAAAGAGAAGCTATGGCCGCTTGGCAACGATGTTACTTTCGTACCTGGTCATGGTCCACAATCGACATTTGGCCACGAGCGCAAAACTAACCCGTTCGTTGCTGACGAAATGCCGCTTTACTAAGGCGTCTCTGAATTAAGCATCTGGCTCGGCGGCTGCTAGGTAACGTCGAGCCAATCCCACAAACTCTTCCGCTTCTCTATCCAAATCACTGGCTGAGATAAACACGTCGTAGCCATAAAACTGTCTTTGATATTTCATTCTGTTCGCTAGCATCGCTTGTAGGCCTTCATAGTGCATCCCCTCTTTATTGATGTAAGGAGCAGGGTCTAACACCATGTCTTCAAACTTTGTTTCGCAATTATTTTGTCTTGCTCCTAAATAAAGCAGGGCTCTTTGCCCAAGCAAGATTTCTGTCGCGATACGTGGACAAATCGCGTTGAGATAAGGTGAGTAATGCTTCAACCGAATCCCTATCCAAGGAAGGGGTTGGTGCCAGCCTTCTTGTTCGTATGTGCAAATGCCGATGGAGTCGATATCTTTCCAACGTACCACCCAACCGCCTTTAAAGAGGTGTTGTTGAAAGTGGGAGGCGGTAAGGGTGAAGGAGACTTGGCTCTTTTTTATCATGATGATGGCGAAACCAACGATGATGGCCATCAGTACGACCGACAACATCGCTTGTTTCCATCCCGGCGCAATCAAAACCAGAAACATGGTGATGGTGACGACCATAAACATGATCAGTTTGTTGATGGGGGAGTCGGATTTGAAATGTGAGTTACTTAGATGCAGCGTTTCCATGCTTTCAACCTCAATGAACAATGGCGTTGAGACACATGTTTCTTGATATTCACTTGTTTGCCTATCAAGAACAAAGAACCTCTGTTTTTATACCCAGTATTCAATAAATCCGTTCACAATTTATCTGATTAAATAGTAGACGTTCTATGCAGTGAGCGCATTTTTCATCGCGTTTCGCCGCTAAAACCTACAAATCGCTGATGAATTTTGGTATAAAACGCGCTTCAAATTTTCATCCCTGCTGAGATGCAGTGAACTGGAGAAATATTCAATGAGACTTGCTCATAAGCGTAAAGTGCAGATGAAACTGCAAAAACGCATTAAAGCGACAGTAGCAAACGTAGCTGCGGCACCAAAAGCGGCAAAACCTGTTGCTGAGAAAGCAGTAGCTGAGAAGAAAGTAGCTGCAGCGAAAACTGTTGAGGTTGCACTAACTCCTAAGCAACAACAAGTTCTAGATATCGTTGTAGCAAATGCTGAAGGTATCAACCCTAAAGGTATTGGTCTAGCTGCAGGTCAAGAAGACACTAAAGCGGCATCATGGGCTACTGGCGCACTGAAGAAGCTTCTTGAAGAAAACCTAGTTCAAAAAGAGCAGTTAGCAGGTAACAAAGTTATCTATAAAGCAGTTTAATTACCGCTGTAATTCTGTTTGTTAATTGAATACCTCGACTCCAGTCGGGGTATTTTTTTGCCCAAAAAACGCTTTTCGCTCATTTCTAACTGAGTATTCTAACTATACAATTCCGTCATTTGTCACATTTTGTTAAATACTGTGTAAATTCTTTCGCAGTCAACTACGTACGTGCTTTATCAGATTTTGGTGATATGGCTTATCAGTTAACTATCTGAATAATAAAAACTCCTGCAATTTGATATTAAAAAGATTACGTATAACTACGTAATACTAATGGCTAAGGCTCGCGTTTAAGTGCATTTTTGTTGCGTGTTCATGCCCATTTCTTAGTTCCATGTAATGTCCCATCTTCTATAGCGAATCCTTATGTAATGGATGACAACAATAACCTTGGTGACAAAGGACGTGAACGATGAGTCTTATCCAAAAATCTCTGAAACGAGTGCTCAAGGCGACAGCAATGGTCGCGACGATGGCATTCGTAGCAACTTCTGCTCATGCTGCTGATGACAAAGTATACCGCCTCAAACTCGCGGAGACGTGGGGGCCAAACTTCCCTATCTTTGGTGACGCAACAAAGAACATGGCAAAAATGGCGGAAGAAATGTCAAACGGACGCTTACAAATCCGCATTGACTCTGCAAACAAACACAAAGCACCACTTGGTGTATTTGATATGGTGAAATCCGGTCAATACGATATGGGTCACTCGGCTTCTTACTATTGGAAAGGTAAAGTACCAAACACCCTTTACTTTACCTCTATGCCTTTCGGTATGTTGCCAACAGAACAATACGCATGGTTCTACTACGGTGGCGGTATGGAGTTGATGGAAAAAGTTTACTCCCCGCACAATCTATTATCTTTCCCTGGTGGTAACACGGATACCCAAATGGGTGGCTGGTTCCAGAAAGAAATCAAATCAGTCGATGACCTACAAGGTCTGAAAATGCGTATTCCGGGCTTCGCAGGTGAAATCCTTGCTGAGCTAGGTGCGAAGCCAACTAACATTGCACCGGGCGAACTATACACCTCGCTTGAGCGTCGTACGATTGATGCATTGGAGTGGGTAGGTCCTTCTCTTGATTTACGTATGGGCTTCCACAAAATTGCGCCTTACTACTACACAGGTTGGCATGAGCCGGGTACTGAGCTGCAGTTCCTAGTGAACAAGCGTACTTGGGAACGTCTACCTGATGATTTGAAAGCGATTCTTCAAGTGGCGATGAAAGCTGCCGCGTACGACATGTACACTCAGTCTAAGCACGAAAGTGGTAAGAACTGGGCATCAATTCAATCAGAATACCCTGATGTTCAAGTAAAAGACTTCCCACCTGAAGTTATTTCAGCGCTACGTGAAGCGAACGAACGTCTACTTAAACAGCACGCAGAAAAAGATGCGCTAGCGAGAGAGATTCAAGAATCTCAAGCAAGCTACATCGAGCAAGTGCGTCCTTGGTCTGATATCTCACACCGAGCTTACCTAAACAGCCAAGCTCAGCAATAACTTCGACATGCTGGCTAGTTCGAACGATTTAGTCAGCAAAAGAAGCCCAAGAAAAACTTCTCTTAGAGAAGACTATAACAAGTGCTCCGCGAACCAGCGGAGCCAATCCCACACGTTCCATGGAGTTCGGAATGAGAAGCCTTATTTATATTGAGCGAATCTTTAACCGCTTCGGTGATTTTCTGGGGTGGTTATCCAGCATCCTATTTATTTTGTTATTAGCGAACGTGGTGTACGACGTTGTTATGCGCTACGTGTTTAATGACGTATCTATCGCCTTCCAAGAAATGGAGTGGCATCTATTTTCCGCTGTGTTTTTATTGGGTGTGCCATACGCGATTAAATCCGGTGGTCACGTTCGAGTCGACATTTTCTATGAGCGCTTATCGTATAAAGCGCAATCCATCATCGATATCTTAGGCACGTTACTTTTTCTTTTCCCATTCTGCCTATTGGTTGCTTGGTTCGGTATCGATTTTGCCAAGGAGAGTTACGCTCTCGGAGAAACGTCTGGAGACCCTGGTGGTTTACCATATCGATGGATCATAAAAGCCATGATTCCGCTCTCATTCTTGTTTATGGCGATCAGTGGCATGGGCTTACTGCTTCACTCCATCAATAAAATTGTTAACCCTCATCTTATCTATGCCGGTAACAACGGTAAGTCGTAAAAGGAAGTCAGCATGATCGGTATAGTGATGTTTTTTGTAGCGCTGTTTGCGTTACTACTCGGTTTCCCTGTTGCCTTTACCTTTGGCGGCATTGCATTAATTTTCGGCGTATGGGCAGAAGGCATTGAGATGTTTGCATTCATGCCATATCGCATTCAATCCATCATGGAAAACACGGTATTAATGGCAGTACCACTGTTTGTCTTCATGGGGTTGGTTTTACAAAAGACCCGATTGGCTGAGCAGTTGCTTGAGTCGATGGGGCGTTTGTTTGGTGGTATTCGTGGCGGTATCGCTATCTCAACGGTTTTGGTTGGTGCGCTGCTTGCGGCCTCAACGGGCGTGGTTGGTGCATCTGTAGTGGCAATGGGGTTGATCTCTTTGCCAGTGATGCTCAAGTACAACTACGACAAAGGTTTGGCATGCGGCACTATTTGTGCGTCAGGCACGCTTGGGCAAATCATTCCGCCTTCTATTGTTCTAATTCTTCTTGGTGATGTGCTGGGGGTTCCAGTCGGAGACCTTTTCCAAGCCGCGGTTTGGCCGGGTTTAATGTTGGTTGGTGCGTACGTTATCTATATTTTGATTTACGCTAAGCTCAACCCAGAGGCAGCTCAACCTATCGAACGTGATGAATCCATCAGCCGCAAGGAAGAGGTGATTACCGCGCTCAAAGCCGTTTTGCCACCTTTAGCGCTGATCATTGTGGTTTTGGGCTCTATCTTTGCTGGTATTGCTACTCCGACCGAATCAGCGGCGCTAGGCGGTGCTGGTGCGATTGTTCTTTCGCTACTTTACAAACAGTTCAGCTGGTCAATGGTGTACGAAGCCTCAAAAGAGACGGTAAAAGTCACAGCGATGGTTTTCGCGATTCTACTTGGTGCAACGGCATTCTCGATGGCATTTACCTACACGGGCGGTGACTACTTGGTAGAAGAGTGGATGCTAGAGCTTCCGGGCGAGAAGTGGGGCTTTTTGATCATTACCATGTTGGTGATTCTTATTCTCGGTTTCTTTATCGACTTTGTAGAGATCTGTTTCATCATCGTGCCGATCATTGCGCCTGTGGCTGAGTTAATGGGTATCAACATGACGTGGTTTGCGATTTTGATTGCCATGAACCTACAAACCTCATTCCTCACGCCACCATTTGGATTTAGCTTGTTCTATTTGAAAGGTGTAGCACCAACGGGTGTGACAACTCGTGATATCTATCGAGGCGTTATGCCATTTATCGCGATTCAAATCGTGGTTCTGGCTTCCCTGTTGTTCTTCCCTGGCTTTTACGGCATGTCATAAAAGCCATGATGTCATCGGTGAACGAAGTTTTTGTGACCTGAGAGTTTTTACCTTTTGAGACAAGTTGTTAAGCTGATTAGTTATTAAGCTAATCAGCGTTTCATTGGAGGAAAGGGATGCCTCTCAAAGCCAAATTAATCTTGCTGGCATTGATCCCAGTGGTGTTGGTATCAGCAAGCATCAGTTGGATTTCCATCTACCAAGCGAAAACGTTGGGTCAACGCGAAGTGGAGATCTTTCACCAAAGTCTGATCCAATCAAAAGAAGTGGCATTGAAAGATACCGTTGATCTGGCTTTCGATGCGATTTCTCATATCTATAACGACTCTACTATCGACGAGCATGTTGCCAAAGAACGTGTAAAAGCCATTCTGAACCGCCTTCGATATGGCTCAGATGGTTATTTCTTTGCTTACGATAAACACGGCACGAATTTAGTCCATCCGATATTGCCTGATCTCGTGGGGCAGAACTTACTTCACATTCAAGATGAAAACGGCGATCACCTGATTGAGGCGTTACTTTATCAAGCCCAACTCGGCGGCGGTTTCCACCAATACCTTTGGCAAAAGCCCTCCACAGGTGAAGTCGTGCCTAAATTAAGCTACGCGGCATGGCTTGATAAGTGGGATTGGATGATTGGCACGGGGTTGTACATAGAGGACGTGAGCCGTGAAGTAGCCAACATGCGTGCGGCGGTGAATCAGAATATCGAAACGACTTTCTTTACCGTTGTTGTGATTTTGGTTGTGACGGTCGCCGTGATCATTGTTTTAACCCTCGCTATCAACCTCCATGAACATCGCTTAGCGGATAAAAACCTTAAAGAACTGGCGCACAAAACGGTGATGTTCCAAGAAGATGAGAAAAAGCACCTAGCGAGAGAGCTGCATGATGGTATCAATCAGTTGTTGGTTTCAAGTAAATGCCATCTTGATTTGATGGGGCATCGTATTGAAGATGAAAAGCTTAAATCCCACCTCGACAAATCACAGCGCTCGTTGATCACCGCAATTAATGAAGTGCGTCATATCTCCCATCAACTTCGCCCGAGCGCCTTGGATGACATCGGCCTAGAGGCGGCGCTTTCTACGTTATTGCAGGACTTTCATTCCCATTCTGGTATGGACATCGACAGCCATTTCGATACTGGGCTGGTTAAGCTGAAATCGGAAGTGGCGACCACGTTATATCGCGTCGCTCAGGAATCGTTGAATAATATTGAAAAGCACGCCAAGGCAAAAAAGGTCACCGTTATTTTGCAAAAAATGGGCAATATGCTGCAATTACTGATACGGGACGATGGTATTGGCTTTTTGGTTAATCAATCGGTACACCGCCAAGGGATTGGTCTGCGTAACATGCGTGAGCGTGTCGAGTTTATTGGCGGTGAGTTTGAATTGATGAGCGAACCAGGGTTGGGGACGGAGATCACCGTATTGTTAGATTTGGATGGATTAGTTTATGGATAAACCAATTAGTGTGGTGATTGTGGACGATCATCAGGTTGTACTGGATGGGTTTATGGCACGTTTGGAATTGGAACCTGACATTGATGTGATCGGCACTGCAAGCAATGGGCTTGAGGCTATCGAAGTGTCAAAAGTGCTCAACCCGGATGTCATCTTAATGGATATCAGCATGCCTATTATGAATGGGATAGAAGCCACCGGCGTGATAAAGGAAGAACGCCCGGAAAGTAAAATTCTGATGCTGACTATGCATGACAATCGCGAGTACATCATGAAGGTGATGCAAGCCGGAGCGGTCGGTTATATGTTGAAAGAAATCTCAGCCGACAAGATGGTTCAAGCGATCAAAACCGTGAATCAAGGTTCGACGTATTTTTGTGAATCTGTCACCCAAACACTGTTTACTCAAGATGTTGTACCTGCGGCACAAAAGCCCAATCCACTGAGTCGCCGCGAAGAAGCGGTACTTAAATTAGTCGCACAGGGGAATAGTAGTAAAAAGATTGCTACGCTTTTGGATATCAGTTATCGAACGGTGGAAACGCATCGTCACAACATCAAACACAAGCTGGACTTACATTCGACCGCTGAGCTAGCGAAATATGCGTTTGAAACAGGATTGATTGAGTAAGAGGGCAGTAGCGCTCATCACGGGTGGGAGTCATGAGCGCACAGAGAAGCTTATTCTGGTTTGGTGATGCTACCTAGTTCAAGCATTGGCGCAACATCGATGTCTTCTGCGTTCATCATGGTAGAGATGCGCTGAACAGAAGATAGCAGCAAGCTTTGTTCCCACTCTTCAAGCTTTTGGAAGCGACTGATGAAGTGCTCTTGCAATGGCGTCGGAGCTTGTTTAAGCGCTTCTTGGCCTTTTTCCGTCAAGACAGCATGAACTTTACGTTTGTCTTCTACGCTACGGCGTCGTTCGACAAGTTGATTGCGCTCTAAACGGTCAAGGATAGTCGTAGCCGTTGCCTGACTCATGTTGGTATGGCTAGACAATTGCTTGATAGTGACATTATCAAGTTCACTAATAGCACGCATTAGAATCAGCTGAGGAGCCGTCAAACCAGACTCTTTGCTCAACTTCTTTGAATGTAAATCAATAGCGCGGATGATCTGACGAATCGAGACCAAGACTTCTTCGTACTTTTCCAATTTCGTAATCCAGTCATTAAGGGATCATGTAACGAGGCGACACTAACTCAAAAGCGTTGTTATTAAAAGGGCTTAGTTAGGGATCGCGACACCAATTTTCAATTATTTGCCTTGGCTCTCCTTATTGTTTTTAAGGGTATTCGGCGGGTAAAAAAGTAACGGCTAAAATTATTATAGTAATAAATGTTTGTGGTCTAATTATTGTCGTGGTTGTTTTCGCTTTTTTTGGTGGATTTTTCTGATTGAAAAGTAAGTTATTGGATTTTTTATCAGCAAAAGATAGACAAAAACGCCTCAAATGGTAGGATCTTCCACTTTCATGGAAAATAAAATGTATCGTGTTCGAATGAATTTTTGGTTTGCTGCCGAAAAACTAGAACACAAAAGAGAGGAACAATGACAAAAGGTATAGATAAGTACAGTATCGACAGTACCGACTATACGGTTGGTCAAGACAACGTCCAGAAATGGGGTTTTGACGTACATAATCCTGTTTTTGGTATTAGTGCTGGTTTCATTGCACTATTTCTAATTGCTGCACTTGTACTAGATGCACACACCGCGAAAGCGGCATTGGATGGCCTTAAGTGGAAGATCATCGGTTCTTTCGACTGGCTGTTCATCCTTTCAGGCAACATCTTCGTAATCTTCTGTTTAGCTTTGATTGTGTCACCAATGGGCAAGATTCGCCTTGGTGGTAAAGATGCGGTTGCCGATTACTCGTTCGTATCTTGGTTGGCGATGTTGTTCGCAGCAGGTATGGGTATCGGTCTGATGTTCTGGAGTGTGGCAGAACCAGTAGCTTACTTCACTGGTTGGTATGAAACTCCGCTAGGCGTAGAAGCAAATACCCCAGAGGCTGCAAAGCTTGCACTGGGCGCGACAATGTTCCACTGGGGTCTACACCCATGGGCAATCTACGGTGTCGTAGCACTTTCATTAGCTTTCTTTACTTACAACAAAGGCCTTCCGCTTTCTATGCGTTCGATCTTCTACCCATTGTTGGGCGATCGCGCGTGGGGCTGGGCAGGTCATATTGTTGATATCCTTGCAGTACTAGCAACGCTATTTGGTCTTGCAACGTCTCTAGGTCTTGGTGCACAACAAGCAGCGAGTGGTATTCACCACGTGTTTGGTGTGGAGCCGGGTCTAGGCCTACAGATCGTCGTTATTACGATTGTGACGTTACTTGCGGTTGTTTCGGTAATCCGTGGTATCGATGGCGGTGTAAAGGTCATCAGTAATATCAACATGGTTATTGCGTTCCTACTGCTTATCCTTGTTGGTTTGATTGGTTGGGCAGTGAGCTTAGGTTCAATTCCTACCACCTTTATGGCGTACATAGAAAACTTGGTTCCACTGAGCAACCCGTTTGGTCGTACTGACGAAGCTTGGTTCCAAGGTTGGACAGTATTCTACTGGGCTTGGTGGATTTCATGGTCACCATTCGTAGGTATGTTCATCGCTCGCGTATCTCGCGGCCGTACAGTTCGTGAATTCATCACAGCGGTATTGATTGTTCCTACAGCGGTTACTCTAGTTTGGATGTCAGTATTCGGTGGTCTAGCTATCGATCAAGTGATAAACAATGTGGGTGAGCTAGGTGCAAACGGTCTAACTGACGTATCACTAGCGATGTTCCAAATGTTTGATGTTCTGCCATTCGGTAACATGCTGTCTATCATTGCTGTTGTGTTGGTATTGGTATTCTTCATCACTTCATCGGACTCTGGCTCACTGGTTATCGACAGTATTACTGCTGGTGGTAAAGTGGATGCGCCAGTTCTACAACGTGTATTCTGGGCATTTATGGAAGGTGCGATTGCGGTGGCACTATTGTGGATTGGTGGTTCAGAAGCGGTTCAAGCGCTGCAAGCTGGTGCTATCTCTACCGCGTTACCATTCACATTCGTATTGCTTGCAATGTGTGTCAGCCTATTGATGGGTATGAGAACAGAACGTCAATAATTGATGTGATTTATAAATATCGTTAAATATTAATGAGTTAAAAAGCCAGCGGAATGCTGGCTTTTTTTGTGCGATTTTTCTGACGCTTGCCAAAAAAATGACGAGGTAAATTCTTTATTTTACAACAGGTTATTGTCTTAATTTTGTGAATAATCTTCGTGATTACTTTGTCAGAAATGTGTAATATTCAGCCACCTTAACTGTTCTCCCAACCTCTTATAATAATTATGAAATTATCATTAAAACAAAAGCTAATTGGCGCAAGCCTATCTGCTGTTGTAGTGATGGCAACAGCACTGACTTGGCTGTCGGCTGGTCAATTGTTTGATCAGACGCGTTCAGGTGTCTATTCACGAGCACAAAGCCTAAGTAACGCAGCATCAGAAGGTATTTCTGACTGGGTTGCGATTCGCAAAGACATTGCAACGGCTTTCAACGACTACTCAACAGAGCAAGACGTGGTGCCTTTCTTACAACAAGCGCGCAAAGCGGGGGGCTTTGACGATATCTTCCTAGGTACTCCGGAAGGTGGCATGTACCGTTCTCATCCAGAACGTAACCGTGCAGACTATGATCCTCGTACTCGCCCTTGGTACAAAGATGCAAATGCAGCAGGTAAGCAGATCATCACTGAAGCTTACCAAGATGCGATCACTAACGCGCTACTGGTAACCATTGCAGAACCTGTAATGAAAAACGGTAAGTTTGTTGGTGTTGTTGGTGCTGACGTTCTGATTGATCAGTTGATCAATGACGTTATCAGCTTAGATGCGGGTGAAAATGCGCACGCAATGCTGATCGATATGAATGACGGAACTTTCCTTGCACATCCAAACAAAAGCTTAACGCTTAAGCCAATCACTGACCTATCTAAAGAATTTACGAAAGATTCTATTGAGCGTGCAGCAAACACGGGTTCAATTGAAACGGCAACCATTCAGGGCAAAGATAAGCTTTATTACTTCAGTAAAGTACCTGGTACAAACTGGATGTTCGCGATTGAAATGGACCGCGCAACAGAAGAAGCAAGCCACGCGCAACTGCTACGTGAAATGCTGATTACTGCGGTACTGATTACGATCGTGGTGATTGTGGCCGTATCTTGGCTAGTGGGCTTCTTGTTCCGCGACCTTGGCCGAGTATCACAAGCTCTTGAAGAGATTGCATCGGGTGAAGGTGACCTAACGCAACGTCTTGAACCACGCAGTGATGATGAAGTCGGTAAACTGGCAGACAACTTCAACCGCTTTGTGGGCAATATGCACACGATGGTCACCAAGTTAAGCCATGTTTCATCGGCACTTTCTGAGCAAGCACGTACAACGGCTCAACAAGCTGAAGAGCGTAGTCAGCGTATTTCGTACCAGCAAGACGAAATCAACATGGTCGCGACGGCTGTTAACGAAATGGCAGCAGCGACACAAGAGATTGCAGGCAACGCAGACAACACAGCATCAAGCTCTGAAGAAGCGGTTCAAGCATGTGTTCACGGTTCTGGCCAAGTGACTCAAACGCAAGGTTCTATCCAAAACCTAGCGCAAGAAGTACAAGTAGCAACCAACGTGATCCAAGAGCTAGAAGCACACGGTAACGCAATCAACACCATTCTTTCGACTATCCAAGGCATTGCAGAGCAAACTAACCTACTAGCACTAAACGCAGCTATCGAAGCGGCGCGTGCAGGTGAGCAGGGTCGTGGTTTTGCTGTAGTTGCGGATGAAGTTCGTGTTCTGAGCCAACGTACTCATGCTTCTACTCAAGAGATTCAAGAAACGATTGAGATGCTACAAGGCACAACAGCGAAAGCGGTCGGCATTATGGACGACAGTCGTCGTCTAGCAGACACCAGTGTTGATGATGCAAACTCAGCAGCAGTAAGCCTTACTCAAATTCACTCAGCGGTAGAGCGTATCAGCGATATGGCAACGCAAATTGCGTCTGCAGCGGAAGAGCAAGCGTCTGTGACAACAGAAATCACTCGTAACACTGAAGGCATTCGTGACGTGTCTAACGAGCTTTCTGTTGAAGCGCACCAAGCAGCAGAGCAAGCGGCGCATCTGTCAGAGCTTTCTTACGAGCTAGAGCAAGAGATCAAACGCTTCAAGCTGTAAGCTGAGAATGTTAGCTAAGCGCTGATATTCGCGTTTAATGGAAAGAGAAAAGGAGCCAATTGGCTCCTTTTTGTTTTATCTAGAGATAATATTTTCGCTTCTCTACAGCCACAAGCTACTGATGGGTTGCTCTTCACTGTAGTGGTGGGCAATTTGCGCTTGAAGTAATTCAGCGGTGGCAATGGCATCCGTTAACGCATGGTGTGGCGTGTAATCCGGAAGGCCATAACGACGTCGTGATTGTGCTAAACGTAAGGATTTCGGCTTGTTACCCTTTAGCTTATTCCACAAACCACCAGATGTTCTTTGTTGAATGTCCTCTTCAATTTGCAACGTATCCAGCACAGGGAACTCAATGCCTTCGCCGATACGAGTACGCAGTGCTTGAGCGAGAAACTCTCTTTCAATACGGCGATAATGTACCACGACAATCTTTCCCGCCAAGCTTTCAAGTAATGGTCCGAGAATCTCCCCCAAATCCGGAGCATCAATCAATTCACTGTGAGTGATACCATGAATGATGACCGATTCCTCATCGAGTTTTTCTTGTGGGCGTACTTTCCAATGTTTCGCTTGGCGCAAGAAAATTCGATTGAGATTAAAAGGCACCAAACCTATGGTGATGATGCCATTTTTCTGCGGATTTAAGCCCGTCGTTTCGAAATCGAGTGCCACGAATTCCACTTGGGACAACGGGGTTTCCGGCACGGGTAACGCCTTTCCATAAAAGGCAATTAACCGATCATCTTTCGCTTGCTCCAACTTGTGTTGAAACTTGGTATGCCATTGAATGGTCGGCTTTTGAAACAACTTTTTTATCATTCCACGCCTCACTTAAACTTGTTGCTGGCCTGATAACGGAACTTAAGGAAGTTCTGACCATTGCTGAGGATCTGGAACGCATCTTTTAGGTTGCGGCGTTCGAAGTCCGACAGATTTTCAGGCTCAATGTTGTTATCTGGTTCAATACCCAATTCAACATCGATCGCTTGGTGACGGATACGCACCATAGAGATGAACTCCATCGCGTCTTTCAAATCCTGAGCACGGCCTTTTGGCAAAATGCCCGCATCAATGATGTCATCGAGTCGTTCAAATGAGTTCTGAGCGCGTGATCCCACCGCCAACGAGTGAACGCGTATTAAGTCCACAAGAGGAGCTGTGCCACGACGTTTCAAGTTGATCGAGTTTTTGTGCTGGCCATCTTTTTCCATCACAAAGTCTTTAAAGAAGCCCAGTGGTGGGGTTCGGTTCAACGCGTTGCGAGCCAAGCACGCTAGGAAGCGGTTGTTCTTACGCGCGCGTCGAACAATGAAGCTCGTTAATTGTTCTGCCCATTTTAAACGACCATAAACGCCATCCAAATCGAAGAAGATTGATGCATTGAGCAAGGCTTTCGGGTTCGGGTCGTCAATCCAATCGGCGAAGCACGCTTCCCACTCTGAACGTGTCATGCGCCACTCTGGGTTGGTCGCCATGATGTCACCGGTACAATATTTGTAGCCACACACGTTCAAACCATCACTAACGTATTGCGCGAGTGCTTCGAAGTATTTCCCGTGTTTTTCCTCTTGATAGGTATCGTCAAGAATGATTGCGTTGTCTTGGTCTGTGACCAGTAATTGCTCATCACGGCCCATGGAACCAAGGGCTAGGAAACAATAAGGGATTGGCGGTGGGCCCAATTCTTCTTCTGCCATTTCGAGCAGGCGTTGCTTGAAGCTTCGGCCAATAACGGACATCGCGCTGCCGACCATGTGAGAGTTGGCGTCTTCGTTAACCAGACGAACAAAACTGCTTTTCACTTCGTCAGCGACAATGGCCAAATCTTCAATGGTTTGTTGTTGGAAGATACTACTTACTAACAACAGTGAGTTTTGCGATTCGTAACGAACAATGTCGGTCGCTTCGATGATGCCAATAGGCATTTGATCTTTTACAACCGGCAAGTGGTGAACGTTGTACCGAAGCATGGTCAGCATCGCTTCATAAACGTAAGCGTTGTGATCGAGAGAGATAACCTCGGTCGTCATGACCGTTGATACTTCATCGAGGGGCGACAAACCTTCTGCCAAGACGCGGGTACATAAATCGCGGTCGGTGATAATGCCGACGACAGGGGATTGTGGATCGTCTTCATCGAGCACAAAATCAGGGTCAACGATCAGCAATGATGACACATTATCTTGCGCCATTAACTGTGCGGCTTCTTGAATCGTTTGGCCACGCTCGATGGTTGGCGCGTCACGTGTGAGGAGCGTTTTTACTTTCGAGGTCGTTAGATCGTTCGCGTCGTTGTTCTCTGAAACCGCTTGGCGCAAACGAGCGCTGTTTTCTACTTCAACAAAATCTGCGAATGAATCGAAGTTGTCGTACAGTTCTTGGAAGATATCTTGAGGAATACAGTAGAGCAGGGAGTCTTCAATCGCTTTTACTGGAAAGCGAACTTTGTTGTTGGTAAGAAGACCCATCTGACCAAAAAGGTCGCCTTCGTCGAGCCGGTTATACAGTTCACCTTTACGTCGATAGACTTCAACTACACCGCTGCGAACCATGTAAAGATCGTGGATCTGATCGCCGAAATGAATGATAGGGGTGTCTTGACGGTAGTAAGAGATTTCGATGTTCTCTGTCACTTTGGTGAGCGTTTCTTCCGGAAGCTCGTTGAATGGGGGATACTTGGCGAGAAAGTTATATATCTCGAGAAGTTCTGCTTCCATTAAGGTGCCTTTTGGTTTGCAAGTGATAGGGTAATCTTAACTTAGTTTTAAAACAGAATCTTATCGGATCACTGTTTTTCGTGCGCAATGATAAGATTCAGACAAGTCGCACGGCAAATCCTAATTAATTCGGCTACGCTGTCATCAAGATGCCGAATTAAATCAATACAATGGCGTTTATAGAAGAGTTTTGGATGACACTCATGGAAGGAAGTAGAATGGTAAGACTATTACTCGCTGCACCTCTTGTAGCATTACCAATAATGAGCGTTGCCTCAGAAGCAGAACAAGCAGAAAAATTTGGTTACGAGCACATCAATTTAGATGTCGGTGCCGGAACCACAAATGAAGAATGGCTAGATAATTCCAACGCCACGACGCTAGGGTTGGGCGGCAATTATTTGATTCGTGATAATTGGCTACTCAATGTGGATTATTCCGCACAATTTTTCCACCCAGACGATTTCACTTTGCGTATCGACCGTTTAATGTTTGGTGGTGGTTATCGTTATGGCATCAATGAGCAGCTTGATGTGTATGGTATTTACGGCCTTGGTGCGATCAAAGCGAAAGCAACGGATGACAACACAGACCGTACCATTTCATCTGACAGTGAGTTTATTCAAGGTGTCACCATTGGTGCGAATTATCTATTCAGCGAGAAGCTAATGGCTACGGCGGAAGTACATTTAAACCGCAGCGATATTGTTGACGAGAACAACTACAAAATTGGCTTCAACTACCAGTGGCATCATGTTATCGGCACGGGACTTTACTACCAATTCCGCGACACGGATTATGAAGGCCAACCCTCTGATCATATCAATGAAGTAGGCATTAGCTTCAAGTTTATTTACTAGTAGCAGAAGATAAAGACATCGCGATTTCTATCGCGGTGTTTTAAACAAAACAGCAGAAACTAAAAAGGTCAGCAATTGCTGACCTTTTCTCATTCTAAGCGGTTTTCGCTAGAGAGCGATTATAGAACCGCAGCGATACCTTTACATAGAGGACCCATGTTTGACTTCGTCATGCCTGCTACGCTGATACGGCCAGAGCCAACAATGTAGATTGCAAACTCTTCCTTCAGACGGTTCACCTGCTCTTTAGATAGGCCAGAGAACGAGAACATACCGTTTTGGCGCTCGATGAAGCTGAAGTCCGCGTCTACACCTTCTGCTTTCAGAGTTGCAACGAACAACTCACGCATCTCTTGGATACGATCACGCATTTCTGCTACTTCAGCTTCCCATTCTGCGCGCAATTCTGCATCGCCAAGAATGTGAGTCACAACCGCACTGCCGTGCGCTGGTGGGTTAGAGTAGATAGAACGGATGATCGCTTTCACTTGCGAGAATGCAGTTGTTGCGACTTCTTCTGATTCAGCAACTAGAGTGAACGCACCTACACGCTCATTGTAAAGACCGAAGTTCTTAGAGAAAGAGCTCGCCACAAGGATTTCTTTGTTGTATTTCGCGAAAATACGAAGGCCAGCTGCGTCTTCTTCTACGCCTTTTGCAAAGCCTTGGTATGCAAAGTCAAATAGAGGAAGCAGTTTCTTGTCTGCTACTAGTTTAGCCAGTGTTTCCCACTCTTCTGGCGTTGGATCGATACCAGTAGGGTTGTGGCAGCAGCCGTGCAGAAGAACGACATCACCTTCTGATGCAGCTTGCAGATCTGTCAGCATCGCATCAAAGTCTTTGTCTTTTGTTTCAGCGTTGTAGTAGCTGTATTGCGCGGTCTCAATGCCAGCAGCAGTGAATACGCCGTTGTGGTTTGCCCAAGTTGGGTTGCTGATCCAGATCTTAACTTCGCCAAGTTGACGCTTGATGAATTCACCAGCAACGCGCAGAGCGCCTGTACCACCTGGTGCCTGTGCTGTTTTAGCGCGCTTACCAGCAACGATTTCAGCATCTGCGCCGAAAAGCAGTTTTTGCACTGCTAGACCGTATTCTGCTGTACCTTCGATTGTTAGGTAAGATTTGGTTTTTTCAGTTTCAATCAGTGCGGCTTCGGCTTTTTTAACAGTCGCAAGAACAGGGGTTTCGCCTTGTTCGTTCTTGTAAATACCAACGCCTAGGTTAATTTTTTCAGCGCGAGCATCTTTTTTAAACTCTTCAGTGAGTCCAAGAATAGGGTCGGCCGGAGCGGCAACTACTTTTTCAAACATAATCTTCATCCATGTTAATCGAAGGGGTCTGCTGACATTTATACCTTTCAGCAATATTCGTTACAACAGTTAGTGAAAAGAAAACTTAAAAAAGTTTTGATTTGAAACAGAAATCTAACATAACCAATGCTTTTGACATAAAAACCCCTCTTAAGATGCGTTATAAGAGGGGGGATAAGTAACTAAGCGGCTATGTTTTGTTCATCTTGATATTGATGAGCGATATGTTGAAATTGTGTTTCGACAGCGAGAAAAGCATCGACGATTTGCGGGTCGAAATGTTTGCCACGGCCTTCAAGAATGATCGCTTTCGCCTTGTCATGACTGAACGCTGGCTTGTAAACACGTTTTGAAATTAGCGCGTCGTAGACATCTGCCAACGCCATGAGTCGACCAGATAGTGGGATTGCTTCTCCCGAAAGTTGGTTCGGATAACCGCTTCCATCCCACTTTTCGTGGTGTGTTAGCGCGATCTCTTTCGCAACTCGCAAAAATGAGCTACTTCCTAGCTGTTTTTCAGCAATTGACAACGCTTCGGCACCAATTTCAGCATGACCCTTCATGATCTCAAATTCTTCGTCGGTCAATTTACCCGGTTTGAGTAACACACTATCAGGCACGCCGACTTTACCAACGTCGTGAAGTGGAGCCGATTTATACAACAGTTCAATGTAATTGGGAGTCAGTAACATACGATGTTGTTCAAACTGGCTTAAGTGCTCTGCCAGCACTTTGACGTATTCCTGCGTTCGCATAATATGCGCGCCAGTTTCGTTATCGCGAGATTCTGCCAAGGCGGATAGGCTGACAATGGCAACGTCACGCGTCGTTTTCACCTCGTCTTGCGAAACTTGCAAGCTGTCTAGCATTTGGTTGGTGAGACAGGCCATTGAGCCAAGCTCATCATGTTGGAATACAGGAAGGCGTTGAGTCACCTTGCCTTGAGTGACTTCCAATAATGCTTGTTCTTGGCTAAACAAAATCTTCCGCATTAAGCGAGTCCAAAGAATCATTATCGCGATCACATATCCACCAACGACAAGAGCTATGTAAACCAGCTCCTTAATGAAACTAATTTTCCCTAATCCATTGGCGATTTGTTCCGGATTCTGTTCTAGCCAATAAATGTCTTTTACAGCGACCATGGTCAAAATCGCCGTTAAGGTAACCAGCAAAGCGATCATCATTCCGATCATCTGTTTGACCATAGATTGACGTTGCCCTGAGAGGACAAAATCGAATTGGTTTTGCTGGCGCAAGTCATTAAATTGAGACAATTTGCTTTGCAGTTGGAGGATAGAACCTGTCAGGAAGCCAAACAGCCCCATGCCAAACAAGACTTTTACATTACTATCGAACGTAAAGTCATACTGAAGGTTGTAATAAGCCGCGAAAGGGATGCTAACCGCAGTAAACAAAATCGTATCTAGCTTAGCTTGGCGGTTTTGTGCAATTAACGGGTGTGTTGCGAGAATGAAGTGGCGCACTAAATAGATGAAGGTAAACACCACGGCGCAGTGCAAAATGACTTCGTAAACGCTGAGCGTACTGAGCATCGGACATACGCGTCCGCCATAGGTGCCAAAAAAGAATGCAGCGGCCAAATAAAGTTGCAATGTAAGCGGTGTGTTGTAGTTAGTATTCGCCATGATTAACCTTTCTAGGAACATCCTCAACATCATTATTTTCACTCTTGGTTGCGCTTCTAGAGAGGAATTTGGTTATGTTATCGATGCTGTTGATTGATCTGTCACTTGTAAAATCAAAGACCTGCGATTCTAACGATAGATTTCATAAAGCGCTATAAGGACAGAGAAAGGGAAACGGGGTGCATCTTTAACTTGAAAGTAAAACCGCACTTCGACTTGCCTCAAAGGGACTTCATGAATGTGAACAGAGCGGCGAAGACAAGGTTGCATGAATATCGAGATTTCTAGGTTTTATAAAGCCTGATGATGTATTTGTGTAATTTATTTAAAGTTGTATTTGAATTACATTGCTCTATGTATTTGTTCTTCCAATGTTGCGTTTACCTCGAAAAATCCGAAAGGTTAAAAATGACCTCGAGGAGACATTTCTTTCCTCAAAAGCTCGTTGTTGATGACGAAGTTTCGGTAGAAAACAAAAATCGGAGTTAGTGCTCCGATTTTTATGTGTGCAATCTAAGTCGACTTAAGGCATGTACATGTCATTAAGCTTTGACACTTCTTTGTGCTTTCTACGTTTGATGAAGTAGTTAGAAGCCACACCGAACATCAAGACCAGACCACAGAAGCCGTACACTTGCATGATGGTCGGATCGCTTGAGACAAAACCAAAGTCTGAGAACATTACGTAAGCGCCCAATACCATGTAGATGATGACCGCTGATGCTTCAAAGCGGAATGACCATGGAGTCACATCGATATTCTCATTTACTGGCATTACGTAGTCTGTATCACGTGGCATGAAGTGACCAATCGCAAACATCAGAGCAGTACACACGACGAATAGAATCGCCAATTGGTGTAGGAAGTGGATTGGTGTACCAAAAACCAATTGCATCGCAGCGTAAGAACTAACAAACACGACCAAAGCAACTTTAGCGGCAATAGCAGGAACACGCTTTGAAATGTAGCCCACAAACACGATAGTGAAGATCGGCACACTAAAGAAGCCCGCAACCATTTGTAGGTATTGGAACAAGCCTTCTGGTGCGTACATGATGAAAGGCGCAATACAGACCGAAATGATCGCAATGATAACGCCGAAGATACGACCTTTCCCGACTAACTCCTCATCCGATTTGTCTTTGCCAAATAATGGTTTGTAAACGTTCAAAGCAAACAAGGTTGTTGAACTGTTCAATACGCCGTTAAAGGTACTTAGGATTGCGCCGAACATGACCGCAACGAAGAAACCAACAAGCGGCTTAGGCAATACTTCGTTCACCAAGCGTGTGTACATCGTATCTGGGTTGCCCGCATCTGCACCAAACATATGGAACGCAATGATGCCCGGAATGATTAGGAAAAGTGGAGAGATAACTTTAATCGCACCCGCCAGAATCACGCCTTTCTGACCTTCTTTCAGGTTCTTCGCGCCAAGTGCACGTTGGATAATAGATTGGTCAGTACCCCAGTAGTACAAGTTCACCAACAATAGACCTGTGAACAGGGTAGAGAACGGCAGTGGATCGGTTTCTTTACCCACGGATTGTAGCTTTTCTGGTGCGGCTGTCAGCAATACGTCTAAACCTTCCATAAAGTTACCGCCGCCTAATGCCATCAGACCAAATACAGGGATCATCAAACCGCCGGTGATCAAGCCTACGCCGTTGATCGTGTCTGCAATTACCACGGCTTTTAGACCGCCGTAAATCGCGTAGAAGAAACCCAGCAAACCGATAGTGGCAGAAATAAGGGCGATAGAGCTGAACTCAGAAATGCCCAGTAAACCTTGTACATCAAAGATTTCACCCAGTACCACTGCGCCAGCGTAAAGAGTGGTAGGTAGAATGTTGATGACGTATTGGCACAAGAACAACAGGGTAACGAACTTCTTCACCGACATGTCGTAACGGCTTTCTAAGAAGTCAGGAATGGTGGTGATGCCTTGCTTGAGGTAGCGAGGAACAAGCAGCAGCGCAATGATAACCAGTGTGACGCCAGAGGCCACTTCCCAGCCCATCACACTCATGTTGTGGGTGTAAGATTGCGCACTCATACCAACAAAGCTGGTGGCACTCAGGTTGGTTAGAATCAAGGAGCTGGCAATCAGACCGCCTGTTAAGCTTCGTCCACCAAGGAAGAAGCCGTCTTGAGAGGTGTTTTTATCGTTTTTAACTTTGCTGTAAGTGAACACCACAACAAAGCCTGTAAACAGCAAGAACGAAAGTAATACTGTAATAGACATTTTGTTTCCTTAACAAGTTAAGCAATTAAGTTTTGCTTGTTAGTTGCAGGGTGTCCCTCTAGCGCGTATAGGAGTGTTTTATCAGGAACAACGCGAAGTTGAAACCCGGTCGCTAGAGGGCACAGGTAGAGGTTTAAATTTTCTTAAGATGAACAATGAGCGCCGATTCTGGATCGAGAATCGGAAGCGTCACCCCAATTTCCTTTAAGTTATCGCCACTTAACGTCAGGGTTTTGTCTAGCCATTGCGGACGTTGTTTCATCAACTGGAAGCTGGTTTTTGGCATTTCAACAATCTTGACTTCGTAACGGGCGTTTTCATCCGCACAGCTAACGCGAAGTGGAGATGGCAGCGCATGATTTGGCATGGCCAACTGACACACCGTAATCAGCATTTCTTGTCCGTTCTCAACGCCATAGATGTTCTGGTTTTGATCGGCAGGATCAATTCGGAAAGTACGTCCCGAATGAAGCAAATCGCGATACTGTTTGTGCAGTTGAATGTAATGAGCAAACGCTTGTTTTTCTTCCGCGCTTTCTTTTACTGGATCGAGCTCCACACCCATGTGACCACTTAACGCCGTCACGCCACGCATGTTGATCGCATGGCGACGATTGGTTGAGTGACACTCTGCAGGACCAATGTGAGCGCCCATGACTTCAGGTGGGAAGAAGTAACTCATACCACGTTGAATCGCTTGACGTTCCAGCGCATCGTTACAATCAGAAGCCCAGAAACGGTGAGTTCGTTTAAGGATTTCAAAATCAATACGACCACCACCCGAAGAGCAAGACTCAATTTCAACCGCAGGGTGCGCTGCTTGAAGCTCGTCCAGCAAGCGGTAAAGCGCTTTAGTTTGACCATGCACAGCAGGTTTACCTTGATGTCCTGGTTGAACCAATTCACGGTTCATGTCCCATTTCAGGTAGCCGATGTTGTAACGAGTCAGTAAGTCATTCAAACGCTCAAACAGGTAGTTGAAGCAATCTTGATTTTGCAAATCCAACACGTATTGCCAGCGACCTGAAGGCTGGTGGTAGCCTTGCAGACTCAATACCCAATCTGGATGTTGGCGATAGAGGTTTGAGTCTTGGCTGACCATCTCTGGCTCTACCCAAAGACCAAACTCCATGCCTTTGTTGTTTACGTGCTCGATGACAGGCTCAAGACCATTCGGGTACTTCGTCTCATCTAAGTACCAATCACCAAGCGCTGCGCGTTCGCCATCACGGCCTATGAACCAACCATCGTCAATGATGAAGCGCTCGACACCCATTTCAGCGGCTTCGGTTGCCATCTGCATGATGTATTCAGGTTTGTGATCGAAGTAGATGCCTTCCCACGTGTTTAAGTGAACAGGGCGAGGTTTGTTGTTTGGAAATTGGATAATATTGGCACGAACAAACTCGTGGAATCGCTCTGATATTCCATTCAACCCCGAGTTACTGTATGTCGCGTAAAGCCATGGTGATTGGTAGGTTTCACCGCTTTGTAGACGCTTTTCACCAGACAGTAACAGTTCACCAGCTTGAACAAAGCGACGACCGTCACTGCGAACGTCGGCACGAAGTTGGTGGTTACCACTCCAACCAAGATGGAAGCCCCAAACTTGCCCCAATTGCTCACTAAAGCCATTAGTGCCCGCGAACAAACTTGGGAAGTTTTCGTGAGAGGTGCGACCGCGACGGTTTTCTTGCATAAAGCCACCATGCTCAAAGCTCAAACGCTGAGTTTGAAACTCATGACACCAACGCCCGTGGAACGTCATCAGCTCGTTTGCATGGTTAGGAAGTGGCAGGGTAGAGGAGAGCTTACCCAAGCAATACTCACCGGCAGTCGTGTTTTTCACGGTGATGCGTTTTTGTAGCACATCACTGTTAAAGTCCAGTTGTAGCTCAATCAATAATTCAAGACCAGAAATGTCATCTTGCAGAGTAAATGTCGCGCTGTTGTCATTGTGCTCAATGGATGTGGTTGTGAACACTGGCGCCCAGTCTTCGCCATTGCGATGCCCCTCAATCCCAGGCGCATTAAAGTGACCGCTACCCAACTCAGGGCAGAGTGATAACGGTACGTCGACATCAAGGCGAGCCTGCGAGATAGGACGCTCGGTTGAGAGCATTAAATCGGGATCGATTTGAGCGATCTTTGTGCCCCAATGAAGGATTTCAGGAACACGATCCACTTTAATGATCATGCTGTGATTCTTGGATTTTAAGTGAACAATTTTTTGCATGTTGTTTCTCTGTTTTCGCAAACATTTAATCTGCAAATAATCATGCGCTTGTTTGGTTTTATTTCGATTAAATAGCCGTTTAAATGTGACTTTGAACAGGTTTTAGAACGCGGTTTTGTGTGCTAGATCTGCTGTTTTCGGGAACATTTTTTCATGTTTTTTACGACATTGTTCACGAGAACATTCGAATGAATTTGGTAGAGTGAACAGCAAATCAGAATAGGAGAACGCAGTGGCAGTTACGTTTAAAGATGTTGCACGGTTAGCTGGGGTTTCGACGCAAACCGTATCGCGCGTAACTAATGGCGCAGATAACGTCGCAGAAGAAACACGAAAACGAGTCAACGACGCAATCAAAAAGCTTGGCTATGTGCCGAACAAAGGGGCACAAATGTTGAGCCGAGCGAAGTCGCGGATCATCGGTATTGTTTCTTTGGATATCTCACTGCACGGTGTGGCTCTTATTGCTAATGGCGTGCGCAACCAAGCGCATGAGATGGATTACGCGACGGCGCTGGCAGTGTTAGGTGACAACTCCATTGAGGAATTCCGTAGTGCAATCCGAGAGCTTATTGCCCAACAAGTTGATGCCATTATCATCAACGCCCCGGTAACCAGAGAGATGGCAGAGAATCTAGTGGAGCAGTTCAGTCAGCTCACGCTGGTTTTTATTGATGTACCAGAGGGGACACCCGTCAACTCTCTCAGTTGTGATCATAAAGCTGGGGCAAATTTGGCTATCTCTCATTTGATTGAGCACAAGCGCGAATCCTTTGTGTGCATTTCTGGCCCCAAGGCATCCACCGCTTCTCAGATTCGTTACCAAGAGTGGCAATCACAGATTCAGCAACATGAACTGGTGCAAGCGGCGTACTATGAGGGGGATTGGCAAGCAGCCAGTGGCTATAACGCAGTTAAAGACGCCGTGTTAAAAGGTGTACCTTTTGATGCTGTATTGGTGGCGAATGATCAGATGGCGCTTGGCGTGTTATGCGCGCTTTCGGAGGCGGGTATTAATGTACCTAAAACCGTGTCTGTGGTTGGGTTCGATGGTATTCAAGACAGCCAGTTCTTCTCACCTCCTCTGACTACGGTTAAGCAAGATTTCAACGAACTTGGACGAAGGGCGGTCAAACTAGTACTGAGCCAGATGGAGAAAGGGCAAGGCGTTGTGTCAGAAGTTTTGCCTGTCAGCTTGGTTGAGCGACAAAGTACATCAGCAAAGGCGGACACGCTTTATGACAAGCAAGAAATACTGGCGCACTTAGAGAACATTCGCCGTCTGTTACCATAGTGGGCCTTTCTGCCACTGAGCCAATCTATGAAGGTTCAATGTTGGCTGGAGTGAAACTAGGCCAAAAATGATATCGGCAGACAGAAGAAAGCCCCGACATTGCGGGGCTCTATTTTTGTCTCTGATGTTAACAAGCGCAGAGCTTATTTCTTCAGATTCATTTCAGATTCGTGTGCATTGGTTTCGATGTCTGGGTTAGAAGACAGCTTACCTGTTGCCCAGTCATTCATGTGTTTAAGGATCGCTTTTAGGGCATGCTTTTCTGTTGGCGCTTCAGAAGCTTCTACTTCTAGTTTTTGCTTAGGGTGAGAACCTGTTGCGTCTTCAGCTACGTGCAGCCAATCTGGGTGCCAGTAATAAGGCTGACCTGACGAAGTGCTCCAAGAGTGAACACCGTTAGATTCGCCTTTGTATTGGATATCGTTTTCGTTGTATTTCGTCATTATTATCGTCTCTCATAGTCATGAGTTGAGGTGTGCGTCACCATTACACTATAAATGTAACAGATGTTATCGGAATTAATGTGACTGCTATCGATTTATCTTGCTGATAAATAAGCCAATCCGCTGCACAGCTCTCATTCAGATAGATTTATTGATTCTTCATGGCAATAACCACCTGAAAAATAGGTACTTAATTTACCCTATTGCCCGTTCAGATGTTTGATGATCGCCGCTTTCGCATGTTCTTCTGTCGCGGTTTCACCCTCAGGTACCTCTAACTCAGCCTTAGGGTGAACGCCCAGTGCGTCTTCTGCAATGTGAAGCCAGTCTGGATGCCAGTAGTAAGGGTTGTTGCCTTCTGGGTGATCCCAACTGTGAACGCCTTTATGTACACCTCGATAAGAGAGGTCATCCATCGTAAACATTTTCATCATTTCCTCCCGCAGAATTTCATGCCTTTGAAAGTATGGAACATAAATTCTCATTTCGTAACGGGAATTGATATCACTAAGATTGATTAATTACGTTTCGAGTTTGATAAGTGTGATGTCGTTATAAAGGCGCGAAGTATGCTAATGTGCGCTCGATAGTCAGGAATGAGGGAAGCATGAACCGATATCGCCAACTGGCTGAGTTGTTTAAATCTCAGATCCAACAAAATACTTGGAGAGCAGGAGAAAAACTGCCCTCGGTGCGAATGACGAGTCGCAACCATTCGGTGAGCGCAGGAACAGTACTGCAAGCTTATCAATTGCTCGAAGCGCAAGGTTGGGTGGTTGCTAAGCCTCAGTCTGGTTACTTCGTTACTGCGGAGTTGGATAGGCTAGAACCAAAGGGGGCAGAGAAAAACGCTTATCGTGACTCGGTTAATGATGAGCTTTATGATTTTTTGAAGCATCAAGGGTCACCAGAGTCTATCAAGCTTGGTTCGGCTTTTCCTGATCCAGCCTTGTTTCCGTTGGAAGCGTTAAACCGTAACCTCGCCAGTTCTGGGAGAAAAATGGGGCCAGATACGCTGTTAGATAATCTTCCTCCAGGCAGTGAATCGCTACGCCGCTTGATTGCGCAGCGCTACATTCAACAAGGCTTGAACCTAACCCATGACGATATCGTGATTACTTCGGGCGCATTAGAGGCACTGAACCTTAGCTTACAAGCAGTGACTCGCCCTGGAGATACGGTTGTGATTGAATCGCCGACCTTCTATGGGGCACGGCAAGCGATTGAGCGACTCGGTTTGAACGTAATTGAGATCCCTGTTGATGCGCAGCATGGCCACTCAATAGAGCAACTAGAATGGGCATTTACCAATAGCGATGTACGCGCTTGCTGGTTGATGACGAACTTTCATAATCCGACAGGTACTTCACTTTCTGAGCAGAACAAGCAGCGTATTGTCGAGCTTGCGAACCAGTATGATGTGTATCTGATCGAGGATGACGTCTACGCTGAGCTCTATTTTGCGGATAAAAAGCCAGCATCACTGAAAAGCTTCGACACCCAAGAGCGAGTGCTCCACTGTGGTTCACTATCAAAAAGCCTTTGTCCCGGTTATCGATTGGGGTGGGTGGTTAACAAACGCTTTAATGAACCGATTCAAAAACTGCAGTTAATGTCGACGCTCTCTGGCAGCGCGCCTATCCAACAGGGCGTGGCGCATTATCTTCAAAACGACAGTTACGATAATCATCTAAGAAAGTTACGTAGAACGTTGCAGCAGCGACAAGAACGCTTCGTTGCCCTCATCAAAACATACCTTCCTCAGACAGTGAATTATCACCTACCTTCGGGTGGGTATTTCTTGTGGCTAGAACTGCCTCAAGGTGTGGATAGTAAACAACTTTATCAAACACTCTTGAAAGAGCAGGTGACCGTGGCTTATGGAAAATTGTTTTCTGTCGACGAGAAGCTTGAGCACTATTTGAGATTGAATACTTCTTTTTCTGATAGCGAGCATTTAGAGAGTGCGATCAAAAAGTTAGGCAGTCTTGTGCGTGAAGCAACTGTTTAGTGTTTTTTTGGTCAAACTGTATCAGCGCTTTTCTAACCAGCTGTGCTTCAATCATCACTAGAAACCTCTATACAAGGAGTGATGATGAAAAAGCAGTTGGTAAAACATGAGTTACGATTGATCGCAGTAGCGGTTTTTAGCGCTTTCTTGTTGGTGTTTGCTCACCTTATTTTAGCGAAATCTTTTTCTCATATGGCGTGGACGGAGTACACAGCCGCCGTTATTCCCTTTATTATGTTTGGCTTGTGCGTGTTAGGTGTGAAGTATGCAGCTAACGCTGATAAAGATGATGAGAGTGAGCCATAACGACTCATTACAAACAATAGGGAAGAGCGGAATGAAGAGAGTGTTATCACTTGCGCTGTGCCTTGCGGCATTTGGTGCTTCAGCAGGTCAAAATAGTGAGCCTAAGTCAGTCACGTTGAACTATGACCAAACCCAGCTTGTTGCTGAGATTCAACCAGACAATCACTTTGAAGCACGAATTGACAATGAACAAGAACGCATCGACTTTTCTGGTTCTGTCGATAAGCTCCATCCAGATTACACGCTGGAAGTGTCCGTGATACAAGCAAGTAAGCTTCAACGCTCTACCGCTCAGGTCAATACGAAAGTACTGATAAAGCAAGGTGAAAGACAATCGCCTTTGACCATCGGCAGTGTTAACGGCAAGAACGTGAGTGTGTCACTTAATGAGTTACGTTCGCTAAAGACAAAATAAAAGACCTCCACATGGGAGGTCTTTTTAATTCTGTATCACTCAGTGGTGATTAGAAGTTCGCAGAGCGAGGAGTACGTGGGAATGGGATCACGTCACGAACGTTGCCCATACCTGTTACGTAAGATACTAGACGCTCGAAGCCTAGACCGAAGCCTGCGTGTGGCACTGTGCCGTAACGACGTAGGTCGCGGTACCAGCTCATGTGCTCAGGATCGATACCCACTTCACGCATACGTGCATCTAGGATGTCTAGACGCTCTTCACGTTGAGAACCACCGATGATTTCACCGATGCCTGGTGCTAGTACATCCATCGCTGCAACTGTTTTACCGTCATCGTTAGCACGCATGTAGAATGCTTTGATGTCTTTCGGGTAATTCTTAACGATTACAGGCGCTTTGAAGTGTTCTTCAGCAAGGAAACGCTCGTGCTCAGAAGACATATCGATACCCCATTCAACTGGGAATTCGAACTCACGACCTGAATCAAGAAGGATCTGGATTGCGTCAGTGTAGTCAACTTGCGCGAAGTCAGAAGAAACGAACTGCTCTAGGCGAGTGATCGCTTCTTTGTCGATGCGTTGAGCAAAGAACTCAAGGTCATCACGACACTCTGCAAGCACTGCTTTGAACACGAACTTCAGCATGTCTTCAGCCAGTTTAGCCACGTCGTCTAGTTCTGCGAACGCAACTTCAGGCTCAACCATCCAGAATTCCGCTAGGTGGCGGCTCGTGTTTGAGTTTTCAGCACGGAAAGTAGGACCGAACGTGTAAACTTTGCTTAGTGCACAAGCGTAAGCTTCTGCGTTTAGCTGACCAGATACAGTTAGGAACGTTTCTTTACCGAAGAAATCTTCGTTGTAATCTACTTTGCCTTCTTCAGTGCGAGGTAGGTTTTCCATGTCTAGCGTAGATACGCGGAACATTTCACCAGCACCTTCAGCATCTGAAGCAGTGATTAGTGGCGCAGATACCCAGAAGTAACCTTGCTCGTGGTAGAAGCGATGGATCGCTTGAGATAGACAGTTACGTACACGTGCTACTGCACCGATTACGTTTGTGCGCGGACGTAAGTGCGCTACTTCACGTAGGTACTCGATAGAGTGACGAGTTTTTGCCATTGGGTAAGTGTCAGCATCTTCAACCCAGCCTACAACTTTAACGTCTGTTGCTGCTAGTTCGAAGTCTTGACCTTTCGCAGGAGAGGCAACAATCTTACCAGTTACTTCAACAGAGCAGCCAGTAGTTAGCTTTAGTACTTCGTTGTCGTAATTATTAAGATTATTAGGGACCACGGCCTGAATCGGGTCGAAACAAGAGCCGTCATAAATGGCAAGGAAAGAGATTCCAGCTTTGGAATCACGACGTGAACGGATCCAGCCACGAACAGTTACTTCACTGTCTACTGCTAGCTGACCTTTCAAAACGTCTGATACAGGCGCGTAAGTCATGTTTTCAATATTCTCCATTGAGGTAAAAATTCAACTCAACACTTAAAAGTGCCTGTCTCTAAATAAAATTGTGCAAAAAACAAGCGAAGTGTTGAGTTGGATAGAATTTTTTAGATTCATCGAAACATATTACCTGTCAAATCGTCAGCTTCAACCTTTATATTCATTTTGGAGGGGAGAATTTTCCTATTTATTCCTCCTTTGTTCCTCCGACAGGGTAAATTGGTTAAGTAATGACTCCAAACGTTCAGAAAGGTGCTCCAAATCGACGCTGATCTCGCGAGTATGCGATGCGGATTGAGAGGTCTCGTTTGCGTGTAAGGTAATCGTATCGACTTTGGCTTGAATGTGTTTACTCACACCGGAAGTGGTTTGAGTCTGCTGCTGAATGTTTTCGGCATGCTTCAACACTTGATGCATTTCATCTACTACATTTCTCATTGTTGCCGACAATGCTTCGACATCGAGAGAGCGTTGATGGGCAAACTCACACACACTATCGACCGAACTGAGAGACTCTTCACTGCCTTGTTGGAATTGCGAAATGATGGTTTCGATATTGCTGGTGGCTTCCGCTGTACGGGAGGCAAGATTACGCACTTCATCAGCGACGACAGCAAAACCTCGGCCTTGGTCACCTGCGCGCGCTGCTTCTATTGCTGCGTTTAATGCGAGTAAGTTTGTTTGTTCAGCAATGCCTTTGATCACACCAAGAATCGAAGATACCTCTTCCGTTTGTTGATTTAACGTCGTTATCTTTTCACGCACTTTGTCGATGTCGGTGACTAAGCTCTTAATGTCTTCGCTGACATGATGCGCTTGGCCAGCGCTGCTTGTTGCGACATCGACGGTGTGATTGACTAAAGTTGTGGCGTCAATAGTCGCTTGCTCGACAACACTTTGTTGGTCAAGCATTCCTGTAATGTTGGCCTGGACTTCGTTGGTTTCTACTTGTTGGTTATCGGCGGCCTCATCAGTGGATTGAGCAACATCGGTGAGTCTATTTGCTGAACCTGCGAGGGAATGTGAAGTCTCACGAACCTGTTCGAGGCTTTCACAGACCGTATCCATAAAGGAATTAATAGAATCGGACAGTTGTCCAACTTCATCCTTTTGACTGTGTTCCAAACGTTTACAGAGATCTTTGCTAGCACTCACGTTAGACATAAATCGCGAGGTTCTCTGAATAGGGCGAACAATGATCTTGCGAATCAGCCCCATGGTGATCAAGAAACCGACAAACGCGATCACCGACATGATGCCCATTGCAAACATGGCTTGCTTGTTAATCAGCGAGTTGACGTGGTTCATATTGTACTCAAGACGAATCGCACCGAGTACTTCACCCTCAGGAGCGATATGACAAGAAACACAGTTCGTACCACGGTAGTTTTCGCTCGACTTCATCGGTAACGCAACAACCAAGCCTTTTCCCCAGTCTGCACTGATTGGCTCAATTACTAACTCTCCGCTAAGTGCACGTTGGTCTATATCATCAACAGGCTTTTGATTGGCATCACCAGGACCATAGAATTTAGAGACGGTATCAGCACGTAAGACGCGTACCTGCTCTATGCCTTCCTGAGCTAGGGCTTTTTGACGCAACGTTTCTTTCTGCGACATGGTGCCGGTTAGCATCATCATATTTAGGCTATCGAAGTAGTTGCTCGCCTTATCGTGGAGCTGTTCACTAAGGACATCATTGATGAGCGTTTTTTGTTGATAATATTGGTAGCCCGTCGATACCGCTAGTACACAAGTGAACACCGCAATAAGAGCGAGTAGGAGCTTAAAGGTTATAGTTGAGCGCATATTTTTATAAGTGTATTTGGAACGAACGCCACAATATTAAGGGGTTAGCGAAATTTGAGCGATGAATAGCCCGAATGAATGTGACCCCAAACAGAGTAGGGTTATGTAAATGTGATGTAAGTAGTGTGTAATCAATTGTTTGGCGTGGTGCCAAAAATGCGACAGTGAAAAAAAGGGGCTCAAATTGGGTCAGTAATTTACGCCTTTAACCCATCGTTAACCCGAAATAGGTTAGGGTAGCGTCCGTTTTCACACGTTTACTTCAAACGCGCGTGTGAAGGCACGGGTAATCTAACCACCGGCCCTGCGTTAGATTCCTAAACCATCACTTTTCTGGCATTTTCCAGACTTTGGCAATCATCTCCTCATAGGTGATTGCCTTTTTTATTTTTGAGTATTTTGTGTGATGACATCCTCGCTGACCGACTTTAACGATTGCGCTCGTAAGCTTTGTGGCAGCTATTGATAAAGGTTGTCATTAAAGGGTGAATTCCTTAGTATTGCGTGTCTTTTTAAAGCCTGAGAATCAAGATGAAAACAGAATTATACAAAGAGTTTATGTTCGAAGCGGCACACCACTTGCCACACGTACCAGAAGGTCACAAGTGTGGACGCTTACACGGGCACTCTTTCCTTGTTCGTCTTTATGTAGAAGGTGAAGTAGATCCGCATACAGGTTGGGTTGTTGATTTCGCAGAGATCAAAGCGGCATTCAAGCCGATTTACAACCGCCTAGACCACTACTACTTGAACGATATTGAAGGTCTAGAAAACCCGACTAGTGAAGTACTAGCGAAGTGGATTTGGCAACAACTTAAGCCAAGCCTGCCTCTACTGAGCAAAGTAGAGATCAAAGAAACTTGTACAGCCGGTTGTATCTACAAGGGTGAGTAAGTTCCCTTTGCATTCCTATTAGAAAGGCAAGCCACTCGGCTTGCCTTTTCTTTATCTGTTTATCTGGGTTTGCTCTTTTTTAGCAAGGCTAAATGGCTAACCTAGACCAAATGTCGACAGAGTAAGATGCGTTAGTAACCTATGCCATTGCGAAGCGCGAACTGCACCAAATCTGCATGGCTATCGAGCTCTAACATATCCAGCAGTCGGTACTTGTGTGATTCGATGGTTCGAGGGCTCAGGTTCAACTCGGTGGCAATCTCTTTTGCCGATAAGCCTTTCGCCAACAAACCCAGCACATCACATTGACGGTGGCTCAACCTTAGCATTCGATGGTTTTCGTTATCCGTCTTCATATCTGGGCGATGCAAACTGCGGTGAAGCTTTGAGTGCTGCCAGAAGGATAACCACATATGGGAAATGAACGTCACTTGCTCCAACTGCGTTTCGGTTAATCCACAGCGGCCGCTACCAAACAACGTAAAAGACAGTCCGCCCCAGCGTTGACCAAATTGAGTTAATGGAATCGTATAGTGGCAACATGCGCCTTGGGCAGAAAGCATACGCAAAACGACAACATCACTAGAGGCGAGCTTGTCTTTGTCGAAGATTTGAATCTCTTCAGAGTTGCCAATCAGGCGCAGGTAGCGCTCACCGTCTTCCACGCCGACCTGCTCAGCAGTCAGGATCTTGTGAGGTGCTCGCGCAACGGAAAGGGTTTTCCCTTGATTGAAGAAAAGCATGGAGTTCGGGAACATCGTCATGCGATCGATCTCAAACCAATCCATTGCTTCAAGCATGAATTGTTCGAGTTGGCTTTGACATTCATCTGCATGAGAAGTCGTCAAACTCTTCGCTTGACGCATCATGAGTGCTTCAAAACTGGTTCCTGTCGTTTTACCTATATCGCTGCCCATAAAAACTGGCTCATCTTATCGTTTTTTATAAATGCAGTAATTTTACTCTACATCCTGTTCATATCATTCTGCAGAATGGCTCCCGCATTAATTCGAAGTTTTTCGAATAACATACACTATATCCGTTTTATCTCAAGGAGAGAGTTCACGCACGTATGAGCAAAGAGCTCCAACTGCATGGATATCGTGGCTTTTTTTAAAATTATAGTTATTGGTGAATGGCGAGCAAGTCTCCGCCGCTTAATCATAGTCCGGAGAGGTTTTAATGAAAATGGTAAAACTGCGTTACCGCACAGGTTCACACAGTAGGTGGGTTGAAGTGGTAGTATCAACGTTTGTTGCTGAAGAATTAGCAAAAGAATACACAGGTTACGGCTGGCAAGCGGAAGTAATGGCAGTATGACTTAGTAAATAGGCAGGCTCATAAAGAACCTGCCTATTTTCATTTAAGGGGCAAATCAGCTTAATGCGTGGCGCAAGATCAGCGCTTTTCCACTCTCTTCATAAATCGTTTTCTGGGTGTTTTCAAACCCCGCCGACTCAAACAGTTTAATACCGACTTTATTTTGGTTTGCGACCGTTGCGCACACCGAATTGCTTTCCGCATCAATCGCGTAGCCATACATCATCAACTTTTGCAGTGTCGACGTACCAATTCCTTGTTGTTGGAATCGCTTGTCGATCATGATGTAACTCAGGCCCAATTCATGACGCTTCGCAAAAGGGGCGTGTTGAGCAAACGCTTTATCAATCACCAAGTACCCGACAGTTAAGTAGTCGTGGAAGATGGTGTAAAAGACTTCTGATTTCGTCCTATTTTGGTAAGCCTGTTCAAATGGCTTAAAAAATCCTTTTTGATTTTCATGCACTTCCAATTGCATCAAGCTAGCAAAATCCTTTAGCTTGGCAGGTTTAATGGCGATCATGTTCTGAATCTATTCAGAGGCGGTAAACACAGTACCGCCATTATAGTTGTGGATATTAAAAGTACGCAATCTGGTTATGTACAGATTTTGTCAATAAATTGAGGGAACTAGCGGCAAAGTGGATAGTAGAAACCTTGATGGATGTGGGCGCCCAATGTGGTGAGGAGATGCGCACATTCTGCCGTTTCAACCCCTTCTACGATAACCGTGCAGTGATAGGTATGACCCATGGCAATCAACTGGCGCAGTGTCTCAACCTTCTTGTCATCTTGCTTCAGGTTCATCACAAACAAACGGTCAATCTTAAGGTAGTTGGGCGTGATGTGGCTGATAAGCTCAACGTTGTTATTCCCAGTACCAAAATCGTCAATACTGATCTTGCAACCCATCTCTTTGAGCTTGCTGATGTTGTCGAAGATTTCTCGGGTGTAATACATTGAGGCGTTCTCGGTGATTTCAATGGTCAGCAATGAGCAATCGAGTTGGTTAAGCTGTCGATACAAGCGAGTAAAGTTATGGCCTTCAAGCAGAGAAGGGCACACATTAATGCTCAATGGCGCAAGGAGCGATTTCGAGTCACCGAAGACGGTTTTGATCACCAGTAGCGTGTGGTTTATCAGCAATCCGTTCGCTATCAAACTCTCTATAAATCGTTGAGTGTTTCTAACTTTAAAACGGGACAACACCTCGTAATGGATATTCTGCCGGTTAGACGTATTGTGGATTGGTTCTAGCTTGAGATTGAACTCGCGGATTGCCCACATGTAAGTCAGCAGTGAGCGCAGCTTTTTATGCCTGATAGCGAACATTAGTATGAAGCTCAAAATCAAGATGCTCGTAATAGGGCCAGAGACGTAATAGATCTCTTTATAGCCATTGTCGTTGACGTTGTAGAGGAAGGATTGCCCACGAGTATCACCGATTTCTAACGCTGTACCGGTGTTAGTACACACTTTCATCCCGGATAAGAACATGCGAGACATGTGACTCTCAATGTTATTCGACAAATTAATGTTCTTTACCCGAACAAGAACTTGAGCTCCATCGAAAACAAAAGAGTGTGTGGTGTAACTGTCGTTATTTAACCAAGTCTCACGGTCTCTTTCGTTGACCGGAACCACAGCTTCTGGCGTGACTAAGCAGCGAATATTGTGCTTGTCTGTCATTAAAGCGGACTCAACCAATTGCACGTTATCGAATAAACCACGAAGCTGGTCTTCATGTTCAAAACAGCTACGCTGAGCAAGGTCGTGGGCAAATTCCATCGCGCCATCGAAATAGTTTTGTCTGACGATGGTGCTGATGGTGTAAAAACACACCGCGACATAAAGCAGCATGGTAAACGTGATAAAAAACAGCAGATTGAAGTAAAGCGCTCGGCTTCGCAAACAAATGCCTATCGCCATTCTAACGCTGTGCAGTGCGTGTTCGTGGATTCTTGATTGCTGCAGTAGTCCATCTTTTTGCGCGTGTTGGCTATCGTAAGGCACAAAATATCCCTTTCGGTGGATGTTTTCGATAAGAGACTTTTGCGTCTCGACGTGGTTCTTCGTCAGTTGTCTGAACTTCTTTCGTATCGACGCAACAGCGTTCTTAAATCCATTTTCCGGCAACATCAAGTGATGTTGCGATGACAACTTCTTTTCGATTTTCCTCTGACTGATAGGCGCGTTTAAGCTACCAAAAGCGGCAATGGTGCTGAGGATTAAATATTCAATTCTGTTGACGGGGATAGCGGAGTGAATGGAGTTATTGAGCTGTAATGAAAGTTCTTTTTCGGACAAGCAAACGCAGATTTGGTTTCCAAGTTCAAACCTAATCATGTGTTAAAGCGCTCCAGGATTATTTTTTGAATACGTTATCAATATTGGGTTAGCAGGTATGTGACCTTCTACGGGCATATCCTAAACTTCTGGATATAGTCGTAATTTTAGATTTTTTTATAAAGCTCAATCTAGAGGGAATTTTTCTTAGGTGGGGTTTTAAAGGAAAAAAGCAAATGAAAAAAAGCCCGAGCACATGGCTCGGGCTTTTCAATTCAGAGAGGAGGGGATTAGCAAATCACTTTGATTGCTAGACCGCCTTGAGATGTCTCACGGTATTTCGCGTTCATGTCTTTACCTGTTTCTAGCATGGTTTCGATAACCTTATCTAGAGAAACAGTTGGAGCTGAAGAACGACGTAGTGCCATACGAGTCGAGTTGATCGCTTTTACTGCCGCGATACCGTTACGCTCGATACATGGAACCTGTACCTGACCTGCAACTGGGTCACATGTTAGACCTAGGTTGTGCTCCATTGCGATTTCTGCAGCCATACATACTTGCTCAGGGCTACCACCCATAAGCTCAGCAAGGCCAGCTGCCGCCATAGAACATGCCACGCCAACTTCACCCTGACAGCCAACCTCTGCACCAGAGATAGACGCGTTGCGCTTGTAAAGACCACCGATTGCGCCAGAAGCCGCAAAGTAACGGATGTAGTCTTTTTCAGTCACAGTTTGGATGAACTTATCGTAGTAAGCCAGTACCGCAGGGATGATGCCACACGCACCGTTCGTTGGTGCTGTAACAACGCGACCACCTGCTGCGTTCTCTTCGTTTACTGCGAAAGCGAACATGTTTACCCAATCAACAACCGACATTGGGTCGTTCGTTGTTTTTTCAGAAGTAAGCAGTTGCTGACGAAGTGCTGCTGCACGACGAGGCACGCGTAGTGGACCAGGCAGAATACCTTCTTCGTTCATACCGCGATCCATACACTCACGCATTGTGCGCCAGATGTTTGCGAAGTATGTACGAGTCTCTTCATCAGAGTGCAGAGAGTGTTCGTTCTTCATTACCAATGCGCTAATAGAAAGACCGCTTTCTTTACACTGGTGAACAAGCTCTTCTGCAGTTGTGTATTCGTAAGGAACCTTGATTGGGTTCTCTACTTCTTTACCGAAGTTCTCTTCATCAACGATGAAACCGCCGCCGATAGAGTAGTAAGTCTTTGAGTACACTTTTTCGTCTTCGATCCACGCGTGGATCTGCATGCCGTTTTCGTGAAGCTCAAGGTTAGTAGTATGGAAGTTCATACCACCATCTTTCGGGAACGATACTGTATGACAGTGCATGCCAACAGGTAGGCGCTCAGTTTCTTCTACGCGAGCGATAAAGCCCGGAATAGAGTCGATATCTACTTTCTCAGGGGAGTTGCCTGCAAGACCCATGATGATCGCGATATCCGTGTGGTGACCTTTCCCTGTCAGTGATAGTGAACCATAAACGTCAACGGTGATTTTAGTGATGTCGCGCAATTTTCCCATTGAGCGTAAATCATCAATAAATTCTTTACCCGCTTTCATTGGACCTACAGTGTGTGAGCTTGAAGGACCAACGCCGATCTTATAGATGTCAAAAACACTAATCATATCGATTACCTCAGAACAAAGCCTCCCAAGGGGAGTTGGGAGGCTTTTTATTATCGTTATATTCTTGAATTAATCACGCTTTTATAGAGAGCGGTGATTAAAGAGCGCCGTAGATTACAGAACTAATTGCTGCAAGACCACAGATTGCTGTGAAAATCTGTACAGGTGCTGAAGTTTTGTACTTCGCCATTGCTGGAACTTTGTTCATAGCGAATACAGGCATCAAGAATAGGATTGCAGCGATCATCGGTGCACCCATTGTTTCAATCATGCCTAGGATGCTTGGGTTAACGATAGCAACGATCCAAGTAGTTACAACGATGAAGATTAGTGATGCTTTTTCGATCTTGCTCTTAGGAGTTTCAGAGCGAGATTTGATTAGACCAACTAGACCTTCGTGCGCGCCTAAGAAGTGGCCGAAGTAGCTTGAAGTGATTGCTGCGAACGCCACTAGAGGACCCATGTAAGAGATAAGTGGAGACTCGTGAACGTTAGCTAGGTAAGACAGTACTGAGATGTTTTGTTCTTGCGCAGATGCTAGTTGCTCTGGAGAAAGAGAAAGTACTACAGAGAATACGAAGAACATTACAAAACCCATTAGCATCATCGCTGCACCGCCAGTGATCGCGTCAGTTTTCTTAACTGCGTCATCACCGTATACACGACGTTGTTCTTTAGAGAACTGAGAGATGATTGGGCTGTGGTTGAATGAGAATACGATGATTGGAATCGCTAGCCAAACGATTGAAGGCATTTCGCCCCAGTTTGGAGACACTTCCATCATTGATGTATTCCAGTCAGGAATTAGGTAGAAAGAAAGCGCTAGTAGGATGAATACTAGAGGGTAAACCATTGCTGATGTTGCTTTCAGCATTAGCTCTTTACCGAATACTACACCCGCAGTCATAGCAGCGATTAACGCGCCAGATAGTAGCCAGCGAGGGATAGACTCCATACCCATTTGGTTAACTAGGAAAGAGTCAACCGTGTTTGTGATACCAACACCGTAGATTAGTACGATTGGGTAGATAGCGAAGAAGTAAGCAAAAGTAATAAGGTTTGCGCCAGTTTTACCGAAGTGCTCTTCTACTGTGTCAGTGATATCAGCTTCAGGGTTTTTCGCAGAAAGTACGAAACGAGCTAGAGATTTGTGTGCGAACCAAGTCATTGGTGCCGCGATTAGAGCTAGGATAACTAATGGCCAGAAACCGCCAGCACCTGCTTTAATTGGAAGGAAAAGTACACCTGCACCTACTGCTGTACCAAATAGGGACAAACACCAGGTGAAGTCTTTGTAAGAAAACTTACTAGACGATTGTGCGGTTGAAGCCGCAGAAGTAGTTGTATTCATTTTTGAGTTACTCATTTTGGGAACAGGAAATAAGTCGGGGCCAATTTTGCAAGATTTTGCACTAGGAAAATTAGATCTAAATCATGTATTGCTCGAGCTTATTGAATGATATGTCAAAAACCTGCTTTTTATCACGAAAATGGCGTGCTACACGTGATTATTGCTAATGAGTGGAATTAGAAAAACTTATCTGAAGCGGTTGGTGTATAAATTTTTCTCACCGCAAGCGTTTGCCTTATAAAAATCAAATTAAACTAATGTGAATTGATGTTTGAAAAATAACTTTTTATTAATATAGATGCACATAATGTTTGGCTTGATGGGTGAGCTGCCATTGATAAAGCAGTTAGTTAGAAATGATGTGTTTTTGCATCGATTCGATAATTTGTGCTGTCATTCCCCAGATAAAATGACGCTGGTAGGGGATTGCAAACACGCGGTGACTTGTCTTTCTTAGGTTGAATCTTGTACTGTAAAGCTTCTCTGGGTTCAAAATATGGTTGGCTGGCACTTCAAAAACTTCCGCGACTTCATTTTGGTCAATGCGAGTTGTGTAGTCTGGAGAAACGAAGGCCAAAAATGGCGTCACATTAAACTGGCTAATAGTAGGTAGCTTAGGTAACTGACCAAAAACCTGTATATGCGTTTGGTGAATACCAATTTCTTCTTCTGCCTCTCTAAGAGCGGTATTGACCAAGGTGTGATCGTCATTCTCATATTTCCCTCCAGGGAAGCTGATCTGCCCCGGATGATGCCTCAGATGCTCGGCTCGCTTGGTCAAAATGACTTGAAGACCGTCTTCACGTTCGACAAATCCAATCAAGACAGCGGCATCTCGTAAGGTATTTTCTTTGAGGTGAGCTAAGCGCCCTAAAGACTCACGGTGATAGCCCGTCGGCATTTGTAGTTGGAAGTTCTGTAGCAGTGTTGATTTATCGATGACCAAAGCGAAATCCTTATCCCCAAGTTGAGTGTGCTTTTGATGGTGTTGTGCGCATATTAATTTGAAACTTATAGAGTTATACACCATTCTTTATTTTAAGACGTCACTATAAGGTTAGTTGAAGACGATGAAAGGGATAATTTTCACAGAGTTCATGGAGTTAGTGGAGGACAAATTTGGTCTGGAAGTGCTTGACCAAGTCTTGGACCTGTCTAACGATGAAGGCATTTACACCTCGGTAGGCAGTTATGACCATCGAGACCTTGTTAAGTTGATCGTTAACCTCAGCAAAGTATCTGACATTCCGCCAGAAAAGCTTCAAGAAGTGTTTGGTGAGTGCGTATTTCAAAATCTACTTAAGTCCATTCCAAATCATGCCAGTCTTCAACAGTGCACCACCACGTTCCAATTTGTGCGCCATGTAGAAGACTTTATTCATGTCGAAGTGAAAAAGCTTTACCCAGACGCCAATCCACCGCAATTTGATTTTATTAATGAAACAGAATCAGAAATGGTGTTTGATTATCGAAGCGCACGCTGTATGGCGCATGTTTGTGTCGGCCTGATACAAGGTTGTGCGAACCACTTCAATGAGAGTGTCGTTGTCAAACATCAAAACCAATCGGATGACGGAAGCCAAGTACGTTTTTGGCTGGAGGCTCAATAAGGCAATATGACGGGAAGTTCCTCACTAGAAAGGAAACTCAAACGAGAAGTCGCGTCACGAAAAGCGGCAGAAACACTGTTAGAGCAAAAGAGCTTAGAGCTGTATGAGTCCAATCAGCAACTGAGCGTCGCATTGAAAAAACTCGAGATGAAGTCTGAGAACGATTTACGTAAATTCGAGTTTGAAGAACAAATCGATGCAACGCTGATCAAGTTTGGACGAACGTTCCTTTCTAGCACCTTTGATGAGACCATGATTGCCAGTTTCTTGGAGCAACTGACATCAAACTCGGTGGTTTCCGGTGCCTACTTATCTCTGAGCCAAGCGCATCTCTCATCGTTGCGTCGCCATCAATTTGGCCATCTCGTGCTCGCTCATGAAAACGCGATACAAACCAAGCCTCATTGGATCGAGAATCGCCTCTATTTACCCATCATTATTGACTCAGCGATCTTGGGTGAGCTGATCTTTTCTGTCGCTCTTGATCAAGTCGATCAAGAGTTCACTTCCAAACAAATGGTGTTGGTTTCCGATCTAGTGCACGGCGTCATCAGCCGACATTTGAGCTTAGAGCGAGAGGTTGAGTTGCGTAAACGGGCAGAAGCGTCTGAGAAAGCAACCAAAGAATTTGTCGCGATGATCAACCACGAGCTTCGTACTCCGTTAAACGGCGTATTGGGCAGTGCAGAGTTGCTGAGCAAAACCGAACTGGGGGATGAACAGCAACAATACCTTGGTAACTTGATCCAATCCGGTGATTTACTCCGTGTCATCATTAATGACTTGCTCGATTTCAGTAAAATGAACGCGGGTATGATGGAAATCATCGATAAAGTTTTTGCTTGGAAAGATTTAGAGAACGCATTAACCGGTGTGTTTGCTGCGAAAGCGGCGGAAAAGCGCATTCATTTTTCGATCGACAAAAAGCTCGGCATTCCAGAATTTCTTGTGGGTGACTTCGAACGCATCACCCAGATTTTAGTGAACCTAATCGGTAACGCGATTAAGTTCACTCATCTCGGTGGCGTGGTTCTACGCGTCGAGTGGGTCGATGGCTATGCGCATTTCGAAGTGGAAGACACTGGTATTGGTATTCCGTTAGAAGCACAGAAAGCACTGTTTGACCCTTTTGTACAAGCTGACCGTTCCACGAAGCGAAGCTTTGAAGGCTCTGGTTTAGGTTTGGCAATCTGCAAGAACTTAGTCGATTTGATGGATGGTGAAATCAGTTTCGTCAGTGAGCCACGCAAAGGCACTACCTTTAAAGTCGTTGTACCGCTTAAGCAAGGCGAAGCGCAGGGAAGCGCTGCCGGTGACGTGTCTGTCGGTAAATATATCGAACTGGCAGGACGCTCGGTGTTGGTGGTAGACGACATTCGTATGAACCAAGTGATCGTCACGCAAATGCTCAAAAAGCTCGATATCAAACCAGATTTAAGAAACAACGGCCTAGAAGCGCTCGACGCGGTAAAAGAGAAAGATTACGAGTTAATATTTATGGATTGTCGTATGCCAGAAATGGACGGTTATGAAGCGACGGTACATTTGCGCGAAGACGGCTTCACTAAGCCAATCATAGCGCTGACTGCGGGAACAACTCTAGAAGAGAGACAAAAGTGCATTGAATCTGGCATGGATGACATTCTTACCAAGCCTTATACCGCTGCTGATATAGAACAAATCATGTGTAAGTGGCTCGACGAATGATGCGCAAGGCCCCTTGATTAACAAAACCCATTTATTAACAGAAAGCATTAATAAACAAAAACGGCTCTGTCATTACTGCAGAGCCGTATTTCTGAGTACTTAAAAGCGCTGTAAGTTACTTCAGCGCTGGTAAAATCTTAGATAGCTTATCTAGTGTCTCTTGATATTCTGCTGCGCAATCACTGTCTGCCACGACGCCGCCGCCAGCCCAAGCGTAGAGCTTGTTATCTTCTGCAACCAGAGTACGAATCGTGATGCTGGTATCCATACGACCATGACGCGAGATATAACCGATACTGCCACAATAAGCGCTGCGACGGTGCGGTTCTAATTCTTCGATGATTTGCATTGCACGTACCTTTGGCGCACCAGTAATTGAACCACCAGGGAAGCAAGCTCGAAGCAGATCGGCTGCGCTGTATTGCGTATCCAAATCGGCGCGGATTGTACTGACTAAGTGGTGTACCGCAGGGAAGCTTTCAATATCAAATAACTTTGGCACATGAACGCTGCCCGGTGACGCGACACGGCCAATGTCATTACGCAGCAAGTCGACGATCATTAGGTTTTCGGCCTGATCTTTTTCTGCCGTCTGCAAGTCATGGGCGTTGGCTTGGTCAAGCTCAGCATTTTGGCTACGTGGACGTGTGCCTTTGATTGGCTTGGTTTCAATGACGTTATCTTTCAGTTCCAAAAAGCGCTCTGGTGACACGCTTATGATTGCTGAATTAGGCATACGAATAAACGCAGAGAAGGGGGCTTGGTTAGCCGCTTCTAGTTTTGTGTAAGCTTGCCACTCGCTTCCTTTATAAGGGGCGTTAAAACGTTGGGCTAAGTTTATTTGGTAACAGTCACCACTCAACAAATATTCTTGAACACGGTCAAAACGTGAAGCGTAAGACGTTTGCGTCATGTTCGATTGCCAATCGCCAATCAGCTTAAAGTCTTCAACATCAGCTGGAGATTGTGAATTTAGCCATTGCCACGCTTGCTCAATGTTTTGGCCTACCAGACAAGCTTTTTTTAGTTTGTGGTCTACCACCAATGCCCATTCATACAACCCAACAGCCATATCTGGCGTTTGAAGGTCTTTAGTTGCAAGTTCTGGCATAGATTCTACACGGCGACCTAGGTCGTAACTGAAATAACCCAGCGCACCGCCGACAAACGGTAGATCCCAATCTGCGCCCAACTCAAGGTTTGGCAAAAGCTGTTGTTGAAGCTCGTCTAACAGCGAGAACGGGTCATCTTGAGAGACGAATTCTTGCGTGTCTGTTTTGATTTGCGTTTCGCCAGCGACGGTCTCTAGCGTTGTGATTGGATTGGCGACCAATACATCAAATCGGCTGTCGATGTGCGTCTCAGAAGCGGAGCGTAAAAGCATCGCCCAAGGCTGCTGTTCGATACGAGAAAATAGGGAAATAGCGAGGTCGTTGGCGTAATCCAATGCCTTAAAATCAAGCAATTGCGTATCCATGTTGTTCATTTGTTTAAATTGTGACAAAGAGTTCGTTCACTGCATGGCATGTCATGGGCAGCAAGAGTATCATATTCATCTGTATAGCCAAACTACCTCTATACAAAGGCTTTGAGGTGGTTTTACTATATGAGAAGGCGACTTCAATAACTCGTGTGTCGATATCAGCCGTTCGACAATTGTTTACATAAAACGAAGCTCATTTAAGGGCAATAAGCTCAACAAACACGACAGAAGCCAAGCCAATAATGGAAGCAAAGCATAACAATAATGAGGCATGCAATGACGGTAATACGCACGCAGGATGTCATCAGCAGTGTTGCTGATGCGCTACAGTATATTTCTTACTACCACCCGCTAGACTTTGTTCAAGCCCTTGAAAAAGCCTACCACCGTGAAGAGAGCCAAGCAGCGAAAGATGCTATCGCTCAGATCCTAATTAACTCCCGTATGTCGGCAGAAGGCCATCGACCGATTTGTCAGGACACAGGCATAGTGACTTGTTTCGTGAACATCGGTATGGGCGTTCAATGGGATTCGACCGACATGACGGTTCAACAAATGGTGGATGAAGGCGTTCGACAGGCTTACACGAATCCGGATAACCCATTGCGTGCCTCGGTTCTGATGGACCCTGCGGGCAAGCGAATCAATACTAAAGACAACACGCCAGCGGTCGTACACATCAATATGGTGCCAGGCGATAAAGTCGAAATCCAAATCGCAGCAAAAGGCGGCGGCTCTGAAAACAAAACCAAGATGGTGATGCTAAACCCATCTGATGACATTGCAGAGTGGGTAGAGAAAACCCTACCAGCAATGGGTGCTGGTTGGTGTCCACCGGGCATGCTTGGCATTGGTATTGGCGGTACTGCTGAAAAAGCTGCGGTACTGGCCAAAGAATCTCTGATGGGGCACGTTGATATTCAAGACTTGATTGATCGTGGCCCTCAAAACGCAGAAGAAGAGCTTCGTCTTGATATCTTCAATCGTGTGAACAAGCTTGGTATTGGTGCGCAAGGCCTAGGCGGTTTAACAACGGTTGTTGACGTGAAGATCAAAACTGCGCCAACACATGCTGCTTCTAAGCCAGTGTGTTTGATTCCGAACTGTGCGGCAACGCGCCACGTTCACTTCACACTTGATGGGAATGGTCCAGCAGAGCTAACACCACCGAAGCTAGAAGATTGGCCAGATATCACTTGGGAAGCGGGCGAGAACACACGTCGCGTGAACCTAGATACCGTGACCAAAGAAGAAGTTCAAGAGTGGAAAACCGGTGAAACGGTTCTGCTGTCGGGCAAAATTCTAACGGGTCGTGATGCGGCACATAAACGCATTCAAGGCATGCTAGAAGCGGGTGAAGGTTTACCTGCTGGCGTTGATTTCAAGGGTAAGTTCATTTATTACGTTGGCCCGGTTGATGCCGTCGGTGATGAGGCAGTAGGTCCTGCAGGTCCAACAACTTCAACACGTATGGATAAGTTCACAGACATGATGTTAGAAGAAACTGGCATTATGGGCATGATCGGTAAAGCAGAGCGCGGTCCTGCAACGGTTGAATCCATCAAGAACCACAAAGCGGTTTACTTAATGGCAGTTGGCGGCGCGGCGTACCTCGTTGCTAAAGCGATTAAGAAAGCCCGCGTGGTGGCATTCGAAGACCTAGGCATGGAAGCGATTTACGAGTTTGAAGTCGAAGATATGCCAGTAACGGTGGCTGTGGATTCAAATGGCGCGAATGCTCACCAAATTGGTCCTGATACTTGGAAAGTGAAAATCCAAGAGATGGAAGCGTAATCGACTTGGTCATCATTCGAACGTCTCAATTGAGAGAATGTGACAAAGTGCTGATTTACCTAGCAAACATTTGACAAAAGTGCAGCGAAAGCTGCACTTTTTGTCTATATAATCAAATATAAACTTATAGGCATAGCAAATCTCACTGTTATGCTGACATGATTAGGAGACGGCATGCCTCGTTTTATTCAAATTCTACAAATAGTTCTTGCTGTTGTGATCGGTAGCTTTGTTGGCTACGACTTGATTCTTCACGGCATCAGTATCTTCGATGAAAAATACGTCACCATCACTTGTGTGTTATGGCTGATTCTGGAAGTTTGCCTATTCGTTATCTACAAGTTGATTGAAGACGATTAGACTTCACGTAAAGACATTAAGATCGCTAAGCCTCTGAAATTCTCAGGGGCTTTTTCGTTTTTGGAAATAGGTTTTGCAGTGAATACTTTGTTCATCTTTGATTAAGGTTGGTAAAATTACACTGCGTAGCAAGAATTGATGAGATAAATAAAAACGATGAAAACAATAACACAAGAAGTGAATGACTTTATTAGCCGTGGTATGGACTCTAATGTCCGTATCGCCGTAACGGGGTTGTCGCGTGCGGGTAAAACCGCGTTTATTACTTCTCTGGTTAATCAATTACTGCATACCGCGACTCACGACAATTTGCCGTTGCTTAATGCGGCGCGCGACAAACGTTTAATTGGTGCTAAACGTGAGCCTCAATCCAATATGATGGTTCCACGTTTTGCTTACGATGATGCGATGAACCAAATTCATGCGACGCCACCACAATGGCCAGTGCCGACCCGTGACGTGAGCGAGATACGACTGGCTCTGAAATACAAGCCAAACAAAACCACCAAAAAGCTGCTGAGTAAAACTGCCGTGCTGAATGTCGATATCATCGACTATCCGGGGGAGTGGCTATTGGATTTGCCTTTGCTCGATATGGATTTCGCGACGTGGTCACAAACCCAATTTGAGGCGTTAAAGGGGCTGCGTAGCGAGCTTGCTGCCGACTGGCTGGCAGAGCTAGAAACGCTGGATTTAGCTGCGGAATTGAATGAAAAGCAGCTAGAAAAAGTCGCTAAAACTTACACCGACTATTTGCATGCTTGCAAAGACAGCGGTTTACATTGGGTTCAGCCGGGTCGCTTCGTCTTGCCGGGTGAACTAGAAGGGGCGCCAGTATTACAGTTCTTCCCATGTCGATTTGATGCCGATGTGAAACCAGTTAAGGGCAGCAACTTGGCAATGCTAGAAGCCCGTTATCACGAGTATCAGCAGAAGGTGGTTAAGGCGTTCTACAAGCATCACTTTGCTACGTTTGACCGCCAAATCGTGTTGGTAGATTGCTTACAACCGCTAAATGCTGGTGATGAAGCCTTTTACGATATGCGCCAAGCGCTTGAACAGATCATGCACAGCTTTCGATATGGCCGAAGCAGTTTCTTGCGTCGCTTGTTCTCGCCAAAGATCGACAGAGTATTATTTGCTGCGACAAAAGCCGATCACGTGACGCCAGATCAACATCCGCATTTGGTCTCTCTGCTGCAACAGATGGTGCATCCTGCGTGGCAGACTGCTGCGTACGAGAACATAGAAATGAGCTGTATGAGTATCGCTTCGATTCAAGCGACGACTTCAGGTTTCATTGCTTCGGGAGATAAGACCGTGCCAGCTTTGCAAGGTACAACGCTTGATGGGGAGTCGATGACGATGTTCCCTGGTGAAGTACCGAAGAAGTTACCTAACGCAGCTTATTGGCAAAACAGTGGCTTTGATTTTACTTCTTTCCGACCAATGCCTTCAGAAAGCGACGAGCCGATGAAACATATTCGCCTCGATAAAGCATTGGAATACCTATTGGGAGACAAATTGAAATGAGCGAATTAAAACAAAAACAAGTCTTCTCAGAAAAAACGATGCACAGCGATGAAGAGAGTGTTTCCCCTGAATTGACGGCTCAAAAGACGTTTTCAGAAAAAGAAACCTTTGTACCTGTCGCGATTGAAGAGCAACAGGAAGAAACCGAACAAGAGTTGCAGCTCGAACAGGTCATCCGTCCGAAATCGGGTCGAAAATGGCTGACAACGGGTCTCTTTGCCACCTTTGCCGGTTTAGTTGGTTGGCAGGCGGTCGATTCTGTCGTTACCGCAGTACAAACTTCCGATTGGTTGGCGCTAGGCTGGGCTGGCTTTATCGCCACTATTGCCTCTTTTGGTTTGGGCGCATTAGGCAAGGAGTTATGGAAGCTGCGCAAACTTCGTAACCACTTTAGTGTGCAAGAAGAAAGTGAAGCGCTTATCGATAGCCAAAGCGTCGGCAAGGGCAAAGCATTCTGTGAAAAGGTTGCAGAACAAAGTGGAGTGCTGGCGGAGAATCCTGGCTTTGATCGTTGGAAGAACAGTGTGAACCCTGCTCATAGCGATGCAGAAATCCTTGAGATGTACGATTCTATGGTTGTTAGTCAGCAAGACAAACTTGCAACCAAAATTGTTTCTCAGCACGCTACTGAGTCCGCCGCTTTGGTGGCAGTCAGCCCCCTAGCAGCTGCTGATATGTTGCTGGTGGCATGGCGTAACTTCAAAATGATCGACAACCTTTCTAAGGTGTATGGCGTGGAATTAGGTTACGCTTCTCGCATCAAGCTATTGCGCGCTGTGTTCGTGAATATGGCAGCAGCGGGTGCGAGTGAACTTGCTATTGATGCCAGCATGGATTTGATGTCGATGGATCTCGCCGGAAAAATCTCCGCGCGAGCAGGGCAGGGGTTAGGTGTGGGCATTTTGACTGCGCGTCTCGGTCTAAAGTCCATGGCACTACTTCGTCCTTTACCTTGGTATCCAGAACGCCAAGTGAAACTCGGTGCCATTCGTAAAGAGGTAGTGGCGAAAGTTGCATCAATTACGATGAAACCGTAACCAATATCACCTTTGACGGTGAGGATTGCTTGACGCCATTCCAAGCTTGGTAGAAACTACTGTCAACTTTTCCTGACAGTTGTGAATTGGGATATTTTCAGTGCGTCTTGAAGTCTTTTGTGAAGATAGACTCGGTCTTACCCGAGAACTGCTCGATATTTTAGCGTCTAAAAGCATCGACCTACGTGGTATCGAAATTGATATCAGCGGCATCATCTACCTAAACTGCCCAGATATTGATTTTGATACCTTTAGTGAATTGATGGCCGAGATCCGCCGTATTCCGGGGGTCAAAGACGTACGTAAAATCCAATTTATGCCAATGGAGCGCCATAACACAGAGCTGCTTTCATTGGTGGATAACTTACCTGACCCAGTGTTTGCTATCGACCTCAAAGGCGCTGTCGATATGGCGAACATGTCCGCACTTTCTCTTCTTGGTCAGCACAAACAAGATGTTATCGGCACGCAAATTGGCATGTTATTGCCGAGTGTTCGTTTTAACCGCTGGTCCGAAGGCGTGAACGCTCGCACTCGCGAAAGCCTAGTGATCGATGGCTTGGATTACATTCTTGAATTGATGCCGGTCTACATCAAAGACGAGGCGCAAAACTCAACACTTGCTAGTACCTTGATGACGATTCGTTCGAGCCAACACGGTGCGCAAATCGAAGAAATACTCCCTCTTCATAATCAACTTGGCTTTGAGCATTTTGTTGGCTTATCAAATCGCCATAAAGCGCTAATGAACCAAGCGAAGAAGCTATCTGTTCTCGATCAACCTCTATTGATTGAAGGTGAAACGGGAACAGGTAAAGAGATGCTGGCGAAAGCATGTCATAGTCGCTCTGGCCGAGCGAGCAAACCTTTCCTTGTTTTAAGCTGTGCATCCATGCCTGATGATGTGGCCGAAACCGAGTTGTTTGGTCATGCGCCGGGTTCGTTTAATCACGAACAAGGTCACAAAGGTATCTTCGAACAAGCAAACGGCGGTACCGTCTTTCTTGATGAAATCGGTGAGATGAGCTCGCATCTGCAAATCAAACTGCTGCGCTTCTTACAGGATGGTAACTTCCGTCGAGTAGGTGCTGAAGATGAAATGCACGTTGATGTCCGCATTATTGCCTCTACCAAGCACAACCTTGCAGAACTTGCTGAGGCTGGCAAGTTCCGTGAAGATTTGTATTATCGCCTTAATGTTCTGACCTTAAATATTCCGCCTCTGCGTAAGCGCTCGAACGATGTAGCGCCGTTGCTGGACTTGTTCGTAACGAAACACGCTCAGCAACTTGGCATCGACAAGCCTGAACTGGATGAAGAACTGGTGGATGCATTAGCGAACTACCAATGGCCGGGTAACATGCGTCAATTGGACAATATGGTTCTGCGCGCACTGACTGAGATGGATGGACATATCCTCAAGGCTGAAAACTTCAACTTGCCTCAGCCACAAGCTATGGGTGGTGGCAGCGCGACATTGAACCTTGACGGCTCGCTTGATGAGATCATGCGTGATTACGAATCTCAGATTTTAGAGCGTTTGTATCAATCATTCCCATCGAGTCGTAAGCTTGCTAAGCGTTTGAATGTTTCTCATACCTCTATCGCAAACAAACTGCGTGATTATGGTATTCGTAAAGTCTAGAGTCGCGGTAAATACTGGGCTATCTGTAAAATGACCCCGAAATTAAATGGACGTTGTTATTCATAATGGAAGATAAAAGTTCTTCAATCGCCGTTCACAAGTTGGACGGCGACTTGCTTCTCCGTACTGCAGAAATTGGCGATGCCGATATGATTGCAGAATATTTTCAAAGCAATCGCGACTACTTAAAGCCCTTCGAACCGAAGCGCGAAGAAGCGTTTTTCTCGGTAAATGGTTGGCTTCAAAAGCTGATCAAATTGAATGAATTACATCGCATGGGACTGGGATACTATTGTCTGCTTGTTCATGCCGAATCTGGTAAAATGCTTGGCACGCTCTCTTTTAGCAACCTGACTCGTTTTCCATTCTATGCCTGCAACGTGGGTTACTCCCTTGCAGAAGACGCGCAAGGATATGGCTATATGCGCCGCGCGTTAAAAATGGCCTGTGATTACATGTTTGAAGTGCAAAAGATACACCGCATTCAAGCAGGTTATATGCCGCATAACAAGCGCAGTGAAGCGGTGTTGCAGCATGTTGGGTTTGAGAGAGAAGGCTACGCTAAAGATTATTTGTTGATTAACGGTGAATGGCAAGATCATGTGCTTACATCGTTAACTAACCCAAACTGGAAAGCTGAGGCTCGATAAATGGAAAGATTGGAAAAGCAGTTAGCACTTCTCATTGAATTGGATCAACTAAAGAGTGTGCTTCGTCGTACTCGGGTAAAAAGTGCCGACCGACGCTTAGAGAATAGCGGTGAGCACAGTTGGCACGTTGCGTTGATGGCGGTATTGATGCAAGAACATGCCAATACGCCAATCGATATTGCTCGAGTGATGAAAATGCTGCTTATCCATGACGTCGTAGAGATCGACGCGGGCGATACCTTTGTTTATGATGTCGCTGCTTCAAAAGAACAAGAAGAGAAAGAACTGAAAGCGGCAGAGCGTCTGTTTGGTATGTTGCCAAGCGATCAGGGTGATGAGTTGTTTTCCCTGTGGAAAGAATTTGAAGCAGCCCAAAGTGATGATGCGAAATACGCCAAAGCGTTAGATCGCCTTATCCCGATGCTACTCAACTACCACAATGATGGTCAAAGTTGGAAAGAACATGGTGTAACACGAGAGCAAGCGTTAACCATTAATAAAAGAATTGAATTTGGTTCTGTCACCCTATGGGACAAGGCCAAAGAGCTGATTGAAGAAGCCACCGAGAAAGGTTGGTTGAAGTCGTAAGAAAGGAGACTGAATGTCTTATTTGCCTTTGGATGAATACCAAAGAAAATGGATTTTTACTCACCAGTCAATGCCAGTGCCTGAAGAGGACCTCGAGTTTATCAAGCCGATGAGTCAAGCTCGCGCCGCGCAGTTCTGGAAAGAGAACATTAGTGCACAAAGTCCTGATATGGATCGTTTGAGCTCGTCCGATTGGCCAATGAAAGAGTCTAATTGGTCAGAAGAAGTCGACTGGATGGCAGCTTGGGAAGCCGATGAACCCGAGTTACCAGAAGAAATTGCGACGTTTATTGATTGGCAAGATGACGTCACGGTGTACTTCTGTTATGAGAAATACAACGTAATCGAGACGAAGTGGTCAACGTTCAAAAAATATTGGAAGAACTTTCTGTTCTATGATGATGGCCCGATCCTGCTCGGTCGCCGTCGCGCTCAAGCACTTTGGTTTGATTCCAAAGGCAACGTCAAATTGGGCGAGCGTCACTAAACCAATTAAATGTGAAAGCCACCGGAGTACTTACTGTCACTCGGTGGCTTTTTCTTTTTCATAAGCTAGATAACGGGCTCAAGACGCCTCCTGCACCGCGCTCGATGACGTGCGTGTAGATCTGAGTCGTTTTCACATCAGTATGTCCTAGCTGTTCCTGAACGGTTCTAATATCAGCGCCAGATTCTAAAAGATGAGTCGCGAAACTGTGTCTCAGGGTATGGCAAGTCACTGATTTTTCGATTCCTGCATCTTTTGTCGCTCGTTTAACAGCTCTTTGTATTGCGCTCTCATTGATATGGTGTCGTCGAAACTCTCCGGTATCGTCATCAACGCTTAATTTGGTTGATGGGAAGAGAAAGTGCCAATTAAAATCCAATTCTGCGCCGGGATACTTCCTGCGTAACCCATCAGAGATATAAACACCAGCATAACCGCCCATGTGACGGTCTTTCTGATAATAATCTCTCGCTAAACTGGCTTGTGCTTTTAGTGGTTCATGTAACTCTTTGGCTAATGTGACCGTTCTATTTTTACCGCCTTTTCCTTGCCATACTCTGAGCGCACCATAGTCGTAATCAATATCTTGGATCCTTAATCGTAAGCACTCCATGATTCGCAAGCCAGAACCATACAAAAGCTGGATGTGGAGTTTGTATTTCGGGTCAATATGTTGAACAAATCGGCGTACTTCGTCTCTTGTTAGCACAACAGGTAGCTTTTTCTCAGTGAGTGATTTTTGAAACCTCATATTCAATGAAAGTGGCATCTGGAAATACTCTCGATACAAAAAAGATATGGCGTTTAACGCAAGTGCCTGTGTTTTGACTGCCACTTTTTCATCAATAGCGAGATGACTAAGAAAGCGTTCGACATCGTCTTCAGAAAGCTTTGAAGGGTGGACAAGCTGGTGGAAGATGATGTAACGCTTTATCCAAAACAAGTAGGTTTCAATGGTTTTCTTCGCATAGTGACGCGAGATCATATGCTCTTTAACACTAAGTAAAAACTGACTTTTCATAGTTATAATTTGACTGGTTGTTTATACAGTTTTATTAACTTAGCCCCTTATGGACAATTAGGCGCCAATACGCCGTCTAATTGCGTGTGTGAGCACACAGATTCATACTGATTTTCTATTTGTTTCATAAAGATAAGTGCTAGCATGCATACTTTCTTTTGTAGTGAAAGAAGGCGGTAGCGTGCCTGAAGAGTGGCTGAAGGCCGTATAGAAAGCGTTATAACTCAAGGGGAAATTGTGAAACTGAAGAATATCAAAGGTGTGGCAAAGAACTTTACAC
>NZ_JH976124.1:569287-904762 GCF_000305755.2 Vibrio sp. HENC-03 | reverse complement strand
TAATTGGATTATCATCAACGAGTGCCCACACAGATTGATAGGTCTATATTGTTAAAGAGCTTGCTTCGTAAGCTTTGCTATCGAAGCGGAGGCGTATTCTAAGGAATTAATTCTTAGTGTCAAACACTTTTTCAAATTAATTTTTAGAAGCTTTTCTTTCGCCTCATTGCCAACTGCTTTTGCGTTTCCGCTTTACCCTGACAACGGAGGCGCATTATAGGGAGATGATTTTTCTTGGCAACCCTTTTTTAGAAAAAACTTTAAAAAAAAGCGTCGAGTGATGAAATCTCACTCAAACGCTTATTTTTAACACTTAGTTGTTAACTTAACGTAGCAAATAGGCAATCAATATGTGTCAATCCAAGACTCTTCAAAGTTTGTAATATCAAGATCCAGTGACTTCGCTGCTTCTATTTGCTCAATTGTCTCTAATTCTTTATTTACACTGCTCATCGTCAATGTGTTGTTGTCTAACTCAAACACCTGACTTTGAGTCGTATAGTAGAACTTAAGTATCGTCAGCGCTTTTACATCGTGCTCAGCAGAAGCGGCTTTAATGCTTTTCAGTTTGCGAAAGATCTTGTTGTGCAGCTGCTTGAGTTTCCAGACATACAACACTTCTTCCATATAAGGGCGTGTTTTGAATTGGTTTAACAAAGACAGTGAAGTAGCTAAGGCAAGCACAACACCAATCAGGTTCCAGTGAAAGTTCCCCGTCGACTGTTCAGGTACTACATCTGTATTACCGAACAAAACGATCAATAGCGTACTAAAAGCAAGAGAAGAGATAGCAAGCAAGGCAACAAAGCCACCAATCACTAGGTTGACCTTCTTTCTATAGACTTGTTTGTTTATTTTTTTGATTTCCATATACCGCTCCTAACAGGTTGCCTCTATTCTAACCAGCACACTCCGCACGACAATCGAAGCTTTGTAAGTAAGTTCACATTTGCTATTAAACTCGCATCCCTTCCCTGCTTGGGTATATACTTCCGCGCATTCACTCTTCCTATATAGAGGCTAAATTCATGCGCTCTTTTGTTTTACGAGCTCGCGCGGCGCCAACCACCAGCAAAGCACTGTTAGAAGGTGTTGGTAATGAAGCGCATACAGAGATTCTTGCTCATACCATGATGAACACTATGTTCGTTGCTCAATCACACCGTGAAGATGTGGTTGTTCACTTGGTTTTAGAAAGCACAAAAGATTTCTCACGCACCATTACTATTCGCTCTAACGACATCACCAACATTGGTGGCTTCCATGAGTCAACCTTGATTGCAGCAGTGGCTCGCGCTTTGGATGCTTCGGTTGGTATGGGCAAAGAGCAACTTCGTGAAGTCGAACCTGGTATCACCGTTCGTACCGTCAGTTTTGAACGACTAGTGCAAGAACTGGCAGAAGATCACCAACTATATATGTTGGATAAAAAAGGCGAATTTGTTCGTGATGCAGAAATCGGTGGAAACCCATGTTTCTTGCTAACTGACCATATTCCGATGCCGAAGAAGTCTTTTAACAGCTTGAAGCGCCTTGGCACAGAGAAGATCAGCTTAGGTCCTAAGATGCTTTTCGCTTCTCAGTGTGTGGTATTGATCCACAATGAGTTGGACATTCGCGAATTTTAATTCTCGGGAGTTAATCACTCTATAAAAGAAAGAGGACTCCCTTGAGTCCTCTTTTTGTTTCTATAGGAATGCTAAGTTTACTTACCACCAATGCTCAAACGGGCAAACCGAACGTCTGGCGAGAAGAAAGTGCGGCTATCGTTAATTAACTGAGTATCACCCACAGCCTCAACTTCTTGCAGCATCTTGTAGAAGTTACCCGCTACAGTGATACCACGCACTGGTTGAATGCGCTCACCATCACGGCACAAGAAGCCACTTGCACCAAATGAGAAATCACCACTCACTGCATCCGCACCAGAATGGGCACCTTGAAGTTCGACTAACTCTAGGTACTCACCCGCTTTTACTTCTGATGCACTGCTGTTACCTGTCGCAATCACTTTGTGATTTGCTGATACATCTAAGCTCGATTTTGCACCGCGAGCGGCACTTGCTGTCGAGACTGCGCCCAAGTAACTTGCAGTCTGGCTGTTGTGTAACAAGGTTTTCAACTCACCATTAGCAATCATCACATTGTCTTGAGTAGCAAAGCCTTCACTATCAAAACTTGCGATTGCCATACCATTTGGCATGTAAGCCGTATCAGTAAAGGTAATCAAATCACTCGCAACACGTTGACCAAGCTTGTCACCCAGTGGCGTAATGCCTTTCATCGCGCTTACGCCAGAGAAAGCACTGCCGAAAGCACCGAATAAACTTGCTAGCGCATTGATGTGGAAAATAGCAGGGTAGTTACCTGTCGCAACCGGAGCGCCTTCCAGAAGATCACGAGCAAGGTTGTAGCCACCTTCGATACAGTAAGCTGGATTCAACTCATCAAAACGGCGACCAAGTGACATTCTGCCCGCCATTGACTGTTTGCCGTCTTTTTCAAACAAGGTATACGCGTAACAAGTGAACGAGCGCTCGAAGTGTTGACACAATGTGCCTTGAGTATTGGCAATGATTAGTTGTGTTTCGCCATCGCTGTAACCATTGTAAGGTGCGCTAGAAGCGTGAGGTAGAGCCACTACGCCTTGCTCAAGAGCGAGAGACAGTTCGATTTTTTCGTCAACAGAAGTGGTATCTTCTTGCGCAATCTCAGCAACATCAGTCGCGATGTGGCTGTTCACGCAACTAATGGTCTGATGTTCATCTTGCTTGGAAAAGCGAGCGCTTTGCAGCGCGTTAGTCAGCATCAAATCTAAGCTTGGTTGCTCTAACGACTCAGAATAGCTTGTTGCAACGCGCGCATCTTTCACAACACGAACACCCAGAACTTGGCTTGAGCTTACTTTGTACTCATCCAGCTTTCCTTGGTTCGCTTTCAGAGAAAAGCTGCTGTTGCGGTTTACAATGACGTCCGCTTCTGCGCCTTGGCGTTTTGCTTCTGATAGGACGTAATCAACCGCATTAAGAAGTTGTTGTTCTTGGCTCATTAGTTACCGCCTCCTACCAGAATGTTATCGACTTTCAGCGTTGGCTGACCGACTGTTGTTGGTACTGAACCACTTACTGAACCACACATGCCCGGCGCAAGCGCCATGTCTTTGCCGACCATGCTGATTTCTTTCAACACTTTTGGACCCGTGCTGATCAGCGTTGCTGTTTTCAGAGGCTTGGTGATTTTGCCATTTTCAATGAGATAAGCTTCACGAACAGCAAAGTTAAACTCACCCGTACCCGGTTGAACCGAGCCACCGCCCATCTTCTTCGCATAGATACCACGCTCGATGCCAGCCAGCATGTCATCAAGTGAATGCTCGCCCTCTTCGATAAAGGTGTTACGCATACGCGAGGTTGGTGCGAACTTGTAGTTTTGACGACGACCAGACCCCGTAGGTCCGTAACCCGTCTTCATGCCACCCATTTTATCGACCATAAAGCTGGTTAGCTTACCGTCTTTGATCAATTGAGTGCGCTGAGTCTTCATGCCTTCGTCATCAACATGAATCGAGCCCCATTCGTTGGTCATGGTGCCATCATCGACTGCATTCACTGCGGTATGAGCAACCATTTCGCCCATCTTGTCGTGGAATACTGAAGCTTTCTTCGCAACCGAAGTGGTTTCTAGCAAGTGGCCACACGCTTCGTGGAAGATTACGCCACCAAAGCCGTTACCAATCACCACTGGCATTTCACCCGATGGACAAGCATCTGCGCCAAGTTTTACCAACGCTTGCTGCGCGATAGTTTGACCTAGCTCTTTCGCATCAAGCTGTTCACTGAACTCCCAACCAGCAAGAGCGCCAGGACCTTCCATACCAGAAGACTGCTCATTACCTTTTTGAGCGACAGTATTACCAGCAACTCGGATGTAGTGGCGAGTATCGTCAACGTGTAGACCTTCTGAGTTGAAGATAGACACTTGTTGTTCACGCTGAAGCACACTACCAATGAACTGGCTGATATGTTCACTCTCTGCGCGTGCTGCTTGGTCAACTTGCAATAGGAAAGCGATTTTAGAATCTAGATTAGCGTCTTTGCCAAGTGGCATACGACAACCATGTTGAATTGGGTAGCGGTTTAGATTGAGAGAACCTGCTGACGCGATTTGTTCACGCTTATCTTTTGCAGCAAGCAGTGAGGTTACGCGTTTAAGTTCGGCCTCATCGGTGCTGTTGGTGTAACCGTAAAGCACTTTATGACCGAAGAAGAGACGAATACCGATACCAAAATCGATACCCGAGTTCACCTTGTCCACCTCTCCAGATGCGATCTGGACAGTGTTGGTTTGATGGTGTTCAACGAATAGCTCAGCGAAATCAGCCCCTAAAAAGAGGGCATGATCGATCACCGCTTTCGCTGTTACAGAATTAAGCATGAAATCTCCTTGCTCGTTGATCGTCCTAGCCTTCCCCACCTTTGAGTTAGACTCTGTTTATAACAGTCACAACCTAAATTGGATGACTCAAAAGCATATTGGCAACGCATTAAATATTAACACTTTTTTAACCTTGTTTTATGCTAATCCTTGCTAAGTCAAAGAACGAATCGTTACGTATTATGTCGACATCTCACTATTAGATAGTGTCTTGAGCTGCCAGTTTCAATGCAGCACGTTATTTACGCTAAATTCGGTTCTCTCGTTACTGCTCTCAAGTCTCATATTTAATCGATTGCCCCCTCTTGGCCGGAAAAAACACGTGCACCGTAACTGAGTGAACTGCTATTATCTTGACGAAATAGTCGGGGGGCCCATGCAGTGAATGCGTCGGCTGAGATCGAAATTCGAGACCCGTTGAACCTGATTCAGTTAGCACTGACGTAGGGAACTATCATCACTTTGCCACTAGCCTGCTTCAAGTCTGTATCGACGCAGCTAGCCTCAACGGATCCATACACCGATCTTCAATGGCCAAGTCAGTTCCTTTACGTCTGTAATAGGAGCGACCATGGCGCAGCAGTCAAGCCAAGAAAAACCATCAACACAGCCACGAGCAGCAACTTCAACAGACACACCGATTGTGTTGACGATTGCAGGTTCTGATAGTGGCGGCGGCGCAGGCATTCAAGCCGACATCAAAGCGATGTCAGCAACCGGCAGTTTTGCTTGCTCGGTAATCACGGCGATTACTTCGCAAAATACCCAAGGCGTTTCTGCGATTTTCCCCATTCCTCTCGACCATGTAGAGAGCCAACTTGATGCGGTATTTACCGACCTCAACATCGTTGCAGTCAAAGTAGGCATGCTGGCCGACTCCAACATCATCAAAGTTGTTGCCAACAAAATTAAACAATACCAGCCAAAACACCTCGTGATTGACCCTGTAATGGTGGCCACCAGCGGCGATCTATTACTGGAACAGTCGGCAATCAGCACTTTAAAAGAAGAATTGATTCCGCTCGCAGACATCATTACCCCTAACCTACCCGAAGGCGCAGCATTGACGGGTAAGCCAGTTCCTCAGTCAGAATCTGAAATGAACGATATGATCGCTGATTTACGCGCGCTCGGTGCAAAGGCGGTACTGTTAAAAGGCGGCCACTTAGAAAAAGACGAAAACAGCAACGATCTGCTGATCATGCAAGACAGCGCCGAGTTAATCAGCGCTAAACGCTTTCCAACCAAAAACACCCATGGCACAGGCTGCACGCTGTCTTCAGCTATCGCGTCTTACCTTGGCCAAGGCAACAACCTGCACAAAGCGGTGCACCTAGGTAAGCAGTACATCAGCCAAGCTATCGCACACGCTGATGAATTGGATGTCGGTAAAGGTCACGGCCCTGTGAACCACTTTTTTGCAGGTCACACGCATGTGCGCTAATGCACTCGGCATTCAGCTTAACGAAGCAAGTCTGCAATACAAAGACAGCCAAACACCAACATTAGCAGGGTTGAGTATGACTATCCCTGCTAATCAATGGACTGTGTTACTTGGTCGCAGTGGTTGCGGAAAAACGACGATCCTTCGTTATCTCGCAGGGTTATTAGACGACAAAGTCGAATGGCATGGTGAATTAACCACAACGGATGGCATCGCCCTGCACGAGCGTATTGCCTACATGGCACAACAAGACTTGTTGTTGCCGTGGTTAAATGTGTTAGACAACGTCTGCCTAAGTTCTCGATTTTCTCAAGACCAAGCACCAGAGCAAAACAAACAACGTGCACTGACTTTACTCAGCCAAGTAGGACTCGCAGATTACGCGGATGCTAAGCCAGCTCAGCTCTCTGGCGGCATGAGACAACGTGTTGCCCTTGCTCGCACTCTGATGCAAGACAAGCCTTTGGTTCTGATGGATGAGCCCTTCTCTGCGCTGGATGCGGTTACTCGCCATAAGTTGCAAACCTTATCTGCCGAATTATTGAAAGATAAGACGGTTGTTCTGATTACCCACGACCCACAAGAAGCGGTGCGATTAGCTGACCAACTCTATGTACTGCAAGGCACGCCTGCGCAAGCTCAGCACTTAGTCGTTCCAGACTCCAAGCCGCCACGAGTTCTCGATGGAGAGTGCGCGGCGCTACAACAAGCGATTTTGGATCAACTGGAGAAAGACTATGAGTGATATGACTCAGTACAACTCCGTTTCGGCGCGCATTAGTAAAAAAGAACGCGTGACCCATCCGGCTCTACGATTGGTCATCAGCACAGCGGTGATCTTGGGATTGTGGCAGTTGGTTGTTGTGGTATTCGACATGCCAAGCTTCATCTTACCTTCACCAATTGAAGTGCTGGATAGATTGGTCACTCGTTACGATGTCCTGCTCAAACATACTTGGGTTACCGCGCAAGAGATTTTACTTGGCTTGGCGCTTGGATTATCAATGGGTTTGCTGTTCGCATTGCAAATGCTGATGTTCGAGCCGCTGAAGCGTTGGTTACTGCCAATTCTGATTGCTAGCCAAGCGATCCCTGTGTTCGCCATAGCGCCAGTGCTCATGCTTTGGCTGGGTTACGGCATTGCATCAAAAGTAGTCATGGCGGCGATCATCATCTTTTTCCCCGTCACGACATGTTGCTACGACGGCTTACGCAATACACCAACAGGTTACCTCGACCTTGCCAAGACCATGGGCGCGTCTAAATGGCAGTTACTTCGTCATATTCAATTGCCAGCCGCCCTACCAACTTTAGCTTCGGGTATTCGTGTTGCCGTCGTTATTGCGCCAATTGGAGCAGTGGTCGGTGAGTGGGTAGGTTCAAGTGAAGGCTTGGGTTATCTGATGCTCCAAGCTAACGCTCGAATGATCATTGATGAGATGTTTGCAGCGCTGTTTATCCTCGCCGTGCTGTCTATCTCACTCTACTTCATCACCGATAAATTATTGAAAAAAGCCATCCCTTGGGAAAGCAAGTAATTACAGAAAATAACCAAAGAAAATTGGGAAAGAAAAGGAAGAACCCCGTGAACAAAAACAAACTTATGAGCGCTGCTGCTCTACTCGCTTCAGTGGTATCAACCAACGTGCTTGCAGCTGAAAAAGAGATGACACTGATGTTGGATTGGTTCGTCAATCCAAACCATGGTCCTATCGTGATTGCCAAAGAACGTGGTTACTTCAAAGAGCAAGGTTTGAAGGTCAACATTCAGGAGCCGGCAGATCCAAGTACACCTCCTAAGTTGGTCGCTGCTGGCAAGGTCGACATGGCGATTTCTTACCAACCAAGCCTGACCATCGATGTCGCGACTGGTTTGCCACTAATCCGCTCTGCGACTTTGATTGCTACGCCACTCAACACGCTGATGGTGTTGGACAACGGTAAGAATGAAAACCTTGGCGACTTAAAAGGCAAGAAGATCGGTATTGCGATCGCAGGCAACGAAGAAGCAACAATCGGCACCATGCTAGCTCAAGAGAACGTGAAGTTTTCTGACGTACAAATCATCAACGTAGGTTGGGCGCTGTCTTCGTCTCTTGCGTCTGGCAAGGTGGATGCGATTTGGGGCGGTCTACGTAACTTCGAAACCAACCAACTGGCACTAGAAGGTTATAAAGCTAAGGCCTTCTTCCCTGAAGAACACGGCGTGCCAGCGTATGACGAGTTAGTCTTCGTAGCCAATGCAAAAACCTACGACAAAGAAGCCATCAAGGCATTCAACAAAGCGCTAGAGCAAGCGACCACTTACATCGTTAACCATCCAAAAGAGTCGTGGAAAGAGTTCGTGGCTTATTCACCAGACACCCTCAACAACGATCTTAACCAACGCGCTTGGAACGACACGCTAACTCGTTTTGCTCTTCGTCCATCTGCAGTAGATCTGAAACGCTACGATGATTATGCCGAATTCATGTATTCACAAAACATCATCGAAACACTGCCAAAAGCAAAAGATTACGTGCCGAGCTTTGACTAATGCTACTGACCTTAGGATCTAAGCCTAGGGTCTTTTGATAACGAGATACCCATAATGAAATACCAAGATTTGATCGACGCTTGCCGCCAAGATTGGCAAGAATACACTGAGCATGCTTTCGTGCAGCAATTGGCGCAAGGCACTCTGGCTCAGCCTTGTTTTCTGCATTACCTAAAGCAGGATTTTCTTTTCCTAAAACAGTATGCACGAGCTTACGCATTAGCGATCTACAAAGCACGTACTTTGGATGACATGCGCCGCGCTCTCCCAAGCGTACATGCATTGCTCGATTCTGAAATCGCCCACCACGTGACTTACTGTGAGCAATGGGGACTGACAGAATCCGACTTAGAAAATGAGCCAGAAGACTTCGGCACGGTAGCTTATACCCGTTACGTATTAGATGCTGGCATGACCGGCGATCTTGTTGATCTTTACGCAGCACTTGCTCCTTGCTCTATCGGTTATGCCGTTATCGGTAAGATGCTGATTGAAGATGAAAAGACAGTAATCGAAGGCAACCCATACGCAAGTTGGATCAAACTCTACGGTGGTGAAGAGTTCCAATCTGGTGTCGCAAAAGGTGCAGAACACTTTAATCAGTTATTGGCGGAAATCGATATCAAGAGCCAGCGTGGTCAAAACCTGATTCAGGTATTCAAAACTGCAACGCGTATGGAAGTGGCATTCTGGCAACAAGGCCTGAACGCTCAGCAAGATTAATCGGAGAGTCTCATGTTAATTGAACAAATCACCCAAGCATTAACCGCAGTACGCCAGCAAAAGCCATTAGTCGTCAACATCACTAACTACGTGGTGATGAACAACACGGCAAACGCGCTATTGGCTATCGGCGCTTCTCCAATCATGGCGCACTCCAAACAAGAGATGGCAGAGATGATGTCGTTCGCTGGCGCGCTGGTTATCAACATCGGTACCTTAGACAGCGTTTGGACACCGCGTATGAGCTATGCCGTAGAGCAAGCCAATACCAATGGTAAAATCGTTGTACTCGACCCTGTCGGTTGCGGAGCAAGCTCACTACGTACCGAGACATCACGTGAGATCGCACGCCTTGCAGACAAGCTGATCATTCGTGGTAACGCCTCAGAAATCATCGCTCTCGCTGGCGAACAAGCACAAAGCAAAGGCGTCGATGCGTTAGACAGCAGCGACGCAGCACTTGGCGCAGCCAACTTCCTAGTCGCAGAGTATGGTGCAAGTGTGGTGATTTCTGGCGAAACTGATTACATCGTCACGAAAGGGCAAACCGTGCAACTGAACAATGGTCACGAGATGATGCCATACGTAACCGGAATGGGTTGTACGCTAACGGCTCTTACAGGCGCTTTTGCTGCTGTTGGTGATAACACCGGACTTGCTGCAGCGGCGGTACTGGGCGTTGTTGGCGAGATTGCAGCGGAACAAGCTCGCGGCCCAGGTAGCCTGCAAATGAACCTGTTGGATGAGCTTTACCAGCTAGATGAAGAAACTCTGGCCAAACGCCTAAAACTGCAAGTGAACTAAGCTTTTCTCTGTCAAATACCAGCCTCTCATTTCATCTAGATGAGAGGCCCAAAGGAAACAAAATGAATGCCTATCGTTTATATTTGGTCACCGATGACCAACAAGATTTAGCCACACTAAAGCGTGTTGTGAGAAAAGCCGTGGAAGGTGGCGTGACCATGGTTCAAGTCCGCGAAAAACACGGCGATGTGCGCGCGTTTATCGAACGTGCTCAAGCCGTCAAAGACATCCTTAAAGATACCGATGTGCCCTTGATCATCAATGACCGCGTTGATGTCGCACTGGCAGTTGATGCGGATGGGGTTCACCTCGGGCAATCAGACATGCCCGCAACTATCGCTCGTGAGTTGATTGGACCAAACAAAATCCTCGGCTTATCCATCGAAAATGAAGAGCAGCTTGCAGAAGCCGACTCTCTGCCGATTGATTACATCGGTTTGAGCGCTATCTTCGCGACGCCAACCAAAACCAACACCAAGAAGTTCTGGGGTATTGATGGCTTGAAGATGGCGTTAGAGACGACTTCACTGCCGATTGTTGCCATTGGCGGCATTAACGAAAGTAACATTCCGCAGCTTAGCGCCACTGGTGTTCATGGCTTGGCTTTGGTTTCAGCAATTTGCCACGCAGAAGATCCCAAAGCAGCATCGGAGTATCTATTGGGGTTGATGAGCTAACCTTGCTCACTCCAGAACAAAGCGCTTATGGATGAGCGCGTTCACTTCTCAAAACTTTCAACAGTCCCTCCTTTCACAACGAAGACTTGCGATGTCACTTTCACGCTCGAATTGACAGAGCGTTGATAAGTTTTTCACATCGATTGTCGTAAGATAGCCGCCTATTTTCGACTGCTGTATGACTTTTCATGAAAACTAAAAAATACGGTTTGATGATGCTCGCCTTGTTCATTCTTGGCATCATCCCACTTTCGCTGTTTGCCTCGTATCACGATCTTACTTCTCACGTTTCTGACGGCACTGGCATTCTCTTTACTCTGCTAACCGATTCTGCGGGCAGTAAAGGCTTTTTGATCACGCTTACGCTGTTGGTATTGTCGCTTTACCGCTTCAAACCGAGTCAGTCTGATTGGATGCAAAAACTGTCCATGCTGGGATTGTTACTGGTGATTGGTTTTGCCAGCAAAACAGGCTTAAAGCTGATGACAGAAAGCCCGCGTCCCTACACTGAACTGCTTGCCGCAGAGCAATTGATTGAACACCCAGAAGCGTTTTATCAGTTGGAGACTGAACAACAAGCGAGTGTGATTGGTGAGATCTCCGAAAAAGTCAGTGAATGGCGTACTCGTCACTGGCAAGGTGAAAAAGACTATTCCTTCCCATCTGGTCATACTATTTTCGTTTCTATCTGTTTAGCCTTCTTTGGTGGGTTATTTTTGCAGAACAAGTGCTATATCTCTGCTGCTACCTTATGGGTATGGGCAATGGGCGTAGCGTACAGTCGCTTGTGGCTCGGTATGCACAGAATTGAGGATTTGGTTGGTTCAGTGGTATTTGTCGCCATCGTGTTTACTTTGCTGCCAGCATTCCAAGTCACCAAGAAAATGCCTTTTGTGACTCTCGCTAAGTCATAACGAGACATCCTCCACTCAAGCATTATTCAGCTCCAGAAATGCAAAAACGCCCGACCATAGGACACTATGCGTCGGGCGTTTTGTTATCTACGCGACATCCAAATCAGAGGCTAGTGAGTAGCACTCTTGTGCTCGCACAGCACCGCTTGGAACTTGATTCGCGATCAACGCAGACAAAACCGTAAACTGCCACTGGTGTTGGCATTCTGAGTTACTGCAATGAACCTGATACAACAAGTTCATTTCAAAAGCGCCTTGTTTATACGCCATAAACTGTGTTCGACACACTTGGCAGCTCACATAAGTTATCGCTACTTTCATACGCATTCCCTTCGATAAAAGTAATCCATTAAAAATCCAATCACTGAAAACACTTCCCTTCCCTCCGCTTTGGATCTGGAAAGTCATTTTCATATTTTGTTCATAGAGCCATGTTATTTGAGAACGCGTGAAGCATTCGTGAAGAAAATAAATAACGCACATTCAATGGGTGTGATATCCCTGTGAGGATGAACGAATTATTTCCGCATACTCTTTCTATTTTTCGACAAGGATAAATTTATGGATATTAGGGCAATAATCAAACCGGTTCATAAAGAAGCCCCCAGTATTTACGCTAAAATACGTTGGAGTTTTACTAGGATGGCATTCATTATTGCCCTGTTTTTCTGGACGATTATTTACATCGCCGAAAGTAAGTTTGAATCTCTGAGCTTAAATCATTGGTTGGAAAAAGAAGCAGAGCTGTATTTGCACAACTACCAACAGTTTCAGCACCTCGCACCTCCACCAAACTCTTTGGTATTTGATTTCTACTGGTCGTTAACACATGTACCTGAATGGCTCGCGATTCACACTCAATTGGGGTTTTATGGCCAAGAAGTGCGCTCCGATGAAAAGAGCTTCGGTGTGTTCCATCACCCTTCAGGAAAAGGGCTGATGTACATTGTATTCAAAGGCGATTCTGATGAATTCAGGGATGAGTACGAGAGCGCTTTGCATCACTTTACGCTTTATTCCGTTGCCATCCTTTGTTTAGTGATGTTTCTGTATGGCATTCACATTGTTCGTATTCTCTCCCGCCCACTCAACGTGATCGTCAATAAAATAGACCGCATGCCGCCCCAGTACGAAGATTTTGAAGTGGAAACCCGATTTAGTGAAACGCGTTATATTGAGCAAGCTCTTGTAGACGGCAAGAAGCACATTGCGCATAACTTTCAACGCGAACAAGAGTTCAACCGCTTCGCTTCTCATGAGCTCCGAACGCCAATCATGGTCATAAAAGGATCAGCCGATATCTTGAATCGCGTATCGGATTTGCCGCGCGTTGCCCTCAAGTCAATTCAGCGTACGCAGCGAGCTTGTGAAGACATGAGAGTATTGACCGAGGTGTTCCTGTTGCTGGGAAAGGAAGAGATAAACTCACGTCATTTTGAGCAAGTCGACTTGGCAAAGTGTATAGAAAAACAACTCGAAGAAGTTGGAACACTGTTTATTAAAGAAGGCGCTCAGCACCACTTTCAGCAGCAAGGCAATATTCACTTGTTTGCGCCAAAGAGCTTCATATCAATCGTCATCAACAACCTAGTTAAAAATGCATTCAGCTATAGCTCTGGTGATGTCTTCATTGATCTGAATGACCACCGCTTACAAGTCAGAAATCAATTTGAAGCCGATAATGAAAATAGTTCGGGGTACGGATATGGATTAATCATTATTGAGCGAATTTGTGAGCGGATGAATTGGCAATTTACTCACCGTACTGAAGCCAAACAATTTATTGCCCAAGTCATCTTCACTTAATGGTTTTATTTTAATTACCCAAGCTGTAACTCAATTTACTATCTGGAATTGGATGGCTTATTGTTTGATTCTGTCTTGATAAGACTCTGTTGAGAGTTAAGAAGTAAATACAAAGAAGCCAGCGTATCGCTGGCTTCTTGTTTTAAACATCGAGTGATGAATTTGCTAATTAGCGTTCACATTAACCGTTCTTAGGCGGTGTGAATGCTGTTAGCTCTAGCACTGGACCTTCGTACTTCTCGATACGAACCAATGCAGAGTTCGCCGCACAACCGTTCGCAAGGCGAGAGGTTGGAATATCGAGCGTCAGAACGTTACAACCACCGTTTTTACAGATGCCTGTTTTCGGGTCTAGATCTGGCCAACCACCTTCGTGAATACAAACAGAGCCTTGCTTGATGCCATCAGTCACCAATGCACCAACCAGAACTTGACCACGGCCGTTGAAGGCACGAACAAGATCGCCGGTCTTAATGCCACGCGCTTTTGCGTCTTCTGGGTGGATTGAAATCGGCTCACGGTCAGCAATCGCGTACTCTTCACGAATCTTCGCGTAATTGAACTGGCTGTGCAGACGATGCGCTGCGTGCGCTGTCATTAACTGAAGTTCACCATCAGTGGCATTACCTGTGTACTCTGTTGGCTCCATCCATGTTGGGTGTGGAGGACAGTCTTCTAGCTGGTAGCCTTCAATCGTCTTAGAGAAGATCTCGAATTTACCACTTGGCGTACCTAATGGGCTCATGATTGGGTTTTCACGGAATTCAGCGTAACGAACGAACTGCGCGTTCTTCTCGTTCCACTTCATTTCGATCAACTGGTTATCTTCCCAGAATTTGCTGAAGTTTGGCATTGCGATGCGTTGGCCACGACCGCCTTGCTGCGCCGCTTTGTAGAAGCCGTACAACCACTCCATTTCAGTCTTGCCTTCGGTGTAAACATCACGACCACCCGGAGCAAGTAGTTCTGCCATGTCCGCGAATACATCGAAGTCATTACGAGCTTCACCTTGAGGTTCAACCACTTGCTTCATCGGCACTAGGTGTTGGTTACTGTAGTCACCTGTCATGGTCATATCGTTACGCTCGAACGATGTGGTGATAGGTAGAACAATATCCGCGTGCTTCGCTGCCGCTGTCCAGTATGGTTCAGAGATAACGATAAGCTCTGGTTTTTGCCACGCTTTGATCAGACGGTTAGTGTCTTGGTGGTGAGTAAAGTTCGCACCGCCTGCCCACCAAATCATCTTGATCTCAGGGAACGTTAACTCATGACCATTGTGGTGGTAGCTCATACCTGGGTTTTCTAGTGCTTCAACAATACGTGCCACTGGGAACGCGTTAACAGAACCAGAAACCGCCCAGTCGTTACCTGCAGAAGAACCGCCGCCTAGAGAAGCAGAAATAGCAGGAAGTACACCCGCATCACGTGAAGGGTTACCGCCGTTTGAGTAGTGGTAAGAGAAACCAAAACCACCACCCGGTAGACCAACTTGGCCCAGCATAGTTGCTAGCGTTACCAGCATCCAGTGACGTTGCTCACCGTATTGCTGACGCTGCATACCCCAGCCCGCCATAAGCATTGTGCGGTTTTTGCTGAAGATGTCTGCAAGCAGCTCAAGTTGCTTAACCGGCACGCCACAAATCTTAGATGCCCATTCTGCAGATTTCTCAACGCCGTCTTCTTTACCCATTAGGTAAGCTTCGAATACGTCGTAACCTGTGGTGTATTTTGCTAGGAATTCTTTGTCGTGCTTACCTTGTTTCACAAGCGTATGCGCGATACCCATCATCATCGCCACGTCCGTCATTGGGTGTGGAGCGATCCACTGTGCGTTGTCACCGAAAAACTCGATGGTCTCTGAACGCATTGGGTCGATAGCAATAACCGTCTTACCTGACTTCTTAAGCTGATGGAAGAACTCAAGGCCCGCACAGTCTGTTGAGCTCCAAGCGATTTTCAGTGTGTTGATTGGGTTAAGACCCCAAAGCACCACAACGTCACTGTGCTCAAGAACCACAGGGTAAGTCGTTTGCTGTTCGTAAACTTCAATAGAGCCTACCACGTGCGGCATGATCACCTGTGCTGCACCTGTAGAGTAGTCACCAAGGTGACCTGAGTAACCGCCCGCCATGCTCATGTATCGTTGTAGAAGCGTTTGTGCTTTGTGCAACACACCACTTGAACGCCAGCCGTAAGAACCAGCAAACACAGATTCAGCACCGTGCTCTTTACGAATGCGCATGTGTTGTTCGTGAATCAGTTTGTAAACTTCATCCCAAGACACGCGAACGAATTCATCGCTACCACGCACGCCTTCTGGCGCTGATGGGTTTGCCAAGTAGCCTTTACGTACCATTGGGTACTTAACACGAGCTTTAGTATGAACTTGGTCAGGGCCCGTAGTTTGAAGACTGTTTGGTACCGTTTGTGGCAATGCGTTTGTGGTTGAAACCAGCTTACCGTCTTTTACTTCACACAGCATTGGGCCCATGCGACCCGCTGTAAGTACACCTGAACCACGCTTATCAGACGCTAGCGCGCTCATTGGCGTCAATGAAGTGAAAGCCAGAGCACCAGCAGTAAGACCAGTGCCTTTTAGAAATCCGCGACGAGTTAAATTAGTCATAATCTTATCCTTCTATTTCTCTATTAGTGACCAACCACATCTTTCGCGTGGTGCTGGAAGAACTTAGTCAAAATTTCTAGGTTTTCTGCTGAAATATCAGTGCGATCACCCATACTCTTCGCTACAGGACCCCATGCGTTCACAGTAAAGTGATTTGAAGGAATTTTCGCGTGACAAGTTGCACAGTAAACGTTGTCCAACTCTTCTGCGTATGACCAAACCGGCTCTAGCGTATCAACCACTGGAGAATCGATCGTTGCCGTTAGAGAAACAGGACGCCACTCGTTGCCGTATACGTCTGCTTTGAACTCGCCAGCTTCAACTGCTTGTTGGCCTTGTTCAGATAGTGTTGCAACAATCGCGCGTTGACCTTCACCCATGTAAAGCACTTGCTCAGCGCCTTTCATTTGGAATGCATTGATCTTAACGGTGCGGTTGTCACCTTCCGCTTTCACAACGTTCAGTTTGGTTGTTGGGTTCACTGTACCAAAATCACCCATGCTGATAGATGTCACTGGGTAAACCACTTTCGCATCGGCTGCTGTTTTGGTTGTGAAGCTCATCAGTGTTTCAAACGCCTTGCTATCAAGTTCCGCTTCTGGAGCGAAGTGCGCTACACCTTTGTGACAATCGATACACGTTTGGTCATTCGCTTTGCCGTATGCGTGCATCTTCGCCGCATCACGTGATTGCTCGAACTCTTCCATTGCATCGAAGTCGTGACAAGAGCGACAGGTTGCCGAATCGTTTTCACGGAACTGCTCCCAAACCATCTCTGCAAGTTCAGTACGGTGTGCTTCGTACTTCTCTGGCGTGTCGATCTTACCTGTTACAAACTCATGGTAGATGTCTTTTGAAGCGCGGATTTTAGTGACCAAGTAATCCATTGGCTCTTTCGGAATGTGACAGTCTGAACATTCTGCGCGAATACCTTTGGCGTTACTGAAGTGCACTGAGCCTTGATACTCTTTGTAAGGGATTTCCATAGAGTGACAAGAGAGACAGAACTCAGTGTCGGATGTGTAATGCATCACTGCTGCGGTGCCACCTAAAGTTAGCCAGCCCACACCAATACCCACTGCCACCATTGCGGCGATATAACGTTTTTTAATTGACATAATTAGAAATAAATACTCACAAATTCACATGCTTTGTCGCATATTTACCTCTTTAGTAGTATCTGGTAATTGATCTGAGTCATACGTACACCCTAGGTGGTGACTTATTTTTCGTTATTGAGAGACTCCTTGGCATATTCCATTTTTCTGAAAAATCTTTCTTGACCGAACCTATTCGTCATAACGATAGATGTTGTTTATCAAAGCACTTTTGATATGTTTGTGTGAGATATGAAAACTCGATCACATGGAGGCGATTCAAACGTGTTATCTCTACCCATTTCTACCCCAAGAACTGAGCTTAAACCGCTAACGAAAAGTGATTGGGATCTGTATCGCCGCTTAAGTAGCGAACCACAAATCATTGCACTTTGTTTTGACCCGCCGACCGAAGACGAAATGCGCCAAAAGTTCGAATCACGGCTACCTACATGGACACCGCAAAGCGAGCATTGGTTGTGTTTGGTGATTTATGAAAAACAAAGCGCAAGACCAATCGGCATCACAGGCTTTGTATTGCAAGATGGCATTGCTGAAGTCGGGTATTTATTGCTGCCAGAGTTTTATGGCCAACAGTTGGGTACGGAATCTCTTACCGGTGTGATTGAGTGGGCGTTTAAGCAGCACAAGATTTCTCAGTTTTCCGCCACGGTCACAGAGGGCAATATTGGCTCTGAACGAGTGCTGGAAAAATGTGGCTTCACACTCACCGAGACCATCCCCGAAGCCTATGAAATAGGTGGGAGAAAGTACGCAGATAAGCTCTATTCGTTACAAAAATAATATTCACGACAAAAATAATATTCACGACAAAAATAAGGACGTATTTTGCAGAAAGTAGTCATCATCACAGGCGCAAGCCGAGGCATCGGAGCTGCAACCGCCAAATTACTCGCCAAACAAGGCTATGCCGTATGCGTTAACTATCGCGCGCAAGCCGAGGCTGCCGCGCAAGTTGTTCGTGAGATTGAGGAGGTTGGCGGTAAAGCCATCGCCATCAAAGCGGATGTTTCCGATGAGCAGCAGGTGCTCTCATTGTTTGAACAAACCGAACAAGCACTCGGAAAGGTCACTCATCTCGTCAACAACGTGGGCATCTTGTTCACCCAGTCTCGTCTTGCGGACATGAGCCTTGAGCGATTCCAAACCGTGATGAACGCTAATGTGACGAGCTGTTTTCTCTGTTGTAGAGAAGCAGCAAAACGATTTGAATCTGGCAATGCAATTGTTAATGTTTCTTCTGCCGCATCCCGCTCTGGTGCGCCGTTTGAGTACGTTGATTACGCAGCCTCGAAAGGCGCAATGGACTCGCTCACCAAGGGATTATCGTTAGAGTTGGCGGAGCAAAACATCCGCGTAAACGGGGTTCGCCCCGGCTGCATTTATACCGATATCCATGCCGATGGCGGCGAGCCGAATCGAGTCGACAGGCTCAGTGAAAAAATCCCTCTTAAGCGAGGAGGCACGGTAGATGAAGTGGCCAATGCCATCGCGTGGCTACTCAGTGATGAAGCGTCTTATGTCACAGGCTCGTTTATCGATCTAGCTGGCGGAAATTAAGGAACAGTAATGAAAATCAGATCAGCGACACCCGACGATCTCAATGCGCTCTTTGTATTAAACACGCAAATTAGCGAACTTCACTTTCGTCATGCGCCACACACTTTTGTACCACCTTCTGAAGAAGACAGGAGCTTTCTCGCAGATGCGCTGGCCGATGATGCTCGATTGGTGCTCATTGCAGAAGAAGGTCAACAAGCACTTGGCTTTATCACTGCGATCATTACCCAAAATGAAACCATCAGCTTTTTAATCAAAGATCCGATTTGCCGTATTGGCACCATCGTCGTCGATGAAAATCAGAAGTCAAAAGGCGTTGGCCGAGCCTTAATGACGGCCGTTGAGCAATGGGCGCGCGAGTCAGGTGCAACTCAAGTCCGCTTAGAAGTCATGGAGTTTAACCACAATGCGCAGCAGTTTTACGACAAACTGGGCTTTGCTCCCAACTCCCGTCTTATGATGAAATGTTTGTAATGATCACGACATTTAAGCGAATTTCAGCGTTAAAGCTAACGTGAATCGCATTTATCTTCCGCGCTTTCCTTCCCTTTTCGAAAAGACGATATGATGTACGAATAAAGGAGATTCGAACATGATTTATCTTTTCGATTGGGGAAACACCTTGATGGTCGATTTTCCTCACGCACAAGGAAAAATGTGCGATTGGGAACACGTTGAAACCGTTCCTCAAGCCAAAGAGACTCTGGCTCAACTCACACAACATCACCAAGTTTATATCGCGACCAGCGCATCAGATTCCGCGATGGAAGATGTTCAAAAAGCCTTTCAACGAGTCGGGCTCGACCAATACCTTTCTGGCTACTTTTGCTTTGCAAACCTTGGGATTGCCAAGAATCAGCCTGATTTTTATCTTGCGGTCGCAAAACAATTGGGCGTTGAGGCGAGCCAACTTACCATGGTTGGCGACTTACCAGAAAAAGACATTTACCCAGCAATGGACGCAGGGTTAAACATCGTTTGGTTCAATCCTCATAACCTCCCTGCGCCAAGCAACCCCGTCCCAAATCAAATACGTTGTTTGTCTGAGTTGCTAAGCACCTGACCAACGTACGCACAAATGCACTTGAGCCACTAAACTTTATGCACCAATCAAGGAAGATGAATGCAGATTAGACCGATTACCGTCAACGACATTGACCACTTTATTTCGCTCTGGAATCGCGTTTATGAGGAAGGAGAATACTTACGCTCGCCAGCGCCAGACAAAGCGATGCTGAGTGAGGTAATCACTCGTGTAGAAAAAGAATCCATTCCCCAATTTGTGGCCTTCGATGGAAAACGCCTAGTCGGCAGCATCGAAATCTTCCCAGCCGAAATGTGTGGCTACGAAGGAGGAGAGTTCGCTAAAACGGGCATTCTCGGCATTCATATTGACCGCTACTACCGAAACCAAGGGTTAGGAAAAAAGCTACTCACCACCGCCATTCAAAGCGGTTGGCAATATGGCTATGACACTATTGCGTTGAATGTTTACAAAACCAACCACCCTGCGATTGCTTTATATGAGAAGTTTGGCTTCGAGCATTGTGGCGAGTTAGGTGAAGTGCTATTGCCTAACGGCAAATATCTGATGAGTCAGAAAATGGTCTTAAAGCACCCGTAAGTTGATTCTAGTAGCAAGACCACATTGCCTTTGCGATATACTGATCGGAACTCAATATTTACCGCGTACTTGTGATGATTGAATATAAACCCTTATCGCCAAATCAAATCCCGATGGCTTTGCTATTAGAAGCAGATCCAGACCAAGACAACGTTAATCGCTATCTTGCAAACTCATTGAGTTTTGTTGCGGTGGAAGAGAACCAGATCGTCGGAGCATGCGTGGTGCTTCCGCTTTCAGAAACGCAGGCTGAAATCATGAACGTCTCAGTCGCACCTACGCATCAACAACGTGGTATTGGCTCAGATTTATTGCGATTTGCCATTGAAGAGTTAAAAGGCGAATCTTTTCAAAAGTTGATATTAGGAACGGGGACGTTTGGTTACCAACTGACTTACTATCAACGCTTGGGTTTCAGGGTAGAGAGCGTGGATAAAGATCACTTCTTACTCCACTACCCAGAACCAATTTGGGAGAACGGAATCCAGCACAAAGACATGCTGCGTCTGTATCTAGACCTTTAAACATAAAGGCTTAGTTAGCTTTTCATATCCAACTTTTTACCCAAGTATTCAATTTCAAAAGTCGCATACCCAAGCTGTACCGCTTCAAAAGAGTACATCAGGTTTTGCGCCTGCTGGGCATCTTTCGCCAATACGGCGACGGAGTAAATCGGACGCTCAACACCATTGTCCAACACTTGGGTATTGATGTAAGACGACGTGACTAAGCCGGAGTTGTTCAAGCTGATCACTCGCTGCAGATCGACTCCTAGTACACGGTCCATTTCTAACGCCTCAATGCCCTCTTTCCAACGCAACGTCACACTGTAGTTATCACTTTCTGGCGTGTTGTCTAACCATTTGGCGCCTAGTGGTTGAATGCTCGCGATCTTCACCAAATCTTGCTGGTACATGGGTAAGTCCTGCAATTTAGTCGCAACTTCCATCTTGTTATCAGCCGACAACACGAAACGCAGAATCTGTACTGGTTTACCATCGATACTGCTTGGTAAAACAAACATGTCTTTCACATCACCTTGTTCGATCAGTTGGCTAAAAGCCGCTTTCTGTTCTGGCAATGTTTTGAGAACCTTTCCCGAATCATTGGTGTTCCAAGCTAGTTCCACGCCGTAATCAGCAGCCAAGCTAGAGAAAGAAGCCACAGTAAGTGTGCTTAATAGAATGAGTTTTTTCATAAGGTTACCTTTCACTTAACGATTTTCTTTTTTGCTTCAATATAAATTCAATGTTGTGGATCGCTTGATTACCAACGACTGCGGTATGCACGATGACAGCTTCGGCAAGTACTCTGAGCTTGCTTAAGACCTGCCTCAGCCGATGAAACTTGTTGGTTCTGCGCAGCTTGATACAACTGTGCAAACCCTTCATCCATTTGCAGCATCAAGCGATTGAAGTTATCTGGTTTGCTCCACACTTCTTTCTTCGCTTTGCTCTCAGCTTGGCTTCCCTCAGGAAACGCTTGTTTCAGTTGCGCGCTGTGACGAGTGAGCTCAACACCAATCTGTTCTAGCGCGAACCAATCGGTATTGCTGCCTTTCAATGTCTTACTGACTTGTTTCGACAGGGACTCTATTTGCTCAAATGCATTCTGACGCGATTCAATTTGAGCGCTGAAGTCTTGGGCAAACACTGTTGTTGATACAAAGATGGTCGGTAAAAGTGCAATCAGTGCCAATGTCTTTTTCATTTCATACTCCTGGTTTTTCGTTCTTGCTGTGTGGCTGCAAATAAATTTACACAACAATCATTGCGTACGCAACTATTGTTGTGTAAATTACCGTAAAGAAGATCATCACACCGAGAAAAGATCGAGGTAATTATGAAAATTTGGGATTTAGCAACGCGACTTTATCACTGGGCTCAAGCCTTACTGTTTATAGCCTTGATGGCATCTGGATTGTCTGGCAATGGGCCCCATGTTCAATTAGGGTTAGCGTTATTCACTTTGTTGTTATGGCGATTGACTTGGGGAGTTATCGGCAGCGAAACCAGTTTGTTTCGACAGTTTCTCCGCTCGCCTAAAGGTGTCATTACTTACTTAAAAGGTAAATCGGCGGCGACAGTGGGTCATAATCCTGCAGGCGGCTGGATGGTGGCGGCGCTGCTGACGACATTGCTGCTTCAATGTATCTCGGGAATGGCGCTTGGCGGCTTATTCGATACGTGGCCGTATTCCGATGTTTGGCTTAACGACAACGTATTTGTAGGGATTGAGTGGTTACACCTGACTTTGGCCGATCTTTTGCCTTTACTGATCGTCTTACATGTTGGTGCGATCCTTTTCTATAAACTAAGAGGTAAACCCTTGTTGAAAGCGATGATCACAGGTAAACAAACCCAAATGAACAAGCAAGCGCTCATCACGGAACAGAAAATTGTCTATCTCGCGCCGCAAAGCCGTGCTTTAGGGGTGCTAGTTGCTGCAACATTGGTTACCATGGCAATCGTTGCTTTATCATAAGAGTAAGAAAATGAGCGAACAGTTTGACAGACAAGACAGCTTTGGCTGGATGATCAATGTCGTTGCACACGATGCAGCGAAGCGATTTGAAGCCGAGCTCAAAAAGCACGGACTTACCGTTGCACTTTGGCCGACCATGATGTGTTTGTGGGAAGAAGAAGGCGTGACGCAGCGCGATATCGCAGCGAAATCTAAGGTAGAAAACTCAACCACGACTCGTACCTTAGACAAGTTGGAGAAGTTAGGTTTGGTAGAGCGCCATCCCGATCCAAACAGCCGCCGCTCGTTCCGTATTTATCTAACGGAAGAGGGACGAAGCCTCAAAGAAACCTTGGTGCCAATTCCACTGGCTGTTAATAAAGAGCTGATGAGCCCGCTAGAGCCAGCAGAACAAAAAGAGATGCTTCGCTTGCTAAAAAAGTTGGTCGCAGAGATTTAGCGCTTCGCTAAGTTTTTCCAACTTAAGAATAAACAAAGCCCCAAGTTCTGCACTTTGGGCTTTGTACTTTTCTGCTCGCGCCAGGTTGCTTGATGTCTAGCAACCTTCTGTAACATGCCCTCTAACCACCGAGCGCGTCGACGCTTGATTAACGTAATAGAAATAGCACGCTTCACGTTCCAAGGTGTACCCTTGCGGCCAAATGTACACCACACGATCTAAGCCAGAATGATCAGCGAACTGATACTCAGGAATCGCGACAAAATAGGCACTGCTTGGGAATTGATTCCCCATAATGCAAAAATCGCTGCCTTCACACGGCTTATCAATGGGTGAGTTGCCTTTGGCAGGCAAACCAATCTCTAACAATGCTCGTATGCTATTTGCACTGGCTTCTGGCATCCCACTGAGCATGTTCACCTGATGATCAATGTACGTCATTTGTCTGCGCTCCTGCGCATCATCAATCATCACTTTGGCATGGAAGAACTTAAGAGACGTCCCCAGAGAAGACTGCGAACTGTGCAGCATAGAAACGTAAGCTTGACGGTTAATATCGAGCAGAATTGGCAAGGCAGCGAGAGCGATGGAACCCAAGGTTGCTAAGACGATGGTGATTTCCATCAACGTAAATCCTTTTGTTTTCACTTTTGACTCTCAGCATACAGACAGATGATAGGGGGTCGCTCCCACATCCATGTGAGAACCGAGCCAATATATCGCTGAAATTACGCAGAGAAACGCGCAAATGATAAGAAAAAACGAGGGAATCGAGAACTTGAGAGTGACCGCCAAATTACATTGAAACAAGCGGCTAAAGTAACGTAGAAATTCGACTGAATTCAAAACCTTGAAGCACACCAAAAGCCAATAAGTGTCTGTTTCTAAAATAAGAATTCAGCTCAATTAATACTTTTTATGTATTCAAAAATGTCATTTACTTGCTTTTCACTCAGCACAGATTTGAATGGTGGTATTGCACCGCTTTGACCATTCTCCCCTTCCAATACCGTCCCTATTAACTCCACTTTTGTTCCGAATGGATTGGTCAGTTCATCAAAAATATTATCGGGGTTGATGTTCGTCGCCTTGGCCACCAATCCATCACCATGCCCTTTATCACCATGACAAGAGACACAGTAAGATTCAAAATGCTGCTTACCCGCAGCAAGATCCGCTTCGCCATATTGGTTGTCAGTGAACCATTTGTAACCCGCAAAACCAGCACTGGAAGCCAGTAATAACAAAACAGCAGAGAAAAAGAGTTTGCGCATGAAAGCCCCTTGTCTTCGTTTAATCAATGAAGACAAGGTAACGAGGGAGATGTCGAAAAAGTGTTGATTAGGCGTTGAGCAACGGCACGTTATTGCGGATTAAACCTCGGCGTACGCTGGTGCACATTTTGCCAAATCGGCGGATTTCATCAAACTGAGGCGTGATACCGCGATCCATTGCAGATTCCCAATAGCTCAGTTCAGAATCGACCATTTCCAACAGTTTTTTTGGGCAACCGATGCATTTACCCTCAGGGCCACAAACAAAGGTCTCCGATTCATAAATCGGCAATTCTGCTTTCACTTGTTCAATGATATTGCGCATCGCGCTCATTCGATCTGGCTTGACGGTCATCATCCGACTCCACAAACATGTAAGGAGCCGGATTGTACTCTCTGGCACGCAAATGTCCCTACCTAATTTAGGTATATTTTACGTTTCTGCTTTGCAACCTTTGATTTAAACATTGGTAGCTCAGGCTTTTTCACCACTAAGTAGACCACCGTCGCAGCCAATACAAAGCCAACAATGCCCATCCAATCAAACGACTCACCGAAGGCAAACCAAGCTTGAAGCGCCGTGGTCGGAGGCACAAGGTAGAATACAGAAGCAACACTCGATGCCGCACCATTTTTCACCATGTACAGCAACAATAGAATCGCCACACAAGACAGCACAACCACGAGCCAGATTAAGGTAAGAATGAATTCCGTCGTCCATTGCACCTGCATAGTTTCAAACTGCATCGCGATTGGCAGGAACATGGCCAATGCCGCTAAATACTGCACGGTCGCGCCGCCTACCATATCCACTTGTTGGCAATACTTCTTTTGATACAAGGTGCCAAGCGTAATACCAAACAACGACGACAAACACACACCAATCGCTAAGGTTTTGTGCAAATCGGATTGCCACTCCATCTTACCCATAAGCACCATAGCAATACCGACAAAACCCAAGGATAAACCAATCCACTGTGATGGTTTGAACTGCTCAGTAGCGAACGCCACCAGCAATACGGCCGTTAAAATAGGTTGTATCCCGACTAATAGCGAACTTAAGCCCGCCGGCATTCCCAAACTGATGGCGAAGTACGTTCCACCTAGGTAAAAGCCGTGAATCAATATTCCGACAACACAGCTGTGCCAAAAGTCTTTTCCCGTTGGAATGCGACGACGCAGAAAAGCCACAATCACCAAAAACAACAGGACATTGAACGCCATGCGAATCGACAACAAGGTCGCAGGCTCGGCGTATTGCAACCCAAATCGCGCACCAACAAATCCAGAAGCCCAAAGGATCACGAACACAAAAGGAATTGCTCTGATTAACATGATTCGCCCTCACTCTACTTACTTTTAAATCTTGAATGTTTTTAATCTCGAATGTTGCTAATGTAGTTAGGTACAGTGTTTTCAAAAAGTGACAGATGGAAGTGTTTTTATGGGTACAGATTTAGCAAGTACACTTGATGCCAATAAGTATTTGATCGTCGAGAAGCATCTCAAACAAGCGATCAGCAATGGGGTTTATCAGCCAGACGACAAGTTGCCTTCCATCCGTCAATTGAGCACTGAACTCAAGGTAAGCAAGAACACGGTGATCCGTGCTTATCAGGAACTAGAAGCACAAAGCATGGTTTATTCGGTGCCAAAATCCGGTTATCGAGTAAAGCCAACCGAGCGACATGAAGCCAAGATCGCTAAGCCTACACGCGTGGATTTGCTCTCGGTGTGCAAACAAATCCTTACCTATCCCGAGTATCAAGAGCTGCTTCCGACGGGCTCAGCACACCCGAACATTGACGCGCCAGCCATCAAAAGCCTGTATGCCGAAATTGGCCGCCAGAGTCGCCAACAAAGCCATATTTCCAGCCATTACCAACTGCCACCGGGTGATGACTTGTTGGTCAAACAGCTAGCAAAGATCACCCAAGATCTGGGAACGCCGGCAAACGTGGATGATCTTTTGGTCACCCATGGTGCGCAGCAAGCGATCAGTCTTGCCCTCAGAGCAACAACACAGACTGGAGACATTGTTGCGGTGGAATCACCCTGCTATTTCGGCAACTTATTGATGCTTGAATCCCTCGGTTTACAAGTGGTCGAGATCCCTAGTTGTCCTCGTGATGGTATGGATCCAGACGCGCTAGAAAAGGCCATGGCGACGTGGGAGATCAAAGTCATTGTTGTCACGCCAAACTTCACCAACCCAACAGGCTCAATGATGCCTCTTGAAAGACGTGAGCGACTGCTTAAGGTTTCTGGAGATATTCCAATCATTGAAGATGACGTCTTTGGCGCGTTGAGCTACGACGAACCCTTGCCAAGCTTGCGCAAATTGGACGAGAAACAACGGGTGATTTACGTCAACTCCTTGTCGAAAACGCTCGATTCACGCCTTCGTATTGGTTGGATGCTAGCGGGACGTTATCGCGCTCAAGTCGAGCAATACCTGTTATGTGAAAACATGGGCAGTTTGAACTTGATGCAATCGGCGGTAGGCACTTTCCTAACCTCAGGCAAATACCGCACTCACACTGCGCGTATGTGCCGTGTTTACCAAGCCAACGTGAGACGATATTTACAGATGCTCAATCAATGCTTGGATGCACACTTTGAACTAAAAAACCGCTACCAAATCAATGCAGTACAAGGCTCATTCTTGCTTTGGTTACGCTTGCCACCCAAGACTGACAGCTATGCGCTTTATCAAGCCTGTAACGAACACAAAATCAGTATCCTGCCCGGCTCGGTATTTGGCACTCAGGGACAGTATCAAAACTGCATTCGTCTTAGCGTGGCGAACTTTGGAGCGGAGAAAAACTGGCTCCCCGCGATGGAAACGCTGGCAACACTGATTGCTCAACACGCCAAATAGTCGCTCCAGACGTTCCGTTCCAAGCATTCCGTTCCAAACATTCAGCACCAGAACCAACAAAGCCTCCGCAATTGGGAGGCTTTGATATGAGTTCTCTGAGCTATCTGCTCAACAAAACACGGAGTGTTAGCGAGGTAATTGCCACAATCTGGCTACGTTTTCAGCCAAGTTCGCAAGGTTCACATCCGCCTCTTCCAAAGCTTCTGGCAAGCTCATTGCGCGTGGTACACATACAAATACCGCGTCAATGCCACACTCGTAGACTACTTGGAAGTTATCACCTGTGCAGCCTGCTAGGGCAATGACAGGCAAACCATACTCTTTCGCCACTTTCGCCACACCCATTGGTGTCTTGCCATGCACAGTTTGGTGATCAATACGGCCTTCGCCAGTAAAGACAATATCAGCGTCTGCTACGTGCTCTGCGAGCTTTACGGTATCTAGTACAATCTCAATACCCGGCTTCAAGCGTGCAGGTAGGTAGCCAAGCAACGCCGCGCCCATACCACCGGCAGCGCCCGCGCCTTTTTGAGTCAGCACATGCTTGCCCGTCACTTGCTCTGTCAGTTCACCGTATTTGCTTAGAGCAGAATCTAGCAGCTCAACATCCGCCGGTGTCGCCCCCTTCTGCGGACCAAAAATCGCTGATGCACCTTTCTCGCCACACAATGGGTTGTCCACATCGCATGCCACCAGCACTTCGCAGTCCGCTAAGCGAGTGTCGAGCCCAGACACATCAATGCTTGCTAGCTCAACTAAACCGCCACCGTTAGGAGTGATAGGCTGACCAGCACTGTCTAGAAACTTAACACCTAAAGCCGCCAACATACCCGTGCCGCCGTCATTGGTTGCGCTGCCACCCAAGCCGATGATCAAGCGTTGAATACCGCGATCAAGCGCATTCAGAATCAACTGGCCAGTACCAAAGCTGCTGGTGTTTTTCGGGTCACGTTGCTCACTTGGCACAAGGTGCAAACCACTTGCCTCTGCCATCTCGATCACTGCGGTTTCACCGTCACCTAGAATTCCGTAAAACGCCTCCACATCATTGCCAAGTGGGCCTTTTACGGTCACGAAAACCTGCTCGCCCTCAGTCGCATCAATCAAAGATTGAACTGTCCCTTCACCGCCATCAGCAACAGGTACCGTGACGAATTCTGCATCGTGCCAAACACGAGACAAACCGCTCTTAATCGCGTCACTCACTTGTTTAGCGGTCAAGCTCTCTTTAAACGAATCTGGGGCAATCACAACTTTCATTTCATTCTCCTGAAAACAGCACGCTGCGAGCGACAGTTCGCAGGTCATCAATGCGGCTATTCTCACTTAAAAACTTGGCATATTCTTTAGTCAAATACCCAAATAATACTGACTATGCTTGAATTATCTTGTGCATTTGCACAATTAGCTAATTTAGCTTTCTTAACTGGCTTGCGATATACAGCTCGGTCAATCCCGTAAAATCTTGCGTCGAAATGCCCGTCACTTCACTGATTCTATCCAGACGATATCTCAAGGTATTTCTATGAATATACAGAGCCTTAGCACAATCATTGGCGTTACCATTGGCTTGAAAATACGCCTCCAAAGTTTTTATCAACTGTCCAGATTTGTCTGCCGAAACCAAAGTCGCCATCGCTTGAGCGAGTTGTTCACCTTGCCAAGAATCGGCTAAAGGGGCGAGTAACACAGGTAAGCGATATTCAGAAAAGCCCAGCATAGTTTTTTCTGGATGAGAGCGACGACCGACAGCAAGCACCTGCTTGGCACTTTGGTAGGAGAGAGGAAGCTGCTGTGCGCCATCAAAACGTTGCCCAATCGCGAGACGGACATCATCAATTTGATTAGCAGTTAAGCGGCGCTGAATGCTCTCGAGCGCACTTTGGTCACCATTCGAAGAAGAACGTAAAGACTTGAGAACGACAATTTCATTCATCGACATGATCGCCACTAACGGCTTATCTTCAGAGCGATACAACACATCAACCACGCCGCGCACACTGTTCAAACTAACAGGCGCATTCTCTGCTTTAAGCTCGATCACGATAGAGACTCGTGGTGTTGTTAAATCGATTGAAAGACGCTGCGCCCAATCGTGCAACTCGGAGTCACTAAGTTGTTGGTTCAACCATGCTGAAACAAACTCTTCTTGATGGCGACGATCCCATTGCAGCCGCTCCACCAGCGAAGCTTGTTCAATCGTCAGTTCCGCTGTCATCTTAACTAACTGAGCGAACGCTCGGATTTGCTCAGGGTTACCAGTGACACCCACCACGCCCACAACTTCACCTTTAAAGTGCAGCAGCATATTGATGCCCGGTTTCACGCCCTGCAATGATTGGCAACTTTGCTCATCCAACTCTAACGAGTCACCATGATTCAGCGCCAGCACTGCACCATCATGCTTTTGACCAATACGCTCAGCATCGCCGCTACCAATAATGGTGCCTGCCGCGTTCATTACATTAATGTTATGACCAATGATCGACATGGTGCGATCGACGATTTGCTGCGCGAGTGTGTGGTCGAGAATCACCATTTCCGTTCCTAAAATCTCCACGATTGAGGCGCCAATAAATCACACTTTGTCTTCTATCGCCATGATATTGAACCGGTATCGACGCCAAAGTGTTATACCGACCAATTAACCTTAAATAAATTATGGCTATTAACCGATAAAGTCCTTCATCACTGCTTATACTTATAACCGAGCCACCCAAGCTTTTATGCTTGGCGCGACTTGAACCGACAACCAAACAGTGACCGGAGGGAAACCATGGAACTGCGGAACAAGGCGGGCGACATTGCCAAAATTGCTGATAACCTCACCCTGAAAGAAATTACCGAAATGGGCTACACCGTCGATCTATGCGATGAAGCCTTTGACCCAGGCGAGCATTGGAAAGCAGAAGGGCAAACGCAAGGTATGGGCGAATACCCTGAGCAATAGCCTCTAAATACGCTTCAACAAGACAACAACCTTTCAGCCGAGTGAGTCATCGCTCGGCTTATTCGTCATCCAATTGCTCGTAGACCACTTCCCCTCTCAACACCGTCATGAGGACGCGAGCTTGGGCAATGTCTTCCGCTTTCAGTTGGGTGATGTCTTGATCCAATACAGCAAAGTCTGCCGATTTCCCGATATCGATTGAGCCAATTTCCTTTTCTAAACCCAAGCTGTAAGCCGGGTGAATTGTGTAGGCATCAATCGCAGCTGAGACGTTTGGCAATCCGGTTTCGCCCATCACCAAGCTATTGGAGATACCAACCAATGGGTTCAAATCATGCACATTCCAATCGCTGCTTAACGTCACGTTAGCTTCGGCATTATAAAGCGCACGCAGGTTCATCAAGGCTCTGGCTCGCTTAGCGCCTAAGAAGGCTTCTGCCCATTGGTGATCGTGATAAGCCACATAATCGGAACCGACTTGAAAGTCTGCCGTGACACCTAACTTGGCGAACCTTGGCAGGTCTTTGCTGTTGACCAATTCCACATGCGTCAAAGTGTAACGTCGCTGATTGCCCTGACTGCGCACCTTCTCAATCGCATCGAGTGATTCACGAATACCACCGTCACCGATAGCATGAATGTGCGCACTATAACCCAGTTTATCGAGCTTGCTTAGCCATTCGGGCATCGCTTGTGGCGAGATGTAATTCAGCCCATAAGGGGAATCCGGCAGGTAAGTATCAAGATAAGGCGCAAGCGTTTTGGCAGTACCATTGATGAAGATGCCGTCACTGTACATTTTGACTTGGTTCACCAGCAGCAAACGAGAAGTATCGTCGGACTGAATGCCTCTCAAATACGACAGTTGAGAGTCCATACTGTCAGTCGGATAGATCCATGGTCGCAAAGAAACGCGAGCGGTCAGATCACCTCGTTTTTCACTCTCCTTCCATACTTCATACCAACCTCGCTTCCAGTACATTCGCCCATCACCAATCGTGGTAATGCCGTAAAGCGCAGCTTCTTCTAATCCAGTCAACAAACCTTGGTAGCTCACCGCAAATTGCGCACTCATGCTGTTCCAAGCCAGTTCCATCACTAAATCACCGGCGTTATCGAGCAAGATGCCATTCAACTCGCCGTTATCCGGATCTTTGAGAATGCGACCGCCTTGCGGATCGGGCGTGTTTTTATCAATGTTCGCCGCTTTCAGTGCTGCCGAGTTCACCCACATCGAGTGAGAGGTTTGCTCCATTAACACCACCGGCGTCTCAGGAAAGACCTCATCGATCACTTCCAAAGGCGTGCGCTGGTTTTCTTCTGACAAGGTCGCATCAAGCGTAAAACCGTACCCCATCAACCATTCGTCATCTTGGACAAACTCTTTACAGTCTTGCAGTTGTGGGATTTGCTCATCCAACAAGGTGCCAGCTTGCAATAAGCACGTACCGCCTGCTTCGGAAGCCGCCTCAAACACATGATTGTGGTTATCGACAAAACCTGGCAACAAGTAGGTATCAGTCAAATCCACCACTTCAGTGCTCTCACCAACCCACATTTGTGCCTTGGCTTTATCACCAACAAAAGCAATCCGTCCATCATGCACGGCGACAACGTCTGCTTTTGGGTGACCATAAATACCAGCGTTGATGTACACCACGTCTGCGGTTTGCTCAGCAGCATTCGCCCACGCGCTAAATACAGGCAGCAACGCAGCACCAAGAATCAGTTTATGAGGAGTTAACATGACACCTTCCGTTGTATTCGCTAACACATTGAGTATATGCAAATTGGTTTAGTTTGCTGTTGATGTCGTATTTTCTGTGGGGTTGGTTTTAAATTACAGAACAATAGACTATATAATGAAAAGATGAACAATGCGCAGATACAACCAAGGCGATTTATGTCCTCATTGTGGTTTGATCATCATGATGCCAACCGACCTCTCAAACCAATGTTTAGGGTGTGGTAAAGAGATCAATCAGCATCAAGAATCGGATGAAGACGAGTAAGGCGCAGGTCTTACTCTGATTTGCTCGCTTGTGTTTCCTTCACAAATAAGTACATCTCTTCAAGGTAATTGCCATTTGCGCAGCCCCAGTCACTCACTTCAATAAATTCTTTGAGTAATTGATGACTCTCATCGCGAATCAGTTTTTGGCGAAATGAGTTCCATCGAGCCAATTCCAAGCGGTTCTTATCAGATACATAATGGTCGCCATAGCTTTCAATAAGCTTGTTGTAGGCGCTCCAACGTTCTTCTGGTGTCACTCCTTCACTCATAATGACGGCGCAGTTTTCCTCGATATTAAAAACTTGGTCATTGGTTGGTGTTGTTGCTGAACATCCCACCAAAGTTAGCCCTATTGTTAGAGCTGCGATTCTTGTTTTCATTATTGTTTTCCTTACTTTCAGCACCACTGCGAAAGACCGAATTTTATAAATAGAGAACGGCCATTACTAATCAAAAACGGAAAAATTTTGTGACTGACGTCTGCACATGTAAAAAGTGCGGTAAATTCCTGTTTACAAGCCATAAACATGGCAAATGGATTTCGCATTCCTTTCTGCTGCTTATGCGTGCCATAATCAATGACGATAAAAACCTCAATAAAGCAAACATTTGAAGGATCAAAATGACTGCAACGGAATACCTAAACGATCTCAACCAACGTTACCTCGCTATCCATCGCACCAAAGAAGATTTCTTTTGGGAGACGTACATGGGCATCAGCGACGACCACGATGGTTCGACAAAAGCACAAACCGCTTGGACCAATTTCTTAAGCAACGCCGAGCAAATCTCTGCTATCAAAGCACAGCTTAAAGCGGCTGAAACAATTGCAGATCCACAAGAGAAGCAGCAAACGCAAATTGGTCTGCAAGGCTGGTTGGCAACGTTTGAATCGCATGCAATTGAAGGCGAACAAGCTCAAGCACAAAAGAATGCTCTGATTGCATTTGAAGCCGAGTTGTTCGAGAAAAAGCAAAACCACGTTCTGACGTTTACCAATGAAAACGGTGAACAAACCGAGGGCTCTTTGCCAGTATTGTCGTCGACCATTCGCGCCAATAATCACGAAGAAGTGCGTCAATCTGCGCACCAAACGCTGCTCGACCTTGAGCAATGGTTGCTACAAAACGGCTTTATTGAGCTGATCAAACTGCGTAATCAATTCGCACGTTCTTTGGGCTACGAGACCTTCTTTGATTACTCAGTGAAGAAGACGGAAAAGATGAGCTCAGAGCAACTGTTCAGCATCTTAGATGACTTTGAACAACGCACGCGTGATGCCCACCTAAACAGCTTGGCAAACCTTGCTGAGCAGAAAGGTCAAAGCGCACTGACTGGCTACAACTTTGTTTACTCGTTCGCGGGTGATGTCATGCGTGACTTAGACCCGTACGTACCGTTCTCAAAGTCGCTACGTCGCTGGGTGGAGTCGTTCGGTCGTCTTAACATCGAATACTCAGGCGCAGAGCTGACGCTAGACCTGCTTGATCGTAAAGGCAAATACCCGAACGGTTTCTGCCATGGCCCTATCCCATCGTTCTACAACCAAGGCGAATGGGTTGCCGCGCAGGTGAACTTCACCAGTAACGCGAAACCAGACCAAGTTGGCAGCGGCTACGATGGTATCAATACTCTGTTCCACGAAGGCGGTCACGCTGCGCACTTCGCTAACGTTAAGATGAACGCGCCGTGTTTCTCTCAAGAATTCGCCCCAACTTCCATGGCATACGCAGAAACACAATCCATGTTCTGTGACAGCCTGCTAACCGATGCCGATTGGCTAAAACAATACGCGTTGGACGCAGAAGGTAATCCAGTACCAGATGAGATCATTCAAGCGATGATCAACAGCCGTCAGCCATTCAAAGCATACGAAGAGCGCAGCATTTTGGTTGTGCCGTATTTTGAACGTGCACTTTACCAATTAAGCGATGAAGAACTGACGCCAGAGCGCATCACTAAACTGGCACGCGATTGTGAAAAGCAAATTCTTGGTTTGGAATGCAGCCCACGCCCATTGATGGCAATTCCACACCTTCTGTCTGATGAAGCAGCGTGTGCCTACCACGGTTACTTGCTAGCACACATGGCGGTTTACCAGACTCGCGCTTACTTCCTCGACAAGTTTGGCTACCTGACTGACAACCCAGAGATTGGTCCGCTACTGGCAAAACATTACTGGCATGCGGGTAACCACCTATCGCACAACGAGACTATCGTTAGCCTAACGGGTGAAGGCTTTAACGCTAAGTATCTGGCAGACGTGTGTAACCTATCACCAGAACAAGCATGGGAAGTTCAGCAGAAGAAAATTGCCTCGTTGCAAACTCGTGAACGCGCCCCTGTGGCATCGTTAAATGCCAGCATCAAGGTGGTAGATGGCAGCAAAGAGCTTGCAAGCAATACGGTCTCAGACGAGCAGATGTGTGAGCAGTTTGAGCGCTACATCCAAGAGACTTACGGTCGATAAACCAAACCGAGAGCTGGGGGTATTATATACTCCTAGCTCTTTTTCTATCAGGGAAGCAACCATGTACCAAGATATCCTGACTTTCTGGTTTGAAGAACTGGAACCAAAAGACTGGTTTGTGAGTAATGCCGACGTCGATAAACAAATCGAAACACGCTTTCTCACTACCTTAGAACAAGCCGCTCAATCTGAGTTGTTTGGCTGGCGAGACACAGCGCAAGGCCGTCTGGCAGAGATCGTAGTGCTCGACCAATTCTCTCGCAACGTTTACCGCAATACGCCAAAAGCTTTTGCTCAAGATGCTCTCGCGCTTGCCTTGGCACAAGAGGCAATTCGTCTAGGCTTAGACCAAGAATTGACCGACGTTGAACGCAGCTTTTTGTACATGCCATTTATGCACAGTGAATCTAAGCGGATTCATGAAGAAGCAGAGAAGCTGTTCAAAGCGCTAGGTAGAGAATCGAATTATGAGTTTGAACTAAAGCATAAAGTGATCATCGATCGTTTCGGTCGCTACCCACACCGTAATGCGATTTTAGGCCGTGATAGCACCGCAGAAGAAGTGGAATTCTTACAACAGCCAGGTTCCAGTTTTTAAACACAGCTAGCACAAGATTGAAGTTCGATTATCAATTTATATTTGATAATAAATCAATCATTGTGCTGTTTATCATTTGGTGATTCGCGACTAATCTTTACCTCGTCAACACGATACATCACGATCAACAGAGGATTACCATCATGGCTAAATTGACTATCGTCGCTAACATCATCGCCAAAGCAGACCAAGTAGAATTGGTAAAAGCCGAGCTACTTAAACTGATTGATGTCACTCGTGCCGAAGAAGGTTGCATCAACTACGACCTTCACCAAGATAACGAAAACCCAGCGCATTTCACTTTCTACGAAAACTGGGAATCACGCGAACTATGGCGCACGCATATGGACAACGAGCACCTAGCGCAATACATGAAAGCAACTGAAGGCGCGGTAGATACCTTCACTCTAAATGAGATGTCGCATATCGCTTAACGCCTTGTATAACGAAGCATGCACTAGAAAGCCAGCAACCATCACCTTGCTGGCTTTTTGTTATTCTCTCGCTTGTTCCCTCCCTTCCAAGCGATTCAAAGCAAGCTTATGAAAACATGAGCAAGATCTGATTATCTCCCCACTAAGACTGGCAAGATTTAAAGCTACTCTCCCTTCGCTGTTTCAAAAGGTTTTGCATGAAGTTAGACGCCGTATTGTGGGATTACGATGGCACCCTAGTAAATTCTGTTCCGAAAAATATCGACATCACCAAAGCGATATTGTCCGTTGTAGCACCGCACCTGACTGGGGATAACTTACCGAAATACCTACGCAGTGAAGCAGATTACCATCATGCCAATCACGCGGCGAAAAACTGGCAAGATCTGTACGTAAACTACTATGGTCTGTCCCATGATGAGATGCTCATCGCGGGCACCATGTGGGCAGAGCACCAAGAGCAAAACCAAACACCAGTGAATCTGTTCAGTGGCATTGTCGATGTAGTGAACGCGTTCGAACACCTGCCACACGGAGTCTGCTCTCAGAACTCGCAATCCAACATTCGTAACGTACTCAGCGCCAACCAAATCAATGCACCGTTTAAAGCCGTCGTGGGCTACGATGATGTGTCTAACGGGCATCAAAAACCGGACCCTTTTGGCGGCATTAAATGCATCGAGTCCATCTTTGGGCACTCCGATAAACAACTGCTGATGTACATTGGTGACCACGAGGCAGACACGCAGTTTGCACGCAATATCGAGCATCAGTTAGGTGGCAGCTGCAAAGTGATTGCCGTAGCAGCAGCGTACAGCGGCGCTCAACCAGAGCACTGGAGCGCCCAGCCCGATTATGTGGCACATCAAGTGGCAGACTTGCTCGGCATCATTGGTAAGTACGCTTAGCCTCTCTCAATAAACGCGAAACTAAAGCTCTTACATACACAGTAAGACACAAAGCCTTTTGCTCTCTTAAGGCTTTGTGTATCGTACTTGCCTTACATCGCTTATTTAGCGCGTAGACGATTTAAAATGACCCACTCCAACATTAAGGTAACGCAATGATCACATGGCCTTGTTTACTCAAACTCGATGGCGACGACGAACTGGTGTATTTGGCTTCGCCAGAGCAGTTAAACGCCGAGTGCCAAGCCTTGATTTGGGGTCAGGATGACATTGTGATTGATACACAAGGCCACTGCTTTGCATTGAAAACGGGTAGTAATAACACAGTGGAATTGGGTCTATTGCCACAAACATTGAACGTGCAGCAAGTGACAGAGCTGATCCAAAAACACGAGTTTGCTCAAGCACAGCGCTGCATCATCAAAATCCATTTTACTTCCGTACAACAGGCGATTGAGGCCTTAGCTGATTAACAATTGCGCCCTTGCTTTCGTACAACGAAAAATCCCCTCAATAACCATTGTCAGCACCGAAAACCGTGCGTATACTCCGCGCCCGGTTAGATAGGTTCTCCTTTCACGATGAAATGGAACCGAACCAGCTTTCAATCGGCTGCAAAATGGAAACTTGCCCCAAGGAACAGGGCCCAGCGTAACTGTTAGCGTTTACGGGCTTTGAATTCGACTTCGGGTAAAGACAACATTTTGCACTCTCCGCAATGTTGCCTCTGCACGCGTGCGTCTTTTTCACGGCTCGCTCAAATACAGATACATAGCAAGGTAACATAATGCAAATCATCTTCAGCTTGGCCGGCGTATTGGCCTTGTTGGCGTGTGCTTACGCACTTTCTGATAGTCGTCGCGACATTAACTGGCGCACCGTAATCGGCGCATTCTCTCTTCAAGCAGGTTTTGCGGCACTGGTGCTCTACTTCCCTCTCGGGCAATCCATGTTAGGCTCCATCAGCAACGGCGTATCCGGGCTCCTCTCATTCGCAGACGAAGGCATCGGGTTTGTTTTTGGCGAACTCGCAACGGGCAATTTCATCTTCGCAATTCGCGTACTCCCTCTTATCATTTTCCTCTCCGCTATCATCTCAATGCTCTACTACTTGGGCGTGATGCAAGCTCTTATCAAAGTCATCGGTGGTGCTATCCATCGCCTACTGGGTACTTCTCAAGTCGAATCTCTTGCTGCAACCAGCAACATCTTCCTATCCATGTGTGAAGCCTCTTTGGTGGTCCGTCCGTTCTTAGCCAATATGACTCGCTCTGAACTGTTCGCAGTAATGGTTGGCGGTATGGCATCTGTCGCAGGTTCCGTACTAGGCGGATACGCGGCACTGGGTATTGAGCTGAAATACCTCATCGCAGCGAGCTTTATGGCGGCTCCGGGTGGCTTGTTGATGGCGAAGATCTTAGTGCCAGAACGTGAAGTATCGGCGCATCAAGGCGCAATTCAGCTAGAGAAAAGCGAAGATTCCAACATCGTTGATGCCTTAGCATCTGGTGCGATGAACGGCGTGAAAGTGGCAGTTGCAGTAGGCACCATGCTGATTGCTTTTGTCAGCGTCATCGCGATGGTCAACGCAGGCTTTGAAACCGCGGGCAACTGGTTTGGCTACGAAGACGTGACGCTGCAATTGATCTTTGGCTACCTGTTCGCACCACTGGCGTTTTTTGCTGGTATCCCGATGAATGAAATCCTAACCGCTGGCTCGCTGATCGGTCAGAAGACGATTCTGAATGAGTTCGTGGCCTTCCTTGATTTCGTCAACGTGAAAGAAAACCTTTCAGCACATAGCCAAATCATCATCACTTTCGCATTGTGTGGTTTTGCTAACATCGGCTCTATCGCGATTCAGCTGGGTTCGATTAACGCAATGGCACCTGAGCGACGCCAAGAAGTGGCAAAACTTGGCTTCCGTGCCGTGATTGCTGCGACCCTTGCCAATATGATGAGTGCAGCGCTGGCAGGGTTGTTTATCGCCCTGTAATCACCCTCTCATTCCAATTGAAGCCCACCATCGCGTGGGCTTTTTTTGTTGAGCCAAAAACATAAGCACCTGAACTTCCAAACTTTCTCATTTTGAGACTCATAATCACTAAAAACAGCGGAGTGATTCTTGCTAACTCAATTTTTTGGCTTTGAGGAAAGTGACATGCAAGACAAAGTTCGCCAACTGGATACACAGCAAACCACCTCATTTGACACGGAATACATCGACAAAGACATGTTTGAAGTGCTAACCAAGCAACTCAACATGCTCTACCCTACACAGCAGCCTTTTCACCTACTCGATGTAGGTGGCGGGAATGGAATGTATGCCGACAAGATTTTGAATCATTATCCCAATGCTCAAGTTACGCTTATCGAACCAGAAGCATCACTCATCGCCAAAAATCGTCCCAACCCAAACAAGCATCTTGTCTGTCACCTTTTCCAAGATACTGCGCTTGAAAGCAGTTTTGATATTGTCCAGTTCAACTGGGTTTTGCATCACTTTGTTACCGACACCTATCAGTCCACCAAGCAAGTACAACAAGAGGCTCTGCATTGTGCCTACCGACATTTAACCCCAGGCGGCTTAGTTGTCGTATTTGAAAACTTCTACGAAGGGCTTTTAGTGAACAATTTACCTAGTTCACTGATTTATCAATCGACCTCATCCAAGCTACTTGCTCCGATAACTCAACGACTCGGAGCGAACACTGCGGGCGTTGGGGTCTGCTTTCATAGTCGCACGACTTGGCACGATATGATCATTGAAGCGGGCTTTAGAACCGTATTGCACGTTCCCTTTTATGCCTTTGGCAACTTAAGCAACCTCAAGGCCAAAGCGTTGCATTTACGAAAACAAAATGTGGGGCTATTGATTGGTAAAAAGTAGCTAGTATGCCGATAAAGTTTGCTAGTCTGTCACGATGAAATGTGTGATTGATGAAGGCGCTTATGAACAAGGTCGTATTAGTATTTGGTGGATTGGGGAACGCTAAATCGTCTGTGGTAGGTTTGTATGAGAACCTTCTACACACCTTAAGCTCTCGCTTTGATATCATCGCCATTGACCCTGCAGTTCAAGATCCCAAGTCCTGTGCATCGCAGTTCCAATTCCCTTACTCCGCTCGCTACGCCGATCTTGATGCGTTTTTACAGGCTCACTCACATACTGATGTTGCTGCCGCATTTGTTCTAACACCAGTTGGCACACATCTCTCCATCATTGAACAAGTGAGTAATGCACTCAACATTCAAAACCTGTTGTTTGTGGTTGAGAAACCGTCCTTCTCCTTGGCTGAAATCGACAAAGGCTTTAACCAAGTGATCCCTGAGCTTAAATGTCGCGGAGCACTGTTTTACTTTATTGACACCGCTTTGGTTTCTCCTTCGTTGGAAGCGCTCTTTGCTGATTCATCTATCGCACTCCCTGATTCTGCTCCGCGCAAGATTATCGCGATTGCTGCCGACAACCCCATCGACAGTCATGAAGCGATCCAAGACTTCCGTTTTGAAAACCGAATTGCGTTACTCAACGCGAGAAAGCTACTTAACTTAGCCACCAGCGGAGGCGGAGGTTATGGCTTTGATATGGGCATCCACGCAATTGCAGGGCTGGTTCGCTACCTGCATAAATTCGGCTTAGAAGACTCACAAGTTGAACTGAAACACGTCCGTGCCGAACGTATCAACGAATCGACATTGGAGTACACACAAGGCGCTGAAACTCATCTCTATGTCGAAGGCGAACTCACGTCGCCAAAGGGCAATATTGAAGTAGTGATTGAGGCAGGAAAAGCTGGTGATATCTGGGACAGAAGGTTGGAACTGCACTATCCAGACCGCGTCATCGCAATTGGTTTTGGCACACTCAAGTATCCTCCGTATCTGTGGGAGAAAAGCCCCAATGGCATCAGGAGCACCACATTTGATGTTTCTGGCTCAGGTTATGTTATGCACTTTAACGACATTCTCTGCGCGCTTGCTTTTGACGCCGCGCCTTTACTCTCACAACAAGAGAGCGAAGCTTTGATGTCTCACTCTATGAACTTGCTGCGCAGCGTATTTAACGCCATTGGCGATACCCATCAAGTTCGCGAACAAAACATTGCCGAGGTTGAGGCACACACACCCAAATACCTATCAGAAGCAGAGCTAGAGGTTCGGGCAGAGCTTAGCCGATACCTCAACAATTTGGTTCATTAAGTGGGCAACGAGTCAGTATTTCTGGCTCAAGTCAATTAAGTGATATAGTTTCTATTCATACCCTTCAATTTGTAAGTTGAATGATAGGAATATCATGATAAATCTATCCCACTTAATCAAAAATGATATGAACCTGCTGATTTGTCTGTACGTTTTACTGCAAGAACGCAGCGTGAGCAGAACCGCAGAGAAACTGTTCTTATCTCAATCGGCCGTCAGTAAACAGCTTACTAAATTACGCCAAGAGTTTGATGACCCTTTATTCGAGCGAGAATCCAAAGGTTTATTGCCGACTCCGAAAGCGCTGGCATTAGAAAGCAAGCTGCAACAAATCCTGATGCAAATTGATCAGCTTCGTGAACCAGAAGAGTTTGACCCAGAACGCTCGACTCGCGTTTTCAGTATCGACCTAATCGAGACCGCCTACTCCACGATTTACCCACGTTTTCTGCCTCAAGCGTTGTCTAGTGCGCCAAAGATAACCATCAAAAGTGCAGATTGGAGCAACAGCAGCATTACTCGATTACAGAGACGAGAGATCGATTTTGGTGTCGGTATCTTTGAGTTTGATGATCGTTCAAAAACCCATGTCGATACCATCCCTAACACTCTAAATTACGCGGAACTGATGCGTGACACCTCGGCGTGCATCTTGCGAAAAGGACACCCAGCATTAGAGGAAGAATGGAATCTCGACGCATTCTTGAAGTACCGCCATATCCAAGTCATCACTGGCGGAGTGTCCAGCTGGCTATTACATGAGGTGCTCGATATTCAACGCTTGCGCATCGACAACGCCGTCAATATGTCCGACATTTCCAGCGCGGTAAAACTGTGTGAGAAGAGCGACTTGATACTGACTTACCCTTACAAAAGCATCCGCGAGTTCGAAGGTAAATCGGACATTGTGATCAAACCACTCCCAATAAAAATGGAACCAGGTGGGTTCTTTCTACTTTGGAACAAGCAACTCGACAATGACCCAAGCCATAAATGGCTAAGAGAGCTCATCGTCAGTCAGTCTTATGCTTAACTGAAAATAAAACGAGTGATGCCTAAGAAATGGTGATAACAAAAAATTATAATCTTAAAAATTATTGATAATTTCATGTAATCAAAATTTCTCCATATACTCACCTCCATCGAAACGAAACACGAATTAAACATCACAGTTTTTTGGAGCAGAATTATGAAAATGAATCACGTAGGCATCATGGTTGGCGATATGGACAAAGCAGTAGAGTTCTACACTAAAGCGCTTGGCCTTCGCATCGTAATGAACAACACAAAAGTTATCGAAGAGCGCGAATCAGCAATCGGTCGTATGTGTATCGCCGTATTCGGTGAAGGCTTCAAAGGCTTCAACATCGCTCACCTAGTGACATCTGACGGCATCGGCGTTGAGCTGTTTGAAATGAAAGAACGTCAAGAACGTCACGAGGTAGACTTCTCTCGCCTAGGCATCTTCCACTTCTGTCTACAAGTAGCGAAAGAGCAGTTCCCACAAACTATCAAACGTATTGAAGAGTTTGGCGGTAAAGCTCGCATGGACATCATGCGCTACCACCCAGAAGACGACAGCAAACAAGCTCAAATGATCTACATGGAAGACCCGTTTGGTAACCTATTCGAGCTTTACTCACACACTTACGAAGAAACTTACGCGTCTGATTACGAATAATTGAATGCTTAAGAACCAGAAAGGGTTGGCCTAGTGCCAACCCTTTTTTGTTTTGGTTAGTTTTGATGAAACAACCCCTCCTAACCTCCCCTTGGCTGTAACTTCGGAGACTACAAAAGTCATTCTGGTAAAGGGGAGGAACTGTCGGAGCGTGTTAAAGCAAGATTCCTGATGTCGCCTAGGCTCCTCGGAATGACGACTTTAAGGTGCAGCACTAAAGACTTGTCATTCTCGAGAGCGACGAAGGAGCGAGTAGGGAATCTCTGGTTACTGTGAGTAAAAATATGTACTCGACTCTTGTTAGCCCAAAGCAGCACCCCCTCCTAACCTCCCCTTGGTCTAAGCTCCGGCGATCACAATACATCGAGAGCAAAGGGGAGGAACTGTCGGAGCGTGTTAAAGCAAGATTCCTGATGCCGCCTAGCCTCCTCGGAGTGAAGACTTTAAGGTGCTGCACTAAAGACTTGTCATTCTCGAGAGCGACGAAGGAGCGAGTCGGGAATCTCTGGTTACTGTGAGTAAAAATATGTACTCGACTCTTGTTAGCCCAAAGCAGCAACCCCTCCTAACCTCCCCTTGGTCTCAGCTTCGGCGATCAAAATACATCGAGAGCAAAGGGGAGGAACTGTCGGAGCGTGTTAAAGCAAGATTCCTGATGCCGCCTAGCCTCCTCGGAGTGACGACTTTAAGGTGCTGCACTAAAAACTTGTCATTCTCGAGAGCGACGAAGGAGCGAGTCGGGAATCTCTGGTCACTGTGAGGAAAAAATGTACTCGACTCTTGTTAGCCCAAAGCAGCAACCCCTCCTAGCCTCCCCTTGGTCTCAGCTTCGGCGATCAAAATACATCGAGAGCAAAGGGGAGGAACTGTCGGAGCGTGTTAAAGCAAGATTCCTGATGTCGCCTAGGCTCCTCGGAATGACGACTTCAAAGTACTGTACTGAAGACTTGTCATTCTCGAGAGCGACGAAGGAGCGAGTCGGGAATCTCTGGTCACTGTGAGAAAAAATATGTACTCGACTCTTGTTAGTCCAAAGCAGCAACCCCACCTAGCCTCCCCTTGGTCTCAGCTTCGGCGATCAAAATACATCGAGAGCAAAGGAGAGGAACTGCCGGAGCGTGTTAAAACGAGATTCCTGATGTCGCCTAGGCTCCTCGGAATGACGAGACAAATTGGAGTGATTGAACCCGCCAACCCTCCCCCTTAGAAGCGGAACTTCAATGCCGAGCAAACCATGTCCATACAAGGGGGAGTTGGAGGGGGTTGTGGACACAGAACGGCAAACTAGCTAAACAAAACCAAAACAATCTTCAAACCGTGCAAACAAAAAAGGCTTGGTATCAACCAAGCCTTTTGAATTTAACGATTACTTCGTCACGCGACATGCACTTTGGGATATCTCGTTGACGATCAAAATCGCTTCGTCACCTTTGGTGTGCAAGACGAGCATTTGGTCATCAGACATATATTTTGCGCCAGATGCAGAGCGAACTTGTTTGAGTTCAATCTCTCTCTCGTCATCAACGGTGATCAGCGCTTTTTCCTGATCAAAGCTAGCTGCAAACTGATGGCCATCATCACACTGGTATTGATACTCTGGCGCGGTAGAGGCACAGCCACCAAGCGCAAGCAAACCACCTAATGTCAGTGCGATTTTTGCCTGCTTAGCGATCATTCTTCAGGTGCCCAAACGCGAATGTTCACGTCCAAATCCGCCGGCGCGTAAACCACAACAGGAAGCTTGCTGTTGTAACGGTAAAGGTCGCGTGTTGGCATTTGAACGAAAGTCTCTACCTTTTCCATGCCTTCAGGGCAAGCCATTAGTGTAGAGATTCCGCCTGCTGGAGAAGCGTCAACTTGGTAGTAAGTGTAACCCCAACCTTCTAGCGAATGCTCGCTCACACTGCCACCCAGAGAAACGCGGTTACAGTCTGTTTCCATCATTTTGCCAACCACAAGCTCAACGCGCTTATCTGCTTCGTCGCTTGCTGGATCTACATAGAAAACGTGCTTCGTCATGTTCTCCATCTCTGGGAACATCTCTGCCGATGGGCGAGATACATCATTTGCTGAGTTCATTGTCGAACATCCGCTCAGTGCCAATGCACCTGCGGCCAACCAAACTGCTTTCATCGTTTTTTCCTTTTTCATATGGATGGGCATATTGTAATGGGGAACGCCAACTTATTGTGAAAGTACGGTTTAAATTGAGGTCTACTCTCACAATTACGACATCAATGCGGAATCAGGCTCGAATGCCCAACTCAGCCATCAAAGATTCAATGGATTGATTCAGCCACTGTGTCATTGGTTCATTTCTTCTCTTGGTGCTGTAAACATAGCCAAAATTGCCTTCTAATGTTGGTAACTCCTGCGCAAAATCGAGACCAACAAACCGCGCGTCCAATTGCTCAATAAGGTATTTGGAACATGGGAAAAGAATATCGCTTTCAGATACGAGGTTAAGAATCGTATTGATATGGCTCGTTCTAAGTTGAATCCTAGGCACTACAGACAAGGGGTGAAGTAAACGGGAGATGTGCACTTCTTTTTCGTTCCAATGGGGAATGATGTGCACAGCAAACGATGCCGCCTTAAGATCATCCAATTGAACCCGCTTTCCCTCCAATGGATGCCCGATGCGGCCAGCCAGAGCGAAATGGTCTTTACCGCCCTTCTTCTGCACTAAGAATTTAGGTAAATCCATCGGGAAATAGTTAATGCCAAAGGCAATCTCTCCAGCATCAATTTTCTCGGGCGTCGCTTCTGTCCAATCCTCAATCACCAAGTTCATTAGTGGAGCTTCCTTGGCAAGAAACTGAGTCAAAGGGGCAGAAAACCACTGGGCAATGGAGGCGTTTATTGCAATGCGCAGGTTGGCTTTTTCGGTGCTTGGGTCGAAGCGCTCTTCTGTATTGACCAACGCTTCAATGTCATGGATGAGGCCAGAAAGCTGAGTTTTGAGCTCTTCCGCTTTTGGGGTTAGCTCCATCACCGCCCCCTTTCTCACCAAAATATCATCGTTGAATAGCTCACGAATCTTTCTTAAGTTTCGGCTCACGGCGGGTTGGCTAGTACAGAGCCGCTCTGCTGCGACGGTGGTATTTTGCGTTTCGAGAATGACCGACAATACCTTCAACAAGTTGTAATCAAATCCAATCACGCTCAGCACCTTTTCTGCGTTTTAACTGACTCTATAACAATAATGGTATAAGCTAAATACCACCAATTCATTTCTGTCATAACGCGGACAAAATTTATAGTGAGTGCATTCACCACACACTATTTGGATGATGTCAGCTATGAAAAAGAAACTTCTTGTCACCTTGTTGGGTTTGTCTGCACTTGGCGCTCAACCTGCCCTTGCCGATACGGCCAATAGCGAACTCGCGAAAGATGCCTACATTTATGGATACTCGATTGATGAGGCGTACAAATTCTTCTACCACACTGCGGTAGAAAATGATTACCCACTCAATCGCTTTCAAAACATTCGCGGCTTGGCCGATGACACCTATACCGCGCACCCGACCATCAACAACGACACACTCCACTTGATGGGTTGGTTAGACGTTGCTGCTGAACCCGTTATCGTCAGCGTTCCAGATATGGATGGAGGACGCTATTGGATACTGCACACCATGGACATGGGACACTACACCAACGCGGCATTCAGCTCACGAACGCGTGGCACAGAAGGTGGCCAATTTATGTTTGCGGCCAACGATTGGCAAGGTGAGGTTCCGGATTCCGTAGATGAGGTGATTCGTGTCGACAGTAACCTAGTGAAGCTGATGGGACGCATCATGGCGCTGGGTGGCGAAGACACGAAAATCGCGCTCGATTACATGGACCAATGGACTATCCGCACCTTGTCGGAATACCTAGGTCAAAACGGACCGAAACCCGTGCAGCGCACCTACCCAGATCCGAAGCATTCGACTTGGCTGGAGCGTGTTAACTTCGTCCTTTGCGATGGCACGATGGGTGATGCTGATAAACAATGGTTAGAAAAATACCAACCTATCGGTGTCGAAGCTTGTAAAACCGATTTCACGCCTGAGCAATTGAAGCTTGCCAAAGCAGCAGAACAACAAGGCATGCAGCGTATTATCGAGCTGGCACCGAAAGTCACGGATGCCCGTCAGATACTAGGTACACGCGATACCCTTGGCGATACTCCGCGCGAAGTCTTTGCTGAGGGCACTTACCTTGGCCAATGGGGCTTACCACCTATTGAAGCGTCTTACCGCAAGACAGATTTTGATACCAAAGGGGAAAAGCTGGATGGCTCGAAGCATGACTACGTGATGCGCTTTAAAGCCCCAAATGTCAGTGAGTTTTGGTCGGTAACCATTTACGGCAGTGATAACCGTTTGATGGCGAAAAACGCCTTAAACCGACACAGTCGTGGGGACCGCAGCATGAAGCCAGATGCGGATGGTTACTACACCATTCACATGAGCTCTGACACGAAAACCAATGCGGATAACCCGAATTACTTACCAGTACCAGAGAAACCGTTTTACGCCATCATGCGCTTCTACGGTGCGGACGAAGCGATTCAAAGTGGTGAATATCAAATGCCAGAGATCGCCCCAGTCGAGTAAGCTCTGCGATCAATCCTTGAAGCAAAAACTGAAACGCTACTCTTTGGAGTAGCGTTTCATGTTTCTCGGTCACGTCATTACGTGCCACTTGCTCCAAACCAATGACGAGGTTATGGTTTGAAGCCTTATTTGGTCGATGTTCAAGGAAGAGAGAATGACCACCTACCTTGCTGGCTTTACGCTCGGCATATCACTGATTCTTGCTATCGGAGCGCAAAACGCCTTTGTGCTGAAACAAGGCATCAAACAGCATCATGTGTTTCTGGTGTGCTTTATTTGTGCACTCTCCGATGCGATTTTGATTTCCCTTGGTGTAGCAGGCTTTGGCTACTTGGTGAAGCAATTTCCCTTGATTGAAACCATCGCGCGATACGCTGGTGCTGCGTTCCTAACTTGGTATGGTCTCAGCAGTTTACGCTCGGCATTGACGCAAAAACACGTGATGAATCCTGAAGGTGATGCCTCCAAAAGCGCATGGCAAACGGCTCTGATCTGCTTAGCATTCACTTGGTTAAACCCGCATGTTTACCTTGATACCGTTGTGCTATTAGGATCGATTTCGACCCAGTATGAACCACACAAATGGCAGTTTGCCGTGGGTGCGGTATCGGCTTCCTTCGTGTTCTTTTTCAGCCTTGGCTATGGCGCTAAATTGCTGATCCCCATCTTTAAGCATGCTCGCTCTTGGCAGGTTCTTGAGTTCATTATTGGCTTTGTCATGCTGGCTCTGGCGATCAGCTTGCTGGTTTAGTGCGTATACTTTTCTCAATGCTCGAAAAAGGAACACGTCATGGCAAACCAGCGCAATCCCATTGAAATCAAAGCCCTCGACCATGTGGTATTAAGAACGGATAATCTCGATGCGATGCTCCGTTTCTATCGAGATCTATTGGGGTGTCCTATCGAGCGGGAGTTGCCTGACTTAGGACTGACGCAGTTACGTGCTGGCACAGCCATCATTGATTTGGTGACGGTTGAAAGTGAACTCGGCAAGTTAGGCGGTAAATCGCCAAGCCAAGATGGCCGCAACCTCGACCATTTCTGCCTGCAAATTGCGCCTTTTGAAGAGTCTGAGTTGCTTGAATATCTCCATCAACATAACGTCCACGTTGAAGAGTTTGCCGAACGATATGGTGCTCAGGGCTTCGGTCGCTCTGTGTATTTAGAAGATCCAGAAGGCAATGTGGTCGAGCTTAAACCACAGAAATAACTCGTTGCTATTCCTAACTTTATTTCCTCATTTTATCGGTTAAAAGCGGCTTCCAATAAACCGTTTCGCCATTGATTACGTATGTGTGTATCTAAGCTTAAATAGGCAACTTTATTAGGAACACACCATGACACTCAGCGACGACGCACTATCCAGAATCATAGAAATGGCATGGGAAGACCGAACCCCGTTTGAAGCCATTGAGCACCAATTTGGCCTGAACGAGAATGGCGTTATCAGCCTGATGCGTCACCACCTCAAACCTCGCAGTTTCAAGCTTTGGCGACAACGTGTAACTGGACGCAACACCAAGCACTTAAAACTGCGCTCACCAGACGTGAACAGAGGCTATTGCCCTACGCAGTACAAACAGCGTTGAGCCCCTCATAGAGCCTTAAATTTCAAACGCTATGTGCTTAAACCATAAAGTAAGGCGCACTGTCTCGCATGAATTCCGCCATAGAGGCAAGATAGTCCCATGTTTCTCGGTAGGTGTGGCTCATGCATTGCGTGAAGGCTTGGCACAGTGACGGATCTTCTTCCAACCACTGGCTGACGTGTTGCGCCGTGTAGGAAACCTGCCTCACCTCATCATCTAAAATCTGCTGAATGGTCGGTCGCATCTCTTTCAAATACGGAATATCCGATTGGTCGATAAAACTCAATTGAGAAACCAATAGACACCAAGAACGAAGTTCGACGGAGTGAGCTCGGAAAAGGTGGATTTTAATGTCGTCATAAAAGTTGCTCACATTGCTGAAATCACTCGACTTTTCTTCTTGATACACCTCGGTTTGGTAACCCGTTAATGGGATCAAACTGGCGTACATGGCTGAGTGGTTTCTGTCGTTTTGGCAGTGATGCATGATTTGCTGCTTCATTTCCCCTTGCGCATAACGATTGGCAATCATTTTGAGTCGCTCTGCGCCCTCTTCTTCGTTGATGGCATTGTGCAGCAAGTAATACGCCATGGTTTGTTTGCTCTGGAATATTTCGCCAGTAAGCTTACCCATCGCTTGAGGTGTGAGTGAGGAATCGGAATGTAGATAGCTTGCAATAGAGGCTTTGTACTCTTTAGAGGGCACAAAGTTATTGTCTTCTAGCAAGTTATAAAGGCTGGTCTGTAAACAATTCATGTCACCTTCCTTGATGGTGCTGCATCGCAACACGTCATGCTGACTACTAAGAAAGTGAGGTATTTATCAATACGCTCCTTAGAATGAGGTAGATTCAAGCGGAAGAGTAGAGTTTGGGAATGATTTCGGCTCGGAGCGGCTGGCCAGCGGCGAGGTTAGGACAACTCTTAATGCTTTCGTATGAATATTAACGACCTCATTGATTTATGAAGGATATATTTTGTTACAAAACAGTTAAATGATCATTTTATAAATGTTATGTATCGAAAATAGACAGAACGAAATGCGGGGTGGTTAACTATTGGTTTTTAAAGGAAAGTGGCTTTGTAGCGCAATTTTTCTCGCCTACAAGTTTTAGAAAAGTGCCGAAAAATAGTGTTTTAACTCTATAAAAACCGGACGGAGATCACCGTCCGGTTTGATCTTATTGAGCCTAATTTGAAGAGGATGAAGCGGTTGCAGATGCTAGGGGGGTCATCTGCAACGCCCAAATCTTCTCGTTGTTAGTGACGAATGAGCCTTACTTGCCCACAAAGCCGTTGTACAACATGTATAGGTGCGCAGCACTCCAAGAGAAGTTGTTTGCGCCCTGCACTGCACCCGTTTCAGGGTTGTAGTTTTCCTGAATTGGCGTCGTTTCCGTTAAGCCTTGTGCGTTCTTGAATAGCTTATCCACCATCTGACGCGCTTCCACACCGTAACCGTAGTTGTCCATACCACGTACACCGAAGTAGAACTGATCGAGCCACACACGACCACGCCAGTAAATGTCAGGGCCGTAAGCCGGGTTATCCATTGACGCCGTGCCAAGCGGGATCATTGGTGAGTTAAACTTGCTGGTATCAAGCATGTTCTTCACTACTTTATCCGCGTGCTCTTGCGTTGCCGCGTTGTTGAATAGTGGAGACCAACCTTCTGGACCCATGCCGCGTTTCACCAACATTGGACCAGCACATTGGTTGCTCAAGCCACCAGGTACCACTTCGATGTCGTAGTAGAAACCGGTTGATTCATCGAACATACAACGATTGATGTACTCTTTGGTGTCTTCCGCTTTCTCTTTAAACTCAGCCGCTTTATCTGCTTTGCCCAGTACTTCTGCAATTTGCGATAGGAACAGGTTATCTGAGTACCAGTAAGACGCTTGGTCTACCGATTCTTGCATCAGCGAGTAGCCAGACAACTTGTTCGCGTCGTTGGTGTTCTCGTTGAACTTCACTTCCCAGTCTTTCTTCGCTAGAGCCAGTTTGTCCATGTTCTCTGGCGAATCATCACGGTAAGTCACCACCGAGCCGTCTTCACCCATAACCATGTCGTAGGTGTTGTCGAATCCGTTGGTATCGTGTGCGTAGCGACCCATTTGGTCGATCACTTTAGCTTCGTCTTGTGTCGGCAGTTCAGACATACCTTGTAGGTTGTCGATAGTGTCGATAAAGCCAAATACACCCGCGTTGTCACGACCAGATTCCCAACCCGCAGCTACTTTTGCAGGGATGCTCATCGCGGTGTAATCACCGGACGTTAGCAACTGATTGTATTTCTCGACGCCAGTCTCTTTGATCCACTTGTCGCCATTCGCTTCGTCTTTGTATTGGAACTTCATGTCATCCAATGTTGCATCGTCACCCCAAGGCAATTCGCCATCTTTGTTCGGGTTCAAATCGTCTGCGAACACAGTATGAATTGGATCTTTTGCTGCACCGTATTCAGGGATGCCGTTTTTGTTTGTATCGCGAGCACGTAGCCACCAACCGTGGAATGCCACCAACTTCGGATACATCTCTTCTAGCCACTGCTTCGCTTCTTCCGGACGGTTATGTTCGTCTTTCAGTGCGGTGTACACTTCCCATACTGCCCATGCAGCTAGAGATGGTTTGGTGTTACGTTCGTTCCAGTTCAAACCGTCTGTCGCCAGTGGGAACACTTTTTTGTATTCCGCAGACATACCTTCCCAACGTTCTGCTGGCAAGTTGTAAGTCACTACGTCAAGCAAGTAACCTTCGTCCCAAGGGCGAACAGGATCGTCAGACTGAACTTGGTATTGGAATACAGTACGAATGTTTTCCATCGCCACATCTGGGTTGAAGTGAGCCATTGCGTACGCTTGTTTCCACGTATCCCACGGCCAAGTCATGTTGCCAGAGAAGTAAGGTGCAGTTACCGATGGCGTTACTGTGTCGTGGTCAATGGCACCCGCTGCACCACGCCAGTTTGCGCTCAGTGTTTCCATCGCTTTTACTGCAACGAATTCATGCTCTTTTGAAGCAGCATCGTTGGTTAGACCGTTTTCTAGATACTCTTCCCAACGCATTGCTGAATCGTGCATGTAGCCTTTTGGATCGGCCATCACATCGTCAAGCTTGGCAAACTCAGACGCTTGCTCTTCGGTGTTTTGCACGTGCGTGTAAGCCGTGTATAGCGTGATTTCTTCGCCATTACCTAGCTCTGCCGTTTGGACAAAGCCTTTCTTGTCATCGTCGATGGTAGACGTTTCTGGTTTGATAGAGCGTGTTACTTCAAACTTAGAGTCGCCTGAAGTCAGCAGAGACCAAGAGTCGCGAACCGCGCCAAAAGACACTTCTACGCCGTTTTCTGTCGCGGCGATTTCACGTGAGTAAGTAGGGTATGCATCTTCAACACTGCGCACTGTGCTGTCGCTGTTTTTGTATAGTTCACCATCGTCAGCGCGGTAATCTTGCATCAACTCACCGTCCCATTCGCCTTGAATAGCCAGCTTGTTCGGGTTCTTGATGGTGGTTTTAACAAGAGACGTACGGTCGGTCACAAAGCGCATTTCAAGTTCGGCAGTGATGCCGTTATCACCTGTGTACTCTTGAATCAGTGCGCCTGGTTGCGAGTAAGCGTCTGTTAGCTCAAGCGGCATCGCTTCACCGTCAACCATCAGTGTTAGACGGTCGAAACGTGCAGCCATGAATGACACGTATTCTTCCGTTAGCAACGCCGTACCGCCTAGGGTGATTTCGCCACCTTGAGTGTCTAGCGTGTGACCATGCCAAGAACCGTTATCGAACATAGGAATGTAGCGAAGGTGACCACCATGTAGATCACGCAGTGCCACTGGCACACCTGCACGGTCAATGGTGTTGTGGAATTCAGCCGCTTTCAGTGGCGCTTCCACATTCGAGTCATTATCACTACTGTTGCATCCACTAAGTGTTAGAGCAACCCCGACAGCAATCGCACATAAAGAAGTCTTAAAGTGCATGTTATATCCCTCATTTATTGGCTTTTGGTCCTGATCAGGCGAAAAAAGGTCGAGACGTGCTCTGCCGAGTTTCGATGATGAAGATTCAGCCTTATTTATTTCACTTTTGGATTTGAGAAGAGATCGGTTAATTTGTCTCTTCTTCATTTGACCTATTTAAATAGCAGGTCATTAATTTTGGATAATAGTGGGTCTTTGATGCATTCATTATCAAACACACCCACTTAATATAAATTCTTTATTTTGTGATTAAATAGTCACTATTTTTCATTCGCCATCGAGATGGCCTTTAATAATTCACCGTCAATATTCGGAATCGTATCCGAAAGGAATATCTGATTGCCCGGCGTGTAAGTCATTAGGACGTTTCTCAGTCGCTTACTGCCCTCTCCGCTCTTGTTTTGCACATCAAACTCTATCAGTTTGTTGTACACCTCATTCGCCAGTTTCTCTTCCTGCTCTTCAGTGATAGCAATGCGTCCCATGCAAATCGGTGGTCGCACATCATGGCTAAACACTTCATCTCGAAAGCGCTTAGCAAACAAAGTATCGAGCTTAGAGCCTTCTTCGAAAATAAAGCGACCTTGGTCTTTAAAGCGGTATTGGTCATCACCTTTTAGCTCGATGTAATCCATCATTTCCAATGCCCGGAAATAAAGGGTGATCGAGGTATGGGTCAATTGGTATTTGCTCGCAATATCTTGCGGAGACCATTCCTTCCGACGTAATAAATACAAGAAATCAAACAGGTACGGATACTGGTGAAATATTTCACTGTTAATGTCGGTGATAAATTGCTCGTTTTCTTGTTGCAGCTGTTTACCACGCATGGACAATTCGACTAAGTCAGTATCTAAATGAGTTGCATACGAGAGTATTTTGTCCAACCCTAAAGACGTATTGTGTAACTGTCTCTTAATGGTTGATAGAGGAATCCCCATTCCAGCAGAGAGATCAGAATAACAAATCCCTTTCTCTTTAATTTTTTCTCGTAAAGCAGCAAGTAAATACGTTGCAGAATTATTCATCTAACAATGCCTGTTTTAATTTCTTCAGCATCCCTGATGATATATTCAAGAGAATCCTACTCTTGTGATGCTGGTTCCAATTATTCCCAGCACTCTTTATCAATTAAATCGGTTTCAATGATGAGACTTTTACTTGTTGTTAACTGATCAAGTTTTACCCATTGCGTTCACACTTTGACCAGCTATTTTAAGCCTTATCAGTATGGCGACGAGTATAATTGTTTTGATGCGTAAAATTAAGTTCACAAAGATTTTTAGTAAAAGTTTTCTCTCAGAAGGTTATTTTATTAGGTGAGAAGTATCAAAAAGTTGTACTCAGAGATTTATTATCGTGAGGGATCACAGAAAAATAGTGACTCACTGGTAATTTATTGAATCGATGACCAGTAAAAATCTTGTTATAAGGAGCAAGAAAGTTGGTTAAATTAACCGAGGTATTATTGAAGCGCCGTCATATTATACCCGTATTTTTCTAGCTTGGTCACATAATTTATTGGCTTGCCACCAAGGCTTATTTTTATATTCTTTTGCCACGTAAAAACTCTCTCCCGCCATCGGGGTAATCAACTCAATGTGATCGGCTTGGCAATGTTCAATCAAGTCCTCAATGGGCTCATCCCATTTGTGCGTAAACAACTCATACGTTGCCCAGTGCACAGGTAGCAACTTCTTCGCTTGCAGATCTTTGAATGCTCGTACGGTGTGATGCGCTTGCATGTGTCCCCAATTCTCAACCGGATAGCCTTGGTTGCCTTTCACATCTGCCGCGACTTCCAAACAGGCAATATCAATCGGGCCGCAGCGCTGAGCGATTTGTGCAAAGTGACTATCGTATGCACTGTCGCCGCTGAAATAGAGGGTCTCTTGCAGCCCTTTAACCACCCAAGATGCCCATAAGGTCGAATTCTTATCCAGATAAGTGCGCCCAGAGTTGTGATTGGCTGGCGTACATATCAACTCAACATTGGCATAATGAACGCTCTCCCACCAATCAAATTCCACCACGTTATCAGCTCTAACACCCCAACGAATCAGATGCTTACCGACACCGAGTGGCACGTAAAATGTTACGGATTTATCAGAATAGTAACGTATGGTCGAAGCTTCTAGGTGATCGTAATGATCATGAGAGATCACGATGACATCCGGAATCGGCAAGCTATCACGTACGGCTGTATTGGGGATATTGCGCTCAAACCATGCCTTAGCAATCAAAGGCGACGCATAGTCGAATACAGGGTCAGTCAGAATGCGCACGCCATCGGTCTCAATCATCAAAGTGGAATGCCCGAGCCAAGTGACTCGCATCGCTTTTTGTCGCTGTTTAAACCGCGTGGGCTCTATCGATGAATAAGGCAACTGGTTATCGGGGCTGAGCGGCGAACGCCCGCCCATGTAAGCCCAACACACTTGCCAAAAAGACTGAGGGCTTGGCACATTTGGCATCTTGTCTTTGACGCGCCCATGTTCAAATTGAGGTGAGTGATTAATGCGATGCGCCAACTGTGCGTAGTAAGTATGAGGAGTAATCAGTGATTGCGTTACGCGCTCACGAGCCAAGTACGTGTTTTTAAGTGTCGTTTCAGACATGTCCTATCTACGTCTTGTTCACTAAACTATGGTTTTAGTTAAGCCTGCTTGTATGTCTTTTTCATGACCAAAATAGGGCGTAAGATGAAGATTAGGTTTCAGAGAAGTATTTCTGTCCTTTATCGGTCTTGATAAGGAAGAGAGAAGGAGAAAAGTTATGGTGACCTGCAGCCAATACGATTTTATTGAAATCGCCTGTATGTTTAATCTGCCCATAAAGATCACCCTCAAAAACGGTGAGAAACATCAAGGCAGCGCATTTGATACAGGCTACGATATTGAACGACAAGAGTGCTTATTTTTGGATATCGATGGCGAGCACATTTCGTTCCCAACCGAACAATTGATTGCGATGAGAGCACTCAAAGACAATCCGCATTTCAGTGAAGTGACCTTCGGTTAACTGCTCGAAAACCGATAGAAAAGTTAGACATAAAAAAGCGCCCTTAACTGGCTGAGTTAAGGGCGCTTTGGTTTGGCTTTAGAGGTTTACCTTGAGCGGATAAATATCAGCATCGGCATCATGATAACGAACATCACCCCGACCAACTGGAAGGTGTGCACAAAAGCCACCATTTGTGATTGCTGATGGAGCATGTTCTGGTATTGCTCCAAAGCCGCAGGATCAGTAATCGACAACCCCTGTTTCGCAGCCCAGTCATGCAGCACTGGGTTATAAGGATTAAAGCCTTCTCCCAAAGCGTGCCATTGCTGTTGGCTATCGCGGTATTGGTACGTAGTCGCAATCGAGATACCAAACGAACTACCAATGGTGCGGAACAGGTTAAAAATACTCGCCCCTGCCACTGACTGCTCTTTTGGCAATGTCATGTACGCCAGTGTCGATAAGGTCGAGAAGGTCAAACCTAAACCCATGCCCTGAATCATACTTGGCATCACGATCCAGAAGGTATCGATTTCCATGGAGTACAAGGTCATGAGGTAACTACCAATACCGATACAGGTTAGGCCAAAGACAATCTTCAACCTTGGATCGAATTGTGGGTTAATCACAATCACCAATATCAGCATACAGGCAGACGCCAAACCCCGTGGTGCCATTAACATGCCTGTGGTGGACACTGGGTAGTTTAATAAGCTTTCGAGCAACATTGGTTGTTGAGTGGTCAAGCCGAACATGGCCATCGACACTACCGCCATCATTAAGGACGAGACCATGAGGTTTTTGTCCTTGAGGAGCCACAGAGGCGCAATGGGGCTCTTGGTCTTCCAGCTGCGGTAGATCCACATGATTAAGCCCATGATCGCCAACAGCACTGCGGTTTGGATAATGCGAGAGTTAAACCAATCTTCGTCATTACCTTTGTCGAGTACGAACTGCAACGCACCGACCCCGAGGGCCATATAACCAATGATCCACCAGTCGAAGTTCGGTTTAGATTTGTTGCTGATGTGGATGTAGCGATAAATCAGCGCAGTACACACCAAGCCAAATGGCAAGTTGACGTAGAAGATCCAACGCCAGTTGATGTTATCAGTAATCACACCGCCCACTACCGGGCCTAAAATCGGACCAAGCAAGATACCGATGGAGAAGATCGCCATCGCCTTACCTTTTTGCTCAGAAGGGTAAATCTGAACCAGTGTCGATTGCGCTAGTGGAATAACCGAGGCACCAAACGCACCTTGGATAATACGGAACACCACCATCTCTTCGAGTGAACCTGCTTGCCCACAGAAAGCACTGGCAATCACAAAGCCGATGACCGCCACCAGCATGACTTTGCGCTCACCAAATCTCGATACCCAGAAACTGGTCATCGGAATGAAGATCGCCTCAGCCATGCTGTAGCCAGTTAGCACCCAAGTGATTTGGTCTGCCGTTGCGCCCAACGCGCCCATCATGTGTGAAAGCGACACGTTTGCAACGGTCATGTCTATCAACACCATGATGGCCGAAAGCATCACGGCGACGGTGGCTATTCCCCGTTTGTCGGCCGTAATCTCGTTACTCATTGTGCGTTACTTTTCAGATCAACTGTCACTTCAGAACTTGCACCCACACGTAATTGTGGCGCGCCTTCAGGCACTTCAAGTGTCAAACGCACAGGGAAACGTTGTTTAATTTTCACCCAGTTACCGGTTGCGTTTTCTGGTGGCATCAAAGAGAAAGAGGTACCACTTGCTGGCGACAGTTCTTCCACTTTCGCATCCCACACTACATCTGGGTACATGTCGATCACGACTTCAGCGTGCATGCCTGCTTTGATGTGTGTTAGGTCAGTTTCTTTAAAGTTTGCGCGTACCCAGTAGCTGTCTTTTACAATCACAGGGAACAGAGTTTGGCCAATGCCGACAACAGAACCAGTATGTGTGTTGATTTCACCCGCGATGCCATCGACAGGAGAAGTGATGTCGGTGTAGCTAAGGTTCAATTCAGCTTGTGCAAGTTGCGCTGCCGCTTGTTGAACAACCGCTGCTTCTGCGCCTTCTTCACCACGGTTTGCAATTGCTTTTTCAACCGTCGCACGCGCTTGTTCTAAGCTTGCTTGAGCGTTAGCGAGTTTGTTCTTCGCAGTATCCAAATCTTGGTCAGACGCTAATTTGCGTTTCACTAGCGAGTTAGTACGTTTGTACTCCAACTGCGCTTCGGTCAGGTTAGAACGCGCCGCATCCAATCCCGCCACCGCTTCAGTCACTTGCTTGTCGGCTACGTCGTGCTGTTGCACCGCCAATTGGTAAGCCGCTTTGGCTTGTTTGACTGCAAGCAGATAAGGGCGAGAATCAATCTTTAATAGCAGATCGCCTTTGTTCACCACTTGGAAGTCTTTGGCTTCTACTGAGATCACTTGGCCTTGAACCTGAGGAGCGACAGACAGGATTTTAGCTCTTACATAGGCATCTTCCGTACTCGGGTGACTGTCAGAATATTGCCAAGACCAGTACATCGCACCGAAGCCGATAGCACAAACGAGAAGGAAAAGGATTTTGGTCAGTTTGGATTTCGAAGAGGATTTCTTCGCGATATCGTCGCTCATTTATATTGTCCAAGTGTTCAATTATGTGATCAGTGTAGGATTTTTCCGCTTTCGAACAACAAGATGATCTGAAAGGTTAAGATCCGATTTTGAGCGTTGATAATTTGTTCAAATGATGCGCAAAGATATTCACACTCTTTGATGCCCAAGTAACCTCGAGATGCTGGTTCAGCGAGAATGACTTGGTTTGAAGGCGGGGCAACAATTTAAAGGTCTAGTGGTTCTAAATCGAAAATTGTTAACAAAGCATGCGAACCAAGGCAACTCGCCCTTCGGGAGCGTGTCACTGAAACAATTTCTTCGTCAAACAACTTGGAAAGAGCTAGCTATTCCGCTTCGTTGCTTTCCTTGAACTTGAGTCAGTGACAACGCTCTGAATCCTGCATCTTGAAGTCACTTGGGCATCGTGTGCATAAAGTATAGAAGACGCTAATCATTCCGCGACTTAGACAATCACATTGGCGAATATTCCAGACATAAAAAAGCCCCGTTAGTCTTAACTCTAACGGGGCTTTATGGTTATTTATCTTTAACTATCAATGTGCTGTAGCAAGCTGCGCAGTTACTCTTCGACGTTGTAGCCAAATCACAACACCAAACAGCAACATTGCCGGAATCCACATCCACTCTTTACGATAACGCTCAACAGGCACACGAACATCAACAATTTGTTGGTCGAACTGCAATCCTGCTGCCTCTGCTGGGCTAGCAAAGCTAACGATATCAATCAGGGTTTGTTCACCTTGCTGATAAGTAGCGATACCCAATGCGTCCAGCTTATCTTGTCCGGTTTCCCCTTCAGGAACCGACAACAACACCGAGAATTCACGCATCTTACCGACCGCATCTTCACCGCTGATGCGCATTCTCAGCACACCGCCCTCCTCTAGCGGCTCAAGCGTTTGTGCTAACTGGGCAGGATTGCTCGATTGATAAGGGTCAACCACCATGTCGATCCAGAACCCTGGACGGAACAAGGTAAAGGCCACCAGCAAAAGCAGAACGCCCTCGTACCAACGGTTACGAGTCAGGAACCAACCTTGCGTCGCCGCTGCGAATATCAACATCGCAATGGTAGAGATAACAAAGATGGCGATGCCGTGCGCCCAATCGACATCAATCAACAACAAATCCGTATTGAAGATAAATAGGAACGGCAACGCTGCGGTTCTTAGACTGTAGTAAAACGCGGTTAAGCCCGTCTTGATTGGATCGCCTTTCGACACCGCCGCAGCAGCAAACGAAGCAAGACCCACTGGCGGCGTTACATCCGCCATGATACCGAAGTAAAACACAAACAAGTGCACCGCAATTAACGGCACAATCAAACCGTGTTGTTGACCCAGCGTGACGATAACAGGTGCTAGCAAGCTCGATACCACGATGTAGTTCGCCGTCGTTGGTAAGCCCATACCTAGAATCAAGCTCAATACGGCGGTAAGCATCAGCATTAATAGCAAGTTGCCCATCGACAACATCTCAACCAAATCAGCCAATACTAAGCCAACACCCGTTTGCGATACCGCACCAACAATTACGCCTGCGGTCGCGGTCGCGATACCAATGCCGATCATGTTACGCGCACCAGCAATCAAGCCTTCACGCAAATCAATACAACCGTCTTTGAAGTTACCGTAATCGTGTTTGCCGTCTTTACGCATCCAAGTCAGCAGAGGACGCTGAGTCAGAACGATCACCACCAGAATCACACTACCCCAAAAAGCAGATAACCCCGGAGATAAACGCTCAATCATCAAACACCAGACCAAAACCACCACAGGCAGCAGGTAGTGCAAGCCAGACAACAAGACTGCGCGCGTATTTGGTAACTGTTCTAACGGAGCATCTGGGTCCTCTTCTGGTAGCGGCTCATTGCTTGCCGCCACTTTGAGCAGCGCCAAGTAAACCACCGCAAGAATCAACGCCATTCCCGGTAGAACAAAGTCACCCAATATTGGCTTCAACCATCCTAAGCCGTAGTAGACCACCATCGACAAACCAGAAATCAACGCCGCACCAAATGCAAAACCAGTGAGTCTTGCTAGCCAAGGTTTTGAGCGTGCAGCATCAATTGGTTGCATGCCCAATTTGAGCGCTTCTAAATGAACAATATAAAGCAGTGCGATGTAAGAAATAGCAGCAGGTAAGAAGGCGTGCTTGATGATCTCAACGTAAGGAATGCCGACATATTCCACCATCAAAAACGCCGCAGCGCCCATAACAGGTGGCATAATTTGCCCATTCACCGATGACGCCACTTCCACTGCACCGGCTTTCTCCGGAGAGAAACCCACTTTACGCATCATAGGAATAGTGAACGTACCCGTGGTCACTACGTTGGCGATAGACGAGCCCGAAATCAAACCCGTTAAGCCCGAGGCAACGACGGCCGCTTTTGCAGGACCACCACGCAAGTGACCCAACATGCTAAATGCCAATTGAATGAAGTAATGCCCTGCTCCAGCGCGCTCCAACAACGCACCAAACAGAACAAACAAGAATACAAAGCTGGTCGATACGCCAAGTGCAATACCAAACACACCTTCCGTAGTGATCCACTGGTGGTTAGCTAACGCATCCAACTGCACGCCGCGGTGGGACAATAAACCCGGCATGTATGGGCCTGCCAAGCTGTAGCCGATAAATACCAGCGCAATCACAGGCAATGCTGGGCCCAACACTCGACGCGCCGCTTCTAAAAGCAGAGGCAAACCAATCAATGCGGTAATAAAGTCTTCAGTGGTTAAGCTGCCCGGACGTTGTGCTAGTGCTTCGTACATAACAAACAAGTACAGCGAAGAGGCACAAGCAATCAAACCCAACATGATGTCGAAGGCAGGAACACGGTCGCGTGGGGAGCGCTTAAAAGCAGGGAAGACAAGGAAGGCAAGCAACAAGGCAAAGCCAAGGTGAATAGCGCGCGTTTCGGTGTCGTTCATTACACCGAAGCCAACAATAAAGGGCAGCGGAGACGCTATCCAAAGTTGAAACAGAGACCAAAGTAACGCCAAACCCGCAATCAGCTTTTCCATGATTCCGGTTGGCAGGCGAGCACCCACATCTTGGGCAATCAGTTCTTCTGCCGACAGCTCACTCGGATGCGTGTCAGCATGGGACGTGGAGATCGTCTTATCCATAATTTTCTCACAAACAACAGAGAAGCAAGCGCTGCGAACCCATCACAGCGCTTGCTAAAAATCGAAGGTTCTAAGAGTTACTTACAACCAGCCGCGCTCTTTGTAGTAGCGCACCGCACCTTCATGCAGTGGTGCAGACAGACCCACTTCAATCATTTCTGATTCTTTCAGGTCTTTAAATGCTGGATGCAAACGCTTGAAGCGGTCTAGGTTGTCGAACACAGATTTCGTCAGTTGGTACACCAACTCAGGATCCGTCTCTGCTGTGGTTGAGAGCACCGCTTTGCCGCCGATAGATTGCGTATCGTTCGGGTTGCCACGGTACATTCCGCCCGGAATGGTTGCTTTAGTGAAGTACGCACGCTCAGCAAGTAACTTGTCGATTTCAGGACCAGTCACTGGCACCAACACCGCATCCGTTGTGGTTGAGGCTTCTTGAATCGCGCCGTTTGGGTGGCCAACAAAGTAGCTCATTGCATCGATGTTGTTGTCACTCATTGCAGAAGCTTGTTCTGCTGGCTTCAGATCCGACACCAAGCTGAACACATCATGTGACCAACCTTTAGCTTGCATCACTTGCTCAAACGTATCGCGTTGACCAGAACCAGGGTTACCAATGTTGACGCGCTTGCCTTTCAAATCGTCGAAATTGGTGATGCCTGCATCTTTACGCGCAAGAATGGTGAACACTTCACTTTGTAGTGAGAAAACGGCACGAATGTCCGTCATTGGTTGGTTATTTTGGAAAGGAGCCACACCTTCTAGGGCTTTGTATTGGTGATCTGACTGCATGATGCCGAAATTGTATTCGCCACTGCGCAAACCATTGACGTTTGCCACGCCACCACCGCTGGCTGGTGCATTACATTTAATGCTGTGGTCTGCCGCACCACGGTTTACAAAACGACAAATCGATTGGCCTGCCACGTAATAAACACCCGTTTGACCACCCGTGCCGATAGTAATAAATTTCTCTGCCGCACTTATTTTCTCACTGTATGAGAACAATGATACTGCCGAAGCAAATACTGCAATGAGTGTGGTTCCTTTCATTTTAAGTTCTTCCTGTCTATCGATTGAAAAATAAAGACATTTTTCTCAGCTAACGACAGCAAAACTGAAAAATACTCGCGTAAAATTTCCACGCTTCACGAGTAATTTTCCTTAGTCAGCCAGTCCTTAGCTTCATTTTGTAATATTTATTTTGACGTTCGATTAATAATTAACCGAATGCTTGTCATCGAATTTATCAGAACAATTTCAAAACCTAGCTATAGTAATTTTTCGCTTTTCTCAGCAATCGAGAATTAACAGAAAATTCATTTTTTAATCGATGCGTTTACAAATAGAAAAATCATAGAAATAGGAAGAGAAAGGAGAGATGAGTAGAAGAGAAAATGAAATAAAAAAAGAGGGGCAATCCCCGCAACTGCCCCTAAAAGTCATGCCAATAATATTGTTGTTCTTTTACTACTGCTTTTTCTTAGAACTTGTAACCGCCACTAATCATGAATACCCAAGGGTTGATTTCAACGTCAGTTTTTTGTTTCGCGCCACCCGCTTTGTAGGTCGCTTCTGTTTCAATGTTTGCGTACCACGCCGATGCGTTTAGGAACCATTTATCATTGATCATGTAGTCCACACCAACGTTTGCAGCTAGACCGAATGAATCATCCAATTTCAGATCAGAAAGGCCAGCACCTTTACCCGTACCGTTAAAGCCTTCATCAAAGAAGATGGTGTAGTTTAGACCCGCACCCACGTATGGGCGGAATTTGCTTTGTGAGTCACCAAAGTAGTACTGAACCATCACTGTTGGTGGCAGGTGTTTTGTCTCACCGATGTCACCAAGGCCAAGTAGATCTGTAGAAATATCATGGCTAAACGGCGTTGCAGCAAGGACTTCTAAGCTGATGTTGTCGGTAAACATGTAACCGAACGTCAAGCCCAGCTGCGTGTTGGAATCCACTTTCAGCTCTTCTTGAGAACCTAGGATTTTGTCACTGCTGTCATTTGGTACAACGGATGCCGCACCAACACGTAAAATGAAGTCACCTTCACTGTGAGCGAAAACACTTGGAGACACTAACGCAGCAACCACTGCTAAACTGCAGATTGTTTTTTTCATTGTTATTTCCTTTTGTAGGGCTTTGTTTCTTTTTGTACTCAGCTGCGCTCTCCCCTTTCGGGCAGTTCCTCAATGAATCCAAAACCTTGAAGCACGCGAGTATCACTATTTTCTTGAGCTGCGCGCAATCTAGCATATAGAAACCCTACTATTTTGATGGAAATCAATTTGTGAAAAATATAGCTTTTCCGTATACAAAAACGCCAAATTGATCAACAAATTATGCAAATAGGACACAATCCTGTAATGCAAACTGTGCGTGTGAGAAGCGTGGGTCGCAGTTCTCATTCCGCATCCTCTGAGAGCCTCTGTGCTCAACAAAACTTTTTTCTCGATATGCTCGGGTTATTTTCAAAAAACACCCACTTCAAATCGCCAATTTGACCGCTTAAATTGGCGATTTTCGGCCTTTGTAAACCACTGAAATACAACAAGATATATTTCTGGAAAATCAGTCACTTAGGGTGTTAGTCTGCTTTCAACCGAACAAGGAAAAGATAAAAAGCCATGATTAAGACCGATCTCACTTTCGAACAAGAAGACTTTTCTCATCACGATTTGCAAAACACCACTTTTGAAAACTGCCGCTTTTATCAATGCAATTTCGACCACGCCGATCTGAGTGATGCAAAGTTCATTGACTGCCGTTTTATCCAGCCGAGCGACATAGAAGGCTGCAGTTTCCGTTATGCCAAACTGAAAGATGCCAGCTTTAGCAACTGCATGTTGGCCATGTCTCAGTTCAATGGTGCGGATTGCGTCGGCATCGAGCTGCGCAAATGCGATTTGAAAGGCGCAAACTTTCAAAGTGCCAACTTCGCTAATCGCGTCAGCAACACGGTTTTCTTCTGTATTGCTTACATCACGGGGTGTAACTTGGCTTACACCAATTTTGAGCGCGCACTGCTAGAGAAATGCGACCTGTTTGAAAACCGATGGAACGGCGCTAATTTGATGGGCGCAAGCTTTAAAGGCTCTGACTTATCGAGAGGAGAATTCAGTCGAGAACAATGGGGCAGCTTTAATATAGAAGAGAGCGATCTTACCCACGTCGATTTAGAAGGCTTGGACATTCGCCGTGTCTCTTTATACGGTGTTAAGATCTGCGACTGGCAGCAAGAACAACTGCTCGCACCATTTGGACTGATCGTTATTTAGGAAGCACTATGAATCTGTTTAGAGACCTACCCAGTGATCTGAGTGAAGAAGTGTTCGAAGATTTACTCACGCATAAACAGCTGCGCATCGAGCGTATCGTTTCAAAAGGGCAAACCACGCCAGAGGGCGAATGGTACGATCAAGAAGAACATGAGTGGGTATTGGTGCTACAAGGCGTAGGCGAACTGACTTATGAAGATGGCTCTGTAAAACGTTTAGAAGCCGGTGACCACATCAACATTCCGGCGCATACAAAACATCGCGTTAGTTGGACAGATCCAGAACAAGAGACGATTTGGTTGGCGGTTTTCTACTGCTAGATTGTCAATCTTTGTTGTTATTCCGACGAGCAGGTAAAGAAAAACGGGGGAAAGAAACCCTAACTTTCCCCATGTGCGCAATAAAGGGTCTAGGTGAGGCGCAAAAGAAATTGAAGTCATGACTCCGAGCCAGTCTCCCAACCGTTACTCAGAAATGAACCTAGTCATCACTTCAATGTTCATAGATAAAAACGTGTTATTGGCGTGAGAGTGTGTTTTGTTTGCGGTTGTATTCGAATCGATGGCTTTGCTCAACGGTGTCTTTGACTTCTAGCCCTTCCATCGTCGTTGTGCCTATCTCCAGCCGAACTTGATCATTGTTTAAGTCCACTATCAGCTCATCATATTGGCTTTTTTCACCATTATCGTCGTACTGCAAACGCACCTTGTACGTGCCTTTGCTTTCATCATATTCAGCTTGATAACCTTGGTTGAACGCCTCAATCGCGATGCCTTCTGGATACACCACCATGTCAACACGCGTTGGTGCTTCGGTGAATTTATAGGTTGAGATACCAAAACGGGTTTCGATGATGTCCACTTCATAAAAGAAGTGTTCAATCTCGTTTGATGAGCTGACCATCACCATTTCAGGTGTTAGCCGCATCAAGTGAAACTCAAAAATCAGAGAGGTTTTGTTGTCACCAACATTCGGGACTAATGCTTCTAACTCCGCGAGGGTACTCACATTAAAGTCACGTAAAATGTTTAATGAGAGTCGATCGAGCGTGTAAGTCACTTTGCGAGACAAGTTCTCGGCCTCAAAGCCCAGTAAGTCATCGCTGATGGTGTCCGTAATCGAACGATGCAGCAGATCGATACCGTCCACCTCATAGTTCGCTCTGTGATCTTTAAATTTAGGCACAGAGTCTGTCGTTATTCCTTCGCCACCACAGCCACTCAGTGCAAACATCACCGCAATACTCGCTATTGCTTTATGCATCTATACACGCTCCTTTACCAAGACGGCGGCAGTGTAACGATTGCGGCAACGAGTTGATGTAAGCGTATGTAAGACGGGCTTATTATTACAACTAAGTAAAAGTCATTTGAATTTTTATGGGATTATCATTTTATTCGACATCAATATACTAGCCCCATTCCAAATTAACCGATGACGAGCGATAACAATGAGCTGGTTTTTCTTACTTTTAGGCGTGGGCGCAGAAGCCCTTTCACACGTTGCACTCAAAGCCACTGATGGCTTTAGCAAACCGCTGCCCGCAACCCTTGTCTTGATTGGTCACTTGGCTGCTTTTGTCTGTTTGGCGCAGGCGATGAAAGGCGGCATGCCAGTTGGCATTGTTCACGCCCTTTGGGCAGGTTTGGCAATTGTATCGGTGACGTTAATCTCGCAATTGGTTTACCGCCAGCACATGGATACTAGCCTTTGGATTGGCATGGCACTTATCGCAGCGGGCGTGATGGTGATAAACTTCTCTCACGGACACGCACACTAAACCATAAGGCAGCGGATTGTCAGATAGCCAAAAGCCCTCTCTCGCACTGTTTGATTTTGATGGCACCATCACAAATGAGGATATGTTTAGCTCCTTCCTCCACTATTCTGTTTTTGGCCTGCGCAAGTGGGTCGGAAACATTGTGATTCTGCCGTTCTATGCGCTCTACAAGGCAGGAGTTATCCCTGCTAAGCGAATGCGCCCTATCGCCAGTTTCATCGCCTTTGCAGGCAGACGAACGCAAGAAGTTGAAGCGTTGGGAGCCCAGTTTGCAAAAGAGGTGATTGAGCAACACATTCGCCCAGAAGCCCAAGCGAAACTGGAATGGCACCAAGCGCGAGGCGACGCCATTGTCGTTGTCTCAGCGTCACTTAACGCCTACTTAAAACCATGGAGCCAAACGCACGGCTACCAATTACTTTGTAGTGAGTTACTCGACGAAAGTGAACACATTAGTGGTCGTTACCAAAGTGGCGATTGCAGTTTGGAAAGAAAGGTCGAACGTGTTCAACGTGCTTTCGACTTGAGTCAATACGAAACGATTTACGCTTACGGTGACACCCACGAAGACATTCCGATGCTCAAACTAGCCAGCCATGCGATGATGAACTGGCAACCTTGGCAAAGCGAAAACAGCCTGAATTAAAACAGAAAACCCTTCTCAATTGAGAAGGGTTTTACGTATTTGAAACGAGTGAAACTTAACGCCAAACACCCCATTCACCTGTGGTTCCCGGCTCTTCGCCAGTTGTCCACCACTGTGCAGTCCATTCACGACCATTGTGCGTCACGACATCACCTTGGTTGTACACTGCATCTTTGCTCCAAAGGTTGGTCGGCTCAACTGGTGGCGTGGTATCACCTTTAATCAATGACAACGCGTAGCTAAAGTTAGCATTCGGAGCCAACACTTGGTTTGCGTAAATATTGTTGGTATCAAACATGTAGTGGTTCATTGCTTCGTGCCAAATCCCCACGTACCAATCGCCCGTTTGCTGCGAGTTAAATTGGTCGGCTAACTCCGCAGCCCACGTTGTCGTGTTGTTTGCACTGATTGCTAGTGACAGATCGACGATCTCGCTGCCTGTTGCATTAAACGTGCGGAATCGTACCGTGTCTCCCGCTTCTACCGGACCAAAGCCTTGTGGGACAAAGTAGCCCAGAGCGGTCAGGTTGTTTGCTGGATCTGTTGGGTCAACCGGATTGGTAGGAGGCGTTGTACCATTGCCGTTTAAGGTAATGTCACTACAGTTGTAGAAGCCCTCACCTGCCACATCAATACGTTGCCAACGAGTATAGAGAATCGCATCGCCTGAACGATCTGCAGGGAAGGTTACCTGCATGCGGTAGCGTTTTTCTGCATCCACATACACATCGCCAGCAGTATCAATCAGCTCTAAATCGTCCCAAGTCAGTGGTTGAGTATCGTCATAAGTAGGTTTAGAAAGATAAAACTCCCAGTAAGACGGGTTATGCGGCGCTTTGCCAAAGAACACCAATTCGATCTGGTTGTTCGCATCCGGCGTTACATTCGTGCGCTGCCAATTTGGCGATGGGATATTCAAACCTTTCTTAGCAGCATCACCAGCTGAACAAAGTTCGCCATCACGCACAATGGCTTTCACGTGTGCCATGTCGCGGTAGTTCGGTACGTTTGCAGCAATCTCGCTGCGTTGTACGAAGGGGTAAGCACCCGATTCGTCATAAGCTGCCTGACAAGCTTGGTTTGGAATTTCATTGGTCCAAAAACCGCCGTCTAAATAACAGGTGTTTTGGCGAGCGCTCGGAAACTCGACCCAGCCGTGGGCACTGACATTAAAAGAGCTTAAAGCCGCAAGTGCGCCCAAGCTTGCAAGGGGAAGGGTTACGTATGATTTCATCATTCATCCTTAATTTTTCTGACCCGCTGCTCGCGAACCGGGCAGCGACGTAGAAAAACTAGCAGGATGCGATTATTTAGAAGGTGAGAATAAATGCTGAAATTGTCAGATTGCAGACTGCTTTCCAGCATTTTATGTGGACTATGCTCATACTCGACTGACTCTTTCGAGTCACTTCAAATTGATGTGCTACAAAATCGAGGGAGAAGGATTAACGCTCATCTTTTGGCGTGTCCATCACCACCATGGTCGTAATGGCTTTAACGTGTTCACATTCCCCAAGAACATCGGCATGAAACGCTTTGTACGCCGCAAGATCTTGAGTTTCGACTCTTAATAGATACTCGTTAGAACCCGTAATGTTGTGGCACTCGACAACTTGGTCGACAAATCGAACGTGCTCTTCGAAGCCTAGTTGTGCGTGTTTGGAATGCGATGCCAAGCCTATCGAGACATACGCGACAAAACCGACGCCCATTTGCTGATTATCCAGCACCGCTCGATAACCCTTAATCACGCCTTTTCGCTCCAAATCTTGCACTCGGCGCAAGGTCGCGGATGGCGATAATCCAACTCGTTCAGACAGCTCCACATTGGAGATTCTTCCGTCTGATTTCAGCGCTTGCAATATTCTTTCGTCAAATCTATCCATGATGCTCTTTTGTTGTTTAGCGAGTGAGTATTCGTCAAATAAAAGCACAAAATTGATGGCGCTTCTACCTATCATTGTTCTCGACCGGTCAGAAAACGTAATCCCTTGCCCGCTTATGCACAGGCAAAACAGAAATGCAGGAACACATTATGGAATACCATCAACTTGGTGCGTTGGCACTGTTTGCGTTTGTCTCGACCTTCACTCCGGGACCGAACAACATCATGCTCATGACGTCTGGTGCTAACGTCGGCTTTAAGCGCACTATCCCACACATGTTAGGCATCACGCTGGGTTTCGCTGCGATGCTAATTTTGGTTGGCATTGGTCTTATGGGCTTGTTTCACGCGTATCCGATCACGCATAGCATCCTCAAGGTAATGAGCCTGACTTACTTGTTGTACCTCACGTACAAAATAGCAACCAGCAGCAAGACGGAAGTCAAAGATGATTACCGACCAATGAGCTTTTTAGGTGCAGTGGCATTTCAATGGGTGAACCCTAAAGGCTGGTCAATGGCACTCACCGCCATCACCGTATACAGCAGTGGCGGATCATGGCTAGAACTGGCTTTTATCGCCGGCATCTTCTGCTTAGCGAACCTGCCTTCTGTGACTTTTTGGACGGCGGCAGGCATGCAACTTCAACGTTGGTTGACCACGTCTAAACGCGTAAAAGGCTTCAACTATGGCATGGCGGCGCTTCTGCTTTTGTCGACTATCCCAATGATATAAATGACAAAACAATGAAAGATAAGTGTGACTTATGCCAAGTTTTAGCTAGTCCTTTGTTCGGTAAGTACAAATAATCGCCACTTCCACGGATGGATTGGGTCATAGTAGCAACAGCAGTGACTAAAACATGAAAACTTAATAAGCATCCGCCTGAAGCTAGTTTAGCGATTAGGCGCACTTCGTCACTGCTTTGTCACGACGTTGTATTTTGCCGCGACAATCGATTCACTCTGACCGACAAGCACGATGCTGACAGGTCTGTCACACAAGGAGCGTTACACAATGCGTACTCGCAAGCTCATTCTTGCTACCGCTTTTGGCTTACTCGTTTCGGGTTGTAGCCAAACCTCGACCACCACGACCGCAGAGGTCATTCCGCCAGAATATCCGGTGGAATATTTCTTCCGAAATTCAGAAGTATCGAGCTACCAAATCTCCCCAGCTGGCGATTACATTTCGATGATGAAACCGTGGCAAGATCGTAAAAATGTCTTTGTTCATCCCGTGGGCAAAGCCGATCAAGTCAAGCGCATCACATCCATTGCCGATCGCGACATCGCTTATTACTACTGGGTTGGCGATGACACCATCATCTACTCTCGCGATACAGGTGGTGATGAAAACTTCTACCTCGTTACGGTAAACGTAAAAACGGGCGAAGAGAAAACCATCACACCAACGTCCGGTGTCGTGGCTTATGTTATCGACACCTTAGAAAGCCAGCCTGACGACATTCTTATCACGACTAACGAACGTAACCGCCAAGTATTTGATGTTTATCGTCATAACTTGAAAACCGGTGAAAACACGCTGGTTGCGCAAAACCCAGGCAACGTGCGTTACTGGGGTACGGACCACGATGGTAACATTCGCGTGATTTCGACGTCAGACGGCGTAAACACCGCAGTCCTCTATCGTGACACTGTGGATGAAGAGTTCCGCCCATTGAAGAACCTCACCTTCAAAGAAGACTTCTCGCCAATCTCGTTCACACCAGACAACAAGAACTTGTACGTTGCTTCTCGTATTACCCGCGATAAATCCGCGATCATTGAATACGATGTGAAAGCAAACAAAGAAGTGCGCGAGATCTTCTCTCATCCAGAAGTGGACGTCACGAATGCGAGTTACTCAAACGCACTGAACAAGCTCACGACGATCTCTTATGTAACGGACAAGCGTCAGTACCATTTCCTTGATAAAGGTTATGAAGAGACTTTTGAGCGTCTGCAAGAAAAGCTTCCGGGCGTTGAAATCTCGGTGAACAACACGACTCGCGACGAGAGAAAAATGATTGTCGTGACCTACAGCGACACCGACCGTCCAAATTACTACTACTACGATCGCGATTCAGACCAACTTGAAAAGTTAGCTGCAAACGCACCTTGGCATAAACCAGAAGACATGGCGGAGATGAAGCCAATCACTTATACCGCTCGTGATGGCTTAACCATTCATGGTTATCTGACGCTGCCAAAAGGTCGTGAAGCAAAAGATTTACCGCTATTGGTATTGCCACACGGCGGTCCTTGGGCACGCGACCATTGGGGCTTCCAACCAGAAGTTCAGCTGTTTGCCAATCGTGGTATCGCAGTACTGCAGATGAACTTCCGTGGCTCAACAGGTTATGGCCGTGAGTTTTGGGAGAAGTCGTTCAAGCAATGGGGTCAGTCGATGCAAGACGACATCACAGACGGCGTAAAATGGGCGATTGACCAAGGCTACGCACAAGATGGCGAAGTGTGTATCTACGGCGCATCTTATGGTGGTTACGCGACATTGGCTGGTGTGACGTTTACGCCAGACCTGTACAAATGTGGCATCGACTACGTTGGCGTGTCTAACCTGTTCACCTTCATGGATTCTATCCCACCATACTGGGCACCTTTCCTAGCCATGCTGCATGAGCAAGTGGGCAATCCAGAAGATCCAGAAGATGCGAAGATGATGAAAGCTTACTCACCAGTGTTCCACGTAGACCAAATCAAAGCACCACTGTTGGTTCTGCAAGGCGCGAAAGACCCACGAGTGGTGAAGAGTGAATCTGACCAAATCGTTAATGCTCTGCGCGACCGCGGCGTTGAAGTGGAGTACATCGTTAAGGAGAACGAAGGTCACGGCTTCCGTTCACTAGAAAACCGTCTTGATGGTTACCAAGCGATGGATCGATTCCTGAAGACGCATTTGTTAGAACAAACGCAGTAAACAAACTCCATTCTTCTATTAAGGGCACTTCGGTGCCCTTTTTTATTCTCCCATCACTATCTTATAAAGCGGGATGACGAAGTGTTCATTTGAGCGAGGCGCACCGAAATTAAATCGCCGATTCTCCGATCAGAGTGTAAATTTAGATAAAGACACTATCTGCCTTATTGAGATGCTGTTAATCTTAGATGAGAAAGAGAATAGTTATCAAACGTAGTGAAATGTGAATTAAAATGAAAAAGAAACCACAACCAAAAAGCCTCGTTGTCATCAACACACAAGCCGTAACACCGAACATGCAGCGCATTACCCTGCAAGGTGACGCACTAGGCAACTTCCCACAAGATTGCGAGGGCAGCTACATCAAGCTGTTATACAACGAAACCGGCGGCACCGATATTCAAGGCTTCTCAGAAGACAACCGCCCTGTCATGCGTACCTACACCATTCGTCGCTTCGACCCGCAAGCATGCACGATTGAAGTCGATTTCGTACGTCACATCACCAAAGACCTACAATGTGGCTTTGCCGCGCGTTGGGCAATGTCTGCCAAAGAAGGCGACACTATTAACATCGCTGGCCCTGGCAGCATCTCGAACCTAAATACAGAAGCAGACTGGTTCTTTATGGCGGCGGACATGACTGCACTGCCAGCGCTGTCTGCAAAGATTCGCACTCTGCCAGAGGACGCAACAGGCTATGCGGTGATCAGTGTGATCTCTGAAGCGGATATCCAAGCTCTCGAAGCACCAGCAGGTATGGAAATCCATTGGATCACCGAGCAATCACTCGAAGATAAAGTTCGCTCGCTGGAATGGAAAACAGGTGAAGCTGCTGTGTGGTGTGCCTGTGAGTTCGACTCGATGCGTGCGCTACGCCAATACTTCCGTAACGAAAAAGAAGTGGAACGTGAAAACCTTTACCTCAGCAGTTACTGGAAACAAGGCGTATCAGAAGATGGCCACAAGGTCATCAAGCGCGAAGATGCAGAATTAAACGAGCAGTAACGTCCACCTGCCACAAAAAACAAAGCCAAGTTGCCACAGATCAACTTGGCTTTTTTCAATGAATTGAGTTCATCACTCAGCTCATATTTTCAGCCAAGAAATCAATCAGTAAGCGTACTTTTGGCGACAGGTTTCGGTTTTGTGGGTACAGCGCCCAAATACCTTCACGATCGTCTCGGTAATCGGTTAACACTTCCACCAGCTCGCCATTGTCTAACGCCTCTTGCACGTAGTAGTCCGGTAGTTGCACCAAACCTAAACCACGTTTTGCGGCATCGACCAAAGCAAAACCACTGTTGCATTTGATTCGGCCAGAAACACGCAAAGACTTCTCACGCTTTTGCTCTTTAAAGTGCCAGTAATCTGCTGTACCGACCAAACACTGGTGATGGCTCAGCTCAGACAAGGTATGCGGTTCGCCAGAGCGATCTAAGTACGCTGGGCTAGCACACACGTAAAGCTGTCGAGATGACAAGCGCTTGGCAATCAAACTGGAGTCTTGCAAACGTCCAAGACGAATCGCCACATCGACGCCTTGCTCAATCAAATCTAACTTTTGGTTGGTCAGATTCAAATCCAGATTTACCTGCGGGTATTTCTCAATAAACTGGTGCAACAACGGCGCTAAGTTCATCTCACCGTAAGTCACAGGAGCGGTCACTTTGAGCAAGCCTTTCGGTTCTGCTTGCATTTGCGTTACCGCCAATTCGGCCAACTCCAAGCCTTCAACAAGGTGTTTACACTGCTGGTAATAGAGTTGTCCCGCCTCAGTTAGAGAGACTTTTCGTGTGGTACGGTGCAGCAACTTAACCGCTAAACGCTCTTCCAACGCTGACACGCGGCGGCTGATTTGCGCCACCGATGTTTTCAACTTGTTGGCTGCGCCCGTGAAGCTGTTGGTTTCTGCAACAGCGACAAACTCGCTCACGCCTTCCCAATTCGCCATGAATGTGGTTCCTGTGGAATTCTATGTATTGCGTATTCTCACACAAAGTTTCATGTGGAGAAAACCTGTTTAAAAAGGATAGCCGACTAAATGGACCGTCTGTTGTGGCCAAATGATGTTCAGCGAGCACACCATAGTGTCGCTCGTACTAACCCATTTATTGGGCTGAACTTTCATGTGTAAGTTGTTGATCGGTTGATAGCCGCTGGACTGGTAGACATGGGTACGGCCAAACAATACCGAGAACGCATCGCCTCGCTCCAAAGCATCTTGATGTACCGCCTTAAGCAATAACTTCACCAACCCTTTTCCTCGTGAATCAGGCTGCACACAGACTTCGGCAATACCACTTATTGGGAAGGATTGGTCATCAATCATCACTTGTTTTTCATGGACCGCAACATGGGCCGCAAGGGTGTCTCCGTCCCAAATGAGGTAACGGTGACGAGGCATTTCATTGAAGTATCGTTGAGTTTGGAAGATTTTGTCTTGCTCCTTGGTGAAGCAAGTGGAGAGCAAACTTCTTAGCTTTGCGTCGAGTTCTTGGGTGACTTCATCATCAAGTATGTATTCAAAGCGCATGATTTACCTCATTTATTTCTCATGGTTAAAGGTAAACCTTTGAAAAGCCACTTACTGAGAGACAGCGCAAATAAAAAAGCGCAGACTGAGCTGCGCTTTCCATATTTTAAATAAGGGGGCTATTCGCTTTTGAGAATATCGCGCTTCACTTCGCCTTTAAGATCAATCAGCGTTTGCTGCTCGGTATCAATCAGGAAATGATCACTCGCTTGTCCAGTCGCGAACTTCTCAAGAATCACAAACAGGCTACCAAAGCGTGAGCGGAACACTTCGCCAACCGAGTATTCACCTAAGTCACCAAGCTCAGAGTCTACCGTTCCGGCGAACTCAGATAACTCTCGACTTAATAGCTCATATTGCAGCAATTGTGCTTCTTCAATGTCACGGAACGCCAACTCATCGGCATTGCGAAGACGGTAAAAATCCGTTGCTAGCTCTTCACCATTCCATTCAGCAAAATCGGTCAACGTAAAGCCGCCTTCTTGAGCAATGGCTTCTGCTTGTTGTGACGCGGCTTGCCAGTCTTTCTGGAACTGTTCGTAATCAACAACAGCGTTCTCATTACAGTTGACGATGTCATAGCCGAGCTCTTTCGCTAGTTGGCATACGATAAATTCCGTCGAAAGCTGAGACATAATCAGCATGTCGTCGCCATCCATGTGCATGATCATTTCACGCATTTCTAATGGCCAATCACTCGGTAAGAAACGCAGGCGCGTCAACTCTCGAATGTGCCAATCTGTCAGGGCGTAGTAACTGTCAGCTTCAAGAATCTCTTTGTTCCAGATGCTCGCCTTTGCTGTTTCATCATCACCTGCTTGTTCAGTCAGGTGTTCATGCTCGCGTGCATAGTGCTCAAACAATTCGTTGTAGCCAGCCACTTTGTCGATCACGACCGTTTCTACTTCAACTTGGTGATCAGGACGAATGTTAAGCAGTTTGTAAGCCGGAATATAACCTGCTAGAGAAGGAGCTTGAATGTTGAATAGCGTGTGTTGCACACCGTCAATCACATAGCTCTTCTTACCAGTATCATTGAAGTGCATGTGGCCGCCAACGTGAATGCTCAAACCCGTCGCAGCCAGCGCTTTACTTGTGTCGTCGTTTGGCTCACGAGATAGCTGATGACTGCCTTCACCAAACAGGTCTTCGATGTCTTCTGACGCACCATTGTAGAAATCGGTCATTGGGAAATGGCTGAATGACACCAAGGTTTTATTCTGCTCTTTCGCCGCTTTCACCACATCGCTGATCCACTCGATAACGTGCTGTTTGTGGGTCAACATCATGTTGTAGCCTGCGCTGCTAGAGCCATCAAAATCCTCACCATTGACCGAACCATCTGGCAAGGTGTCTTTTGGTTTGTATACGTTAGCATCGATGGCCAACAACCATAAGCCTTTCACTGGCTCTACCAAGTAGCTGGTATCTGGCACCACCGCACAGTTGGTGTAGCCGTCTTGTTTGTACTCACCGCCCGTCCCTTGGTGGCAAATCTCGAACATACGCTTGTCGTAAGTCGCTTCTTCCGAAGCAAGTTCGTACGAGTAGTTGTTGCGGGCTTCATCGCTGCTGTAAGGCGTTTCGAAATACAGGTACTCTTCTTGTGGGTAGAAACCGTGCGTACCAAGGATATCCATAATCTCCTTGTAGCCCCACTCTTTCACTTCTTCCGTACAGATGGTGTCTAGGTTGCCATCTTCACCCGGAATCGTGCCCCATTCCCCTTCGTAATCAACACACTCATCTTTACCACGGCTGAAAATGCGTTGTTTCTTGCCATCTTCACCAAGGTAATCCGATTTGCCCGCCGCTACGGTAAATGGCTTGCCCGGATCGTGGTTACCTGGCGCTGCGAAGAACTCAAGTCCGTACGTTTCACGGTAGTGGTCGAAGATTTTGACCAAACCACGCATGTGCACAGGCTGGCCGTCATCACTGAAGTCGCCCGGTAGCGCCACATACTTAATTCCGCGCTCTACCACGTCATCCAAAGCCGCGATCATTGCGAAGTAGTTTTCATTGAACAGGCGTGTCGATTCCATCTGCGATTGCATGGTTCGAATCGTCGCATACTTACCGCTTGAGTTGGTATACAAGCCTTGGAAAGAGCCGTCTTGGAAATCACCATACACATCGTGGAAGTGGATGTCTGGCATAAAGGCCACTTGGACTGGCGCTTCGAGTTCTGGGGTGTCACTGCTAGAAGAGTCTGAATTACAGCCAACTAAAGTAGCGGCAATCAGACCGGAGAGTACGGTCAATGTACTGCGTTTCATTTTTCTCATCCCGATAAAAGAGTAATAATTTTGAAATCGGGCGAGGAGCTTAGGTAGAAAAAATGACAATTAGGTTGCGACTTTCTTACAACTTATCGTAAGCCGTTCTGATCTGTGACCTTCGTTCACACTCTTTTTAATCAATAACTTAAACCGATAAACAGTTTGGAGCAGACCAAATTAAACCCATTGATGCTCAGTATATTTCTCACCGAGCATCAATGGTTAAGTCATTCAGAATGGTTATAGCTGAGGCAGTGGTTTCAGGTCTTGATACTCGGCATTCAGCTCAATACCAAAGTGCTCTTTCAGTGCTGATAGGTAGCTTTGTCCTTCTGCCAGCTCTTGCTCAACCACTTCATTGTTCAAACGGTGCTTTAACGTGTGGTTCGCCAACGTGATGATTCCAAACTCTGTCGCTAGCGTGGCAACACGACTGGACGTAAAGCGCGAATGAGGTGACGTTGACGCATAGTGGTTTCCACACACAATGTCGCCATCAAACACATGTTCAAAGTCCAAGCTGTACATATCAATCCACTGGTTTGCATCATCATAAGACTGAATTTGTAGCATGTAGCCAACACGCACATCTTCAACAAAACGGAACGTTTGCAGGTCAGTATGAATAGGTTGATTAGTCACAAAAGGCAGCGGTGCGCGTGGTGTGTTTGAGCCAAAACCTGCATCGACAATCCACTTTTCATCCCCAAACGTCACCAAAGTGAACTGATGCGTTCTGCCCGAAGGAGTGCCAGATAAGTGTACGCGGCCTAAAAGTGGCCTTGCTTCAAAGCCAACCTGTTTGAGCACTCTTAGCAGCAGACCGTTCAATTCAAAACAGTAGCCACCGCGCTCGTGGTAAACCAACTTGTCGATGATGTCTTGTTCAGACGTCGAAATGCCTTTACCCAATGCGATATCAAAGTTCTCAAATGGCAAACGACGATGCTGCGCGTTATGCAGCGCAAAGAGAGTATCCACGCTAACGTCCAATTGCTGCGTTACGCCAATCTTGTTTAAGTAAGCCTGTAAATCTGTGTTGTTCATTCTGATCCTAAATCGATGTTTCTTCGCAATGGCCGACACAATAAAACCTCAACCACGCTTGAGGTCAAACCCCAAAACGAATTTTCTCGTCCTTACTTTGTTTTTCTCCAACTTACCCTGTTTCACTCGCATAAATCATTGCACTTTTTTGTTGATTATTACGTATGCGTAAAAATCATTTTCAATTTAACCGGATTATCATTTTTGGTGAAACACCTAAAATGAGCACCAACAAAACGACGCAGCGCAGTGAGCAAACCTCAACTACGCTTATGACGTCACTCCATATACTGAGAATATAAAGGAAACATCCAATGTCGCTTGAAATCAAACCTGGTCAAACTCACATCAAATCAAAAGCAATGGTTGCATGGGCTGCGGGTGAGCCGCTCAAGATGGAAGAAGTAGATGTACAACTTCCAAAAGCTGGCGAAGTGCTAGTACGCATCGTAGCAACTGGTGTTTGTCACACTGACGCATTCACACTATCAGGTGACGATCCAGAAGGTATCTTCCCTTCAATCCTTGGTCACGAAGGTGGCGGTATCGTTGAAATGGTTGGCGAAGGCGTAACAAGCGTTGAAGTTGGCGATCACGTTATCCCACTTTACACAGCTGAATGTGGTGAGTGTAAGTTCTGTAAATCTGGCAAAACTAACCTATGCCAGGCAGTTCGTGAAACTCAAGGTAAAGGTCTGATGCCAGATGGCACAAGCCGTTTCTCTATCAACGGTGAGACTATTTTCCACTACATGGGTTGTTCTACTTTCTCTGAGTACACGGTTCTTCCAGAAATCTCACTAGCGAAAGTAAACAAAGAAGCACCACTTGAAGAGGTTTGTCTTCTAGGTTGTGGCGTAACCACTGGTATGGGTGCAGTACTAAACACAGCTAAAGTAGAAAAAGGCGACACCGTTGCTATTTTCGGTCTAGGCGGTATCGGTCTTTCTGCAATCATCGGTGCTCGCATGGCTGGTGCAAGCCGCATCATCGGTGTAGACATCAACGAAAGCAAATTCGACCTAGCGAAACAACTTGGTGCTACAGACGTAATCAACCCACAAAAATTCGACAAGCCAATCCAAGAAGTGATTGTTGAAATGACAGACGGTGGTGTTGACTACTCATTCGAGTGTATCGGTAACGTAAACGTGATGCGTCAAGCACTTGAGTGTTGTCACAAAGGTTGGGGTGAGTCGGTAATCATTGGTGTTGCTGGTGCAGGTCAAGAGATCTCAACTCGCCCGTTCCAACTAGTAACTGGTCGCGTATGGCGTGGTTCTGCTTTCGGTGGTGTTAAAGGCCGCTCTGAGCTTCCAGAAATCGTGAACCGTTACATGGCTGGTGAGTTCGGTCTACAAGAATTCATCACGCACACTATGGGTCTGCAAGACGTGAACGAAGCGTTCGAATTGATGCACAAAGGTGAATCTATCCGTACTGTTCTTCACATGGATAAATAATCCAAGATAGCAGCTCACGTAATGTGACTGATATTTTAAAATTTGAAATAGGCGCTCTTCTCACTGGATACACTCTCCTTTGAGAAGAGAGTCATCCGCCGTCTTTAACGGTCTTGTCCGCCGTTAAAAATCATTGTTTTATCGAGAGATTATTCATGACCATTGAAAGCCTAAGCCAAGCCAAAGTATTCGGTGGTTGGCATAAACAGTACACACACGAATCTCGCGCTTTGAACTGCAACATGCGCTTCGCGATCTTCTTGCCACCTAACGCAACCAAATCAAACCCAGTGCCTGTGGTTTACTGGTTGTCTGGCTTGACGTGTACCGATGAGAACTTCATGCAGAAAGCAGGCGCGTTTCGCATGGCGGCTGAGTTAGGTATCGCCATTGTGGCACCGGATACTAGCCCACGTGGTGACGACGTTGCAGACGACGAAAACTACGATCTGGGTAAAGGTGCGGGTTTCTACCTAAACGCTACTCAAGAGCCATGGTCGCGTCACTACCACATGTACGATTACATCACCCAAGAACTGCCAGCGATCATCGAAAGTAACTTCCCTGTCTCTGACGTGAAGTCGATTTCGGGTCACAGCATGGGTGGTCACGGTGCGATCACCATTGGTCTGAAAAATTCAGATCAGTACCGTTCAATTTCAGCATTCAGCCCAATCAGTAACCCAATGCAATGCCCTTGGGGCCAAAAAGCGTTTACCGCTTACCTAGGCACTGATATCGAAAGCTGGAAACAATACGACGCGAGCGAGTTACTTAAGCAAGCAAAATCACCATTACCTATCCTAGTCGACCAAGGTGATGCTGATAACTTCCTTGCTGAGCAATTGAAGCCTGATGCGTTACTGGCGGCAGCGAAAGCCCACGATTCAGCAGTTGAACTGCGCATGCAGCCGGGTTACGACCACAGCTACTTCTTTATCTCTAGCTTTATCGCTGATCACTTGAACTTCCACGCGAAGTACCTGTTTGCTTAACACCTGATTTAGGTTCGTTAAGTCAACGAGTGAGCACAGGAAACCAAACGGTTTAATAATCCTCTCTATACAAAGCCACCTATTTATTGGGTGGCTTTTTGTGTTTTAAAAACACTCACTTTCCCTTTACACAAGTCCCATTGCAATTTGTCGAAATGGCGTCTAACTTGTAATTGAACATCATTCAATTAACGCTAGCACTTTATGAAAAAACCAACGTCAGTCCTGCTAACCTCGACTTATTTCGGGTTGTTAGCGACCTCTCCTATTGCCGAGGCGATAAGCTTTTTCGATCCCATTGATGGGCAATTGGATATGGGTGAATACCTTGCTGAAAACGCCTACGGCTTTCTGCCCGTCCCGATTGTGATTACCGAACCTGCTGTCGGCTATGGTTTGGGGTTCACTGGCGTGTTTTTGCATGAATCCGATGAGCAGCGGGAGAAAAGGCGCAAACTGGCGGAAACATCACTCAATGGCGGCGCCCAACTGTTAACGCCTGCCATCACCGCAGTCGGTGGCTTCGCGACCGAGAATGGTACTTGGATGGGGTTTGCTGGCCATCGCCGCACTTGGGCGCAGGACACGGTGCGTTACCTTGGCGGCGTCGGTTATGGCGACTTCAACATGACCTTCTACCCACAGTCCACGCTACCGGGGCTAGACGGCGTATTCAATGGACAAGGGTTAGATTTCGAGATTACTGGCGGCGGCATGCTCAACCATCTTCAATACCGCATTATTGATGCCCCGTTGTTTATCGGTGTGAAACAGCTCTATTTCGTTACCGATCAGAAAATCACTAACTCCCCTGTTGCAGATAAGCTGCTGCAAACCTTGACCAATACCTCTCCAACCACTTCTGGATTAGGCTTAACACTGGAATGGGACAGCCGAAATAACTTCTTTAGTCCAACACTAGGCTACAACTACAAAGCCGAATTCCTTTGGTACAACGACGCGTTTGGCAGTGATTACGAATACGAACAACTGGACGTAGAGGGCATCAATTACTGGGAATTAGCCGAGGATTGGTCGCTGGCTCTGCGCGGACAATACAAGTCACTTTATACTGAAGAGCGCTTTTTACCGCCTGCGTCATACCCAGATATCGAGCTGCGTGGTGTGGCCAGAAACCGATATCAGGGTGATGAAACGCTCTCAGTGGAAACTCAACTGACCTACCAATGGAATACTCGTTGGTCGACGAATGTTTTCGGTGGTTTTGGTTACGCTTCAACGGAAGAGTCGCTATTTGAAAACGATGCCGAATACGCTTACGGCGTTGGCTTTCGTTACCTCATCGCCCGTCGTTATGGCTTGCAAGCAGGCATGGACTTCGCCTTTAGCGATGAAGACAGCGCCGTCTATTTCCAAGTGGGTTCAGGCATCTAAACCCACTCGCCTCTCACCATTAGAGCTGTCATCATCACGGTTATCTTCATCATGATTGATATTTAGGGTTCGCGCCGTATTGGTTCGAACCTTCTTCACTGTCTTGAATCAAGAAGTACAGCAGCACCAAAATACCAATGATTGGGACAAAGGCGATCAATGCCCACCAACCGGTTCGTCCTGAATCGTGCAAACGACGCACAGTGACGGCAATCGACGGGATCATGATAAACAACGCATATATCACACCGAAGAAGCCAAAATTCTCCATTTGCATCACGCTGCCAATGATTCGGTCGATGATGCCCATCACCAAATTGATCAGCACATTGACTAACGTAAAGTACCAATACTCTTGGCGTCTCGCTCTGCCACTAAAGTTGGTGTAATTGAGGATAACTTTGTAGTACCAATCAAACATATCGATTCTCCTAATGAGATGAAAGTGTCGCGAAAGTTAGACAACACGAAGCAAACTGCGCACAAAATAAGCTAAATGACATATTCATCCAATAGTTGTATTTTTAACTCTGTCATTAACCTTGACGTATATTCCACCAACGGTTACTTTTCACCCATAACGTATTATATAAATCCATCAAGTTGGCTCTATTATTAATTAATATATAACCGAAATTTCAGCGGATCGGTTCGTGAACGCGATCCAACCGGAATGAGGGCAATAAATTCAAAGGGCACAGGATGAGAAAAACAATGGCACTCGCTTTGCTTTTGTTTGCACCAACACTTTTTGCAAACACGATACAGTTTAGCAGTCCTGAAAATTCCAATGTCGTTGTGACACTAAATGACCTAGAGTCACTGCCGCAAACGACCTACATTACCGAACTACCTTGGCTAGAAACCCCTGCCGAGTTTGACGGCGTTAAGCTGAGTACACTGTTGCAACATACGCTTGGCAACATTCCTCAGCATGTCGAAGTTCGTGCGCTCAACGACTACCACTCTGACCTATCTCGCGAAGACATTCTTCGTTATCAGCCGATCGTGGCATACAAACAAAACCATAATTACATCAAAATCAGAAACAAAGGTCCGTACTGGCTGATTTACTCAATGAGTGAACACCCAGAGCTTGATAACGCGCAATACCACTCTCAAATGGTTTGGCAAATCAACAGGATAAGTGCGAAAGAAGATCAATAATGAAGGCGAAACCCAAAACCCCGAAGCAGGGGCCCTTTTCAACCAAGAGTAAGTTGATGTTGCTCGTGTTTGCATCGACACTACTGATCGCAAACATCGTTTTATTAAAAGAAACCCGCGCGCTGACCAAAACCTACTCCGACCAACAAAACCAAGCGACTTGGTTCTTGTTCCATTTGTCCAAAGAGCTGTCCGAATTGGTGGGTGAAGCTCGTCGTTTGAACGAAAGCGTAATGAACATCGACGGCACCGAGTTACAATATGAACTGGCATGGAGTCGTTTTGATCTGCTGATCAACAACAAAGAGGCGGATTCTTTCCTCTCCCGTGAAGAGGTGCGAGTGTACTTCGTTTCCTTGTTCGACAAGTTCCAGCAACTCGAGCCAATCTTAGTCGAAGCCAAAACCGGTAGCAGCATAGCCGCCGCCCAGTTTTATCGCGCCACTCAGAACTTGTATATGGAGATGATTGATTACGTCACTCAAAACTTCCGAGTCGCGAGCCCACTCTACAGACAACAACAAGAACGTGCTTACAACTTACTCCAAGCGCAGTACATCTTGTTGGGTATTTTCGTTCTCACCGTCGCGTTAATGACGTACTTCTACAAACGCGAGTCTAAGTACCACAAAGAAATGGCCTTGAGCGACCCACTGACAAACCTTGCCAACCGCAGCGCTCTGTTCATCGATTTGCACCGCAGAGCGGAAACCGGCACCCCATTTTCGCTGCTCCTACTCGACCTGAACGGCTTTAAGAACATTAATGACACCATGGGACACCAAGCGGGGGATATCGCCTTAATTGAGGTTGCAGAGCGTTTGAGCAACATGGCAATGGATGACTTCAGTGTGTATCGCATGGGCGGTGATGAATTTGCCGTACTCATCAACGCTACCGAGCAAAGCAAAATCTCCGAAGCGACGCACCACATTAACGTGGTGTTTGAAAAACCGGTCCTTGCCTCTGACAAAGCGAGCTCTTTGTCCACCAGCTTAGGGGTAGCAAGCTATCCGCAAGACGCCGACAACATTGACTTCCTGATCAATTTAGCGGATAAGCGCATGTACAAAATGAAATTCCAACGTTAAACGGATAACCATGATGAAAAACTTCATGCGAGCAGTGCTGTTACTGCTAGTGATCGCGATAGGTGTACTGGCTTGGGTGTTTATCCCATCTCACGAGACGGTGGGTGCACAAACCCTCGAAGAAGCGCTCAACGACAACTACACGCTGGTTGGTCATCGCATTCATTCGACAGACCCAGATGCCGGCAATATGTTTGGTTACTTTGTCGTGTATAAAGGCGCAAGCACGGATGATTTGGAGCCGTTTTTGGTGACTTCTGATCAGTTTATTCGCATGGAGCAAACCGGTGATAACACGCTAGCCCTCACCGTAAATGGTCGCATCTACCGCTACCATAACGACCTGTGGGTAGAAAACCCTGATGGCAAATTACAACATTGGTTTGTCAGCGCGACAGCGAAATACGTTCGCTAACTAAGTAGACGCATAGTTAACTTCAGATACTTGGCTTCAGATACTTAACTTGAGATAAACAAAAGCCCCGCTCATTACGTAGCGGGGCTTTTTAATGTTCGAAGCTGACGAGGCAGAGATTAAAGCACTTTCTCTTTGATCACTTTCATTACGCCAGAGTCACGATTGCTTGGTGCTGAGAAGCGTGCGATTTTCTTCACCGCTTCGTGCGCGTTTTCCATCGCGTAAGAATGCTCGCTCACTTGTAGCATCTCTAGGTCATTCAGGTAATCACCAAAGGTCATGGTTTCTTCCGGACCAAAGCCCATGGTTTCTTGCAGGTGTTTGATCGCCGCACCTTTTGACGCTTCTGCGTTCATCACGTCTAGCCAAATCTTCGCGCTCACCACAACTTGATGGCTGTGACCAAACTTCGCGCTCATGGTTGGGAAAACCAACTCTTCAGAACCACCAAAGTGACAGATCGCAACCTTGATAAACTCATCGTCAACGGCCAGTAGATCTGGCACGTATTCACAGCGATGGTAGTACTTCTGGAACTCTTCCAACGCTTTAGGATCTTTAGTTTCAATGTAAGCCGAACGCTTACCACACAGCACTAGGTGCGTGCCTTCAATTTCACGAGCCGCTTGGATGATCGCATCAATTTCTGTTTTTGGAATGGTGCAGCTGTATAGCTCTTTATCTTGGTACATCACCAAGGTGCCGTTTTCCGCTACATAAATCATGCGGTCTTGGATCGGTGCAAACGTATCGCGTAGGCTGTAGTACTGACGACCAGATGCGGCCGAGAACAGAATGCCCTTCTCTTCAAGCTGCAAAAACAGGTCAAAGAACTCAGGGTCTAGACGACCATATTGGTCGAGCAAAGTGCCATCCATATCGGTGGCAATAAATTTGATGCTAGCTTGTGACATGACTTTAACTCAAAAGTGAAGCAGCGCAGGTCACTCTGTGAATGAAAACAGGCTGCGAAAAAGAATCACGCTAAGGTACAGGATCTTGGATGAATCTCAAGCTGAAATAATAGTGCATCAATTGAGTTTCAGCTTGAGATAGTAATGGGATTAAGCGGTAGCTGAGGTGCTCTGCTCTGTCATGGGCTGAGCCATTGGTTTGGTCAGCCCCAGACTGTGAATGGTGCCAATCAGAAAATCGAGTTCGCGATAAATCTCAGCAACGGCTTCAAACTCCCCCGCAGGCTCGTCCAATTTTGGCTCAAACAGTGCTTTCCAATGCGAAATGGCGATATAGAGCTTTCCGTTCACTTGAGAAAGCGACAAGCTAGAGAACTCACTCTCACGACGAAAAGTCAGCACACGCTCGATCAATTCATCCGTCAGCAGTTGCTTTGCTGTGTCTAAATCGTCGCTGTACACCTCATACTGTTGGTCAAACTCTGGGTGACCCATTCGTACTCGTTTGCCTATCTGAATCTTGAAGAAACTGTCCCACAGCTTTTCACGAAGCGTTGGCCCGTCATCACGGTCACTCAAAACAAAGGTGCAAATGTCTTCATTCATCGGAACGTCGATTTCGCAAAACAGCCCCGCAAAAAATACGTGATGCTTACTCGAGCTGTCGCTTCCTGAACTGATGAGCTTCGACGCTTCTATCTCAGACATCACCACCTTCGCATCACCGATGGTGCCTGAAATAAAATCATCACTCTCGAAACCATCACAACGGTCTAAATACAAGCCGCTGCGCTCGAAGGTCTCTTTGGATAACTTACGATTTGGGTCCCAAGTGAGTGAGGGTTCAATATGCGCTAACAAGCTCTGCATGATGTGCTGCTTGTAGGTGGTACGAAACTGATTGTGCTTTTGATTGAAGTACGCCCAACCGCCGATCATCAATGCCAAAAGAACAAACATCGTGGCAGAGGTGGCGAGGTCAAACACGACGGAGCCAAAGAAACCCAGAACAGCCAGACCTAGAAACTTGCGTCGACGCAGCGCTTCTAAACGCAAAGCTTCAAGAGGTTCGAGTTTGTGCCTTAAGTCATTTTCAAACAGCGTTTTAAGTTGATCGGTCGTCATCGCTTCCCTTTCATTTTTAGAGTTGAGTCCATTACCAACAATGGCAAGATGAATCGCCGCTACCGCTACAAGCGTCACTCGGAACGCAATCCAAAGAGCTGCATCCCATGTCCGTTACACAAGATGAGTCGTTGTTCTTACGCCTTTTTCGGTTACGGGAAGAATCCCCATTTTGCAGACGTTGATGCGCATCTCGACAGCGTTCGAATTGGTTTTGAACGCTGCTATAGCTAGAAAACACTCCCTTGCGTTGAATCATCTTACTGATGGCAGCAGAACAAGAATCCGTGCCGTAATACACCGCATGAGCGCAACGGAATCCTTTATATGGAGATAAATAGCGCTGATAAAATCGTATCAATGCCAACACCAGTTTTGACATGCTTTTCCTTTTGCATCTAATAAGTCATTCGAGAACCACGCCCTCAGTTATCAATCAAAACAGTACATCACTAAAATCAATCATTTCAAACGCAATCCTAATTTCTGCGCTCTAAGCAATGAAAATCATTGAGATAGGGAGTGAAGGTAAGCCGACACAGCTAGCCCAGAAGCGCCTTCGAATAGCAATCACAGCCAAAACAGGTACAATCCGTGCTCGATTTTTATTTCGCGCGGACTCACTCTCATGCACTCGCCTGAACAATGCTTTACTCGATTTACTGCGGACATTTCTGGCTACGACTTGCCAGCGCAGTTTACGTTTCCGTTCTACTACACGCCTCACCCATTGTGTGTGTTGGCTGCCGAGCAATTGCAGCAGCACCTAATGACACAAACTGATTTCGAACACGATTTCGGTCTTGAGGATGAGCAAAACGGACGCGGTAAAATGTTCGGAGTTTTGCTAGTACGTAACCCACAAGGTGAGCTTGGCTACTTCAGTGCTTTCTCTGGCAAGATTGCCGATCAAAACTTGCTTCCAGGTTTTGTTCCACCCGTATTCGACATGCTGACAGAAGAAGGTTTCTTCCGAGGTGAGACAGATGCCATCAATGCTGCGAACGCGGAATACAAAGCCTTTGCTGCCAACCCAGAATTGGCACTACTAAAAGCAGAAATCAAAGCAGACCGTGAAGCGTACCAGCAAGAAGAAAATGCCCATCGCCAAGTGATGATTACCGGTCGTGCCGAACGCAAACAACAGCGCAAACAAGGCGAACAAACACTGAATCCAGAAGAATTGAAAACACTACTGGATGATTTGGGTAAACAGAGTGTGGCTGAGAAGAATGTCCTCAAGTACCTCAAACAGGCTTGGGACGAAAAGCTGGCAATCAAAGAAGCACGCTTAGCCGAACTAGAAAACAAACTGGCAGAACTTAAAGAGCAGCGCAAAGATTTGTCTAATGCGCTACAACACAAACTGCATAAGCAATACCGCTTCTTGGACAACCACAGCGCCGAGCGCGATTTGGTGGACATTTTTGCTCCTACCACCAATCCAGTACCACCAGCAGGCGCAGGTGAATGTGCAGCGCCGAAACTGCTTCAGTTCGCATACAAACATGGTTATCAGCCACTTGCATTAGCAGAGTTTTGGTGGGGCGTATCGCCGAAGTCGGAAGTGCGTCAACACAAGAAGTTCTACCCATCATGTAACAGCAAATGCCAACCGATTTTGGGTCACATGCTGCAAGGCTTGGATGTGGAACCAAACCCATTAGCTGAGAACTGGGCAGAAGATAAAGAACTGGAAATTCTCTTCCAAGACGAAGCCATGGTGATCGTCAACAAGCCTTCGGGTCTGCTTTCCGTTCCGGGCAAAACCATCAAAGACTCGGCATATACGCGTCTACAAACGATGTTCCCAGATGTCGAAGGGCCGTTCGTGATTCATCGCTTAGATATGGCGACGTCGGGGATTTTGGTGTTTGCGTTAACCAAACGCGCGAACAAAAGCTTGCAAAAGCAGTTCATCACTCGCGGCGTACAAAAGCGTTATATGGCACTGCTAGAAGGTGTCTTGACCGAGCCTGAAGGTGAAATCTCGCTACCGATGCGTGGCGATCCGGATGACCGTCCACGTCAACTGGTGTGCTTTGAACACGGTAAACCTGCTGAAACTTACTGGCAGCTGATTGAAGTGAAAGACGGACGCAGCAAGGTGTACATGTACCCGAAAACAGGACGAACCCACCAGCTGCGTGTGCACAGCGCCCACCATATGGGGTTGAACATGGCGATGGTTGGCGACGGCTTGTATGGCGAGAAAGCCGACCGTCTGCATTTGCACGCGGAGATGTTGGAGTTGGACCATCCGTACAGCAAAGAGCGTATGTGTTTCCAAGCAGAATGTGAGTTTTAAAGCGACTTATCAATGCAGAATAGATAACAAAATGGCACTGAATTTCAGTGCCTTTTTTACGTATAGAGCGAGTAAGAGATTCCCGACTGCGCTCCTCCGTCGCTATCGGGAATGACACATTGCGGATCGGTAGCTAAACATCGTCATTCCGGAATCGAGGAACGAGATGTCTGGAATCTCAATTTAAAGTAACTCCACGTGAAAAGCAGATAGCAAAAAGGCGCTGAGTTACAGCACCTTTTTTACGTGTAGAGCGAGCAAGAGATTCCCGACTGCGCTCCTCCGTCGCTATCGGGAATGACGTTTTATAGAACAAGGTTTCAAATCACCATAACTAAACATTGTCATTCCAGAATCGAGGAACGAGATGTCTGGAATCTCTGGTTTTTGTGAACAGAAGTTAGCTTACCTTAAACTTCGTCCATACTTGAGAGCGCCAGCGTCTTGCCATGATGATGCCGCGTACCCATTCATCCAACGCAATCGCCATCCACGCACCAATCACGCCGTAGCCCAAGTGAATACCGAAGATATAAGAGAACACCACACCTAAGCCCCACATGCTGAGAATACCCATCTGTACTGGGAACTTGATGTCACCAGCGCCTTTCAGCGCCGAGATGAAGATCAAGTTAAACACGCGGCCAGCTTCTAACACGATAGAACCCATCACCAATGCACCCGCCAATGCCAAGATTTCTGGCTGATCGGTAAACACGCTCAAAATCTCTTCGTGGAACAGGTAGATTAAACACGTTGCCGCTGTTGACGCAGCGAAGCCGACCAAGAAGTAGATCTGCACGCGTTTCAGAATACTGCTTACCCAACCTTTACCTATGTAGTAACCCGTCTGGATTTGAGCCGCCTGACCGATTGCTAGCGCAAACGCGAAAGAGAAACGCGCGATGTTTTGCGCATAGGTAAATGCCGCTAGCGAAGAGGTACCCATTTGCACCACAAAGTAGACGATACAGATCTGCGCCATGTTGTAAGACAGCACTTCACCGGCGTTCATGCCTCCGATTTTTAGGATCTTCTTGAACACGTCTTTCGGTACTTGTTTGAGCTTAGATATTGGCAGTTCGATGCTGCTGCGTTTCAAAATCACGCCCAGCAATAACGTACCGATTACTTGGCTCACGACTGTCGCTACTGCAACACCTTCAACGCCATACACAGGCAAACCAAACGGCTGGTACAGCGCAATGTAGTTACCAATGATGTTGAACACGCCAGAGATTAGGTTAACCACCATTGGCGAGCGTGAATAACCGTGGCTACGCAGAATCGTGGTAAACACGATACCGATAGTAACGTTGAACGTCATCGCACCGCTGATCAGCAAGTATTCACGCGCGTACTGCTCAACTTGAGCCTCTAGTCCGTAATACGGCAAAAAGAACACTGCGCCAATCACGGCCAACACACTCAAGAAAGCACCTACAATCACCGACAAAGCGATACTGGCGACACCGACATCAACGGAGTCTTTTTCACGCCCTGCTCCATTGTATTGCGCGATCAAGATACCCGTGCCGCTGCTGACAAAGGTAGAAACGATGATCAGGAAAAACGTTAATTGTGTGATTACCCCAACCGCAGACACGGCTTTGTCTGAGTAACCACTCAACATGAATACGTCACTGGTTCCTAAAGCCGTCCTTAGCAAAATTTCGACAAGTATCGGCCAAGCCAATGCCACAATGGACATACGTTGGTTGATATTCTGGCTTTTAGGCATGAATTAAGACCTTTCCTACAACTAAAAACTGCCCCACAGAAAACTGTGAGGCAGCTAACATTATTGATTTATTTTGTGGCGCGGATTGTATATCTTTTGCACAAAATGTCACGTGACTTTTTGAGGAATTTTGAAGAAATTTATCCAGTAAATCACACTATTATTTGCACTTATAAATCCACGCCAATCATTCACCATTACTCTTTGATAATCGTGATTTTTTCCAGCTCTAAACCCGGCTTAACAAAGTTAATATCCAAAGTGTAGAACCCAGGATTCAACTTCACCTTCAAACCTTCCACCGTAATCAGTTCACCGTCTGTGCCATGCATTGGTAACGTCATACTGAAATCTCCATTGAGGAATAGACTGCAAGAAGATTGAGCCAGAGAATCACGCTCGTACTTCATCATGCCGTTGAACTGGTATACACCTTCCTCGCCAACCTCGAGCACAACCGAAGCGTTCACTTTCGTATTCAAGGCAATTTCCTGTTCAACGGAATGCGTTTCTTCACTCGGTTGCTCAGTTTGTGCAATAAAGGTTTTGATTGGCTCGTAAGCTTTCAGCGGTCGTTCCATGACTGGAGCGGCCATGATGAAGCGACAGATATTCATCGCAGAGCGTTGTAACTCACCAATGGTCAGCGTGCCGTTTTCTAGCGCTTGTAGCGTGTCATCGCCCATCGCATTGCTCTCTGCACCATCATTCTCGACCACCATGTAAAGGTCGTTTTGTGCACGCACCATAAATGAAGTAAAGGTTTTGCTCTCTTCACCCGCTTCGATTGGGTCATTCATCTTCGCCCACCAATCCGTCATCACAATGCCGGTGTAGCCCCACTCATTACGCAGAATAGTGGTGTTTAAGTCGTAGTTGGATGCCGCCCAATGTCCATTCACTGGGTTGTAAGACGTCATGATGGTGGTCGCATTACCTTGCTTCACTGCCATCTCAAACGGCTTGATGTGGATTTCACGCAGTGCACGCTCAGACATGATGCTGTCCACATCCACACGAGCGGTTTCCTGATCGTTCGCCGCATAGTGTTTGATGGTGCCCGATACACCCGCTTTGCTTAAACCGCGAGTTTGCGCTGCCGCCATTACGCCCGTCATAAACGGATCTTCAGAGAAGTACTCGAAGTTACGTCCATTCAAAGGGTGGCGGTGGATATTGATGCCAGGGCCAAGCAAGGTATCGATGTTGTTGGCACGCAACTCTTCACCAATTAGGAAGAACAGCTCTTCGTTTAGAGCAGAGTTCCAAGTACAGCCAAGCAAAGTGCCAATTGGTACCTGCGTTGCCTTGTGTCCACTGTCCATACGAATACCTGAAGGGCCATCTGCTGCCGCTGCCGTTGGAATACCTAGTTCAAACAGGCTGTCCGACACACCACCAAACGCAGCGGCCGTCCCCGGCGTCACTTTCGGGCTGCACATACCTTCACCACGAACGATAGTGGCAAGTTGCTCCGGTGACATCTGCGCGACAAACTCCTCTAGGCTCGCTTTGCCTTGTTTCACGTCCATCAACTTGATGCCTTGATTACCGGTCAGTTCGAACGTGCGAGGCATATTAGCTTGGATACGCTCAGCTAAAGAAACGCTGCGTTGTGGCGTCATTTCATGGCTCATCGCATACGTGCCATTGTCGCTCTTTTGTGCAGGCTTCATGCGTTCAAATTCATGGATTGGCGCGCAAGCTTCACTCAATACTTCAACGACTAATGTGTCATCCAATTGGAACGTCGCCGCAACTGGCTTAGCGTGACGTACACTTTCACCGATACAGAACTGGTAGCAACCCGCTTCCAGCACATAACAGCTGCGATGTCCGGTCGCGCAGCTGTCATCGTAAGAAGCGAGCGAAGCAACAGGTACTGAGATACGAACCAACTCACTCGCGCCCGGCTTAAGTGTTTGTGTTTTCGCAAAGCCCGCCAACACGCGAGCAGGTTTACCTAGTTTGCCTTGAGGCGCTTCAACATAAAGCTGTACCACTTCTTTGGCTGCAAACTCAGAGCCAACGTTGCTCACTTCAACATCAAAGTGCAACACAGCATCTGCACCTTGCCCTTCAGTTGTGAACTCGACCAAATCACGGCTGAAATCGGTGTACGATAGCCCAGCGCCAAACTCAAACTGCACCACTTCAGGATTGAAGGTTTCAAAGTAACGGTAGCCCACGTAGATATCTTCAACATAGATGTTGCGGTCTTTACGCCCAAAGTTCGCTGATGATGGGTAATCAGCAAGATCGTAAGCAATCGAGTCGGTCAAACGTCCGCTTGGTGATTGATCGCCAGACACGATATCCGCCAAACCATGACCGCCTTCCATACCCGCAGCCCAGCTGTAGAGCACACCTTTGATGGATTGATTGCCTTCGATGGTGTTTAGCCACGCCATGTCCATGATGTTGGTGACGTTCATCACTACGATCACGTCGTTGAAGTGACGATTGACCTTGCCAATCATGTCCGCTTCTTCTGCAGTTAAACGGTAGCTGCCCGGTTCGTCGGCGTTGTCTTGGTCTTCACCAGCGGTACGGCCAATAAACACCATGGCTTTGTTGGAACTGGATGCCGCTTTGGCCACAAGTTCATCAGTCAGTGGCATTTCCTGTTGGAACCAAGGTTCCGCCGCCCAGCCACCGCCGCCATCGTCAAATGGGTGCTCTGCAATCCAATCTTGATAGACCGCAACCAACTCTTCATTCAAACGAACCTTTGCATTAGCGCGCAACCCGTCTAGAGCACTGATCGCGTAAGGCACATTCACTGCCCCGCCCGAACCTGTGCCGCTGCGGTGCGTATCAATTTGGCAGCGACCAAACAGAGAAAGAGTATCTTGTGCGGTCAGAGGTAAAACCGCGTCATTATTTCTGAGAAGTACAATCCCTTCTGCTGCCGCTTGTCGGCTTACAGGGACGAGGTTCTTTTGCGCTTGGCTAATTTGTTTATTGTTCATACACAACCCACAACCGTTCATTTTTATTTCGTATTTCAGCGCGCTGAATGACAAAGGATCACTAAAGTCGCGCAAGTCGTTATTGGCATCGTGCTTTTCACCAGCTAAACAGGTATTGAAGGCAAGTTAAAAAAAACGTCGCCAGCCCAGCAAAAACGGGCAAAAAACGTCGATGAGAATTCGTTTTTCTATGGGGAAATAGTATGCTGACCAGATGCGCCATTCTACCAAAATGGCGACAGTAAAAAGGAATATCGCGACATGAGCATCATCTATCAACTCAAAGCACATCAGAAGCACAGTCATCTCAAGTTTGCCTACGTCGACGGACATCACCATTGTGATTTTGCCGCCCACAAACATGACTTTTCTGAACTGTTTTTGGTGGTCAGTGGCAGCGGTAAACACACGGTAGCGGAATACGAATATCCACTGCGCAAAGGTGATGTATTTGTGATTAATGGCGACATCGAGCACGGCTTTCGAGACGTAAACAAACTCAAGATCATTAATTTGATGTTTGACTCCAACACGCCGTTTTTTGAAATCCCTTCCATGCGCCAGTTATCCGGCTACCAAGCCATGTTCAAGGTCGAACCAATAGCGAGACAAACCACCGAGTACAAAGCCAAACTGACCCTCGACCGTCACCAATTGCCAGAAATCGAGCGCCTGTTATCGGTTTTAAAAACGGAATATGAAGCCTCGCAGCCTGGGTTTGAAGTCATGCTAACCAGCTTAATGCAGCAGTTGGTGATCGCTCTTTCCCGAATGTATCAAGACCAAAGCCAAGAGTTGCCACAAACCACACTTGCACTCAGCCGAGCCTTGGTATTTATTGAGCAGCACTTCAGTGATGTCGGCGTAAACAGCGATGCAATTGCGAAAGCAGCCTTCATCAGTAAACGTCAGTTAGAAAGGCTATTTCGCCAGTTTTTAGATACATCACCGAACCAGTATTTGCGTGATGTACAGTTGAACTACGCGACAAAGTTATTGTGTGAAGAGAACGAGCGCTCGGTACAGCACATCGCCGAACAGTGTGGATTTTCGGACAGCAACTATTTCTCGAAATGCTTTAAACAGAAGTTTCAACAAAGTCCACGAACCTATCGCAAAACTCAACTGTTTGGCAGAGGAACGACATACAAAGAATAATCACTAAAATACTCATTGATAAAAAATAGTGATTGCAAAAACACAAATTGCTCTTACAAAAATACATGCAGCTCACGTGGTAATGCCCACTTTCGAGTTTAAAGATAAAAGCGAGACAGTATATTTTTATTAGTCAGCCGTTAACCTCAAAACCAACATTTCGTTTTTTATGGCTACATTTTTCGGAGTAAACGTCACCAAGTTACCGTCGAATCCCCAATCACCTCTCCCCCAACGCTGGCTATCAAACGTCGTAAAATCGTCTCGCCACTCCAACTTAAACTTGCCATCTTCATAGCGATGATATTCCATCCAATCAATATACTGATGCAGTGGTAGATTCTTTTGGTCGAATCTGCCGACCCATTCAGCCGCCTCTGAAACCCACAAATTCATTCGATAACTCTGTGGTGAATCTCTCATATCAATCACTTGCTGAGATTCCGAAGCAGATATTGAATGAAGTACCTCCCCATCCACTTGCCAAGTAATATGGTCCGGTGTCCAGATTAATGTGTACTCATGAAATTGATCAATGTTAGCCACGGTGTGCATGCCTTCAGAATGAACGCGTCGATTTAACTCCCCTGTAATCAAATTTGTTTGCAGTTGATCAGGTGACTTACCAATCACTTCAATATCAATTTCCCGCCAGGGAATCCCCCCTTGCCACGAGCGATTATCGTAAGTGAAAAACGAAGAGACAATCCCAGGGGTTGAGACCATCTTCATACGCATTATAAATTTGCCAAAAGTGACTTTATCGTGGCTATATACTTCTGCGCCATAAAGCGTCACATCAGTGGTATTCACTTTACCAGTACGTGCTAATGTATCTTGATTGACCGTATGAGTGATTGATTCCGTCGTCGAATGACAGCCAGTAAGAATGGCGCTAACGACAAGCCAAGAGATTGGTCTAATTTTCGCTTTCACTTATCAAACTCCTTTTCTTTCATTCACTCTATCTGTGAATGCTAAGTTTTTATTTCAATAAAACGAAAAAAAGCCGCTATGCCAGCGGCTATGAATGGGTAACCATTCACTGCAATATAATCGAGCTCCCCCGTAACATGCCCAAGTCGATTCAAGATAGTATGTTGCAAATCGTTTCTCGGCTCGGGCATTACCTCTCGCATATTGCCAATGGAGTGAGCGCGGCCCCCCAAGAGCCGCACTTGAGTTAAGAATCCACGTATTGGCTTACCACCACGCCTCGAACATGGCACCTACTGTCACAGTATCCACGTCTGATGAAATCTTCTCACCTGTTACTGAGTCAAAACCTGTGTACTCGTTGTCTGCATTACCCACTGTCGCGTAGAAACGCAGCATTGGACGAGACCAAGTTTCAGGACCGATCGCCATGTTTTGCGATAGCGTCATTTTCCAAGAGCTGTTGGTTGCGTCAATGTCGTCGTAATCAACCACGCTGTAGCCCGCTTCTAGCCACGTAGAGTGGATATCATTCCATTGGTAAGTTGGACGAACAATCGCGTTGTAGTTAACGCGGCTTTCATCACTTTCCACTTCAAGCGCTTGGTAAGCAGCTAGGTATTGAATGCCCGCTTTGTCAGTCAATGAAGTGCTACCATCAAAGCTCACTAGAGTTGCTGTTTGACCATCAGCTAGGTCAAACACGCTGTCTTTTGCGTTATCAGAGTAACGAACAATTACACGTTGGCCCGACATCGATAGCTCACCCGCGACTTGGTATGCCGTTACATCGCTAACATCTTCGCCATCCAATTTCTCAGAAGCAAAACCATAGTTGGCGTATAGGCTTAAATTCGCAGACTCACCCAGTTTGATGCTGTGAAGTTTACTTGTGATTGCGTAGCGACCATTGTCACCTACCATGTCGCCTTCAACTTGAGCTACCACACCGAAGTCCAGCATCGCACCACCAAGGTTTAGGTTATAGAAACCCGCGCCTTGACCATCGTGCATCATCCAAAAGTAGTCGTTCAAATCGGTTTGTGGACGTTGATGGAAGTCACGACCTGCCCAAACATAAAGATCTGGCTGAGATTCGAATAGGTTTGTCGCACCAGCGTACATCTTCTTCACGTTTACGCCGCCATCGTCAGCCCATGAAGCATCTGCCCAGTGATCCAACATAAACACGAGATCCCAGATTGCACCACCATCACTCTTGAAGGCACGAGCTAACTGGAATTCACCGCCGTTTTGTTCATTACCTAAACGACCTGTTGCGTTTGAGTTCAATGCGCCAGCCGTGCCCACTGTCAGAGCATCACTGCCTTGGTAGCCCGCGCCGTAACGTGCGTAACCAGAGAATACGATGCCTAATGGCACTTCCGTTTCTGGTGTCAATACAGCAGGTTGTTGATCGTATACGTAGCCAGTTTCAATTCTTGTTTCCAATTCTTGAATGCGTTTTTCAAGCGCTTCAATCTCAGAATCAGCAGCAAAAGAAGGTAGAGAAGCAAACGAAGCAGCCACTGCTAGGGTAAGAGGTAAAACCTTAAAGTTTTTCATGATAACTCCATCATTATTATATTTTGCATTTCCAAGAAAGCGCTTTCTTAATGAAGCAAAATTTTTTGCCAGAAATGAGCAAATTGAGCTGATGTTTGAGGAGAAAAGACAGAAATCCCCCAAACATCAGCAAAACAGCTATTCCCTAGCGCTTTTGACGGCATTATATGGACAAAAAGCGAGCTAAAAAGTGATCGCACTCACCAAGAAAGCGTTTTCTTAGTGTGTAGATCACATCATTGATACATTTGATCATTGGTTTGAGTGATTGATCATACAAGCTACTCATCGACGCACTAATGAACCCATACCTATAGCGATTATCGAATTGCAACAACACGAATATTGCACCGTTTCAAAACTTAATCGACGCTCTAAAACCCATTAAAATTAAGGTTCTCCCGCTATTTCAGTGCCAAAAATCAGCTAAACAAAGCTCCCTATAAAACGTTCACTTCAAAAAGCCATACTACGCAAAACAAAGCCTTCATTACGCATTCCCAGCACGTCATCACAGCATCTCTCAGTAAGTGCTCATTCATGTTGATTTATTGATTTGGCTAGAAAATTAGGAAAGCGCTTTCTTGAGCTTGAGTATAAAAAGGGAGATAATTCAGTAAACAGAATTTGTAAAATCTCGTTATTGCTTCATAAGCTAATGAAAATTAGAGAATAAGATCACATTCGCTTTTGCTTCTGTCCCTTACTCTCTTTGCTTATGGGCTGACGAGTCTTAATGTTTTTGAAAGCACTTTCGAACTTTCAGATTCGAGTGATTTCACGTGCGCATTTGCGTTGAATTTATACACCAATGGGTCTCGCTTGGTAGACCAGAGCGCGACCAAGTCGACAAATGTGATGCCTTCTCTATGACGAATAGAAAACGGCGAGTAACATAGTTCGATAATTAGAATGGATAAGGTACTTCCCATTGATCACGATTAAAGAAGTCTCTGAGCTGGCAAAAGTTTCTCAATCTACTGTCTCACGAGCGCTAAACGGCCATCCGACAGTCAAAGAAGCCAACCGTAAAAAGGTATTTGATGCGATTGAAAAGCTGGGCTACAAGCCGAATGCGTTTGCTCAAGCCTTGGCGTCTAGCCGTTCAAACAGTATCGGTATGTTGGTTGGTTCTTTAGATGGTCCTTTCTACGGCCCTTTGATGCACAACGCAGAAAACACCGTACGCGAAAACAATAACCATCTGATCGTGACCAGCGGTTTAGAATCACATTCACGTGAAATCGATTCGATTAACTTCCTACGCTCTAAGCAAGTCGACGGTTTGATCATTCACTCAGACATGCTGTCAGACGATGAATTGATTGAAGTTATTGAGAAGACACCATCAACCATCGTGCTCAACCGTTACATTCCTGAGGTTGCAGATAAGTGCATCTTTATCGATAACGAATTGGGCGGCTACTTAGCAACAAAACACATGCTTGAAAATGGCCACACCAAAGTGGCTTGTATTACCGGTCAGCTGAGCAAGATCGACAGTCGAGATCGTCTACAAGGCTACCGTAATGCGCTCACTGAACATGGCATTGATTATGATTCCAACCTGATTGTTGAAGGTCGCTTTGACCATGAAGATCGCGGGTTAAATCATACCTGTGCACGTCGATTGCTTGACCGCGATCCTGAAATTACCGCCATCTTCTGCCATAACGACAATATCGCACTCGCGGTGTATGACGTCGCGTACGAACGTGGTTTAGAGATTGGGAAGGACATTTCTGTTGTCGGCTTCGATAACGACAGCCACAGCCAACATATTCGTCCAAAACTGACCACAGTAAACTTCCCAGTACGAGAAATGGGTCGTGAGGCCGCTCAAGGGGTAATTGCTTTAGTACATAAACAAGAGCGCCCACTTAAGCATAAACTGACGCCAGAGCTAATCGTGCGAGAGTCCGTCGGAAAACGATGATCTCCACACTCCTGTCGTACCAACTGGTTTAGCTGAATACGGATACAAAAAGGCCCCGATATCGATCGGGGCCTTTGCTTTTCAGCGATTTATGCTCTTAAGAGCGATGTTGGAATTGACACAACGACTTTCTCAACCTCTCCAGAGCGCGCAAAGATTTGCTGACTCAACGCGCTCGATAGCGCCAAGCCCTCAACAACAAGCTGCTTACCATTGGATTTGGTTAATACCATACCAGCTTGAATCTCCGACTCCACAAGTTGATACACGAACGGCACTTGGCACAGAGTAAACGCCAACTGATCTTTCTCAACCACATAGCTTTGCGTTTGACCCGCCACACTTTGGCAAGAGAACGGTGCCGATTCGGTCAAGAACTCATGACGATGGAGCAAACATGGGTCGATACGAATCTCGCCCTCTTCAACCAAGATACCCAGCTCAACAAAGCGCGTGATCACTTCTTCTTTCACCTGTCCCGTCATACCTGGTTGCTGCGCACCAGCATGCTTTGGTGTGTGAGAGTACGGGTCTGTTGGGAATGCACCGTAGTTTTCTGGCGTTTTGTTGAAACCAATACCAGCGCGAACTCGGTAGTAGTATTCCGCTAACTTTTGCGTCTCTTCGCTATCAGCATCAAGTTCACGCGCTGCCAAGTAGTTTTCTTGTACCGCAAGCAACAGCTTAGAAACCATGTGCCAGTAGATACAACCTAAACCTTCGTAACCAAACATGGTGCCAGAGCGGCCAGTAAAGGCTTTGTGATTGAACACATCTTCGTATAGGGCTTCAATCGCTTCCCATTCTTCTTCAGCCACATCAGCATACTCACCACGGAGTTGCTGGATCTGCGCTTTAAGATAACCGCTGTTCTCTAGGCTCGCATGGAAGTGGAATTGACCTTGCTCATCCGCATTCACTAGGCGTTGATCGCCCTTCTTCAGCATCGAACTTAACACCGGCACCGCATTGATTTGCGCGTCCGTTAAGCTGTTCTTGTTCATGAATGCACTCAAATCACGATCTGGATACAGCATGAAGCTGTGTTGATCTTCGCGGTACATCTCGCTGGCAAACAAATTATCCAGTAAGTTCACCGCTTGCGCTGGTGTCAGCACGCCAGCGCTCAGGACTGCCACTTGACCTTCCAACATTGGGTACAACTCTTCCACCTGCAAGCTTTCCGCTGAGTACGTCAGGATGTTGTAGGCGTTAAACAGACCATCTTCACGCAAGTTGCTAGCAATGCTCGAATCCAGCGCAGTCAAGCTCACCTCAAGTAGCTGCTTGATAGCCGATGCTTCAACGGTGGTTTTGCCCGAAAAGCCATTCACACGGTAGACGCGTTGACGGAAATCTTCGGCGGCTTTCTCCAACTGAGTCAGGATCGCTTTGCGGGTTTGGCGAGTTACGGTTTCTTGGCGAATCTCTTTTGCCGCTTCCGACAAGATACGAGTCGTTGAAAGTAGCCATTCAAACACTTCTTTCGACATGCTGACCGACGCAGGTGCATCTGCCAACAATTGCTGTAAGAACGCAACGTAGCGACGCATGTAGTAAAGCGTGACCATCGACAAGCCATTGCCCACAATCGCGTTGTTCGCATCGTTCCATTCTGGTCGCTGAGTATTGAGCCAAATGCCGCCATCGAGTACCAAGTTGCTCAGTTTCGCCAACAGTGGTACTAGCACTTTCTCAGTCAAGTTGACCATGTACACGTCGTTGTCGCTACCAAGCACCAATCGACCATCGCTGCCCATTGCAGATACGCGTTGTTCGATGTTGTGTTGCAACTCATCATTGAACGTCACGGTGTCTTTTGGATTGACGAACAGCTTCTCAACATCACACAACTCGTAAGGTACGTTCGCGTAGCTGAACACATCCGTTTGCATCATCGCTAACAGGTCATCGCGCTGATACTTGTCTGCCAGTTCTAGGAACTTGAGTAAGTAGATGATTTGATGGTCGCCCCAATAACCAATGTTGCTCCATGGGTCATCTGGCTCCAGCATTTCCCAGTCAATACCATCTTTGGTGATGCGGTATGGGTTATAGCCATCCATTGTGGATGCATTCACAAACTTGGCTAGGAACGATTGAATAAAGCCAGGATAGCTCAGCGCAATCGCCTCCCAGTTTTGGAAAATATCGCGCCAGTTACCTTGGTAAGAAAGCAAACGCTCGCCATTGTCGTCTTTCAATTTGATTTCGTAGTGGTTCCAAGGACGACTTGGATCACCGTGGCGACGACCAAACGTCAGTGGCAAATATTCGTAACTTAAACGGATTAACTGTGCATCTTCACTCTGCTTAGCCAGACTCACAAGCTCAGCATGGGTAAACTGCTCCGGCAGGTCATTAAACAGCGCAGCATGACGTTCAAACACAAGGCGGTTGGCATTACGAATCGTCGCCAACACATCTTTTTTATCTAGGGTGTAATTGTTCTCAAATACCCCACCACGCATATTATTGAACAGCACGTTCGCGTAGTGGTGCACACTGGTCTCTTCTTCCGCGGTGATTTGCCAAGCATCCGCACCAGACATCAAACTTATCAGCTCTTGTTGATTGGCAGCGATGCTCTGCTCAACTTGTTGCGCCATGTTCACTGGCTGCGCAAGGCGATTACGCATCGTTGTCACATCACTGTGGTTCTTATCGATGTCCGCAATGATCAACCAAGACTTGTGTTGGTTTGCTTCTAGCTTAATAGACTTGTGAATCAAGTAGCTGCCACGTACGCCTTTGGTCAGAGTTTCATTCTTGATTTCACGACCTTGACGGAACGCGCTCACTTGGCTGCTGCTCAATAAGCGCTGACCATAATCGTTATCGACGCTGAACACGGTCGTTGCGAGCAAAGATTCCGCTGGCTCAGCACGATCACTGAGTTTTGCGTACATGGTAAACAGTGCTAGTGAACTGCCATCAAGCAACTCATTCCATTTGTAGGCATCGACCAAAGCGCTACGAGTTTGCAACGCAGACAGTGGCGCGCCCGATGGCAATAGGTTCTGCAGGCCATCAATCAACTCAATTTCTCGAGTTGTGCCTGACAGATCGGTAATTTGCGAGCGACGAACAAAGCCAAACTCTTCACTGGTGTTCCAGCTGTATTGGAATTTTAGCTTTAACGTGTTGTTAAGCTCTTCAAAAACAATCTTGTCGCCAATGGTGTTTTTGTACAGATGACGCTCAACTTGGTAGAGGCCATCATGATGGCGGTTGAACGGTTCCCACATCGCCACGCCTTGTTCGCTAGCGACTTTAATGATGGTTTTTGAACCCGTGTTTTCCGCACTCTCATGAATGTGATCGACAGATTTGTATGGGAACAGCGCGTTCTCGGGACGAATACGCCCCGCCGACAAGCTGCCCGTGGATGAAATAAACAGCCAATGGTCACTGGCCGACACGACACTAATGAAAAACGGGTTCATTTGGTCAACATGTGAAATCTTGTAGTATCGCTCGCCGTCCAAATCGACGAAGCTTCCCTCTACGGTTGGGCAAGAATAATGTTCAAAAGTCATAATGTTCTTCCAATAACTATGAAAGCGCTTTCTTTTTACGCTTTTTTTAATAAGCTAATTTGTTTTTATCCTAAGTGGTGACAGCGTGCGTAATGGTCTTCGCCGACTTTCGTCGCTTCAGGCACCGATTTAGTACACACTTCGGTCGCTTTTAAACAGCGACTGGCAAACGGACAGCCTACGCTGCTTGGCTTCCATAGCGGGATTTCACCCTTCTTCGCCATCAAATCACGCTTACCGGAGTTGCCCACTTCAGGCACCGCTGAGAGCAATAACTGGGAATATGGGTGTTGCGGATTTTGTGTCACGTTGTCGCTGTTGCCCCACTCGACCATGTGGCCCACGTACATGACGGCAGTTTTTTCCGCGAAGTAACGCGCGGTCGCGATGTCATGGGTGATGTACATGAAAGAGATGCCGTGCTTATCTTTCAGATCCGACATCAAGTTCAAAATGCCCAAGCGAACTGACACGTCGAGCATTGAGATAGGTTCATCCGCCAGAATCACTTCAGGGTCGACGGCAATCGCGCGAGCAATCGCAACACGTTGGCGCTGACCGCCACTTAGCTCATGTGGGTATTTTTCTGCGGTTTCTTTCACCGGAGACAGACCAACAAGCTCAAGCAGTTCGTAAACCAGCTTTGGAATCGCGTCTTTTTCCGCACGTTTGTGGATCAGAAGCGGACGTGCAATATGGTGGTAAATGGTATGAACTGGGTTCAGCGAGCCAAATGGGTCTTGGAAAATCATCTGCACTTGGCGCGCGTATTCCAGCTCACCATGCTCTTGAATGTATTCACCCAACTCTTGGCCTTTGAACGTTACCTCACCATCGGTTTTGTCGTAAATACGCGTCAAAACGCGTGCGCCCGTGCTTTTGCCTGAGCCAGATTCGCCCACGATAGCCAGCGCTTCCCCTTTGCGCAGTTCAAACGTGACGTCATTCACCGCTCGCATCAGGTTGCTTTTTGCAGACTGACCAATAGGAAAGTCTTTCACTAGATTCTTAACTGAGAGAATCACTTCTGGGTTTGCTACGTTATCCATTATTCTCTCCCGTTTACATCAAATGACATGACACTAGGTTGCCATTCGTAACTGGCACCAAGGTTGGATCGCTCTTCTGACACTCTGCAAAACATGCATTGCAACGCGCTTGGAAGTTACACCCTTGCGGAATTTTCAGTAGGTTCACAGGGTTACCCGGAATGCCGTATAAACGCTCTTTCGGCCCGTGAATGGTTGGGAATGAAGAAATCAAACCTTTGGTGTATGGGTGCTGAGGATCACCAAATACGTTCTTCGCATCCCCAAGTTCAATTAGGTTGCCCGCGTACATCACACCAATGCGGTCTGCGATTTCGCCCATCAAGCTCAAGTCATGACTGATAAACAGAATCGAGAAACCAAATTTGCTCTTCAGCTCGTAAAGTTCATTCAGGATTTCACGCTCTACCACCACATCGAGCGCGGTGGTTGGTTCATCCATGATGATTAGTTTTGGCTCTAACGCGAGCGCAACTGCAATCACCACACGCTGGCGCATGCCGCCACTCAATTGGTGTGGAAAGCTCGCCATGCGGTCGCCGTGAATGCCCACCACGCCAAGCAGCTCAACCGCACGGTCATACGCTTCTTGGTAAGTCACTTTTCGGTGCGCAAGAATCACGTCTGTTAGCTGCTCACCAATGGTAATCACTGGGTTTAAAGAGTTCATTGCACTTTGGAACACCACAGACACGTCATTCCAACGGAAGTTGCGCAGCTGTCTATCGTTCATCTTCAACACGTCCTGACCTTTGTAGAGAATTTCCCCTTCAGAGATCAGAGCCGGTGCTTTATGCAGACGCGAGATAGCAAATGCCAAGGTACTTTTGCCGCAGCCAGACTCACCGGCGATACCGAGCGTTTCACCCGGAGCGATGCTGATGCTGACGTTGTTCACCGCACGAGCTACGCCGTTTGGTGATACATAATCGACGCATAGGTTGTTAATTTCTAATAAGTTGCTCATCTTAGACCTCGGCGCTTATCTGCTTCTTTTTTCAGTTTGTGCCACAGCTTGATGTGTGGACCAGTACGAAGTTTCGGGTTACTCACTTGGTCAATCGACATGTTGATCAGTGCCAGTGCACCACCAGTGATTGCCAATGCCATGGCTGGAACTAACATCTCCCACCAAGCACCTGTGTATAGAGACGAGGACGTTTGTGCCCAGTACAACATCGAGCCCCAGCTCACTTCTGTTGCGTCACCCAAACCTAGGATGCCAAGACCCGCCTCTGAGCCCATTGCGTAAATCACTGTGCCTAAGAAGCCACCAAATACAATCGAGACAAGGTTCGGTAGGATTTCGACTAGGATGATGCGGATTTTTGATTCGCCCATTACTTCTGCCGAGATAATGAATTCTTTATTTCGAATCGCCATGGTTTGCGAACGAATCACCCGCGCTCCCCAAGGCCAAGAGGTTATCCCGAGCAATATGGTGATGACGAGGGACCCCACCTGCCCTAAGAAAGCGGCGAGCACAATCAGCAACGGGAGCTGAGGGAACACCAAGAAAACGTTAGTTAGGAAGTTAAGACGCTCATCGATTTTGCCGCCGAAGTAGCCCGCAGAGACACCGATAATGACGGCTAGGCTCATTGCAATCACACCAGCTGAAATCGCAACCGTGAGTGACTTTCTCGCGCCGTGCAACACTTGGCTGTAGACATCACGGCCACTACGAGTAGTACCTAGTACGTGCTCTGCATTTGGCGCAACGTGTGGTCTTGCAACACGACGGTCAGGATCATGCGTTGCTAGCACAGGAGCGAAAATCGCACCGGCTAGAACAATCGACAGCAGCAAACCACCGATAATGGCAGGCGGGTTGCCATAGAAAAAAGCGTACACTTTGCCGAAGCTTTTTTTGATTCGCTTCCAAGAGAATTTCGACTCACGAGTCATCAGTTCATCGTGCTCAGAAGGCGTTGGGGTATTGATTAGTTTTTCCATGATGCACCTTAGTTCGAAATTCGTGGGTCAAGCCACACGTACAGCAGATCAGCAATGAAGTTGGCAGTCAGAACCGCCGTCACTAAGATAAGTAAGATGGCTTGGATAAGTGGGTAATCGCGTGCCACGATGCCCTTCAGCAGAATGTTGCCCAAACCTTGGTAGTTGAACACCACCTCAGTCATGATTGAGCCAGCAAATGAAAAACCAATCGCCATCGCAATCGCTGTTGCAACAGGCAAAATCGCATTACGACCTGCGTAGCGGCTCATTACTTTGTAGCTGCTTAAGCCTTTCGCTTCTGCCATGGTGACGTAGTCTTCACCCAGCACGTTGATCATCGCGTTACGCATATTGAACACCCATGTCGAGATACCGACTACGACCATTGAGCCCATTGGCAATATTGCGTGTTTCGCTACACTGCTGATGAATTCCCAGTTAAAGCCAGGCTCCAACGACGGGTCATAGGTGTAAGCCAACGGCAGCAATTCCATCTTCAAACCGAAGAAATAGAACAGCAATAAAGCAGTAACGATGTAAGGGAAGTTACTGATGAAGGCCAGTACTGGCGGCACGATTTGGCCAAACAGTCCTTCACGACGGTAAGAGGCATAAGTACCAATACTCACACCAATAATCAGCGCCACAATCAGAGAACCTAGCGCTAGGAACATGGTCCATGGCAGTGCCATCGCAATCACTTCAGATACGCTGACTGGGAACATCAAAACCGATGGACCAAGATCAAGCGTGAAAACACTTTTCATGTAAGCGATGTATTGAACAAAGATGTTGCCATCAACAAAGCCGTACATCTCACGTACAGCATCCATCTGAGCAGGATCCATTCGACCTTGCGCCGCAGCAAACAAGGCATCAACAGGGTCACCAGGCATAAGGCGTGGCAACATGAAGTTGAAAGAGATCGCAATCAGAAAGGCAGTAAAATAAAAGCCAAATCGGCGAGCTAGAAACGACATATCAAACCTTTAACTTACGAGCCACAACACGCACTTACTTTTGCAATTACGGTTGCGGCTCCGATGTTAATTAAAAAACCTACCTACAAATTGAAACTGCTAGTTATTTCAGGTGTAGGTTGTTCAGGATGATCACGCGCTTGCCGCCGTCATACCAAACCGGTTGGATGTAAGGGTCTTTTTCACTTGGCCAACCAACGATATTTTTCGTGCTGTATTGGAACCAAGTTGGGTTTGAGAACAGCGGGATAAATGGCATGTTCTCTGCCGTGAACTCTTGAAGTTCAGAGATGATTGCTTCTTGTTTCTCTGCATCACCAATTTTACCGAAGCTGTCGATCAGCTTATCGATTTCAGGAGCATGCACACCGTGACCTGCGTGGAAGCCTTTACCAACGCGTGATGTGTGGTAGTACTCTTGGAATGCAAGGATTGGGTTATCCGACACCATTGACCAGTTGATTGACATGGTGAACGCACTGTCTTTCAGGTTCTTGTCGTATACGGCCCAGTCAACAGTTTTCACGTTGGCTTTGATGCCCACATCCGCGAAGTATTCTGTCACCATTTGCACGACCTGAATCCAGTCCGTCCAGCCGTTAACCACTTCGATATCAAACTCAACGGTAGAACCATCAGCATTATCACGGAAGCCGTCGCCATTGCGGTCAACAATACCTGCTTCATCAAGTAAGCTCTGCGCTTTCTTCGCATCGTATTGCGTTAAGTGACCGAACTTTTTGTTCACATCTTCATCAATGTGGTTTTTGTAAAGCTCAGCAATACCACCAACGTTATAGTTCACCGTTGGGTAACCGTAAGCCGCAATATCAACAATGGCTTCACGGTCTAGCGCCATAGACAAGGCTTGGCGTACACGCAGATCATCAAACGGGGCTTTCTTGGTGTTCACGTACAAGTGAATCGCATCGTTCGCTGGGTACCAGAAGTGGTTGTTTTCTTTATCTTGGCCAACAAACGTGGACTCAACATCTGCAATAAAGTTTGAACCCCAGTCGATCTCACCTTTGATCAGAGCCGGCTGGATCTGTGAGTTATCGTTGTAAGAACGGAAGTTTACACAGTCTAGGTAAGGACGGTTTTCTAGGTAGTAGTGCGGGTTACGGCACAGTTCCATCTGCTGAGGTTTTACGTACTTCACCGTCGTCATCGGGCCGCTGCCCACAGGATTAGGGTTAGTGAACGTTGTGTAATCTGTTACTTTCGACCAAGTGTGTTTAGGGACAATGTGGTAAGCGCCGATGCTCCAAAGGAAAGTTGAATCTGGTTCTGCTAGGTTGAATACCACCGTTTGTTTATCTGTCGCTGCAATGCTCGTTAGGTTACCCGTTGGCCAAATAGCTTTTACATCAAATGCCGGCGCTTTCTTTGTCAACTCAAAGCTGAACACCACGTCTTCTGCAGTAAGTGGTGCACCATCAGACCATTCCAAGCCGTCACGTAATTTTAGCGTAATGGTTTTTAGGTCATCAGAATATTCAACCGACTCAGCCAAACGGTAATGCGTTTCCCCCGTCATGTTGTTCAACACAAACAGTGGCTCGAACATAATGCCGTGTAAGGTGTCCTTCGTCGTGTAAGGGTTAAAGTTTTCAACAAACCCGGTATTGATGATTGGCACCGTCAGCGTACCACCTTGTTTGATGGTGTCCGCTTGAGCAGTAGTAGCAAGCATCATGCTGGCAGCAAATGTAGCGAGCAGAGTTTTCTTATGCATCACATTGTCCTTTTATAATGTTGGATACGAAAAGAAAGCGCTTTCTTTTGATTTCAAAAAAATGAAGCGAACTTCGTTGAATGTTTTCATCAGTTCATCATCGCTGACGACGCTGACAGGCTCGAAACCGACACAAAGAAAGCGCTTTCTTTATGCGATAGATACTCGTAAAAATGCTTAGGTTCTTCAATAAAAGTGAGCAAAAACAAAGCTCTGATCACAATCAAACAAAAGCAATATATTCAATAACTTAAAACAGCACTAGATCTCACTTTAATATTTAGTCTATTAATTTCAATAGGTTAAAATCAACTCCAAAACCTTGTATTTTGTGAGCTCATGCAAGTTTGATCATGCGCGATGTCACGATCATTTTTGACAATAGCCACTCCTAATAAAGCTCACTCATTGATTCAGTCTTCGTGCGCTCGTACACAAAATTCCACGAAACAAAAGAAAGCGCTTTCAATATTAAATAAGCAATGAAATCATAATCTAATGAGATCCACTTAAAGGAGAGCACCATGGTGCAATTTTGGAATGGCAATAAATCAACGATTCGTCAGCAATATGAATGGGAGGCCTTGCAACTTGCGCTCCAAAACTCTCAACATGAATTATTATTAAACAATGACTTAACAGAATATCCAGATGCAAAAGATGAAGGACAAGTCTTCTCTCACGGAACTGATCTGCTCGTCACCGTCGCTGGCAATAAGAAATTTGCTCAAGGCAGTTATCTGATGCTTCCACAGCCTTTATGTAAAGGGTTATTAGGCTGCCGAGTTTTGATTGTCCGTAGAGACCGACTGGCAGAGTTTCAAGGATTGAGTGAAGCGAAGCTAAAACAAATGAGTATTGGTATTCCTGCAACCTGGGCGGATGCCGATCTGTTTCGCGTTAATCAATATCAAGTCGAAGAGCATGGCAGCTTAGAAGAGCGCTTATTAGCCGTACAGAGTGGCGAATGTGATTACATGGCATTAGGTGCAAATGAAGCCGAAGCGATCGTGACACAATACGCGTACCTTGTTCCCGATTTGGTCGTGGAACCAACCATTATGCTCTATTACCCTTTCCCACTGGTGTTTTACTGCCATCCAGAAAAAGCCGAATTATTTACAGAGCTCAAGTTGGGACTGGAACGCAGCCTGAACAATGGTGAACTGGATGAGTTATTTGAACAAACCTACGGCACAAATGTGCGTGCAATGAAGCTCCACCAGCGCCGTGTGTTTCATTTGACCAACCCTATTCTGCCCAGTGAACTGGCTTACTATCAATCGGACTTGTTACCCGCTTAGAGCAGTGATACCCAAGTAACCCTAGCTTTTGAGTATTGGCTACTTGGGTATTGGCTTATTGAGGACGGAATTTCGATACCGTTGAATCACGTACAATCAGATCAATCGGTGGAAGTCGAGTATTGCACTGCTCGCCAGTCAATAAGCCAAGAATCGACTCGGCACAGGCTACCCCAATTTCTTCAACAGGCTGACGCAGTGTGGTCAGTCCCGGCGTGAAATACTTCGACGTAGGCAGATCGTCAAAACCAATCACAGAGACGTCTTCCGGCACTTTAAAACCATGGTCGTGCAGCGCTTTAATCGCCCCATAAGCGGTCTGATCATTGGCGGCAAACAACGCCGAGAAATGCACTTTAGATTCAATCAATTCAACGGTGCGTTCATAGCCGACTTCGCTACTGAAATCGCCCTGCTTAATTAGGTTATTCCGCACTTTGATCCCCGCTTCAGTGAGTGCCTTCTTATAACCGACAAAACGCGCAACCGCGTCTGGTTGGTTGAGTAACCCTTTGATATGAGCAATGTTCACATGACCTTGTTGCAACAAATGCAGCGTTGCCATATGGCCACCTAGAACGTTATCGATGTTAACTGAATGCAGCTTTTCACTGGTGTAGCTATAACCAACCGCAACGACCGGAATTTTTCGCGAATACTCCACTAATTCATGCTCGGTTAAGCTGCCAGCGACCACAATCACACCATCAACATTACTCTTTGCCAGATAATCCAACGCTTGTAACTGCATACTGTGTTGCCAATACCCCGAAGCAATCACGAGCGAATACCCTTTTGGCCCAAGGAATCGCTCCATATCGTTAAAGATACGACTAGTGAAAGGGCTTTCAGGGTTTTGAACTAACACACCAATCGTCATAGAGCGCGTATTACTGCCCTGATTCATCTGGTAGTTCGGTTTGTAATCGAGCGCTTTGATCGCGTCTTCTATCGCTATGGTTTTCTCTTTAGAAATAAAGGTGGTGCGATTGAGAAAACGAGAGACCGTACTCGGTGAAACCCCGGCGAGTTTGGCGACATCGTAAATGGATGGAGCGCGTTTTTTCTTTTTCATAGTTACCAACATGCAAGCTAATGATAGAAATATATTTAACCGAAAGGAGTACGGCAACGCTTAACGATAAGAAATGAGAGCTTGGTAATTAGCCAGCACGCCTTAAGCGCACTGGCTTTCATATGTCAGATTAGAATGTTGCTAGAGAGTTTTCACTCAACGCATCAAATAGGTGAATTGCATCCAAATCCAAGTATAGAGTCAGCGTATCCACATCCACTTCAGCCGCTTGCGTTTCCACCATTAGAGGCTGACCAGCGATTTCCGTCTTCAACAGAATACTCGCACCCAATAGCTCTTTGTCTTTGATTTTCACCGGGAACGGCAGTACGCGGTCGTGATCCACTTGCTCTGAACGCAAATGAATGTCCGTAGGACGAACACCAAAGTGCAGCGCTAAGTTCTTAGATGCATGGGCTTTAAAACGCTCTGGCAGAGGAATACGAACATCACCCAGTTCGACTTCCCAGTTGCCTTCTTCACCCACTAGCTTCGCATCCAGCATGTTCATTGATGGGTTACCAATGAACTGTGCCACAAACTTGTTTGCAGGGCGTTGGAACACTTCTGTCGGCGTGCCAACCTGAGCCACATAACCGTCTTTCAGAATCACGATACGATCCGCCAATGTCATCGCTTCAATCTGGTCGTGGGTTACGTAAATCGTCGTCGTTTTCAGTTCGCGGTGAAGGTGTTTGATCTCTTCACGCATCACACCACGCAGCTTGGCATCAAGGTTAGACAATGGTTCATCAAACAAGAATACTTTTGGCGTACGCACCATCGCACGTCCCATCGCCACACGTTGACGCTGGCCACCAGACAGCTCTTTCGGCTTACGATCCAACAGCGCATCCAGCTCCAGCATTTTCGCCGCTTTGCGCACTTCAACGTCGATTTGATCTTTCGGCATGCCCTTTAGCTTGAGCGCAAAGGCGATGTTCTCGTAAACCGTCATGTGTGGGTAAAGCGCGTAGCTTTGGAACACCATCGCAAGGTCACGGTCTTTGGCGTCGATTTTATTCATCAGCTTATCACCAACGTAAATCTCACCGGCTGTGATGCTCTCTAAACCTGCCAACATACGCAGTGTGGTCGATTTACCACAACCCGATGGACCAAGGAAAACCACGAATTCGCCATCTTGCACGGTAAAGTCGAAGTGCTTGACGACTTCCACATCATCGTAAGATTTTTGGATGTTTTTGAATTCTACTTTAGCCATTATTTGTTCTCCTCAGCTCGCTCTAGCAGCATGTTTCGGTACGCAATCGCACTCTGCTTTAAGGTGCGCTCTTGAGTTTGGTAGTCAACGTGTACGATGCCAAAACGTTGTTTGTAGCCATACGCCCACTCGAAGTTATCCATTAGGCTCCAAGCGAAGTAACCATTCACACTTACGCCTGCTTTGATCGCTTCATCCAGCGCTTCTAAATGCGATTGGAAGTAGCGCACGCGTTGTTCATCATTCACTTGACCAGCAACATGGTGATCATCACCCGCCGCGCCGTTTTCAGTGATGTACAGTGGCGGTAGATTTGAGTAACGCACTTTTAGACGCAGCAATAGATCAGTTAGCGCTTGTGGGTAGATTTCCCAACCAATAAACGTATGCTCTGCTTCTGGTTGAGGAATGCTCTCTAGCATGCCGTTTGCATCAAATCGCACCACGCAGCGGGTGTAGAAGTTGATGCCAATGAAGTCTAGGTCAGTACGGATGATATCGAGGTCACCCTCTAGAATCATCGGCATGTTGTGCGCTTGACGCTTAAGTACAGTTTCTGGGTATGTCCCTTTCAACACTGGGTCCATAAACCAATGGTAACCTTCTGCATCGCTGTACTCTGCCGCTTCTGCATCAGTCTCTGTGTATGGGTATGCTGGCGTCGCATTGAACACACAGCCATGCATTGCATTTGGTGCGTTCTTACGCATGTGTGGAATCGCCAAGCCATGGCCTAACATCAGATGGTGTGCTGACACGAAGCCTTCTCGCTCACCTTTAATACCTGGCGCATGCTCACCCCAACGGTAACCTAGGTAAGCAGAACAGAAAGGTTCGTTCAGAGTTGCGTAAGAATCAATCTTGTCACCGAAGTAAGCACTAACTACATCCGCATACTCTGCAAACTTGTAAGCCGTTTCACGGTTCAGCCAGCCACCTTTATCTTCAAGGTATTGAGGCAAGTCCCAGTGGTAAAGGGTGACAAACACTTTCAAACCGCGAGCATGACATTCATCGATGATTTGCTCGTAGAACTTCAGCCCTTCTTCATTCACCTTGCCATCTTCTGGCAGGATGCGAGGCCATGCCATCGACAGACGGTAGGCATCCACGCCAAGACCTTGAATCATCTCAATGTCTTGTTTCCATAAATGAAAGTGATCACACGCCACATCACCGTTATCAGCATTATCGACGGCGCCAGGTTTGTTGCAGAACGTATCCCAAATCGATGGTGTGCGTCCGCCAAGTTGTGCACCTCCTTCAATTTGGTAAGAAGACGTCGCGACACCAAATAGAAACTCTGGGCGGCGCATTTTAGAATCTTGGGGTAATTGGAATTTATTCATTATATTTTTATGCCTTAAATTTCTCTTAACCTTTAACAGCGCCTGATGTCAGACCGCTAATCATCTGTTTCGAAGCAAATAAGTAAGTAATTACTAACGGGAGAATAGAGATAGTAGTACCTAGCATCACCGCGCCCCATGGCGTATTTGGAATGCCCTGCACGCTTCGTAGTGCCTGAGTAATCACGTAGTTCTCTGGCGTCGTCAGTACCACTAATGGTTGCATGAACATGTTCCAGAAGAAGACGAACTGCACGATAGCAAGCGTCGCGAGCGCTGGTTTCATCAGTGGCAACACCACGCTCCAGTAAGTACGGAATTCACCTGCGCCATCTAGCTTCGCTGCTTCTAACAACTCTTTAGGAATCGACGCCACCACGTGCTGACGCATCAAGAAAATACCAAATGGCGTGGTGGTGAATGGTAGCCAAACCGCTAAGTGGTTATCGAGCAAACCAAGGAACTTCACGATCATAAAGTAAGGGATCAAGCTCAATACTGGCGGAATCATCATCGAGCCAACCAACATACCAAACAGCACGTTTTTGCCTTTGAACTTGTACACCGCAAACGCGTAACCACCCATGCTGCAAAACAGTAATGAAATCGTGGTGCCTAGGAACGCGATGTAGATGGAGTTAAACATCGCCTGCCAGAACGGCATTATTTCCAGTAGCTTGGCGTAGTTGACCGCTAAGCTATCACCAATGGCAAAGCTGATGCCTGTGCCAAAAATTTCGGTACGGTCACGGGTTGAAAGTAACGCCGACCAAATGAAAGGGAATACCGTCATGATGGCAGAAACAATCAGTACGGAGCCGAGCATCACCATCAATACTTTGGTGAAGATCTCGATGCTGCGATCGCTAGGACGCCAACGCTGCGCCGCAGGTAAAGTGTTAGTACTCATCTTATTGCTCCCCTAGACCTTTCTTACCGAAGAAGAAGAATTGAATTGCTGTACAGCCTGCAATCAAGGTAAACAGCAGCCATGAAATCGCTGACGCTGTGCCCATCTCTAACCATTCCCAACCCACTTTGTAGAGGTACATAGAGATGGTTAAACCAGACTGACCCGTACCACCAGTACCGCGCGTCAGAACAAATGGTTCTTCGAACAACTGCAAGTTACCGATGATGGTCATGGTGACCGCAAAGAAGATGAATGGACGAATCATTGGTAGTGAAATGCTCCAGAATCGACGCCATGCGTTTGCGCCGTCCATACGAGCCGCTTCTAGGATGTCTTTCGGAATCGTCATCAAGCCAGTGGTGTAAAGCACGATGTTGAAACCGGTGTACTTCCAGAACACCATGATGGCGATGGAAGGCTTAACCATGGTCGCGTCATCTAACCAGCGGATTGGCTGGAAGTCGTTCACCCAAGAGAATGCCCAACCAAACAAGGTGCTGTCTGCCAATGCCATTAAGCTTTGGTTGATGATGCCCGAGTTTGGCGAGTACATATTGAAGAAGATAAGCGATGCTGCCACCGTAGATGTGATGAACGGTAGGAAGTAAGCCGATGTCAGCCAATGACGGAAACGGTCACCCAGTGACACCAAGATGTACGCCACAGGTAAAGCAACTAAGTGCTGAGCCACACCTGATGTGATCGCTAGCCAAAGCGTGTTTTTCAGTGAGCGCCACAACCACGGGTCTGTCAGTGCAATGTGGTAGTTTTCGAACCCCACATAGTCCATAGCGCCCAAACCCTCGACGGGGTTCCACTCATGAAAAGAAAGAAAAATAGAAAACAGTAACGGAAAAATTCCGAACACTGAAAAGATGATCAAAAACGGCAACAGGAATCCATACGGTGTAAGCGCTTTCAAATTCAGACGAGAAAAAATGCTCTTACTTTCTGGAGTTTCCATAACCTTGCTCGCTGCATGATTCATAGTAACGACCTCTTACCCAGAAGGGGGACATGCCCCCTTCCTGCCTTAAGTATTGGCAAAAATTACAGATTACGCGTACGACGCTTGATCATGCGCTCTGCTTCTTTAAGCGCAGTCTTAATGTCTTTACCTTCATCCAGCACTTCCATCAGTGCATTCTCTAGGATGATAGAACGAGCAACGTGATCGCCTTTCGCTGGTGCCACTGGTTTGATGTTCTGCGCCACTTCAGCAAACAATAGGCGTGCTTGCTGACCACCTAGGAATTCGATTTTCTCTTCGAACATTGGGTCGTCGTAAGTCGTGGTGTTAGCAGGGAATGCTGCAATGGTTTCGAAGTGTTTAAGCTGAATATCACGCTTAGTTGTCATGTATTCGATCAGCTTCCACGCTTCATCTTGGTGTTTAGATTGGGTTGGAATCGATAGGAATGAGCCACCCCAGCTTCCGTAGATACCATCAGGAAGGTTAGACACGCCCCAGCTGCCTGCTGTTTCTGGCGCAATCCAGTTGTTTAGGTGGCCAAGTAGCCAAGCACCAGAAAGCTGAGTCGCGAATGTGCCGTTACGGAAGCCTTCGTACCATTCGTTTGACCATGCCAAAATACGACCATCCAAGCCTTTGTCACGGATCTCTTTTGCCACTTCGAACGCGTGCACAAAGCGCTCAGAAGTCACAACTGGGTTGCCATCCTTGTCGAAGTACAGACCTTCACCTTCAGGAACTGTAGTGAAGATGATCGCTTGTGCCACATCCGCAGCTGAAGCGATTAGTTGAACATTTTGCTGCTTAAGTTTTTCACCTGCCGCAATGTAAGAATCCCAATCTTTGATCGCTTCGTTAATATCAATGCCCGCTTTTTCGAAAATGTCTGTGCGGTAGTACATAACGCCAGGGCCAAGATCGACAGGCATACCGTACACATCACCGTCTGCGCCTTTACCTTGTGCCCAAGCGTATGGTGCAAAGCTCTCCGCGTATTTATCTGCACCGTATTTTTCAGATAGGTTAACTAAGCCACCTGAGGCCACAAATGGACCAATCTTTTCTACATCAACAACAATCACATCACCTGCACCAGAGCCCGTCGCCAAGTTGGTTGTCAGCTTCGTATGGTGGTCACCGTGGTTGTTCATTAGGTAATCAACCTTAATGCCTGTCTCTTTCTCGAAATCTGGCAACAGCACTTTCAAGCTGCTATCGAAGTCAGGAAAACCATCGAAGCGGATTTTAGTTTCATCGGCAGCGTTTACCGTTGCAGCAACACCGAGTGCAGCCGTCATGGCAAGCGTCAAAGTTTTGAGTTTCATGTTGTTGTCCTTAATTATTGTTCTAGAGAGAATTGAGTTCCTTGACCGAACTTCTTGGCACCAGGGTAGGAGTGAGTTTGAAGTTCACATCACGTTTGTTCTTGTTCAGCGCTTGGATGACAAGTTGTACCGCCTCTGCGCTCATCTGTTCTATAGGGAAGTTAACCGTGGTAAGGGCTGGCGTGAGATAGCGAGCAAACAAGATGTCATCAAACCCGACAAGCGAGATTTGCTCTGGCACTTGCATGCCCTCTGCCTTCAAGACTTCATAAGCACCAAACGCCATGTGATCATTACAAGCAAACACTGCGGTGAAACCGCTTTCACGTTTAAGCAATTTTCTCATTGCACTGATGCCAGATTCTTCTGTAAAACCGGCCTCGGACACCAACGCTTCGTCATACACGATTTCCGCTTCTTCAAGAGCCTTGCGGTAACCTTGTAGACGCCCCCGTGCGTCAGATCTGTCCAGAGGTCCGGTAATACATGCAATGTTGCGATGCCCCATTCGCAACAAGTATTCGGTTGCCATTCGGCCACCAAATTCGTTATCGATCTCGATACAGCTATGAGCCATTTCAGGGATGTATCGGTTAACCAACACTACCGGTATCCCTTTATTATCGAGGTCGATCAGATAATCATCAGAAAGACTTTGTGTGTGCAGAATCATCGCATCAACACGGCGACCAAGTAGAAACTCAACCGACTCGCGTTGACTCTGTTCTGTATTCGAACCCGCCGTCACTATCACGTGATAGCCCATGCGACGTAAGCGCTCTTCAATACTGTGCAAAATGCCAGAATAAAATGGACCGCCTAATTCAGGAACGATAATGCCAATACTGCCCGTACGACTTGAGGCTAATGCCTGCGCAATAGAGTTTGGGCGATACCCGAGCTCTTTGATTGCTTTTTCGACTTTAAGCTTTTTGTCGTGGCTAACGCGGCAAGTACCGTTAATGACTCTAGAAACGGTCGCTTGAGAAACGCCAGCGTATTCAGACACATCTTTAATCGTCGCCACAGAAACCTCTTTACTGACTGCACCTCTCCGGTTTCAATCCCTCTCGAAACCGCTTTCATGAACTCATTATTCAATATCCACTTAGAGGTTAGCGTGAGAGAGTTCACAACAAGTTTGGGGCTAAATTGAGTAATTTGGTAAAGAATGAGGCTACTTGCAGTTTTTATTTCATCCATGAAACTGTTTCATGAGACAACAAAGATCGCCGTCTTTTAACCAAAAAAAGCCTCCACGAGGGAGGCAAAAAATATAGGGCAAAGAGATGAATGGATGGTAAACACCTGATACTTCTGCCTTAAGTGTTTACCATCTTTACACGGACAGTAATTAACTAGGTGTGGCTTACCACCACGCTTCAAACATCGCACCAACGGTTAAGGTGTCGACGTCTGATGAAATCTTCTCACCAGTCACAGAGTCAAAACCTGTGTATTCGTTGTCTGCATTACCCACTGTTGCGTAGAAACGCAGCATTGGGCGAGACCAAGTTTCAGGACCGATCGCCATGTTTTGCGATAACGTCATTTTCCAAGAGCTGTTGGTTGCGTCGATGTCATCATAATCCACCACACTGTAGCCTGCTTCTAGCCACGTTGAGTGGATGTCGTTCCATTGATAAGTTGGACGCACAATCGCGTTGTAGTTAACGCGGCTTTCATCGCCTTCCACTTCTAAAGATTGGTACGCCGCTAAATATTGAACGCCTGCTTTGTCCGTGATTGACGTGCTGCCATCAAAGCTCACTAATAGCGCGGTTTGGTCTTCTGCTAAGTCAAACACGCTGTCTTTTGCATTGTCTGAGTAACGAACAATCAAACGTTGACCCGCTGCAGATAGTTCACCAGCCACTTGGTAAGCGGTAACATCACCGACATCTTCGTCTTTCAGCTTGTCAGACGCAAAACCGTAGTTGGCGTAAAGGCTTAAGTCTGCAGACTCACCAAGCTTGATGCCATGTAGTTTACTGGTTAGTGCGTAGCGACCGTTATCGCCAACCATATCGCCTTCCACTTGGCCTACCGCACTAAAGTCAAACTTCACGCCACCTAGATCTAGGTTGTAGAAACCGCCACCTTGACCATCGTGCATCATCCAGAAGTAGTCGTTTAGGTCCGTTTGAGGACGTTGGTGGAAGTCACGACCCGCCCACACATACAAATCAGGTTGAGATTCAAACAAGTTCGCTGCACCGGCGTACATCTTCTTCACGTTTACGCCGCCATCGTCAGCCCATGAAGCGTCAGCCCAATGATCTAACATGAACACCAAATCCCAAATCGCACCACCGTCGCTCTTGAATGCCTTCGCTAATTGGAATTCACCGCCGTTCTGTTCGTTACCTAAACGACCTGTTGCGTTCGAGTTTAGTGCTCCGGCAGTACCAACAGTCAATGCATCGCTACCCTGGTAACCCGCACCATAACGAGCGTAACCAGAGAATACGATGCCTAATGGCACTTCCGTTTCTGCAGATAACACCGCTGGTTGCTGGTCGTATACGTAGCCAGTTTCCAGTTTCGTTTCCAGTTCTTGGAGACGTTTTTCTAATGCCTCAACATCGGCATCAGCAGCAAAAGAAGGTAAAGAAGCAAGCGAAGCGGCCACCGCAAGAGAGAGAGGTAAAACTTTAAAGCTTTTCATGTGATATCCCTAAAATTTGTATGTGTTGTTATCTCGATAGGAATATTAAGGAATGAAAGCGTTGAAAAGCCGCTATGGCTTCACACGACGATGGCCTAGAAAGTGACATGAAACAACGCATGAAACTTAACCATCATTTTTAAATTTAAAAACAATAAGATAGTAAGTTTTAATTTTTGAATCATGATTTGAAATCGCTTTCATTTCACCAAAATGTTTAAGTGCTATCACGTTCACTAAGGTTGAAAAGCCCATATTTCTGAATGACACCATGAAAGATTTCAGAGTTATGAAAGATTTCACAATCCGTAAATTTCTTACGAATTCAATAACTCACACACATAACAAACATGCTTCATATCACAAATACAGGCTTTGCTATTCCATGTAGCACTAAATTACCACCTAGAATAGGCACTAAGTAATTCTTAAGTAGGGAAGCATAATGTCGAAATTGGCCGGAGCACGCCTAGAGGAAATGGCGGATATCCGATCGACAAGAAAAAAGAAGATCGTATTTCTCTGTTCTAGCATTGCCACCGCCTTCTTAGCGTACGGGTCCATCCTGCATTATCTGCAAGGGAATTGGGGACTCAGCTTGTTAATCGGGCTGTGCTCTATTGCGTGTCTCACCATCAGTTATCTGATCAAAATTCGAGGTCATCACCAATACGCCGACTTGTTGCTCACCGGCGTGTTGATGTTCGATGGTCTTCTGTTGCTGCTTTATAACGACGCGCCATCGGGTCGTTTGTTGTGGCTCTACCCAATCATCGCTGCCATCATTTTGATTAACGAATTCAAAGTCGGTTTGCTGTTCAGTGTCACCTACACTCTCATCATCTTTTTCGGTTTAACCTTTTTAGAGAGTGTGCCAACCGCCAGCGAAATGACCGAACGCCGCTTTATGTTCACCCTTGTGGCGATTTGCTTTGTTTGTCATACCTTCTCTTATTACTACTCAAAAGTAGTGAACTACATTCAGACCCTTTATCGCGAAGGGATTGAAGAACTCGCCTATCTCGACCAATTAACGGGCCTTGCCAACCGTTGGAGCTTTGAAACCTGGGCGCGCGCGAAACTGGAAGAATTAGATCAAACTCAAAGCAATACCGTCACTGCTTTGGTTTTCCTCGATATAGATAACTTCAAGCACATTAACGACAACTACGGACACGATGTCGGCGACCGAGTGTTAAAGCACTTTGCGACACGCCTGAAAAACAACATTCGTAATAAAGACAGAAAGACGGATAAGCACGACTACTCTATTGCGCGATTTGCTGGGGATGAGTTTGTGTTGATGCTTTACGATGTGCGCTGCAAGAAAGATTTAGACCGAATCATGGATCGCATCGTCAACTTGTTCCAAAAAGGCTACCACTCGGAAGACAACATCAACGAGCTGACCATGAGTATTGGGGTCGCGATTTACCATCAAGATGCCAATGACCTATCTGAACTAACACGCTGCGCCGATAAAGCCATGTACGCAGCAAAGCACACAGGCAAAAACCAGTACGCGTATTATGAGCACTGCTCACACGCAGAAGAGTTACGCCATCAAAGGCATTCGTTGGTTGGAGCAATGGGCAGTGAAAACGTCACTTCCCTTCAACGTGACGCAAGCTTGTAAGAAATGTCGATTGGCGTGTATTGGCGAACTGGCTTGTACTTGCGAATAGAGGAAAGGCAACGACCACATACATTAAGCGAACATATACATCGCCCACAAACCGCCAAGTAGAAAGGTCAGCAGCCATATCACTTGGCGCGTTTTACTCGGTTTGTCTTCTTTTGGTGGAATAACAGGCTTGAGCGCTCGCTCTTTTATTTTACCGACCAAGCTGTTTTCGATCGCACGTTTATAGAAAGCACGGCGCTTTTGCGCCGCATTGGCCACTCTCGTAAAGCGGTGTCTCTGTTCTGTTGTAAATTCTGTCGCCTCATAGCGAGGAGGGAGATCAGAATGTTTAGGTTGTACTGCCATCACTTCCTCCTTGTTGATAGGTGCACCTATCTTAAGTATATACAAAGTTATCAGTTTGTTGCCAAAAAACCTTTTCATCTGAACAAGATGCATGAAAAAAGCCACCCGAAGGTGGCTTTCATTTCAATTCTGTTTGTCGCTTATAGGTACTCACACAAGTACGCCGTTGCGTCTTTTACTTGCAGCTCAAATGATGAGTTGCCTTCTACCTCAAAGAACTCACCGCTGTTGTATGTGACCCAATCAACGTCGCCAGCTTTCTTTACAATCAATGCACCTTTGACAACGCTCATGCGCTCTGGCGCTTGAGTGCCAAACGTATACTCACCTGGCAACATCACACCAACACTTACGTCCTGTCCTTGTTGGTTAAAACCCAGTGACTTTACGCCACCAGCAAAATAACTGTTTTCCTTAATACTCATTATTGGTTTCCTTATCAAAAATCAGCTCTTTTTTACCCTGTTTCGGTTTACGACTCAAGTCTCTACATTGACCTTTCGTCAAAGGCTAAATTCTCAATAACTGTGTTTCGGAATGTAAAAGTGGACATTAGATCATAATTTCACCGTTTCAAAGGCAAGATTGTTTGTTTTTGCGGCTCAAGCTTCTCACCATAATAAAAAAGGAAAGTAAGCAGGGATCATGACCACCAAACCGCGCCGTAAACGCAATCAGAAGCCAGAACCGCAACCCTCATTTTGGGCTCGTCATCAGTTCAAAATCATCAAAGGGGGCTTTGCTCTGTTCGGCTGCGCATTGGTTGGTGTGATTAGCTATCAGCTTTATGCTTCTTATTTGGATTACATTGATCCGGATAAAGTCTATGGGGAATGGATTGAGATTGGTGCGCCACCATATCAAACCGAGCAGCTTTCTTTTACACCCGACGGAGTTTTTCGTAACCATCGCCTCATCGCAACGCAATTCGAGTTTGACGGCAAAGTGGTCACCCTCAACACAGGATTGGGAATGACAGAGTACCAGCTGTCCGGCTCCCACCTCTCTCCACAAATTCGCCGCATCGAACCACGCTTGCCCGATCAACGTTTTATTCTCAAAGGCTATGAACACACTGTTCAGGGTTCAGAAACAGGAGCGGCATCGAAACGCCGCGCCGCTCTGAGTGAACATTTCAGCCGCAAATAGCTTTTGGTCTATCAATTAGCTCTCATCTACAAATCCCTTTTCCCAACAAAACATCTTCTGTATACGAAACAAGCACTTTTTCTCGTAACCTGCTCTATTGCATAATAAAAATTTAATTTCACTCGCAAAATAACGTATACGAACTGAGTAAGCGATTAATTAAACACATGCAAAATATTTATAAAATCTTGGCTCGATATTGAATTTTCACTGCAAAAGTATGTTTCTTGTAGTGAGATTTAGGTAACACGGTCGAAACTTGATTTATTTTTTTTTGAAAAAAAATAAGCCTCTGAAATGCTCAAAGGGATGCTTTTGCACAGTGTGTGAATTGGTTGTCTTTTCTGTCGCAGGAGCAGCTTATGTTCGTCAATGAACATGAATTCAAGGATTGAGAGAGAAGTTATGATTCGATTTAACCTATGTGCAGCTGGGGTTGCCCTAGCATTATCTGGCGCCGCAAACGCGGCTCCTACCGCACCAAGTATCGATATGTACGGTTCCAACAACCTGCAATTTTCTAAAATTGAGTTGGCAATGGAAACCACATCTGGCTACAACGACATGGTTAAGTACCATGAACTAGCCAAGATCAACGTGAAATTCAACCAGTGGAGCGGCACATCTGGCGACACTTACAACATCTATTTTGATGGTGTTCAGGTTGCAACTGGCCCTATCACTGGTAGCCAAACCACAGCGTCGTTTGAGTACGGCCAAGGTGGTTTGTACCAAATGGAAATCGAAGCGTGTGATGCAACAGGCTGTACTAAGAGCGCTCCTGTAGAGATTACTATCGCAGATACCGATGGTTCTCACTTACCACCTCTAACCATGAATGTTGACCCGAACAACAAAACCTACAACACAGACCCAAGTGTCGTGATGGGTACGTACTTTGTTGAATGGGGCATCTACGGCCGTGATTACACTGTCGACAACATGCCAGTCGATAACCTAACGCACATCCTTTACGGCTTCATTCCAATTTGTGGTCCAAACGAATCGGTGAAATCGGTTGGCGGTAACAGCTTCAACGCACTGCAAACAGCGTGTCGCGGCGTGAACGACTACGAAGTGGTTATCCATGACCCATGGGCAGCGTACCAAAAGAGCTTCGCGCAAGCAGGCCATGAGTACAGCACGCCGATCAAGGGTAACTACGCAATGCTAATGGCGTTGAAACAACGTAACCCTGATCTAAAAATCATCCCATCTATCGGTGGTTGGACACTGTCTGACCCATTCTTCGATTTCGTTGACAAAGCTAACCGTGACACGTTTGTCGCGTCAGTTAAGAAATTCCTGAAAACGTGGAAGTTCTACGATGGTGTGGACATCGACTGGGAATTCCCAGGTGGTGGCGGCGCTGCAGCTGACAAGGGCGACCCAGTAAACGATGGCCCAGCATACATCGCATTGATGCGTGAACTGCGTGCAATGCTTGATGAGCTAGAAGCAGAAACTGGCCGTACTTACGAGCTAACTTCAGCAATCGGTGTAGGTTACGACAAAATTGAAGACGTTGATTACGCAGACGCAGTTCAGTACATGGACTACATCTTCGCGATGACTTACGACTTCTACGGCGGTTGGAACAACGTTCCTGGTCACCAAACAGCACTTTACTGTGGCTCATTTATGCGTCCTGGTCAGTGTGACGGCAGCGGCGTTGATGAAAACGGCGAACCGTACAAAGGCCCAGCTTACACCGCTGACAACGGCATCCAACTACTACTAGCGCAAGGCGTTCCTGCGAACAAACTGGTTCTAGGTACAGCAATGTACGGCCGTGGTTGGGAAGGCGTAACACCGGATACGCTAACCGATCCAAATGACCCAATGACAGGTACTGCAACAGGTAAACTGAAAGGCAGCACAGCTCAAGGTGTTTGGGAAGATGGCGTCATTGACTACAAAGGCATTAAGTCATTCATGCTAGGTGCGAACAATACGGGTATCAACGGCTTTGAATATGGCTACGATGCTCAAGCAGAAGCACCTTGGGTGTGGAACCGTTCGACTGGTGAGCTGATCACATTTGATGACCACCGCTCTGTATTGGCAAAAGGTAGCTACGCGAAGTCTCTAGGTCTAGCTGGTCTATTCTCTTGGGAAATTGACGCAGATAACGGTGACATCCTGAATGCAATGCACGAAGGTATGGCAGGCAGCGTCGTTCCTCAACCAAATCGTAAACCAACGGCAGCAGCAGGTGCGGACCAAGCAGTAACAGGTCCTGCAAGTGTTGTACTTGATGGCAGCAACTCAGCAGACTCTGATGGCACAATCGCAAGCTACGCTTGGGAACAAGTATCAGGTACTGCAGTGGCTCTATCTGGCGCGAACGCAGCGACAGCAAGCTTCGATGTAGCAGAAGTGACCGTTGAAGAGCAGCTAACGTTTAAGCTAACTGTCACTGATAACGAAGGTGCAACCGCTTCTGATCTTGTTGTAGTAACGGTTAAGCCAGCAGGCGTGATTGATCCACCAAACACTGCGCCAGTTGCACAGGTTTCTGCACCAGCAACAGCAAACGCAGGTGACGTAGTTGTGATTGACGCTTCAGCTTCTAGCGATGCTGACAACGACACGCTAACGTTCGATTGGACGCTACCTCAAGGTCTAAACGCAACGGTTAACGGTGCAAAAGTCACGTTCACAGCAGCAGAGTACCCACAAGACACTAGCCTAAGCTTCACTGTAAGCGTAAGCGACGGTCAAGCAGCATCTACAGCGACAGCAACCGTTGTTGTTGCGAAGCACACTACTGGCGGCGGTACATGTACTAACGCTTGGGATGCAGCAGCGGTTTACACTGGCGGTGACCAAGTGACACACGCTGGTAAGACTTGGGAAGCGAAATGGTGGACTCAAGGCCAAGATCCTAGCCAATCTGGCGAATGGGGTGTTTGGAAAGAAGTTGGTCCAGCTAACTGTAACTAAGCGCTGCTAAAAGCGTCGTGATTTAACATCACTCGCTTTCAATATAGTAGAAAAGAAAAGGACAGCTTCGGCTGTCCTTTGTTGTTTCATCAGAATCTAGAGAATGCTTTTTAATAATCAGCTTGCTTCAATTAAACGATCGAAGCTCTCGAATACTTCATCACACTTCATCACGCGTCCATGGCCTTGCCCTTGGGTCGTCACCAACTCCACTCGCTCAATCTCACTTGCCGCCTGCGCGGATACGCTGTGCTTAGTAAACTTGTCTTGCTCATCGTGAACAATGATGGTTTTCGCTTCACGTTCCGCTAAGCGTCTCTCTGGGTCAATCGACTGCAATGGGTAGTTAAACTGATCTTCCACTTCCGAAACCACCGCTTTGAATAGCTTCATTGAGTAACCCGAACGTGCAATGCTGCCAAACAGGTTTTCAACGTAATTCAATACTGGCGCAATCAATAACAAAGGCTTGTTTTCTAATTTGCTGTGGCGACACTCTAACGCCGACGCCGTTCCCATACTGTGTCCAACCAAACCGGCCACGTCTTCCACCGAATCCAATACATCCTCTAGGCCACGAACAAACGCAGGGATGTGTCCGTACTGACCATCACTCTCACCATGCGCAGGATGATCATATGCTAGTGCGGTGTAACCCGATGCGGCAATGTGTTCCATCAACGGGTAGAACTGGCTTGCTGTCCCCGACCAACCGTGAGTCAACACCCATACTGGGCCGCTACCAAGCTGATAGGTTTTAATTGCCCCCGCATGACCTTGGATTTCACTTTTGATAAGCCCTTGTGGTTCGGCATTTTTTGGCTGCGTACGCGCAGGGGTAAGCAGCAATTTACGCGCAGTCTTTTTTGCGTGTGACGGTGCTAGCGTGTGGTGCAAACGCGTGCTGATGTTGATTAAACTGCGCTTTACACTGAATTTCTGCGAAGTATTAAAGTAAATTTTCTCACTCATGATCGTTTCCTTAGCTATCAGCTTTGCACAAAATAGAACGGTCGTGCTTTTTAAGCTGATAAGAAAGAGCGCTCTCCGTCGCCCTTTGTTATGAATCTCTTACTATGCCCGTTACCGCGGGGCTAGCGCTTCCATCGAATAAACAAGTTATCGATGCCTTGCCAGAACAGTCTCTGGCTCTCTTCTTCCCCTTTGATCGAGTAAAATACGTGTGCACTTAAGTACTGCCCGTATAGATCAAAGGTCGCTTGTCGCGTATCTAAGTCCGCCACAAACTCTTGGTTTTCTTTGCCTTTCTTGATTTGAATTTCTAGGTAATTCAACCAAGTATCAATCGATTTGCGCAATGCTGCTTGCAACGCACAACCTTCTTCTGCGGTGTCGTTCCAAGCATCGAGGAACATGCAACTGCCTTGAAAGGAGTGGTTCCACGTCATCCAAGCATCCAACAACCCACGAACTTTACGCTCAATGTTGCTATCACCCAACTCACGCGCGGGCGCAATTACGCGCTCAGCAAACACTTGGTTGGCAAACTCCAATACCGACAGCTGTAAGTTCAGCTTGGAATTGAAGTGAGCAAATAGGCCGCTTTTCGACATACCACACTGCTTTGCAAGCTCACCAATAGTGAGGCTCTCCAACCCGTTTTCACTTGCTAGTTGGAATGCACGCTGCAGTATCAGCTCTTTGGTTACTTTTCCTTTTTTCATAAATACAGTTTTAGCACGGTCGTACTTTTTTGCAAATCACCAATTTACTGGTCTAACCATCCTATAGCCATCTGCACACTCTCGATCGCAATACATTGAGTAATCTTATGAATATGAATTTTCGAAATTTGAGATGGGTCTTAATTTCGAAAACTGGTTACCTTCAATTGCACATGAGTTGATTTTTTACCGCGAGAACTGAGCTGTTACCTGCTAATTTCGCAGCGATTTTTCACTTTTTTAGGTAAGCACTTATGGCAACCACAAAGAAAATTGCCAGTTTAGAATTTGCCCGCATCATCGCGATGTTTGCGATCGTAGGGCTTCACTGTCAGATGGCTCTCACCTATTGGCAATGGGATGAGGTGCCTTGGGTCGGGTACATGCTCAACCAATTGGCTCGTTTTGCCGTGCCACTGTTTTTCCTCATCTCCGGCTATCTAATCCAACCAAAGCTCAGCACGAATCCCGTGGAGACACTCAAAAACTACACCAAGCCTTTGCTTAAAATATGGTTGGTTTGGAGCGCGATTTGTCTCTTAGTACCTTTTCGTTGGCCAGTGGTTGCAGAAGCGGGTTATCTCGCCGAACGACAAGGTTATTGGGGCTACCTAATGTCCAACCCAATCAACTCACTGTTGGAAGGTGGTTTGGTGCACTTGTGGTTTATCCCAGCCCTGATCATTGCTGTGGCCATCATTGCGTTTCTGGTTCGTATTGGTATGGCTCAGTTGCTGCTACCAACGGCCGTATTGCTATACGTCTACGGAGTGTTCGCAGGCAGCTACATCACGCTTACAGAGCTACCAGCCCCCTTCTTCACTCGTAATGGTCCGTTCTTCAGTACCTTGTTAGTGGTGCTTGGTTACTTAGCGCGACAACAACAGTGGCAATGGTCTCGCAATAACACTATTCGCTTGATTTTGATTGGTATGGCGCTGCACTTTGCCGAAGCCTATTACTTGATGAACTACGAGATCGCCTTTAATTCGCACGACTTCTTGTTCGGCACTGTGATCTGGTCGTTAGGCGTATTCATGTGGCTTCTTGCCCATCCAAACTTCGGCAATATGCCGTGGGTGTTTAAGTGGTCTCCGAGTATTTTAGGTATCTACGTCAGCCACCTTTTGGTGATCATCATGATGATGAACATCGCAGGCATGTTGGGGTTAGAAAACTTGGCGAAAGACGCTTTCATTTACCCAGCAACCATTGTGGTTACCCTGCTGCTTGTGAAGGGCATTGAAGCCACGCCACTGAAAAAACTATTGCTGCGCTAAATCCATTCAGCACTATGTATGGCTTGCTCTAACACTTTGGGGTTACAGCAAGCCTCTCAAAAATGAGAGCTCACTCTCACTCATCAAAATTATCATTCCTAATACCACGTAATTTGCTTTCTCTCACAAAAAACATTGTTCATTTCCATTAGATTCATTCGACATCAACAAAATGCTCATTAAACGGAGGCGGTATGTGGGCAGGTCAAGGACTCGTTCCTTTTTTAGAAATTAGCCATTGGCTAACTTATGGTTTATACGCTGCAGTAATCCTATTTGGCGCAGCGAGCATTGCGTCACTCAGAAAGTAGCGGCGCAAGCTACATCAATTCAAAACTCCTACCGTTAATTCGAGCTTACTCACACTTAACCTATTAATATGTGGCTAAAATTTCTCCAGTCAGACAAGGAGAAATGTCTATGCCAATCTATCCAATTGTCGCGTTTTGCTGTTTGATATTTTCTAGCTCCGCACTTGCAGCTGCGACCAGTGAACTTAATCTCATCAATTCCACCGTCGGTTACGCCGCGCTGATCTTCTTCACCATTGCCTACATTCTGGTGATGTTGGAAGAATACCTGCACATGCGAAAATCCAAGCCTGTGCTGCTCGCCGCGGGATTAATCTGGATTTTGATTGGTTACACCTTTACCCAGCACAACCAAGCTGACGTCGCTAAAGCCGCACTGGAACACAACCTTCTGGAATACGCCGAACTTTTATTGTTCCTACTGGTGGCGATGACTTACATCAATGCGATGGAAGAGCGCAGATTATTCGATGCCTTGCAGGCGTGGATGGTCGGTAAAGGCTTTGATTTCAAGAAGCTATTTTGGCTCACAGGTGGCTTAGCCTTCGTAATTTCTCCAATCGCCGACAACTTAACCACGGCGCTATTGATGTGTGCAGTGGTGATGAAAGTCTCGGGCGATAACCCAAGGTTTGTAAACCTAGCTTGTATCAACATCGTCATAGCGGCCAACGCGGGCGGTGCATTTAGTCCGTTTGGCGATATTACGACTCTGATGGTTTGGCAGGCAGGACACGTCAGTTTTGCTGAGTTTATGCCGCTATTTGTGCCTTCACTGATCAACTATATTATTCCGGCGTTCATCATGTCGTTGTTTGTGCCAAACACCAAGCCAGATACGGTTCATGAACACATCGAACTTAAGCGTGGCGCAAGACGCATCGTCGGTTTGTTTATCCTGACTATTGCCACTGCGGTGTCTTTCCACGCCTTGCTGCACTTCCCACCTGTAATTGGCATGATGATGGGTCTCGCCTATCTGCAATTTTTCGGCTATTTCTTGCGCAGAACCCTTCGACACTCTCTCGCAAAAAAAGCCGCTCGCGCGATTGCCAATGGCGACGACTACGCATTAAAACGCTTAGGCTCTGTCGTGCCATTTGATGTTTTCCACCGTGTGTCTCGCGCCGAGTGGGACACCTTACTGTTCTTCTACGGCGTGGTTATGTGTGTTGGCGGCTTGAGTTTACTTGGCTATCTCGAACTGGTTTCTAACGTGATGTACACCGAGTGGAACCCAATTTGGGCGAACGTCATGGTGGGGATACTTTCCGCCATCGTCGATAACATTCCGGTGATGTTCGCTGTGCTCACCATGGACCCAAGTATGTCGATGGGTAACTGGTTATTGGTGACACTCACCGCGGGGGTTGGTGGTAGCTTACTATCGATTGGTTCTGCCGCGGGTGTGGCACTCATGGGGGCAGCGAGGGGACAATACACCTTCTTTGGACACCTTAAATGGGCACCGGTGATTGCGCTGGGTTATGCAGCGAGTATTGCCGCGCATCTTTGGATGAATGGCAGCTTGTTTACTTAAACTGCCTCAATCCATGCTACGTACCTTTATCGGTCTGATGGGTGGTTTACGCCATCCATCACCTCTATCTCTCCCAATTCATACGGATTTACGCCTTCTAAGCAGCCAACGTTATAGCCATATTCGCTCGGGTTAGAACGGCGCTGATGGTGGGTATAGATGCCGCATTCACCACAGAAGAAGTGCTTAGCCGTATTGGTATTAAACTGGTACAGCTTGAGTGCATCCTCACCTTGGATGATGCGAATCCCATTCAAAGGCACCGATGCCACAATCGCGCCACGGCGTCGGCACATGGAACAGTCACAGCGTCGAGGCTTCTCGATTCCATTTGGTAATGACAGCTCAATTTGCACTTTCCCGCAGTGACAAGAAAGCTTATGCAAAGGCTGAATTATCGTACTACCTACTTGTTTAATCATGACATTTCCTCGTTCCTTCCGTGTCTGCCTAGCTTAATGTGTAAAGTCTGTTAAACAGTTAACATCCGCGCAATCTAGGTCAAAAACTCGACATCAATCACTTTTCACGACATTTTATTCAGCGATTTATCATTATTTGGTTGGCGTTTTGCTAACCGCGTCCGTTTTAGTTGCGCGCTCGCAGTTAAAACGGTTTTCAAACCAAGGAAAATACTTTTATGGATAAAGATCATAGCCTTAGAGAGAACCTCTTGGCTCTGACGCTCGGTAGTGCGTTAGTGTCACTTGGGGTTATCTTCTTCAACAAAGTGGGATTGCTCACTGGCGGAACAGCGGGTTTAGCAATCTTCCTCACTAAGATCAGTGACTTCAGTTTTGGTCAGGTGTTCTTCGTACTTAACCTACCTTTCTACATTTTGTCTGTGATGCGCATGGGTTGGCGTTTTACCATCAACACTTTTATTGCGGTTTCGATCGTTTCCTTTGCGGTAGACCACCTGCACCATGTGATTGAAATTTCTCGCATTGAATCCGTTTATGCCGCACTGCTCGGTGGTGGTTTGATTGGTATGGGGATGCTGGTGATTTTCCGTCACAAGATGAGTTTAGGTGGCTTTAACATCTTGGCGCTTTACCTTCAGGAACGCTTTGGCATTCGTGCAGGTAAAGTACAAATGGCGCTCGACTGCACCATCGTTGTGATGTCGCTATTTATCGTCGATGTTTACTTGATTGCCCTTTCTGTACTGGGCGCTGTGGCGACCAACTTAATCTTGGCCATGAACCACAAACCTGGGCGTTATCAGCCAAAGCCACAAGCTGTGTGATGGCACTGAGTCACGATGAAAAAACAAAGCCCCGAGCCATTAATTAACTCGGGGCTTTTTGTTTGTTCTAACTCGCTAATGAAAACATTACACCAATGGCGAATTCTCACAGTATTTCTGGTCATCTGCCGTCAGTTTTTGCTTGCTCGCTTGGCTTAAGTGATAGTGCACCAACATCAACAAATCGTGAGCGTAGAAAAGCTCAAAAGCGTCTTCACCATTTTGTCGACAGATTGCCTCACAGCGTTCAGCGTGCACTTTCGCTTGCTGTGGGTTACCAGCTTTAAGCAAACTCATGGCTAAGCGATATTCTGCGCGCTCTTCTTGCATCCAACCACCAGCAACTTTCCAGTATTCAAGCGCCAGTGTCGCGGCCTCTAGCATGTGTTTTACTTGCACGTCAGAGCGTGTTTCAAGCTCTTCATATTGGCAGGCAAGGTTGTTACCGGTAATAGCAATTGAACGCGCTAAAGGCTCGGCAGCTTGGTCTGATTCTATACCGTTGGCTGCTTTTGCTAACCACGTGCTCGCTTGCTCTAGTTCATTCATTGCTGACAGCTCGTTGGCAATTTGAGCAAACACGCGACGCTGATCGACATCCTCCAAATCAGCGATATGGTTTGTGTTTTGGTCAACAAAGTACTGCGTGACAGCTTTGGCTCTTTGACTTGCTAAACACTGATTCGCAACGACATTTTCGAGCTTATCTAAACTGGTGAGAAACTGCTTCGGGTCGCGCAGATGACCGATGGAAGTGTGCAGCATCAAGGGTAAGATGCGCTCAACATGGCTAGTGTCTTCTACCTCGCTAAGCGCTTGTTCTAATTGAGTGTATGTTTGTTGTGGCTGCGCTTCATGCTGCTGCCAACTTTGGTTTATGAATGCATCAAAATCCGTTTTGAAAGACATATCCTTTTTATCCTTTTTCATTGTTCTGGATTGCTCATTAGCTCAACAACCCTACACAAAATCGAAGCAAATAAGGTAAACCTTGCCGGATTCTGAGAATGGCCTCACTTAAAGTGGTGTGCCCTTCTCCAAAGCCAATAATCGCTGTTTGCGCTCTACCCCGCCCGCATAGCCTGTAAGCTTGCCACTTTTGCCGATGACACGATGGCAAGGCACTACAATCGAGATTGGGTTTTTACCATTCGCCAACCCCACCGCGCGTACCGCTTTCGGATTGCCGATGGCGTTCGCCAGATCTTGGTAACTCCATGTTTCACCATAAGGAATGGTCGTTAGTGCATGCCACACTTGAGTTTGGAAGTCGGTGCCTGTCGCTGCAAGGGGCAAATCGAATTCGTTACGCAGCCCAGCAAAATATTCTTCCAATTGAGTAACAGTCTGGCTGAGCACTTCATGTTGATCATCACGCTCACCCAAATCGTCCGGTTTGGTGGTACACGTTTCAAACCAAATTCCTAGCAAACCTTGATCGTTAGCTTGAATGGTCACATCGCCTAACGGACTTGGCATTACCGTATAAAGTGATTTCATGATTGATTCCATAAGTGAAAAGTCGCGTAACTGCCCCAAGGCGACGCGGTATGAGCATTCAATGACGGATAGTTTGGCATGGCTTTCTTCACCACCAAGTCTTTATCTAAAAAACAATCAGGCTGAGATTGGCCACGCAATTGCGCATAGCTCACCGTCCACGGACCAATGCCTTTTAATTCAAGCCATTGCTGTGGATCGGCTTCTGGGTTTTGCTGCATGTACTGAGCAAATCGCACGAGTGTGTCTTTACGGCTTTGCGGCATACGCAAGAAACTAACATCAGCATTCGCAATGGCTTCTGGCGTCGGAAAGTGACGCGCTTGCTGATCGCTACTGAGCGTTTCTACCAATAAGTTAAGTTGCCCGATAGCCGCTTTGACCGACACTTGCTGCCCTAGCACAGCACGTACACCGGCCTCCCACGCACTCCAGACGCCCGGAATACGAATCCCTTGGGTTTTCACCAATCCCGGCGCGATGTATTTAAGGTGCTGCTCCACCGTGCAAATATCCGCATCAAGGTCGAACATACGACGCACACCAGACACCAAATTCTGCAATTTAGTGACGTCCTCAATGTCGAACTCCATCTCAAGGTAACCCTCCCCTTGAGTGACCTTAAATCGTGCATGGCAATCATCGAGTAGAACATTGCGTTGGTAAGCGTCTTGTGTGACTAGCTCCACTCCTTCAATCGCACGCAGACGATAAAAATCGAGCATATGTTGCCAGTTCAAAGCACCGCGATAAGGGAGCACGATTCGATTCGTCCCCACGCCATCAAACTCTTTTCTGCGTACTTGAGAAGGCGTTAACTGAAGGATCTTTTGAAACGCATCATTGAAGCGTCGAGTGCTGTTAAAACCTGCAGCAAAGCCAACTTCTGTGACTGACATCGAACTCGAATGCAGAAGCTGCTTGGCAAACATCAACTGCTGATACTGTGCATACTGCTTTGGTGACATCCCCAAATATTGTTCGAACAGCATGCGCAAGTAACGATCCGAGATCCCGAGACGCTCAGAGAGATCCGCGAGAGACTGATGATGCAACACACCTTGATCGATCATGTTGATCGCACGTTGAAATGTGGTTTCAACCCCTTTCCAAGCCCATGATCCTGGCGCACTGTCTGGGCGACAACGCAAGCACGGACGGTAACCCGCCTTCAAGGCTTGCGTCTTGTCAGTGAAATACTCGACGTTTTCCTCTTTGGGCAAATTAGCTGGGCAGATCGGGCGACAAAAGATCCCTGTGGTTTTCACCGCAATGTAAAAGCGCCCATCAAAACGGCTGTCACGTGCCATGCGTGCTTTTTGGCATTGTTCGAAGGTCAACGATGTGTGTGGATGGATGAGCATAGTGCTGTCCTTGCTTACACAGTGGGTGTTTAACGAGTGGGTAACTTGCTCGCCACTCGATCGGTATAGCTTCATTGTAGAACGAGGAGTTACTGTAAATTAGCCATTTTCGGAACTCAATATTGAGAAATTTTGGCATTAGTAAATTTGTGCACTAAAGTTAGATCAGAACAACACAACAACGTCGGCTAAAGGGAATTGGCATGGACTTACATACGTGCGTGATTGTACTTAGAAATCACAAGGTTATTACCAGTAAATCAGTCGAGCACTCGATAGGGATTATCGAACGCGACTCTGATAACGAGATTTCAGAAATTCAAATCAATGCGACTGATGGTGTGAATATTCGCACTTATCACTACCATAGTGTGGAAGACTCGCTTGAAAGCTTAATGAATCTATAAAAACTCCTTTCTCCCTTGTTAATCGTAAAAGCAAAAGAGCACTGGTTACTGTGCTCTTTTTTTTGCTCTGCATTTGCGGAATTCTTGTTTCAAAATACAAAACACGCTCGGAAAGTTATTCGAAATTTTGCGATTTTCATAATCAAAACCACCACAGCAACAGCCAATAAATAGCTCTTAAAAACAATCTAAGTCTCTGTATTTATACAGTTAAAAACGTTCCATCGAATTTATCGAACGAGAACATCAAATTGCCCTAATTTTTTCTTTCTCTGCTCCTACCTACACTGATTTCAACAGCAAAGGAGTCACCACTCCTCATCAGAAAAATTCGAGAAAGGACAAAGTCATGAAAGCACTACTACAGAAACTCACCACTTCAAACGCGGGTTACAGCGCACTCGCACTTCGCATTCCAGTCGGCATCATCTTTATGGCGCACGGCGCACAAAAACTTTTTGGCTGGTTTGGCGGTTATGGTCTTGAAGGTACAGGTCAATGGATGGCATCGATTGGTTTAGGCCCTGGCATGCTGATGGCATTTTTAGCAGGTAGTGCAGAGTTTTTTGGCGGCTTGTTCATCTTGCTTGGTCTGCTTACTCGCCCTGTAGCCGTGGCTTTAGCATTCACCATGGTGATCGCTATTTTCTCAGTTCACTTTGAAAACGGCTTGTTTATGTCGAACAACGGTTACGAGTTTGGTTTAGCACTACTGGCAGCAAGCGTTTCTCTCGCTTTCTCTGGCGCAGGCAAAGCCGCATTGGATGAAGCACTTCGTCAGAAACTAGCTTAAGACGATCACTAGGAGAAGATGATTATGATTACCGTAAGACATGCAAATGACCGTGGTCGCGCGAATTTTGGTTGGCTCGACAGTAAGCACAGTTTCTCTTTCGGCAGCTACTACGATCCGCAACACATGGGCTTTTCAGAGCTACGCGTGATTAACGATGACGTTGTAGAGCCTAATGCAGGGTTTGATACACATGGTCACCGCGACATGGAGATCATCAGCTATGTTTTGCAAGGCGTTATCGCTCACAAAGACAGTGAAGGCAACGTAAAAACCTTGCCTGCTGGTGAATTCCAACTGATGTCGGCTGGCAAAGGGATTTATCACAGTGAATACAATGCCTCAGACAGTGAAACACTGCGCTTTCTGCAAATCTGGATTCAACCAAACACGTTTGGCAATAAACCAGGTTACCAACAAAAAGACTTTGGTCAGGAAAAAGGCTTAACCACCATTGCGACACCAACCGGTGAGAACGGTACGCTGCACATCAAGCAAGATGCCATACTGCATCAGTTGATTCTCGACGCTAACTCCGAGTTAAGCTTTGCTATCGAATCAGGCCGCAACGTGTATGTTCATCAAGTGGAAGGTGAGCTCAAAGTTGACAACACCACATTGACCGGTGGTGATGGAGCGAAAGTAGAACAGCAGGACACCATCGTGTTCCGCAATGATTCGGACAAACCAACAACCGCATTGGTGTTCGATCTGCCATAACTCTCGGTTCAGCCATTGCTTGGCTTTATAAATACTTAAAGATTTATGCAACCTCATATAAAAAACCCCTTGGCATCACACCAAGGGGTTTTCGTTTAAGTTTGCTCTGGATCGCAAAAGCAGAAATTACTCGTCTGCTGGAATGTCCGCAATTTGCTGCAAGCTGTACGCCGTTAACGGGTCAATCTCTTTTACGATTTCTTCAACCTGTTTAATCGCTTCTACAGACGTGCTGGCTTTGCGATAGCTCAAATAGATAGGACGGTACCAATCTTCTACGCCAGACACCTTGTGGAGCTGCCCGCTTGCAATAAACGGCTCTACCAGAGACGCTGGTAGGTATGCGCTGCCACCTTTCTCTAAAACGAAGTCTAACGCGATACGAGCGGTAGAAGTGCGAAGGTAAGGCGCTGGGATTTTCGGGTGACGTTCCGCGTGTTCTGAAGCGAAGCGCGTACCCCAATCTACGTAAACGTATTTCTTGTTAAACACCGTATCAAGAGAATCTTGTTCGGTAGACACCAGCACCAACACCACGTCAGCAACTTTTTTGCAGTTAAGCTCATCCGCTTTGATTTGATCGAAGGCGAAAGCCATATCGAGTGTACGTTCCAATAGGCTGCGGCTTAGCATCTCACGTCCCATGACTTCCGCCATAAAACCGTAACCACCAAACGAGTCCGTCACGACACTCAAACAGTTTTGCAGGTAAGCATCCCAAATGTTCGGCGTACCACCCATGGTGAGCTGTAACGCTTTGCCATCTTCGAGGGATAATTCGAGTTTGGCTTGCTGCAAAGTGGTGACCATCACCTCTGCATAGCCTATTAAACGCTCACCTGCGGAGGTCAACTTTATGTTATTTCGATCACGAATAAACAACTGCGTATCGAAATAACTTTCGAGTTGTTTGATGCGTGCGCTCACTGCGGCTTGAGTAATGTACAAGTTCTCAGCAGCTCGTCCGAAGTGACGAACCTTTGCCAGCTCTAAAAATGTTCGAAAGACCTTTACATCCATAAACCATCTCCTGGTCAATATAAAACCAGATTAACAACTAATTAAAATTTTGACGACAAAAAAGTTTTGTTTTTCTTTTGTTAGCTTTGCGCCTAATTTTCGCCGTAATTCATCACATTCATCAATAACGGTTACAGAGGCTGTTGATATGTCTGACACTGAATTTCGTCATGGCAAAAAACGTTTTTACGACAACGTAAAATTCCCACGCGGCTTTGCAAAGTCTGGCGATTTTACTCTTTCGGAAGAGGAAATCCTAACAATTTATGGGGATACTATGCTTGGCCTAGAGTCAGGCGAGTTGACACCTGAGAACAGCGAAGAGAAACACTTCGTAAAAGTTCTGGAAAACCCAGGCAAAGCGAAAACTAAGATCGAGCGCACTTGGTTAAAATACACACAGTTAGCTCGTGGTCGCAAACGCTTCCACACGCTAAATGGTCGTAACAAACCAGAGGCGACAGATGACTACGCAGAAGAGAGCCTAGCAGAAGACGATTAACCGACTCTGCCAAGCCTTAATGCTTGGTTAATCCTCAGAATGTTTCATTCTGTGGAGTTGCAAAAATTTTTCTTTTCCAAAAGCCCAGAGGTGTTTCACCAAAGGGCTTTTTCATTTTTTAGTAAACCTATTGTACGGCGAACAATCACTTCGCCAGCATGGCGACCTTCTTCAAGAAGCTGTCTTTAAGATGCTCTTGGTCATACTCCAACTGATAGGTGTTGTGGAAACCCACTTTGAGCTCCACGCCATTGCCTCTCAGAAACACGTTATAGCCGTCGTAATCAGAAAAGGCTTCTACCCCTTCATACATCTTGCCAAACTCAGTAGGCGTGCCGTTGTTCATCACACATTCGTATGCTTGCAGCACTTTGGTTGCGTCTAAGTCGTTTTTCATTGCGATTCCCTCAGCAATAAACACACTTTAAGTATGGTTAAGGAAGAAACGCCGTGCCACACCATAGATTGCGTGAGATCATAACTTCGGCATTTTTCTTCTCTTTCTCCTACGCAACTCGGTTCAATTTGGCTCGCTCATTCAGCCAAAAAACTTTTTTTCAGTCATAAATTTTAAACGCTAATCAACTAGTCTAACGCCCTCTATATAAGAGGGTAATCGCAACAAGCAAACGTGAAAACTGTTGAGAAAAGCAACATTGGTTAAAGAAAAAGCAAAATTTTGACCTAAAACAATAGCAGATCGTCATTACTTATTTTATAATGCGAATTAATGTTTCAGGACATCTTAAATTCCAATAACTAGGGGCACAAAATGAGACTTATCCCGTTAGCTCAAGCAGCACAAGTAGGCAAGTGGGCAGCAGCACACATCGCTAAGCGCATCAACGACTTCAAACCAACTGCTGAGCGTCCGTTCGTTCTGGGTCTACCTACTGGTGGCACTCCTCTAGCAACTTACAAAGCACTGATCGAACTTTACCAAGCTGGTGAAGTGAGCTTCGAACACGTTGTGACTTTCAACATGGACGAGTACATCGGTATCCCTGCGGATCACCCAGAATCATACCGTTCATTCATGTACAACAACTTCTTCAACCACGTGAACATCCAAGAAGCGAACATCAACCTTCTTAACGGTAACGCGGAAGATCACGAAGCGGAATGCCAACGCTACGAAGACAAAATCAAGTCTTACGGCAAGATCAACCTATTCATGGGCGGCGTAGGTAACGACGGTCACATCGCATTCAACGAGCCAGCATCTTCTCTGTCTTCTCGCACTCGCATCAAGACACTAACTGAAGACACTCGTATCGCGAACTCTCGTTTCTTCGATGGCGACATCAACCAAGTTCCTAAATACGCACTAACTATCGGTGTTGGTACGCTGCTAGACGCTGAAGAAGTGATGATCCTAGTAACTGGTCACAACAAAGCACTTGCTCTACAAGCAGCAGTAGAAGGCAGCGTAAACCACCTATGGACGGTTTCTGCACTTCAACTACACCCTAAAGCAGTGATCGTTTGTGATGAGCCTTCACAACAAGAGCTTAAAGTGAAGACAGTTAAGTACTTCTCTGAGCTAGAAGCGGAAAACATCAAAGGTTTCTAATCCCTCGGGTAACAACCAAAGATAAACGCTGAATACACAAAACCCGTGAGTCATCACGGGTTTTTTCGTTTTTAGAGACTGGCAGGTTTGAAGGTGTAGGAATCTAAACAACCGCTAGCGAGGCGTTTAATAAGCTTGAATACCAAACTGGCGCAGACGTTTTGGCAATACCTCATCGAGTTTATCTAACTCACTCGGTTCGACCTCAATGAGGTTGAAGTTATGCTGCTCGTAAACCGCACGAATCTTCTCTCGCTCCGCTTCTAACATCTCACCGGTGTCGCTGCCCCAAAACTGCAGATAGACTTTGCCCCCCGGTAGATAGAAATCGCTTGTCACGTCTTGGTCGATCGGCAGTTGGCGCTCATAAGCGTGCACCACACCAGCCAAATACAGCCAGTTATCGATAAGCAGTTCTCCTTTAGAACGAACATAATGCCCGTCTAAAGTGCGGTGCTTGGCTTCAAACTTCTGGCGAAAACTAGAAAACGACTTATCTGTGGAATGGGACTCGGCATCTTGTCCTAAAAACTCAATCACAGACTGCTTGAGTCGTTTGTTACGCAGCACTACGTCGTGCCACACCACAAAGGTATTCTGCGACTCTTTATCGGTTCTCTGCTGCCCACCAGCGCGGATTCCGGCTTCGGTTAAGCTCCAACCCTCTTCGGATTTGCTTATCCAACCTAATTCACTTAACAGCTGGTTCATGCGCTTGGCATTGAGCTTTAACTTCTCACCCAACTGGGTTGCACTGTAGGTTTTGCCAGACGTCGCAGCAAGCTCGATGTGCAAGTTAGTCGGCCAAACAATGAACTGCCCAAATTTGGGATGATCGACATACTCACCACCAAACTTGGCACCCTCTTCGGTCAAAATCCATTTCTCGTCTTGGCGAACGATGTAGCCAGCGCGTTTCAGATCAGCAAACAGCAGCTTGGCTTCTATCTGACGCATTTTTGCCAGCGCCGACGTCGATATTTTTTCAGACACGATTCATGCCTCCTGCTACTGTTTGAAATAAGGTAATGACTTGGATATTAACGCATTGATTTCATTGCTTGAAGTAAGAATAGTTGGGATTTTCTATTCGCAACAAAAAAGGAGCACTTTGGCTCCTTTCTCTACATCGAATTGAATCGGCTTAATTATTCGCGAGTTTGGCAAACTTGCTGTAGGTACTGATTTTGCCGTTGATGTACTCGATACCACTGTGCACATTGTTTTCGGTGTGACCAACAATTTGGTATTCGACGATGAATTCACCGCTGATGACTTTGATAAACAAGAAGCCGTCGCTGACCTTCCATAAGCCCTGTAAACCACGCTCACTGAACAAGTCTTTTTCCACCAGCGTGCCATTTGGTTTGAGCTCTAAAATCGACGAGAAGCCGTCGACGTTCACTTTTACCCAAGGCTGTTGATGCACTTCGTAGCTGAGGATTTTGCGGCGTGTTTTCGCCCACTCACGCAGTTCTTGCTCTTGCGCTGGAGTGAGAATTGGCAGGTCTTCCATCTCCAATAGGGTGTGATGTTTTTCGTACCAGAAAAGTTGCAGATGGAGTAATTTCATTCAGATTAACGGGGTTTCATAACGACAAAGCGCAACTTTGCGCCAACCCTGATGGTAAGTCAACCAATGAAACGAAAGAGTGCAGTTTTCACGAGGGTTAAAAACTGCACGTTCCCACGATGGGAAAACGGTGCCCAATAACGAGCACCGGAGCATGTAAGTGTCTATACGACCCAGAAAGAATTATGCGGCAAACAACCTAGGTAATTCCGCATGATCACACGCTTGATTTAAGCGCTGTTGGGCCGTTTGAATGTGCGCACGCCAATGTTCATCGTGCGCCCACATTTCAATCACCAGCGGCACTACGCAGTCTGTCTCTTTGAGTGTGCGGAAGATGGCATCGAAGTTCACTTCGCCATCGCCAATCACCAGATCGCGGAACTGACCTTTGTACTCTGGCGTCACGCGATACGTGTCTTTAAGGTGGATTTGGGTAATGTGTGGCTTGCTCAATTTCAGCTCAGTACACACGTCATAGTTCCAACCAGAGATATTGCCAACGTCTGGATAAGCGGTGAAATACGGCGAATTTACTTCGCGATTGAGCACCTCAAACTTACTCAATGAGTTAAGGTAGTCGGTGTCCATGATTTCGACAGCAAGCATCACACCTGCGCGCTCTGCCAGTTTCGCCGCTTCCTTCATACCTTCAATAAAACGCAAGTGGGTAGCACGGTTTGCTGGCTCGTAATACACATCGTAGCCAGCTAATTGAATGGTACGGACGCCAAGTTTGTACGCCAATGCGATCGCCTTTTCCATGTGCAGCACGGCTTGCTCGCGTATCTTCGGATCAGCCGAGCCAAACGGGAACTTGCGGTGCGCGCTCAAACACATCGACTGCAATGGCATGCCATAACGTTCGCACTGGTGACGCAGGGCGTAGATCGTCTCGTCGTCCCAATCTAAGCGGCTGCGGCGCTCGTCTGATTCATCCACCGAGATCTCAAGAAAGTCGAAGCCCAACTCTTTGGTCACGCTGAGTTTTTCTTCCCAACTCAACTCGTTCGGCAACGCTTTCTCATACAAGCCAACACGATGACGTTGTAGGTTCTGATACATGTCGCCCCCTAGTTCCAGTAACGGTCGATTTGCGCTTTCAATGCTTCTGCGGTTTCTTGCCCTTTGTCGCCAGCCAATGCGCGACCTGCGATAAAGGTTTTCGCTTTGATGCCTTCAAACAGGTAGATGTCTTCTGGCACGATGCCACCTGTGATAGAGAGCTCGATACCTAACTCAGAGAGTTGGCGCATCTTGCTGATGTCAGCGTCTGTCCAGCCAATCCCTGCCAACTCTGCATCGCGAGAACGGTGATAAATCGCTTGAGTGATACCAAGGTCCACCCACGCTTGCGCATCTTCCATTGTCCAGTTGCCGTAGATTTCGATTTGAATTTCGCCACTAAATTCATCCGCGACTTTCTTACACGCTTCTATGGTCGCAATGTGCGCTGCGGCTGAAACCGTAATCCAGTCAGCGCCCGCTTCAAACGCCATGCGAGACAAAATCGCGCCGCCGTCAGTGGTTTTCATGTCGCACACTAGAATGTGGTCTGGGTGGTTCTTGCGTAGCGTGGAGACAGCATTCATCCCCTCTGCAAACGCGAGAATGGTGCCCACTTCAATCACATCGACGTAGCTGTGTACATTGCTTGCAACCGCCACGGCGTCAGTTAGGTTAGTTTGGTCTAGAGCGATTTGAATCATTGGTTTGGTCATGATGCTTATCCTTGAATTTTTTCACGTATCAGACGAGCTAAGCCGTCGTTATTGTTATCGGTTTCGCACACCAAACGGGCGCTTGAGCGTACCGTCTCGTCTGCGTTATTCATGGCAACGCCTAATCCGGCGTATCGGAGCATGGAAATATCATTGTGGTTATCGCCCACGGCAATGACATGATTCGGGTGATAACCCAGCTCAGAAACGTATTCCGCCAGTCTTAAACCTTTGTTGTTGCCTTTTGCTGCGAAGTCGATGCGATTCGACCACGAGCGTTCGCCGTTAAATTTCTCTTTCACCCATGGGTTTTCAATTAAGCGTTCTACCGAGCTTGGTAAGCCTTCCACCACGAACTTCCACACGAACTCGGTATTGCGCACTTCTTCGCTGAACGAGTCGATTTTGTAGATCTTCGGTTGAAGATGCTCTGGTGCGGTTTTCGCCCACTTTTCCAATGCTTCCATGTAGTGAATTGGGTTGTAGTTTGAGTACGTCATGGCATCGGTTACGTACATCACCATCTTGACCTGAAACTCCTTCGCCAAGGCGATGAACGTCAGCGCATCTTCCTTATCGATGGAGTTATGCTTGAGCACTCGGTCATTGTGGTAGTCATAAACATAAGTGCCGTTGCAGCAGATGATAGGCGTGGTAAGACCCAACTCATCGTAATACGGGCGTGCCGCGGTGTGATGGCGTCCGGTGACAATCACCACGTGACACTTCTGCTGCGCTTCTTGAATCGCTTTTTTCACCTCTGGGTGAATGCTGTGGTCATCGGTGAGTACAGTTCCGTCTAAATCTAAAGCAAGCACTTTGTACATGTCGTTACCTCTGCCCGTAGTAGGCGTTTTCACCGTGCTTACGCAGGTAGTGTTTGTCTGAAAGCTCAGGCTGGATCTTGATGCCGCTGTTGAGTGAACGCGTTGCTAATGCCATTGCAGAAATCTCTTCCAATACCACCGCGTTGTGCACAGCATCATCGGCGTTGGTTCCCCAAGAGAAAGGCGCATGCCCTGCCACAATCACGCTTGGTACTGCCATTGGGTCGATGCGGCGTTGACGAAACTCTTCCACTATCACTAAGCCAGTGTTCTTCTCGTACTCTTCGGCAATTTCGCGTTGTGAAAGCTTACGAGTACACGGAATGTCGCCATAGAAGTAGTCGGCATGAGTCGTACCCAGCGCAGGAATATCAATCCCTGCTTGTGCCCAAATCGTTGCGCTGCGTGAGTGGGTGTGCACCACGCCGCCCACTTGTGGGAACGCTTTGTAGATCTCAATGTGGGTCGCGGTATCGCTGGATGGATTCATGCTGCCTTCCACCACATTGCCGTCTAAATCGACCACCACAATGTGCTCAGCGCGCATGCCATCGTATTCCACCCCCGACGGTTTAATCGCAATCACGCCGCGCTCGCGGTCAATCTCAGACACGTTGCCCCAGGTGAAGGTCACCAAACCGTATTTCGGCAGTTTGAGGTTGGCTTCGAGCACACGTTGTTTCAGTTCGCTGTACATGATTTCTCCTTAGGCAGTAACAGCCAGAGCTTCATCAATCACGTTGAATACATCGGTTTTGCTGCGGCAACGGCGAAGCTTATCTAAATCCACGCCCGTTTCACTGTCTTCATCATCCAACACTTGGGTCACTTCCATCAGACCTTCCATGTGCTCGTCTGAAGAACTGCCCGCTAGCGTGATTAACACATCAACTGGCTCGTCTTCGCCTTCAAAGTAGATTGGCTCTTCTAGCGTAACCAGTGCGAAAGCAGTACGAATCACACCGTTTTCTGGTCGTGCGTGTGGCAGTGCCAAGTTAGGCGCGATGCAGATGTAAGGACCCAACTCTTCCACGCTGCTGATGATGGCATCGTGGTAAGAAGGCTGAATCGCACCAGAGGCAATCAACATGTCCGTACCAATCTTGATGGCTTCACGCCAGTTCGACGCTTTTGCTTGCAGTTTGATTGAGTTGTTGTCGATCAGTGATTGTTTTAATCCCATTGTTCTATCTCCAGTTTGGGTGCCGTGACTTTGGCTTTTCGAAGCCCGGCACCACTGTTGTTATCCGCTGTTTGTTATTGGTTTCTTATCTCTTCATTGAGAGATATTTGGTCATGCTGTTTTATTTTGCTGGTACAAAGTTTTTATTGATGATGTCGAGTAGCTCGTCCCCGAAGGAGTTAGGGTTAAGCATGTTTTGCACCCCGAGTACAAACTTGCCTTCACCTGGTTCCATCTCTGCAGACAGGTGCTTCGACGATACGATGATGTCCGTGCTCGCGAGCTTCGACTTGTAGTCCGACACTGCGCATGAGTCCATCACGTGAGGAATGCCTTTCTTCTCTAGGTATTTGCCGATCTTCATTTTCATCATCATCGATGAGCCTTGACCGTTACCACATACTGCTAGGATGCTTACTGGGCGCAGACCGTCGCTCGCTTTGATTGCTTGCTCTACGGCTTCAATCACTTCTGGCTCTTCACTGATTTCTACTGTGCCTTGCGCGTCTTCTTCAGCACGTAGCTTGCGAGAAGCGAAGAACATGTAAACCAGAGACAGACCAACAAGAACGAAGAAGAACATTTTCGATGCAGACAGACCTTGCATGATTGGTGGGAATACAAGCGCCCAGTCCGCCATGCCCATCCAGCCGTTGAATTCTGTGCCGTGTTGGCTAAATAGGTGGATAGCCCAAGCAGAACCTAGTACCTCGATGATGCCCATCACGAAACAGATCTTCATCACCGCTTTCCAGCCACCGAAGTGGTTAGCAAATACGCCGATGGTCGCGTTAGAGAAGAACATTGGAATGAAGCCAGGGATAATCATGATTGGCGCATCAAATGCCAACATCGCCAGTACTGCAGCGAACTGACCAAGCGCACCCCACATGAAACCAAATACCATTGCGTTAGGAGAGAATGCGTAGATAGCCGCACAGTCAATCGCCAATACCGCATTTGGAATCACGCGCTCAGAGATGCCTTTGAACGCTTCAGACAGCTCAGCAACGAACATACGCACACCCGCAACAATCACCTGAATCGCTACAGCGAATTTCAGACCCGTTTCTAGGATATAGATAGTCCAGTGTGTGGTGCCCGCCATTTCTTGAAGGTTATCAAGACCGAATGAAAGCAGAATGATGCCGAAGAACACCGTCATCACGATCGCCGTTGCTGCGATGCTATCGTGGAAGATGTGTAACCATTTAGGCAGTTCTAGGTGGTCAACGCTGTCGTTCTTATCACCCAGTTTTGGCGCTACTTTTGTTGCAATCCAAGACGCGACCTGTTGTTGGTGACCAATAGAGAAACCCGCCCCGCCGGTGACTTCTTCAGTTGGCTTGAACATGATGTTGGAGGAGATACCCCAGTACAACGCCATTAACACCGCAGAGTAAATGATGGTTTCCCACATGCTTGCGCCAAGCACAAAGTAGAACACGGCGATCAGACCCGCTTGCTGGAACATGATGTGACCAGTCAGCATGATGGTGCGGATACCCGTGTAGCGGCGGAACAGTACCAAGAGGATGTTAATACCTAATGCCAATAGAACGGCGTAACCTACCCAAGAGTAGTTGTCGCCCATCGCTTCCATGGTAGACATCATGGAGGTGTAAGGGTCAATGACCGAGCCGGTTAGCCCGTGGTATTCAGAAAGTTTGGAAATCACAGGTTTGAAGCCAGCAACTAGGGTGCCCGCACCCACTTGAACCAGCATGAAACCCACGATCGTTTTGATGGAACCTTTAATGATGGTGGTGGCGTCTCTTCTCAGCAACCAATAGCCAATGCATGTTACCAAACCCAGTAGTAGTGGGGCTTTGGTCATAACTTGGCTGTAAAAAATATAGAAGATGTCGTACAAGAACTCCATATCTTTACCCCTAGAGTGTTTTTTATTTGTAATCGTATGTAGGTCAGAGTGATTCCATCTGATGTCGTAGAATCTACTCAATTTTTGCTCACGAAATAAACTCTAACAATCAAAAGTAATCACGCAATGCTCATTTGTGATTATTTTGATATTTATCAATTTTGCCCTCCAAAAAACCCTACAAATGGTAAGCGGATCACACACAAAAATTAAATTATCAATAAATACAACAGCTTATGAATTCTTGTGATGAAGTTCAGATTTTCATCAGTCTTGAATTTGACAATCAAGAGCGTGATTAATAGAATCAAAACAAATCACAAGTAATCACCAAATAATCACTAGATACACATTTCGGTGAATTTGAATCAAATAGGGTGATGGGTATGAATGAAGTACAAAGACACAATGGCATTCTGTCTTTATTAGAAGAAAATCAGACGATTAACGTCTCACACATTATTGAGAGCTTTAACGTCTCTCCAGCGACGGCTCGCCGTGATATCTCTAAGCTGGATGAACTAGGAAAACTACGCAAAGTACGCAACGGCGCAGAACGCGTCGAAGCAGAAAAGAAAAAATGGTCACCGCTGAACATTAACAGCACTGAGCATTACGAAGAAAAGTCCTTGATTGCGATGCAAGCCGCTGAGCTGTGTCAGCCTGGCGACAGCGTGGTCATTAACTGCGGTTCGACCGCTTTCCTACTTGGGCAGAAGTTGTGTGGGCAAGACGTGCAGATCGTCACCAACTACTTCCCATTGGCAAGCTACCTGATCAATGAAGATCATGACGATGTGATCATCATTGGCGGTCAATACAACCGTTCACAAAAACTGTTCTTAAATCCGGCACCCAACTCGCTTGGCAGTTACGCAGGCAATTGGATGTTCACCTCGGGTAAAGGGTTAACCGAAGCCGGACTCTACAAAGCCGACATGTTAACCGCGGTGGCTGAGCAGCAAATGCTTGAGCAAATCGACAAGCTCGTCGTCGTGGTAGACAGCTCCAAAGTGGGTCACAGAACGGGCATGTTGTTCTGTCCTACCGAGAAAATCGACATTCTGATCACTGGCAAAAACGCCAACCCAGAGGTCATCAAAGCGATAGAAGCAAAAGGGACACAGGTCATTCTGGTCTAACGCGCCCTAGCCTCTTTCTCAAATAAATAAAAATAATTCAGCTCAGTGCCTTAACCACAAATTAAGGCGCTCGGCTCCCTACATCCCAAATTTAATAAAAATTGTGAAACAAAAAGGTGTTGCTATGAGTAAAGTAAATGAAATCACTCGTGAATCTTGGATCCTAAATACATTCCCTGAGTGGGGTACCTGGTTAAACGAAGAGATCGAAAATACGGTGGTAGAACCAAATACATTCTCGATGTGGTGGCTAGGTTGTACAGGTATCTGGTTGAAGAGTGAGGGCAACACCAACATCTCTATCGACTTCTGGTGTGGTACGGGCAAAAAGACGCAAAAGAACGCCTTCATGAAGAACCAGCACCAAATGATGCGTATGGGCGGAGTCGAAGCGCTGCAACCAAACCTACGTACTGCTATCTTCCCGCTTGACCCGTTTGCTATCAAAGAGATCGACGCTGTGATGGCATCCCATGACCATGCTGACCATATCGACGTTAACGTCGCGGCAGCGGTACTGCAAAACTGTGGTGACCACGTGAAGTTCATCGGTCCACAAGCGTGTGTTGATTTATGGATGGGCTGGGGCGTGCCAGAAGAACGTTGTGTAGTCGCGAAAGTGGGCGATGTACTTGAAGTCGGCGACATGAAGATCCGCGTACTGGATTCATTCGACCGTACTGCACTTGTCACACTGCCAAAGGGCACTTCATCTTACGATAAAGAAATCCTCGACGGCATGGACAAACGCGCGGTGAACTACTTGATTGAAACTTCAGGCGGCTCGGTTTACCACTCTGGTGACTCGCACTACTCGAACTACTACGCAGCGCACGGCAACGAATACCAAATTGACGTGGCACTGTTGTCATTCGGTGAGAACCCACGCGGCGTGACTGACAAGATGACGTCTTCTGACATCCTACGCGCAGCAGAATCATTGAATTGTGATGTCGTTATGCCATTCCACCACGATATTTGGGCGAACTTCCAAAACGACCCACGCGAAATCGAAGTATTGTGGAACATGAAGAAAGACCGTCTGCAATACAAGTTCGCACCGTTCTTCTGGCAAGTGGGAGGCAAATACACCTTCCCTACCGATAAAGGTCGCATGCACTACCAGCACTTCCGTGGCTTTAGCGACATCTTCAAAAACGAACCAGAACTGCCATACAAAGCGTTCTTGTAATTCCATCGCAACGTCCGTTTGGCAGGAATAAAAAAAGCCCGTCGCGATGATGGATGCGACGGGCAATTAGCTAGAGTCTTATAAGGAGAAAAGGAAATTACTGATGATAAATGTCCGACGATTTCGCATCAGTAACGTCCTCAACAAACCGAATATTAGTCATTGATAAATTTAAAGGACATGGCTAATTCCAGTAATCTAAATTGTTGATGCCTAGTTCTTCAAAGGCGTCTAAAATCTACGACTTTTAATCTTAGAAGCTAATATACCGATTCACGGTCAGTTAGAACGATCTTTGCACCAAACTGAGTGCTTCTTTGCTTGTCAGTAACACACTCGTGTCGATTTTCATAAGACAGCGCTCATAACGTCGACGGCCTATCTTAATCCCACCTTTTTCTACCTGGTTCTTCGCTGAAACTATCTCAAAGCCTATATCCGTCAAAAAAGGCACCATAGATTCTATAATCACATTGGCATAAAGGTGGGTAATGTTGCTATGTCTTGCTAAAAACTTGATCTGCTGTGTCCAGTTGTACCTAAACAGCGCACTGCTGGTCACAATACCACTTGCCCATAAGAGACTCATTGGTTCACTTTTCTTGTAACTTGTAGAGTTCCTCATATCGATATCACAACCGTTATCTCTGATTTGGTTTTCCAACACCTCTTGATTAAAGAAAAAAGCCATACTGTAGCCTAAAATATTTTCTGGCTCAGAAGCATAATAAAACCGATAGCCATGAAGCTTGTTTTCTTCTTGATAAAGATATAAATCCAAACTGAACAATGCTAATCGGTCTTGGTTAAACCGGCTGTGGTAATCACGAATCTTGGTAAGCATTGCATCATTGACTTGAAGAAAAACCTTATCATGCTCTATCACTTCGTCTTCTTGAGGTATATTCAAGTTAAAAGCAGCCAGCGTTGACTGAAGGATGTTTGAGTGAAAACGTTCATACACAAATTCATCTAAAGAGCGCGAAGACACTGATTGTGACTGTGCTAAATATTTAAGGAACAAGCTCAGGTCTTCATTCAAAGAACGTAGTACCCTGATCGCTTTGGCATTATTGGGTGACGTTGTGCCTCTCTCCCAGCGACTGATGGTCACCAAGTCAAGTTGGCGAAACTCCTCGTTCGCATTGGCAAGCTTAAGTGCCAAGTCCTTTTGCGTTAAGTTATTCCTTTCACGAACCTCTTTGAGAATCTCTCCAAACATCCTTATCTACCTATGTTCCGACTCTGATAACATTATAGATAAGAATTTGGATCTTACTGTTAGTTGATGCCTTTATTATTCTCTAAGCCTAACAGCCTAATCACTTAAAGATAATCAGCAATTAAGCTCAATGCTTCCTTGCTGGTCAGTAACACACTCGTATCTATCTTCATCAAACATCGTTCATAACGTCTTCTGCCTATTTTTATTCCACCGACTTTGACTGGATTTTTAGTCGCAACAACTTCAAATCCAATACTCAATAGAAAGGGAACAACAGTTTCAGACATTACAGATGTATAAAATTTATCTATGTTACTATGAGTTGATAAAAATTTTATTTGCTGAATCCAATGATACTTAAATAAATCTTCACTCGTAATTGTACCGCTGGCCAAGTACATAGAATATCGACCAGAGCTTTTATACTTACTAGCAATTCTAATATCAATATCACACCCATTATCTCTAACTTCCTCCTCTAGTTCTTCAGTGTCTATAAAAAAGGAAATACTATGGGCTATAATATTTTCCGGCTTAGACTCATAATAAAACCTATACCCATGAAGCTTATGTTCCTCTTGATACAAATAGAGGTCAACATTAAAAAGATCCAACCGTTCTTGATTAAAAAGTGTGTGATATTCTCGTATTCTCTTTAAAATAGGGTCATTAACTTCCTTTATTACCTTCCCGAAACCAAACTCTTTTTTATTACTCGGCAATTCAATATTAAACGCTGCGAGAGTAGAAAGTAACTCCTTTGCTCCGAAGCGTTCAACCATGAAATTATCCAAAGCAGTCGATGATCTATAGTCATACAAAGACTTTAAAAATGGTTGCACGTCCATAATTAAGCAGCGCAATACTCTTAATGCTTTTGCATTGTTTGGTGATGTAATCCCTCTCTCCCATCGACTAATTGTAACAAAGTCGACCTGCTGAAATTCAGCACTTTTATTAGCTAACTTTATTGCCAAGTCCTTTTGAGTATAACCGTTAACTATACGAAATTCCTTTAACAGTTCACCAAACATAATTTATAACTCCATATATCTAGCTATTTACTTATTAGTACACACGTAAGCAGACATGGTACAAAACATAAAAAAACAGTGTTCATAATTTAATTCCATTTAAAAAATTTATGTTAGCAAAGTAAAAAACTAAAGTTTAACAATGCCTATTTATATAACCAAAAAAACCTAGTTGAGCATATAAAGGCAAATTATATTAGGGAAGGATAAAGGCAAATATAAAAATAAGAGGTATAGGCTGAAAAGCCAGAGTAACTTCTCTGGCTCTACTTTATTTATAGTTTAATTGTATTGTTGCTATGGCTTCAAATTTTCCAGGTTCAGGAGCACTACTACTCCCAGAATATGTGGGCCAAGCTCGTAGTTTAAGAGACGAACTCGTAAGCCCTTCATCGACAGTTACACCTCCAACAACAGTATTCGGAGGGAGTATAGTATTGCCCGTATCCGCTACTATTACAGAGATACCATCATGACTTGTCTTGTAGCCTTGACCTTGGCTATCAGCCTCACCAAGTAATGTCACATCTAGTTCTCCATAGGGGGCTTCACAATCAAATTTGAGATCGAACGTTGACGGCGAATATGAGGTTGGTGCGGCGGGGTATGGTACACCTGAAAATTCACTTTGATTCGTTCGCCCAAGTTCAACAGTCATCGTGCTTGTTGGTAACAAGGTACACCCACCAGGAACAGTAATATTCAAGTTAAGGCTTATAGAAACCATCACTGGATCAGAGTAATCAACGTAATTAGCTTTGCGATAATGCCAAATCTTAGCCACTAAACCATTGAAGGAAATATCTCCAACGTAAGGTTTAGCCATTCTAATCGTCACCTTTCCTGTATTGCCTGTAGACGCAGTTCCTGTTCTATCACAAGATTCTTGGACATTATTACTAATGCCAATAAAGGGAACTGAGTGATAATTATCCCCTCCTGAGTTCCATACATACATCTCTATATTTGCTTCTAAATTTGGTGTTATTTGTTGCCAATGCCCATCACCTTCAGTTGTATATGGATATATATTTTGAGAAGACCACCAATGAGATACTTGCGCTGTCGGGTTGTCGCAATAGCAATCATAAGGAACTCGACCAGAGCCTGTTGTCGAGGTTCGCGGTACCACTATCGCCCCGGCAACATTATCTTCAGTCGCTAGTGTTTTGGTTATTGAAAATGTTTGTGGATAAGCAGAACCATAGCCGGGGTAACATACTTTATCCTCGTATTCAAATGCATATGATAAGCTAGGAGCAAGTAATGTTAAGTAAATACACTGTTTTAGTAACATTTATTACTCCTCTACCACTAGTTTATAGCTATTATTCGCTCCATAATCATCAATGGCACTTAATACGATTTCAGTTGCTAGTGGGAAGTCCTCAATTATTACCTCCGAATGAGGCGCAAAAACACCGAGTTGTGGTGAAGGAATATCCTGGTTACCCACTTGCACCTTACTGATCGCAAAATAATAATCTGTTGGGTTACGAAATAGAGTGCCCTTACTTGTTTTTAATACTTGTATGTTCTCTTCTGCATCAGGACGTCCTTCAAATAAGCTTTCAGGTCTAACAAAAAGCTTGATTCTTGTTCTAACAGCTAGAGACAGCGTACTCGTATCTGAATTAGTATTGGCTGGAGGAATCTCCTGTACATTTAAATAGAAAAGTTGTTCTGAGGCACTCTTTTTATCAAATGAAAGAATTCGCAACGTTGCCTTGCTATCTCCATCAATAGCTAGCAACCCAGGCGTCACAGCTAATGTAGTGGCAGAAGTATCGAACTCTTCAACCCATGACTGCATCCCATACTTGAGTGGAGAATGGTTAGTAACTTCTATAGCACTCGATGATCCTGCACTTACAACCACTCTAGTTTTGTTTAAACTAAATGCCGCATGAGCTTCTGGCAAAAAAAAGCAGGTAAGACTCAATACAACTAAAACTAATTGGCATCTAATTACTGTTCGCATTTTAACACTCCAAAATCTATTAAAGACCCACTTTTTTTCGTTTTTGAATTTTCACTATCCAATATCCAAGAGCAATTAAAATCAGGTTGTGAAAGAGTTAACTGACTAAATGATTCATTGGAACTAATTGAAAAAGGAAGCAAGACATCACCGTAAGTTCCTACGTGCAGAGACTGTCCCCCTTGTGTTTTAACACTTGCTCCAAATTTTAAGGCTTGTGAGTTGGCATCTAACAAAACAGCTCTTAAATACAAAACCTTCGAAGAATCAAAAGAGAGCTTCACCACAGAATCTCGTTTTGGCCTTACCGTAAGGTTAGGTTTTGCTATTGATACTCCATTTGACAATGAAGCTAAGTCCACATGAATTTCTTCCTCAGAGAATTCATTATTCAAAGGTATAAGTGCTCTGCCACTCTCACGAGTACTAACGCCATTAATTCGTGCCTCTTTAATGTCATCAATCTCAGCCAAAGCGAAGGTCGTCGATTGGTTATTTGTTGCAATGATTTGGTTATCAGCGGCTACGATAGTCCCACTAACAGAGCCAGAGCCGTTCCAGTATTCCTCACCTTTTGTAAAGTTGGCCTGTATATTGGCTACTTCTGTTCGCTTGTAATAGCTACCAGATATTCTTTTGTCACCCGCGACAGAAGCACTCCATGAACTATCAGCTGTATAGCCGTTGATACCTACTTCATTGGTACTACCAACATTATCGCTAACGAGTCTTGCGTAAGCACTTGTTCCAGATGTACCTAACGGCATATCTAAGTTCATACTAATACTGGTATCTTTTCCGTATTCTGATGAATAAGAGCGAGATGTTGATAAATAGTAATTAACACCGTGTAAGTTACCACCATAACTAAGCACGAAGGTTTCTTGGTCATCTTGTTGCCCCCAATACTTATCAAGCATAAAGTTCAAAGAAACGTTATTGCCGAGAATAGGTTCTTGCCCGCTAAACATCGCCGTGTAACGGTTTTTTACGTTGTAGTAGGCTTCTCTATCTCCAGGCTTTAATGCCATCGCGTCATTGAAAGTTAAGTAGTTTTCATCAGAATAACGAAAACCTGCTATCTGAACATTGAATAAGTCATCTACGTTTTTTGAATAGTTTATACTGTAACTATCCCCGTCAAGCTTCTCTTCATCAAGATTAAAAAGTGCTCTCGAATAAGAGAAATTCAACGCACCAAGCTCTTGCAACGGAACCGCTACACCAAGTGTGCTGGACATGTAATCATCTGAGATAATAGCGCTAGCGGTTTGTGTTGCTTTGTCAAATCCGTATGAATATTCAAACGAGGCAAAGCCGTCGCCATAATTATTATCAGAGTATCTGTATCGGCCCAAGTTAACTTGGTATGCATAGGCTCCTGGAGTCAGCAAACCTCGAATAACGGTATTTTCATAAAAAAAGGTATTTGACGTACCGTCAGCTTCATTCACTACCACCCTCATAAGTTGATTGGATGCACCTTTAACCTCATCGATAGTAAACTCACCAGCTGCTACAGCTTTAGTAAAGAGCAATCGATCATCCTGATACACCTCGACGACAGCATTAGTTTTCGCATAACCTTTGATTGCTGGAGTGTAGTTTTGCTTATGATAGGCAAATAAGGAACTAACACTACTTAACTGTACACCGCCAAAGCGAAAACCTTCGTCATACAAACTTTGAGAGTAAGCTTGACCAATAACAGCCTCACTCTTGATATTTTCTAACAGCCGTGTGAGGTAAAGATTATCAAAAGAAATACCATCTTGACTGAGATCTGAACTCGACAAGTCTATATTTAGTCCCCAGTCTTTTACTCCTAACTTGATATTGCTTGTAAAAGGGAATGAAGCTTCACCTTCTTCATATCTTTGGCCATCATAATAGTTCGCAGATAGCGAATACGATGCGACTAATGAGTCGATTGAGTCACTAAGAGGAAGAGTACTTTCTCGGTTACTCCTTTTTAAATCAACATCTTTAAACCAAATATATAACTCTGACGATGCTGTATTTTCTTGGACTTCATACCGTTCAGCCCCCAAATCCAAACTCATTTGGGTTTTGATTTCACGCAATAATCTATCACTTATAACAGTAGAAAGTTCTTTAATTAAATCATTTTTAATTTTTAGGCGTTCTTTTTCTCGTGTAAAATGAAAATTTCCTATGTACTTTCCATTGACTTTAACGAAATAGACGATGCTTTCATTCTTTCCTTCATAAAGAGCCTTTTCTAAAGAACCTCTATCATACTTGCCATAGACAAAGTCAGTATTAAAGTTAAATTCATCAGAAGAAAGCACACTGAAAGAAAACAAGGATAATGAAGCCGAAACTCCAGAAATAACCTTTTCTTTTCTTAAGTTAAAAATGAAAGCCATCGTCATAAATTGAAAAATCTACAAGCTCAACTATAAGTAAGAAATAGTGTAAGACGCTGTGCCACCAATAAGGCCAGATGCGATTGTATCTGCTACAGCATATGGTTGAGCAACAAAGTTAACGGCTGCGGTAGTACCATCAAGATCAGTTGAACCGCTGGTTAGGTTTACATTCCCTGCGTTTACCACAGAAGTATCACTAGCTAAAACAAATTGGACCCCAACATTTGTTGTATCCGTGTCTGCGCTAGTGATTACATCTGTGTTAGCACTATCAACACGAGCTGATACTACTGATAACTGAGCATTAACACCGCCAGGAGGAGTATCGCAAGTTGCGAGGTCTGGCACTAGACTGATCGCAACGGGGGTGCCAAAAGTACCAATTGCCGTTGCGTCGGTAACTTTAAAGTTGCCAAGTTCAGCAACACCAGTTGGTGAAACCACGCCGTCGACTTCAACCTGTATATCACATGTGGACGATGTAATTGTTCCTGAAAACTTGATTGTTCCTGTGTTTGCAGACGCGCTAGTTGCCGTAAATAACGCTGTAGCCATAAGGGCAGAAAGAGTTAATGTTTTCATATAATTCCCATAACATTTTGTTTTTTGATAAATGCTCTATAGTCCTTAGAGCTGAGTTATAATAAACATATGGAAAACATTATTTTTAACACTTTAAATCTAATTAAGCATAAGTATGCCTAATTAGATTTTGATACAATTAAATTCCTTTACCACAAGAAAAATCAAAATATAAAACAGGATGCATTTAAAATTTTTTCTATTTGTTTTTATTAGAAAAACCTTCAATAATAAAAAATAAAATTTTAATAATTAAGAACTTTGGTATGCAAATAGAAATAAAAATACCAGCTAATGCCTAGTGAATACCTGTGTGAGAGCTAGGTTAATTAACTAAAACCTTCAAAACGATTTTATGCATGTAAAAAAGCCCGTCGTGCTAGATGGATTAACGACGGGAAAAGCCAGAATTAAGAGATTTAATGTAAGTCTCTTGTGTAGATAGTAATCTCCACACTACTTCAACTATCAAGTAAAGTAAGAAGTAACTTACTATCGAGATTCTAGAGCCTGAAAAGAGGGCGCATATAGCGAATTGAAACTACTTGTACTAACAATGCCTAAATTTTACTTGGCTTTCATAATTTAAATAAACAAAAGCCAGTCTCTCGGGACTAATGCCGTTCGGATAAGCATTAATGCTTATATCTAAATGGATATTTTGTAGGGACAAAAAGGACTGAACGTGGATACGTTCGGTCCTTTCTTTTATCCGGTAAAATGAAGTGACTTATGCTCTCCCTCATTTGCTTGAGTTTGCTCGGTAGAGTTCCATCAGGACTAAGTGCCAACCAACGTAACTGGGTATCTATTAAGTTTATTGCCGCTGTAAAGCTAACTCTAGTTGGGCTTACATCGGCGTCTTGAGCAATATGAATCATCTCTAAGCGCACCAAATTGTACGCTAGCAGTATTCCCCAAAGCTCTTGTCTAACACCAACAGCAAAACGACTTCTCAAGGTAACCTCGCTTTGTAGCTGAGTTTGCTTTATCTCACCGTAACCTTCTTCTATTTCCCAGCGTTGCCAATAGACAGCTAATAAATCTTCTAATGAGTATTTCTCAGGGTCAACAAGGGAAGTTATAAAGCCTTCAATTTCACCTTTTGGGTCTTTATAGAGGATGAGGCGTGCCTGCCAATGAGTCGGTAAATTAGGGTTATTACGCTGAGCTTGTGGTGAGATAGGCATAGAAATAAGCATGTCGTTTTCAGCAAAGTGCTCTACGACTTCATATCTTAATTTCCGTTTTACGGGGGTTAGCCAGTGACTATTGGAGGCTGCTGCATTCCACGATATCAACAGGTCGGCGGAAAAGTAGCAACGATCAAACAATGTTAGCGAGTTGGCTGGCACGTCTGCTAATAATCTGCGAGCTAACGTTGCCTCGCCAACCTGACAAGCATCGAATGCAGCCCCCACCATAAAGCGAGTCTCGGTCGCCATTAGGCCGACCAAGCGAAGTTGAGGGTAAGGTTTATGTTTTTGAGAAATGAATCCAAATGCTTGCGCATTGTCTTCTGAATCTTGACAACGAAAAGTTGTACCATCCACGGCCATGATGCTTAGCCCTAGCACCTTATCTTTTACTAGTGCGTCGCTTTCCCAAGCCGCCACAGAGGTTTTAAACAAAGCGGCAAGAGGTGCCTCATCTAAACGTCGCCTAGAGTCAGTTAGCACACTAGGTGCAACACGAGACCATGTATTCTGAGGTTCGGGTTGAAGAGCTAAGTCAAGAGAACTACACACTTCCTTAATTGATTTATTCCGTTGCAGTCCCATCCAAATAACAAGCCAAACCGCTTGTTGCGCTGGTAGACGTCGTCTCCTAATACTTGCTTTAGATGTATCAAGCAAAGCTTGCTCTATCCATTCAAGTTGAATGGCATTAACTACAGACTCGTAGTTTTTACCATCCTCTATCGTTTCATGAGCCAAAACCAACTCTTGAGCAAACATAAAAAATCCCCACTAACGTTGTTAGTGGGGATTATCATATGATCCCAAGATCATTCAAGTCTCTAAACCGATCGGCATTAGTCTCTCGGGACTGGCTTTTGTTTTGTGGAGCGAGACTGATTACTTAATAAAAGAAATACAGCCTTGCAGAATCACTAGGTTGACGATATCGATAAAGAACGCGCCAACGATAGGCACCACCATAAAGGCTTGTGGTGATGGACCAAAGCGGTTAACGATAGAGCCCATGTTCATTACTGCCGTTGGGGTTGCACCCAGACCAAAGCCACAGTGACCACTTGCGATAACCGCTGCATCGTAGTTGCTGCCCATCACACGGAACGTTACGTAGTAAGCGAAGACCGCCAGAATCACCGATTGCACCGCTAGGATGATGAGGAACGGGATTGCTAAGTCGAAGATGTTCCATAGTTTTAGACTCATTAGCGCCATCGCTAGGAACAGAGACAGCGAAACCGTACCGAGAATATCGACCGTTTCAACATCCACTTTGCGAACTTTGGTCACTTCCATGATGTTGGTGATCACCACACCGATAAACAGCGCGTAAACGAAATCTGGAATCATCAACCATTTGATGCCAAAGCTGCTCACCCAACCTTCTAAGTAGCCAGCACCAGTGACACACAGCAGGATGATCGACAAGCTTTCGACCACTTTCTTCGCGGTCACTCGGTCTTCTTCGTGCTCGTTGTAGGTCACCAATTCAGGGAAACGTTCGTGAGTTTGGTTGGTGCGTCCATATTCAGATTCAAGGTTGTGCTTATCTATTAAACGCTGCGCCACAGGACTGCCGATGATGCCACCAATCACCAAACCAAAGGTGGCGGATGCCATTGCCACTTCTAAAACGTTGTGCAAGCCGTACATGTCTTGGAAGGTTTGTGACCATGCTGCGCCCGTACCGTGACCGCCAGACAGCGTAATCGAACCTGCAATCAAGCCCATTAGCGGGTCTAAGCCAAGCGCCGTTGCCAGAGAGACACCAACCGCGTTTTGGATAAGAATGTACACCGATGCTACAGCTAAGAAGATAAACACCTTAGCGCCGCCTTTAATCAACTGGGTGTAATTCGCAGCCAAGCCAACGGTAGCGAAGAACATCAACATGAAAGTGTTTTGCAGCGGTAAATCAAAAACTAAATCCACGCCATTGAAATGCATCGCGGTGATCGCACATGCGACAATCAAACCACCCACGATTGGCTCGGGAATATTGAATTTCTTTAAGATCGGTAATTTAGCGTTAACGAATTGTCCCAAGAACAACACACAAATAGCGACGAGAAACGACTCTTGTGGACCGACAGAAATGACCTGATTCATAAAACCTCTTTGCCTCCTTTTTCTCATCCTTTGAGTAACAACTCGCAGGTTGAGCGGTATTTAGGCAGGTCAGAGTGCCTACTGAACGTGTGGTTTTCTAGGGTTCAAACCCACTAAATTCTCATTAAATAAGAAAGCAATAGCTCGGATATTCACCCAATTCTCACTCAATGAAAAAACACACTTTTTCACCAAGTTTTGTAGCACAATTTTCTGGTTTTTATTGCCCTTCTCAACTTATGAGAAGTGAACAATTTTTTGCCAGTTTTTAAGGGCAAAAACGTATGCGATTGCGTGCAAGTTTTGCGTGAAACTCTGGTGCAAACTTTGGCGAATTTTCATCAACAAAAGTGATTGAGAAAACAGCGCAAGAAGATTGGCGCTTTCTATCCCACCGCCAAGGTGTTATACATATATATAACACCAACTCAGCCAAGGAAACCAATCATGACGCATTGGCATGATCGCCAACCGATTTTCCGTCAGTTGGCTGACCAGATCACCCAGCAAATATTGCAAGGCATCTGGCAAGAGGGCGAAGCTTTGCCTTCAGTACGCAGTGTCTCTGCGGATATGAAGATCAACCACCTGACGGTCATGAAGGGCTATCAGTTATTGGTTGATGAAGGATTGATTGAGAAGAAACGTGGGCAAGGCATGTTTGTCGCCCAAGGTGCAAAAAAACAGCTTCTTGCTGATGAAAAAGCCCGTTTCCTTGAACAACAAATTCCGCAGATCGCCGACACATTACAACGTCTGGATATGTCTCTTGATGAATTTATCCAACAAATCCAAACACATATTGAAGGTGACCAATGAGCGCATTAGTCAGTGTAAAACACGTCTCCAAGCAATATCGTCAGCAGGGTGAAGCGCTGCATGACGTGAGCTTTGATCTACAAGCGGGTCAAGTGCTTGGCTTGCTAGGTCATAACGGTGCAGGTAAATCGACTCTCATTAACGCCCTACTCGGTGCACACGAATATCAGGGCACCATTCGCATCAACGGCTTTGAGCCAATCATGCAACGCGACAAAATCATGCAGAGCTTGTCTTACATCTCGGATGTGAACGTTCTGCCAAACTGGATGACCGTTGCTCAGCTGCTCGATTACACCGAGGGCGTACACCCAGGTTTCAATCGCAGCAAAGCCGATGCCATGCTTCGTCAAACCGACATCAAGCCGCGTGCACGCATCAAATCCCTATCGAAAGGCATGAAGGTGCAATTGCACTTAGCTGTCGTCATCGCGACCAATACGCAGATTCTAATTCTGGACGAGCCGACGCTTGGCTTAGATTTGGTTTATCGCGATACCTTCTACCGTCATTTGCTGGAATGGTTCCACGATGGCGAGCGTGTACTGATCATAGCGAGCCATGAAGTATCGGAAATCGAACACCTACTGACGGACGTGCTGATCCTTAAACACGGTCGACCTGTTCTGCAAACCTCAATGGACAACATCAGCGAAGATTATTTCATTCTTGATGCCAGTGATGAGCATCGCGCACAAATCGAAGCGCTGAAACCACTGTCATCGCAAAAAGGCCTAGGCACGACTAAATGGTTGCTGCTTTCCCAATACGCAGAACAAGTTGCAGGGCTAGGTGATGTGTATGGCGTCAAGCTTGCGGATCTGTTCTTGGCATTGCAGAAGGAGGCAGCATAATGAAATCGATTGTCGCGATGTTGCGTAAAGAATGGCTAGAAAACCCATTGGTTACACGCGTGCCGTTGTTTATGTTTGCCTGTGGCGTGCTGCTGTTCGTCAGCTTAATGAGCAGCTCGACACTGCAACACAATATGTTCTTCCAAATGAGCCTTGGTGGTGATGTCAGTGACATCCACAAAGAACTCGGCGATGACGTCAACATGCTGATCACAGGTGGCATTGGTTTATTGTCTATCCTGCTTGGCACTCAATACTTCCCTAGAACGCTGCGTAAAGAGCGCTCAGAGGGCAGTATCATGTTTTGGCGCAGTATGCCTGTCAGTGACGTAAAAACCCATCTGGTGAAGCTGACGTTTGGTTTATTGGTGATTCCATTGGTGTGTTCGGTATTGGTTTTCGCTGCGGACTTTATGCTGTGGATGTTGAATGTTTCAACCGACCACCAGCTGGCGTTATTGTATCGACAAGCATCACTGGGCTTCGTGCTGCTGAACTGGATTGAATTCTTGCTTCGAATGGTGGTAGCTGGGGTGTTGTTATTGCCGCTCGCACTAACCGCAATGGCAATCTCACAGAAAGTGAACTCCCCCTTGTTGGTCATCTTGATTGGTATTTACGCACTGCGCTGGATGCCGATTGCGATGTTCAACTTCTATGGTCTGGATGATTTCTTCTCAGCAATTTTCTATCTACCACTGCACGCGATTCTTGCGCCAAACCCGTTCAGCGCGATTCCAGATGCAGGTTTGATGAACGTTGGGGTCTACGCTTTCATTGGTGTGCTTGCTTGGACGGCTAGCATCAAGTTCAGCCGCACCGTGAACTAACAAGCACAAGCGAAACCACACAAAAAGCGAGGTACTGTCCTCGCTTTTTTCATTTTCAACACCATCAATCTTCACTCTGTTTGCTTCAACTCAAAAATAATCGGCCTATAGCGATAGCGCTTCTGCGTGGTTAAGTTCATAATCCCTCGCTTAATGCGCCCAGCGCTGTTATCTAGAATTTTTGAAAAGCAGAACACCAACCATGACCACCAAGCCAACAGCCATTATTGGACTGTACAACCCAAAGAGTCCAACCAACGTTGGCGCTGTATTACGAGCCGCAGGCTGCTACGACGCTGCGCAAGTTCGTTACAACGGCACACGCTACAGCCGCGCAGTAAAGTTCCAGACCGACACCCAAAACTCACAAGAACGCATTCAATTAGTGGAGATGGAAGACCTTACGGCTAATGTTGCCGACGATGTGGAAATTGTTTGTGTTGAGTTAGTGGTCGGCGCAACAGCACTGCCGCACTTCACTCACCCAGAGAACGCGATTTATGTGTTTGGACCGGAGGACGGCTCACTGCCGCAAGAGATGGTCGATAAAGCGCACCACGTGGTGTACGTCCCGACTCACGGTTGTATGAACCTAGCCGCGACGGTGAACGTTGTGCTTTACGATCGCATGGCGAAAGCACTGGGGACAATTGATGACCACCAGCAAGTGCTTGCTAATCGCGACAATAAGAACCGCTTGAAAATGAAAGCGTGCGTTTAGACAAACGCAACTCGTCGTTGGCAAACGCCAGATACAAAAAAGGTCACAGCAATACTGTGACCTTTTGTTTTATTTGGCGTCTTAATCTATCTAGCCAAGGAACGAGATGTAACCTTGTAGAATGATCAAGTTAACGATGTCGATGAAGAAGGCACCAACAATCGGCACAACCATGAACGCTTGTGGTGACGGACCAAAGCGGTTAACGATTGAACCCATGTTCATTACCGCCGTTGGGGTTGCACCCAAGCCAAAACCACAGTGACCACCAGAGATAACCGCAGCATCATAGTTGCTACCCATCACCTTGAACGTTACGTAATAGGTGAAGATAGCCAGAATCACCGACTGCACGCCCAGAATCACCAAGAATGGGATTGCTAGGTCGAAAATGTTCCACAGTTTTAGGCTCATCAATGCCATTGCTAAGAATAGAGACAGTGATACCGTACCTAGCATATCGACCGTTTCTGTATCTAACTTACGAACTTTAGTCACTTCCAAGAAGTTAGTGATGATCACACCAATGAACAACGCATAAACGAAGTCTGGAATCATCAGCCATTTAATCTCGTAAGTGCTCACCCATTGCTCTACGTACTTAGCACCTGTTACACAGATCAATAGGAAGAACAGTTTCTCAACCACTTTTTTCGCGGTTACTTTGTCTTCTTCGTATTCGTTGTACGTCACCAATTCTGGGAATTTTTCGTGGGTTTTGGCATCTCGGCCACCAGGACCATACTCAGATTCGATCTTGTTCTTTTCGATCAATCGCTGAGCAACCGGACTACCGATGATACCACCAATGATCAAACCGAATGTTGCTGACGCCATCGCGATTTCCAATACGTTATTCAAACCGTAAACGTCTTGGAAAGTTTGTGACCACGCCGCCCCCGTGCCGTGACCACCTGACAGAGTAATCGAACCCGCGATAAGCCCCATCAGTGGATCTAACCCTAATGCCGCCGCTAATGAGACACCGACACCGTTTTGTATGATGATGTAGAACGACGCGACTGCTAAGAAGATGAATACCTTCGCGCCCCCTTTCATCAACTGAGTGTAGTTTGCTGCCAAACCAACAGTAGCAAAGAACATCAGCATAAATGTGTTCTGCAACGGTAAATCGAATTCCAGATCGATACCGTTAAAATGAAGAGCAGTAATGATGCAGGCGACGATTAAGCCTCCCACAATCGGCTCAGGTATGTTGAATTTCTTTAAGATCGGTAGCTTAGCATTAATAAAATGCCCCAGGAAAAGCACACTGATCGCAACCAAAAAGGACTCCAGTGCACCTACAGATATTAAATGATTCATATCGCCTCTTATTATTGTTCTCTTCATCCTCCGTAATGATTGAGTGTTAGTTTAACCTTCGCTCAATAGCAAATTTTCTCGCTATATTTTTTCGAAAATACTCAAAAGGTTGTGTTAAATGCGCCTTAGGCTAGTTTAAGGGACGGTCGTTAAGCGATGTTCTGATTTACGCGCTATTCGCAAGCCCTAAAATGTAAAAGGAGCCTGTTAAGCTCCTTCTTATCCTCTTCGTAGACAACCAGAAATGACTGCTTGCAGGAGATGGATATAATGTTGTGAGTATTGTCCGAGTGACACTTTCTGAACCGCTATCGGGCTCCCTTACTTAAACAGAAAGTGATCATCACTATCGAGCAAAGTTCCTTCCCGTCATAACGAATAGAGCGCCGAGGTGGCGCTCTAACATCTGGGTTTGCTTGTATCCCATCGTAGTTCAAAAACTCTGACTCATGGTGTTTGGAACGAGCCGAATCCCGGGAAATTCTCAAGCTTGCAACAAGTGTTCTCGTTACAACGGAGCGAGATTATAACATATCGCTGAAAATTTTCCTCATTTCAGTGCTATTCGCCACTTTCATAGTTTGCCTCTGCAATGATCAACTGTTCAATATCATTACTGCAGATGAAAGCGCGAAGCGCCTCGAACTTGGCTTCATCCCACGTGTAGATTTGCAGGGCGAGCAACTTATCAATGATGTCTTGCTCGAAGCGAAGCTTAACGGGCTTTGCCGGAGATCCTGCCACCACGGTGTAAGGTGGGACATCTTTAGTCACGACGCTGTTTGCAGCAATCACTGCGCCTTCCCCAATGGTGACGCCAGGCATGATCATCGCGCGCATGCCAATCCAAGCCGCATCACCAATCACGGTATTGCCTTTGCCTTGGTAAGATTGTTCGATGTCATCAAGGAACGGATACAGACAGAACCAGTCCGTCCTGTGATTGTGGTTGCCGCCCATCAAAATCACCGCTTCAGCCGCGATACAAACGTAATCACCGATATAGAGCTGATCGACTTCCCACCTCGGCTGCCACGCTTTACTGACTTCATCGCCATGCAGATAACGCACGACTGAATCTTCAAAGCCGTTATCCCAACAATCGCTGTAATAACTGTGGGTGCCTTTGATGTGGATGTTTTGGTTTTGCACCACTTGGTGCAGGCACTGAAATTTAGACCAATGTTTTTTCATGGCAATTACCTCAATAGAGTAAATGTATGCCACGGAACGATTTCTCGTGGCGTTGTTGCTGCGTTCTCAGTCAACGACGCCTATTGGATGCGGGGTTGCAGTAGTAATGGATTATTCATGAATGTGTCCTCCAGCGCGCACACTATAAAAAGCATGTATAATTTTCAAGCAAACCAAACAAATAACAAGATTCCGAAAATGAAAAGTCACCCTGCCTTTGCCTCTCTGCTGCTGTTTGCTGCCACAGCGTCTGCGAGCGAAAACATTAAAATCGAATACCGCCCTGCGGAAACTGCCGACGATCGCTTTGCTGCGCAAGTGATTGAAAGCAGTGAAGTGAACGACATCTTTGTCCAGCTTTCTGATGATTACTTCCCGTTTGATAACCCACTCACACTGACCTACGGTGGCGAAGACGGTCCGCTTTATGATCCAGAAACCCACACCATCCATATTCCCTATACCTTCTATCTGGAATCATTCAACTACTTCACCAACAACAAATACCAAGAACGTTACGGTAAATCACCGAAAACGGGCGCGCTCGATACTTTGCTGCACACGCTATTGCACGAAGCCGGACACGCTTACATTGCCGATCAAAACATTCCGGTACTGGGTAAAGAGGAAGATGCGGTCGACAACTTCGCGACCATTTTGTTGATTGATTACGTCGATGACGGTGCCGATGTGGCGATCAGTGCTGCAGACATGTTCGCATTCGAATCCGACGACAGACCGGACTACTACGATTTTGGCGAGTACATTGACGAGCACAGTTTCGATCTACAGCGTTACTTCTCTACCCTTTGTCTGGTCTACGGCAGCGCTCCAGAGCAATACAAAGCCTTGTTAGATGAAGTAGAAAAAGATTACTTACGCGATCGCAAAGAGTTCTGCCAATTCAATTACGGCAACATCCGTGATAATTGGCTGCATTACTTGCAAGACAATGAACTAAAAGAAAAATAATCGCGTAAAAGGGATAAGAACCACCAATAATGAGCTCAATCATGACCAAACTGACCGTATTTTACGATGGCACTTGTCCCTTGTGCGCCAAAGAGATGAAGGCGCTAAAACAACGCGATGCCAAGCAGCAGATTAAAACCGTCGATATCTACAGCGAGGCGTTTGCCGCTTATCCGCAGATCGATCCGGAGCAAGCCAACACCATTTTGCACGCCCTCAACGAAAAGGGAGAACTTCTACTTGGGTTGGACGTGACTCATCGTGCATGGCAACTGGTCGGTCGCGGTTGGTTGTATGCACCATTGCGTTGGCGCATTATCAAACCTGTTGCGGACTGGCTTTACCTCAAATTTGCCAAAAACCGTTACCGCGTCTCCTACTGGTTAACGGGCACTTCTCGCTGCAATAACGGTTCGTGTTCACGTTAATTGTGATCCTGCTTAAAAATGCTACGACCTTAGTCTAAATTTATAAACTTCCAGTACTTCTGATTGATTAACTCGGTTAATCTCTAAGCATTACAACAATAAGTATTAATAATTTTATCAGGCAAGCTTATTCGGCTTGTCACTTGTAACGCTGCGCCGAGAGAAGGACGTCTCTATGAATCTGACGATCAGAAAACGACTATATATCCTTTCAATAATTCCAATTCTAACCATGGCAATAGGCATGATGTGGTTCACCTATCTACAAACCACAGCCTACAACGAACACGAGATTGAGCAGACTCGAAGTCAAATGATGGAGATGAAAAAAGCCGAGCTCAAAAACTACGTCCAAATGGCGCGCTCCGCCGTCGAGCCACTGCTCGCTCAAAATGCCTCGCTTGAAGAAGCCCTGCCTATCTTGAAACAGCTGGAGTTCGGTCAATCCGGCTACATCTTTGGCTACGATTCAAAAGGCGTACGTGTCGTGGTGGGTAAAAACACCAAAGGCATCGGAGAGAACTTCTATAACTTGCAGGACAAGAAAGGCAATTACCTGATTCAGGATTTGATCAAAAATTCCAAAACTGGTGAGTTCACGACTTATTACTTCCCGAAACTCGGTCAGAGCGAAGCACTACCGAAACTGAGCTACTCAGTCTTTATTCCTGAATGGGATTTGATGTTGGGTACGGGCTTCTACACTGACGATATCGACGCGATTGTGGCAAACATGGAAGAAGCCGCGCATCAGGCTCTCAACACCACACTGACGGCAATTGCTCTGTTCTGTGTTTCGATTGCTGCTATCGTCGCGGTCTTCGCTGTGTTTGTTAACCGCAGCATCATGAAGCCTATTGAGCAGTTTGATGCCTCAATCCACTCTTTCGCGCAAGGCGATGCAGACTTAACCGCGCGGATGGAAGAATCAAGCGTACCTGAATTCACCCAGCTGAGCCGTAACTTCAATATCTTCGTTGAAAGCCTGCAAGGCATCATCAAGAGTGTTAGCCATGTTGGGCAAGAAGTGGTTTCAGAGACCAACGACATGTCACAGCGAGCGTCGCAAGTGGACGAATTGGCTTCAGGTCAACGTGAAGAGACCGAACAGGTCGCTGCGGCAATGACCGAGATGACAGCAACGGCGCACGAGATTTCCAGCAACGCTAACCAAGCGGCGCAATCCGCCAAAGACGCTGATGAAAATTCACAGCAAGCGAAACACATTGTTGATTCGGCAGCAAACTCTGTCGAAGCGCTCGCTCTAGAAGTATCGGAAGCCAGCACAGTGATTTCTCGTTTAGAGAGCGATGTACAAAACATCTCTTCTTCGCTAGAAGTGATTCAAGACATCGCCGAACAAACCAACCTATTGGCACTGAACGCAGCCATTGAAGCAGCCCGTGCAGGCGAACAAGGTCGAGGCTTCGCAGTCGTTGCCGATGAGGTCCGTAAACTGGCGAGTCGCACTCAAGACAGCACAGGCGAAATTCACCAAATGATTGAGCAGTTGAAGTCTGGCTCGGATGCGGCAGTGAAAGCCATGGGTTCAAGCCAAGCGCGTGGTGAAGCAACGGTTGAGGAAGCACGAGCTGCCTCTGCCGCACTGCAAGAAATCCAAGCCGCAATTGCTAACATCATGGACATGAACACCTTGATCGCAACGGCAACCGAAGAGCAAAGCCAAGTTGGGCAAGAGATTTCACAACGTATTGAGGTGATCTCTCAACAAAGCAGCCAATCGGCGCACCTTGCGAATCAGAACCGCGCAGGTAGTGGCAACCTAAACCACAAAGCTAACGAGCTGTACGACTTGGTCGGTCGCTTTACGGTTTAACGCTTTCCTCGCCCATTTACTATGCAAACAGCGACGCCAAAACGTCGCTGTTTTTATTTCTGCTATCCTCATACGACTTAGCTATAATGCCGCCAACTTAGCACCTACAAGGGCAAAACCAGATGATTATCATGACCACCAATTTCGGTGACATCGAGATTGAACTGAACCTAGAACGAGCGCCAGTTAGCTCAAAGAACTTCAAAAAATACTGTGAAGATGGCTTCTACAACGGCACCATTTTCCACCGCGTTATCGACGGCTTTATGATCCAAGGTGGCGGTCATACCGAAGACATGGCAGAAAAGCCAACACGCGCCCCGATTGCGAACGAAGCAAACCGTGGTCTAAAGAATCTTGTTGGCACTATCGCAATGGCGCGTACCGATGCTCCGCACTCTGCAACGGCACAGTTCTTCATTAACTTGGAAGACAATGATTTCCTAGAGCACACCGCAACTACCAACCTAGGCTGGGGCTACGCCGTGTTTGGTAAAGTGACTGCGGGTATGGATGTCGTAAACCGCATCGCGCAAGTGAAAACGACCTCTAAGCTTGGTCACGATGATGTGCCATGCGATCCAATCATTATTGAGAAAGTGACAGTCAGCGAATAAGCCCATTCGCCTCTTCGGAGAGGTCATCGCTATAAAACGACAAAAGCGCCTAACGTCTGATGACTTAGGCGCTTTTTGTTTTTATTGCTGAAAAAAAGCAGCGAGTTTACAGTGTAAAGAGTGAGCAGTTCTAGCGATTACATTCCTTTGAACAAACTTTGAGATGCACGACTCACAGCGAGCTTGTTTTCTCCAACGTGAACAAACATTCTGCCTGCAAAGTCTTTGTTTACTTTGTTAATTTTGCACACTTGTACCACGCTTGAACGGTGCACTTGCCAGAACTGTTCTGGGTTAAGCTGCCCTATCAACTCTTTCAACGATGTACGAATCAAATACTCCTGCACTTTGCCTTGTCCTTGTTGAGCATACACAGAAACGTATTTTTCTTCCGCTTTGAAATACAACACATCAGACGTGGCGATCAGATGAATGTCTTCCCCTTGCGTCGCTTTGATCCACTGAAGATATTGCGGCGTTTGTGGCGCAGATAATTGCTGCAACTGTTCTAACAAGCTGCTCATCTGCACATTACTGCTTTCTTGCTCTCGCTTAGCAAGGCGTGCTTTCACTCTTTCACACGTCGTCAGGAGGCGCTCATCCGAGATAGGCTTGAGCAAATAATCGGCGGCATTTTGCTCAAAAGCTTTGATGGCGTAATCATCGTACGCTGTGACAAACACAATCAAAGGTGGATTGGCGAGTTGATTGAGTTTTTGCGCCAATGTCATGCCATCCAAAACTGGCATACGAATATCAAGAAACGCAATGTCAGGTTGGTTTTGCTCAATGGCTTGCAACGCTTGTTCACCATCGGCGACTTTGGCTATCACCTCTAGTTCTGGCCACACTTCAGCTAGGCTTTTATCAAGATGACGCCTCAATAGCGGTTCATCATCAGCAATAATGGCAGTAAACCCTGTATTCATTCCTTTCTTCCTTGATTACGATTCCATTGGCCAGCTCAGGCGAACACATACGCCACCCTGAGCAGACTCACTGATAGAAACCTCTCCTTGCCCTGCGAATAAAGCTTCAACTCGCTGCTTGAGATTACTTAAACCGACGCCAGAGCCCATGTGCCCACTAACGTGATTTAAGCCAACACCTGTGTCTCTGACTTCAATCAGCAAGTTCTGTTGTTTGCGCTTAACCAGCAAACGGACTTCACCGCCTTCTCGCTTCGGCTCAATACCATGGATGATGGCGTTTTCGATTAAGGGTTGAAGCATCATCGGCGGTAGCTCGGTTCTGCCTAATCCCTCTTCCACCTCAATCTTGTAACTGAGTCGCTCACCTAAACGAGTTTGTTGGATGCCTAAGTAAGCCTCAAGTAACGCCGTTTCATTGTCTATGGTGGTGTGCTCTTCACGTGAGCTTTTGAGCGTTGCACGCAGCAGCGCGGTTAACTGTTCTAGCATCAGCTTGGCTTTATCGACATCTTGCGACATGAGTGCACTGATATTCGCCAAGGTATTGAATAGGAAATGCGGTTCAATCTGGCTTTGCATCTGCTTAAGCTGACTCAGCAACAGCGCACGATCTTGCTCTGCTTTCTCGCGTTTGATGGCTTCCAACTCTCGCTGAGCGATCGCATGTTGTTCGCGTGAGTAGAAATAGAAAAAGCACATGGCACTGAATAACAATCCCATTAGACCAACCGACAGCATACTTGAGATACCGAAGTATTCCCCAAGCCAAAGCTGGGCGTTCACCACACCAAACAATAGGCATGCTGTCAGCGAGATAGCCACTTCCACCAAACGAGGAATGGTAGGAAACAGGCGGTCGACAAGCCATGAGAAAAAAATAGCTGAATAGCCAAATCCAAAGCTAACCGCCACATGAATGTAAAATGGACCGCCCCAAACCGAGAGCGTCATTGCTGCGATAAAGAGACAAAATGCCGTGGTCACTAATAAGCTACGCGGCCATCCACTTTTCACCACTGATTTTGCTGAACACATTTAGAATTTCCCTTTGATGTTAAATACAATCATATGCTTATCATTGATTTGTGCGTAAGCAGATTGGTCGTCTCCGGTTAAAAAGCGTGCGGCAACTTCCACTTCTACACTTTGGTCGCCAGTATCAATCCATTGGTAGTTAAGCCACTGCGTGACAATCACACCGCCATCTTGCGGCGACAACATCACATCCAACGTAGGAGTTACATCACTTAGCCAGCCCATATCCGCTTTGCCGTTCCATGCAGCCCATGCTTCTACATCCCAACTCCAGTGCAACATTACGTTATGCTGAACGATATTGGCATGCTGAAACCCTTGAGCGTAGCTTGTTGCAAGTAGAGACGTTTGGGGATTAAGGGTTTGAGAGAGTAGTTCGCCACGTTCTATTGCTTGTTGCCATTCGCTTTTCGACCATGCTCGGCTGTCATACCAATATTCAGCAATCACGTTGTGTCCGGCTTGGTTTGCCCAATTCAACCCAATTAAGGCTTGGAATGCGCTGCCCTGCTCCTCAACCGAAACGGGTTGGTAAAGATCATCCTGCTGAAACTGATAGCCGACACTTTGCTTTTGCCACAGCATGGAACCGTGCATAGCGATGGATTCATCCCACACGGCAATGGCACTGGCTCCGAGTAAACCTCGGCGCACATCATCGTAATAACCAATAAGTTGATACTCGGTGTCACCCACCAGCGCATAACGACGAATACCAACACCTTGCTGCTCTGCGGCTTGATCAAGAGCACTCTGGTCTTGTTGCCCCCAGCTTGAATCCGTTGCAATCACCGTCCACTCGCCTGCCATATCGTAGCGTGAGAGTGAAAACACACCCGCACCCTCTTCTGCGACTATGCCAACAGGATTTTGTCGATAAGGCTTAAACAGATCCAAAGGTCGGTAGCCATAACCCACGCCCCAATCCACGCGCAACTTACCTAAGCTCACATCAAGAGTGGTATCACCGACTTGCCACTCCTCTAGCCAAGCCAGCTCTCGAATCAGCAATTGGTTATCAGCTTCACTCCACCAATCACTCTTTCCTTGTTGATTGAGGTACAACCCTTGGCTGTACAGAGCAAACAAGCCACTGAAGTTGTGATAATTCACCTGTACATCCAACAGTGCATTAAGTGAATCACGAGAACTGCCCTGCGCCTGCATAAATGCGCTATCACGCTGCTTGGCAGTTTCGTAGCTTACAGCCCAATCCCACTCAAAACTCAGCTCATCATTGGCAAAAACTGGGGCTGCTGCGCCCACACACAACGACACAGCAATCAACAAACTGGTGCTTTTGTTAAGGTTAGGCTGGTGCGGTTTCATGTGACTTCCTTGCTCGTTTTTATGGTTCTATTTACGAAGCTCAGACTAAAGCTGAGTCGTGTTGGCTTTTGGCAAATAACTTGGGTTGTAGAACTTGTTATCCAGCTGCCAAGGCACGATTTCTTGGTACTCGATAACGGTCTTTTTGCTCGGCTGAATGCTATCAAGCAAGGTCATCTCACTGACGTAGTCTTCACCGTTGTCAGTTGCACGTCCGTATTGCGCTTGCTTGGCGAGTTTGCCAGAGCGCAAGTAGAGATCAGCTTTAATTGGAAACGCATCTTGCTCAGACAACCACAAATCGATCTTCTGATAGCTTGCCCCTTTGGTTTTCGCGGTTAAGGCAAGGTGATAAGCCGCAACACTTTCTCCGTTCACCGAAACGGTTTCTGTCGCTTTCCATTCACCTTGATAATCTTGACTCCACGTCAGGGTTGAGATGTCGCCGATAGACGCTTCACCAAGCAGCTTCTGCATTGGCGTAATGCGAATCGGACGGCGGCTCTTTGGCATTTGTAGCCAATAGTTGTCGCCCATCATCAACATCTTTTGCCCGGCTTCGACTGCCGATTTGAACACCACCAGCGATTCACGATTTGGGCGCGTGTACACGTGGTAAAGGCGGGTTTTATCTAGTTCTTGGTCTTGATATAAGCGCACCAATGACACCACTTTGGAGGAATCATCTTGCAAGCGGTAGCTGTCAGCTTTTTCAATCAATTGCGCGACTTGCTGTGCATCTAGCGCTGTTTCATTCGCACTGGCATTCATGCTTGCAACGCCGCTTGCCGTCAGCAATGCAATTGGTAATAGTGATTTGAAATTAAACATAAATCAGTGCCTCCGTAATTGGCTTGTTCACCCCTTTGCGCGCCGAGAAAAACGCCGCAATCAAACAAATCATCAATACTGCGAATCCTGCGACAGCCACCAGCTCCCAAGAGAAGTAAATCGTCAATGGGTAACCTTCTGTGCGTCCTGGCGGTGGCGGCATTTGCACATCCACGACCATCAGTAAAATGGTGACTAGTGCAGTGAACAAAGCGCCGATTAAGCTGCCAATCACCGCAAGTAAGCCTGCTTCGCGCAAGAACCCAGCAATGATTTCGCGAGGGTAGCTACCAAGTGCTGACAAGGTGCCGATTTCACGTGTACGCTCGGTGACCGACATGGTCATGGTGTTGAACAGGGCGACAAAGACCACCAACGCCATTACTGCGCCCATGATGCCGAAGATGCGGTCGTACAAATCTTTCACTTTGAGATAGAAGAACGCGCGTTCTTGCCAAGGCGTAATCTCAATATCTTGATCGCCAAAGTTCTGCTTTTGCTTAATCAGAACCGAAACCACTTGTTGCTCGACTTGGCTCGTTAAACTGGTATCGAACAGGAAGACAGATAACGCGCTGACTTTGTCTGAACCGAGCAGCGATTGCGCGCTGTTGATGTGTACGTAAAGCTGGCGTTTATCAAGCTCAGGCACGCCGGTTGAGTAGATGCCACGTACTTTGAAGTCATACGCATTCAATGCGCCATCGGTAGTTGTCGCCAGCAAGGTAATCCAATCGCCAACGTGCACGCTTAAGTTGTTCGCCAAATCAACGCCAAGCATCACTTCTGGCTCTGCTGGGTCATAACGCGATGCGTGAATGTTGGATAGCGTTTGCCCTTCGCGCACATCCAAAAACGGTCCTTTCATATCGAATTCGCGCTCGTTAACACCAATGCCGATAAAGATCGATGACTTGTTGCCGTTGGAAATCAAACCGCTGAACTCAACTCGTGGCTGCACGCCTCGCACTTCATTCAAGCCAATCAATTGCTTGGTGATGTCGTCCGCATGAGTTAACCCATTACTCAGCGGCATCTCTTCTTCTTTGGCGAAGTAACCCGGTGTGGTTAACGTCAGATGCCCCGTGTCACGTGCTGTCGATTCTTTCAAACTGTCGTAGGTATACAGACCAAAACCGCCCGCACTGGTTAACGCAAACACGGCAATGGCAATGATCAACATCGACAACAAACTGCGACGGCGATTGCGTTGCAGGTTCAACCAAGCAAGGCGAACCGAAATAGGAATTAGCTTGCCCATGAAACCTCCTCCACACTTGCGTGCGTTTGGGTAATTTTGCCATCCACCAACTCAATGGTTCGATCACAACGGGATGCCATGCGAGGATCGTGAGTGGCGACGATAAAAGTGGTGCCTAGCTCGTGTCCGAGCCCTTTCATAATGTCGATGACCTTGTTGGCAGTTTGGCTATCAAGGCTTGCGGTTGGCTCATCAGCAATCACCAGCGCCGGTTTGTGCACTAAGGCGCGCGCAATTGCCACGCGCTGTTGCTGACCGCCTGATAGGTTATCGGGCATGTGATGAATAAACTCGCCCAAACCAACGTGTTCTAGCATTTGTGTGGCGAGCTCGGTTTGCTCTGCTTTTGAAAACCCGTTGAGATGCAGCGGATACGCCACGTTCTCTAACGCTGTCATCACAGGCACAAGATTGAATTTTTGGAACACAAAACCAAGCTTTTCACGGCGCATTTTCGCAGCCTGCATTTGTCCGGTTGGGTATGGGCTGCCTGCAAATGTCACCTGACCTTGGTATTGAGTATCCAGCATGCCAAGCACGTTAAGTAGGGTGCTTTTGCCTGAACCAGACGGTCCACACAATGCCACCATTTCGCCGGCAAATACTTCACCAGACACGTCTCGCAATGCACGCACGGTTTGGCTGCCAAGGGCGTAATTGCGGCTAAGTTGATTAAAAACGATCATGACGCCTCCCTAATATTTCGCTAGCAGCGCTTTCGCGGTTTGCGTTTCTAAATTGCTGTCACCCAACTGCTCCATTTGCGCTAACCATGTTTTGGCTTGTTGAACGTCTTCAGCGCGCAGCGCTGCTTCAATGGCATAACGGTAAATCCAAGACGTTGCGGCAAAAGGTTGCTGACTAAAACTCGGTTCATCGAGCAATGAAAGGTACAGCTCGTAGCCGCGCTCAAAGTGATTGAACATGTCTGGCAGAGAGGTAAACGTAGTAGCTGCCATGGCGGTGGCTAATTGGTATTCCGGCAAGCCTTGCAAGCGTTGTTGCTCTTGCAGTGGAACTGGCTGATTCGCCATTAAATCCAAACCTTTTTGGATAGTGGCAAGACCGCGCTCGGTGAACTTCATCTTGTTCCAAGGCATAAACGCCTCACGACCTTGCAACGTCTCAGCACTGCCTAAGTAAACCAAGGTCACTGGCGTTGCGCCTTGCTCTTCGAGTTGTTTGGATAATTCGCCGTAAACGGTATCAACTAAGCCAGAGTCGCCCTGCGCTGCTTGGTTGAATTGACTGAGTGTGCGCTCGCTTGGATTAGCCAGCGCCAGATTGCTGCTGAGTGTAAATGCGGCGATAAAAGTACTTGCCAGTTTAAGAGCTTTGATTGAGCGAGATTGAGAAACCATCATGTACTGTCCTTAGTTGAACGTGATTTGATGGTTTCAGATTAAGGGAGAAGATCGCACGCTGCTCTTGCATGCGACCAATGGCAGTTACGCGGAGTGAATGGTATTGAGAGAGGATGAATGGTTTTGCGTTTCGGCAGCCTGCAATATCGCCTCAATCATTAAGCTGAGAGCCTTAGGCTGGTAGTTGCGCTGACGATAAACCAAATAGGCTTGACGATCCCCACGGCTGTAGGATTGCGCGACTTGCACCAGATTCAGCTCAGGCTTCACATGACGAATGGGAATCGAGGCGATCCCCAAGCCGTTTTCCACCGCTTTGATCACTGCAGTTATGTCATTGACCACCAAGCGCGGCTTGCAGTTGAGCATGTCCACCAGCTTGTCTTGTTGGTAAATAGGCACTTGTGTGGTGTGCGTACTGGCGACCCAATCTTGCTTGGCTAAGTCCTCTAAGCTTTCAATGCTGCCACCCGCTTGTTCTAAGTATTCTGGGCTAACAAAAAAAGCATGCTCCGCTTTAAACAACGGGCGAGCGATCATGTCATCTAACCCATCCAATTCGAATGTCACCACCAGATCGCGATCGGTCTCTGGAATCGAATTCACTTGGCTAAGCAGCAGGTCAATGGTCACTTTTGGGTAGGTTTTGATGTAGTCCTCAACCACCTTATCGACCAAGTCATTGTAGAAGCGGCTTGGCATCACCAATCGAATTCGTCCTTCGACTTGTTGGCTTTGCTGGTTGAGCTGCAAGATGCCGGATTCAATCTGCGCCATCGCACTGCTGAGCTGGTCAAACGCCTGTAAGCCTGTCTCGGTTGCCACCAACTCACGGCCTTTCTTCTCCAGTAATCTCAGCCCTAGACGCGCTTCCAGCGCCGATAAACGACGAGACATGGTAGAGACCGGCAGTTCGAGCTTTTTCGCTGCCGCGAGCAAAGAGCCTTGCTCAACCACTGAGCAAAACAGGTACAGATCATCAACGTTTCCAAATATGGAATTCATACTTCTTCCATTGGTTATTTTTTCCAATTTTAGATGAGTATAACCTAGCCCACGTAGAAAAGAGACCCGAATATGCCGTGAACGCGGCGCTTAATAACGAATGAATACTAGGTACAGACGTGAAAGAAAATTTTTATAAATACGCGATATACACTGTTTTTTCAGCGGCTGCTTTGTTCTCCGCTTTTTTAGTCACCTCAGACAATGTTTCCCCTTTCACCACCCAAGCGACACTGCATCGTAATGTCGCAACCATTGCGCCGGAGGTATCTGGTGTGATTACGGATGTGATGGTGAATAACGGTGAATTGGTTGAAAAAGGTCAGCCACTGTTTGCTATCGATGCCAGCAGCTACCAATTGAAAGTGGCACAAGCCAAAGCCGAACTGCGCCAAGCACGTGAATCAGATTCCGCGAAATGGCAACAATTGGCAGCAGCGAAACAAACCCAAAGCCAACGCGAGTTCGAATACCACAACGCGAAGCAAAAACTGACGCGTAACCAGAAACTACGCAATAAAGGGTTGGCAACCGAGCAAGAGCTTGATGACGCGATCACCAATACACAAGTCGCCAGCAGCGCGGTTGAAGCGGCGAACGCGGAAGTGAAACGCATTGAGGCAGAGCTTTCAACTCAAGACCGTACGGCGGCTATTGAATTGGCAGAAGCAAAACTTGCCAGTGCGGAGCTGGATTTAAGCCATACCCAAATCGTGGCGCAAACCGAAGGCGTAGTGACTAACTTGCAACTGCAATCAGGCAGCTACATTACTCAAGGCACAGCGTCTTTGATGCTGGTGGACGAAGCCCATGCGTGGATCAGTGCAGACTTCAACGAAAAAGGCATTGATAAGCTAACCAATGGTCGCAAAGTGTTGGTGTCCTTCGATGCGCTACCGGGCAAAGTATTTACTGGTGAAGTCAGCAGCCAAGAGCGTGCGATTTACGATACCAACAATGCTAATGGGCAGCTTTCTAGTGTGACCAATGATACTCGTTGGATCCGTGAGCAACAGAAAGTGCGTACTCGCATTACGGTTAACGAGTTGGATCCTTCGATGATTTCTGGTTCACGAGCGAGTGTGATCGTTGAAAGCGGCAATCCTGTTATGGACTTCATTGGCTCGGCTTGGATTCACTTGGTGGCGATGTTCCGCTACATCTACTAGGGGGTGAACCATGTGGACCTTCGAAAGCCTGTTTCAAAATCGCTCTGAGCGCAATGAAGCACTGCGTGTCGCCCTTACTGTGACAATTTGTATGGTGCTGGGCAAACTGCTGAATCTTGATTCTCCGGTTTATCTAGCGCTGTACCCAACCATCATCATGACCAAGAACAAAGACTACTCTTGGCTTGGTCTGCTTCGCACCTTGCTACCTACGTTATTAGCAGCAAGTACAGCATTGGTGGTAACTGAAGTGTTTTCACAACATCCGTTTGTGGTGTGGACCATTAGCTTGTTCTTCTTCGACTTTATGCGCCGTAGAGCTACCACACCGCCGAAGAAAGGTCAGATGCTAATGCCAACCTTCAACTGGATTCTGATTGTGGTGTTTGCTCAGCACACCACCATGGACATGCCAATGCGCATTCATGAAATCCTGCTATCAATGCTGATTACCATGGTCGTTGCAAAAACCATGGTGACTCTGTTCCCTGTTGAACGTGGCGGCAAACCAACAGCATTTGAAGAAGAGCCTGTTACGTTCGAGAACCGAGCGATTTCACTCGCATTGATTGGTCTTGGTGTGGCGTTCTTGATGATTGTCGACATCATTTCAGCAACGTTTTGTTTGGTGCCTGTGATTGCCGCAGCAACGCAAACCACACACAAAAGCTTTATCGACGTGGTTGACCGCCGTTTTCAAACTCAAGTGGGCGGCTGTGCATTAGCCGTAGTGTTCACCCTGTTGATGGCAGGACATCAATCCACATTCGGTTACTACACCATCGTATTAGGTCTGCTTGCCTTTATGATCACCGCATCAATGGCAAAAGCGAAAGGCCCAGCCAAAGACGTCCATGCCGACGCGTTATTGGCGACCATGCTGCCGATTCAGCTGTACATGACCAGCAATGAACTGGGCTTGGAAAGCACCTTCCTCCGAGCTTGGGAGCTTACCGTGACTTTGTTTGTGCTGTGGGCGTTGTACCATTTCACGCACAAACCAGAAAAAGCCCGAGCCTAATCGTGCCATCGCCTTAAGTACCCAATACTTAAGGCGATTCCCTTTCCTATTTTGCTCATTTCATTGCGCAGTCTGTACCAATTTCCATTTCAATCTTATAAAAAATGTGGCGCAAAACCTCAGCCTGGTGTATTTATCCATCCCACGACTTTCCAAGTCAGCTTACCCATAACAGGCGGCGTCGCACACTCCTCTCTTGCACACCTTTGCGTGGTGTCTGTTATTTCCAAATTGGATTCTTAGCATCGGAATAGTTTGAGCTCGCAGAGTTCTGGTTGTTTTCGCCCCGCGTTGGGGCGTTTTTAGGTTGTAGAAGATGAACAAGCGTTTCTTCCCTAGGATTGATTTGCCACTTTTGATGGCGATCATTCCGATCATGCTATTGAGTTCGCTCACTCTCTGGAGTGCCAGTGGATTCAATGAAGCTATGCTCTTTAAACACCTCGCTCGATGCGGTTTGACGCTGGTGTGTATTTTGGTCATGTCGTCGATTCCTGCGTCCAGTTATCAACGTTCAGCGCCTTATTTGTATCTGGTTGCGGTTTCTCTCTTGGCAGCCGTGGCCTTATTTGGCGATAGTACCAATGGCTCGCAGCGTTGGCTCGATATCGGCTTCTTCCGCTTTCAACCTTCTGAGCTGATCAAGCTCTCCATTCCCATTATGATTGCGTGGATGCTTCATCTAGAAGGTGGGCGACCAGACATACGCAAGATTGCTTTCTGTTTGCTGATCACCTTTATTCCTGCGGGCCTAATTGCCTTACAACCTGACCTAGACGGCGCTATCTTCACTGTGATTTACGCGTTGTTTGTGCTGTTCTTTGCAGGCATGAGCTGGAAGATAATTGGCGGCTTTTTGGTGAGCATTCTAACGCTGGCACCAATACTCTGGTTCTTTGTGATGGAAGCGTATCAAAAGAGTCGTGTAACGCAGTTCTTGCACCCTGAATCGGATCCACTGGGTTCGGGCTACCAAATCATCCAATCGTTGATTGCGATTGGTTCTGGCGGCATGAAAGGCAAAGGTTGGATGAATGCCACTCAAGGTACACTAGGCTTTATCCCTGAAAGCCATACTGACTTTATCTTCTCGACCTACGCAGAAGAATGGGGCTTTATTGGTTGTGTGGTGTTGTTGGCGCTGTACTTGTTTATTACGGCGCGTGTGATGCTACTAGCGTGCCAATCTGAGCACTTCTTCAGTCGTCTGGTGAGTGGTGCATTGGCGATGAGCTTCTTCCTTTACGCCTTCATCAACACCGGCATGGTAAGTGGCTTGTTGCCAGTAATGGGTAGCCCACTGCCGTTTTTTAGCTACGGTGGTACGGCGATGCTGACTCAAGGCATCTGTTTTGGTGTGATCATGTCGCTGTGTTATTCCAAGTACCGAAACACCTAAACGCTAGTCACAATAAAAAAGACAAACAACACGATCAAAAAAGGCTTCCCTCGGGAAGCCTTTTTTACAACTGGAGAACCGAATTATAGTTCGCCGTTGTGGTATACCTGTTGAACGTCGTCACAGTCATCTAGAAGGTCTAGGAACTTCTGGAATTTCTCTGCGTCTTCGCCTGTTACTGGCGTGTTCGTTTGCGGTACGAATGTGATTTCTTCAACATCGATCGTTAGATCTGGGAATGCAGCGTTAAGCGCAGTTTTTGTTTTGAAGAACTCAGTGTGAGGTGCGAATACAGTGATAACACCGTCTTCTAGCTCAACGTCAGTAACGTCTACGTCTTCCATCATTAGCGTTTCTAGGATGATTTCATCATCTTCGCCTTTGAACTGGAATACCGCTTGGTGATCGAACATGTGAGAAACAGAACCTTCAACACCAATTTTCGCACCTACTTTAACAAAGCATTGGCGAACGTCTTGGAATGTACGGTTACCGTTGTCTGTTAGACAGTCTACGATCACGCTTGTGCCACCAGGGCCAAAGCCTTCGTAACGTGCTGGAGTGTAGTCTTCACCACCGCCGCCGTTCGCTTTGTCGATCGCTTTATCGATAACGTGTGCAGGAACTTGGTCTTTTTTCGCTTTTGCGATCAGGTGCTTCAGAGACAAGTTCATGTCTGGATCACCACCACCGTTTTTCGCGCACATGTAAATTTCTTTACCGTATTTGGAATAAACTTTAATTTTTGCGCCTGCAGTTTTCGCCATTGAGGCTTTGCGCACTTCAAAACTTCTTCCCATCGGGATGTCTCTCTAAATTCAAATTTAATGCGAAGGATTTTAGCAAAGAGTGAAGATTTTACCTTTCACCTTGCAAAGGAATGGGGAGGAAACCTCATTCGCCGCTACGGTTTACACCAGAGCCACGCTCGCTTTATGCGACACCCATTACTCGTTTGTACTTATCGATTGCCTGTTGAAAAAACACTTTCTCATCAGCGTCGTTAATCTTAGACAACTCTTCTTCTATCGCTTCAGGACCAGATTTCGCTTCTTTAAGCTTCCAAACCAAAAACGATGCTTGCTTATCAAGTTCGATTTTGTTTTTCTCGTCAGGCGGCAACAGGGATAGATTGAACGACATTCACAGCCTCAAGGTACTTTAATAAATACTAGCCGCGCACTATAGCACACAGATTTGACTTTTAAGAAGTGAAACGCACTTTCCTTGATCAATTTCAAGTTGCTTCCTTGGGATTCGATCGGGTTTGCAATGAATCAGGAAGATATTGCTCAAAAATTTGCTGCAAACGCTCCTTGGTAACCGGTTTGGCAACAAACTCATTCATGCCAACATCAAAACAACGCTGTTGATCTTCTTTAATCACATTGGCGCTCAAAGCAATGATCGGCACTTGCAGGCCCCACTCGCCCATCTTGCGAATGTTTTCAGTGGCAATGAATCCATCCATCACTGGCATTTGACAGTCCATCAATATCAAATCGAATTGATGCTCTTGGCACTGTTGGAGCGCTTCTTCACCGTGTTCTGCCACATTCACCTGCATGCCGAGTTTTTCCAGCATAATGCGCACGACTTTTTGGTTTACCGCGGTGTCTTCTACCACCAGAATCCAAGGTTTGCCCTCGTCTTTGGTTGGTTTAAGGCTTTTTGGCGCGCTGTCTTCACCGTTACGAAAATCAAGCACATTCGGTGTACTTGGCGCAATTGGTGTATCACTGACGATATTGAGTGGAATAGTAAACTCAAAACAACTACCCAGCCCCGGCTCACTGGTCAGGCGGATCTCGCCGCCCATCACTTCGATCAAGCTGCTGCAAATCGCTAAGCCCAAACCAGTGCCGCCGTATTTACGCGTGGTGCTGCCATCGGCTTGCTGAAACTTCTCAAACACCGCTTGCTGGTTTTCTTTCGCGATACCAATACCCGAATCGACCACACGGAAATGTACGCTGGCGACGTCACCTTCTCGGCTCACTTGTGACACCATCAACTTAACATGGCCACGCTCGGTGAACTTGACTGCATTGCTGAGTAGATTACTCAGCACTTGTTTGAGCCTACCCACATCACCTTCCACTTCTGAAGGGAGTTGAGCGTCGATATCGCAAACCAACTGTAAGCCTTTTTGCTGAGCTTTAACGGTGTGCAGTCTACCAACTTCATGCAGCAGATCGAGCAGATTATAAGTGGCCGTCTCAAGCTCAATCTTGCCCGCTTCAATTTTAGAAAAATCGAGAATGTCATCGATGATGACCATCAGTGAGTTGGAAGAGCTGTTGATAATGGAAACAAAGTCTTTTTGCTGTTCATCTAGCTTGGTATCACCGAGTAAGGAAGCAATGCCGATAATCCCATTCATCGGCGTACGAATCTCATGACTCATCGTGGCAAGAAATTCGCTCTTCTTACGGTTTGCCACTTCGGCTTTATCACGTGCTTCTTCGATTTCTAATTGGTGCTCACTGACACGCTCAACACTTCGGTTGTATTTGCGTTCTAATAAACCCACTTCATCGAAAAACCAACGCTTGGGAAGCTGCACTTTGCTCGGTACATGACCGCCGCTAAAATCACTCACCGCACCTGAGAGCAATTGAAGTGGCTTGACCATCAAACGAAACGTCACCCAGAGAACGCCGATGATGAGTAAGAAGATCTTGATCGCTTCAGCGATCACAAGAAAAAAGAAGGTTTGCCATAATCCTTGATAGATCGGGCTGAGATCCGATTGCACCGTTACTTCGGCAAGATCAAAAGTTTTTGTGCCCATGTCGTACTGCAAAGGCCATTGACGCTCGATCCGATCTTCCGTCAAGGCCGAGCCTAATTCGAAGATCACTTCATCCGGTGTCGCGATTCTTAGGTAGTCCACTGAGGGCAGGCGCATCGCCCCTTCTGCTTGGGTGTGCAGCAATTCTCTATCTTCAACCCACAGACTGGCAGAAAAACTAGAAAGGTAGCTGGTTTTCACCTGTTCCAGTTCTTTATCCAAGCGAGCGAGATCATCGTTGAAGTCACGGTACAAACTGACGGAAGAAATGATCACGGTAAAGATTAAACTCAACGCAAAAATCGCCAGCATCAGCTGGTTGCCGATACTAAACCGACGTTGAGTTCGCTCTTTTGTCTCCATATGAAATCGCTCCCTTAAACATGCGCTACTATAAATATAGTCACGTCACGACAATAATCGAGGTTAGGATGAAAGGACTCTTACGTACATTAGGCTTTAGTTTTATGGCCTTAAGCGCACACACCATGGCGAGCGAAGTGAACTACTACGTTATCTCTGAGCAAGCTCGACCATTCCAAATAGAACAACAAGGTGAACAACATTCCGGAATTGTAACTGACATCGTCAGTGCTATCTTTGCCGAATCCGATTATGAGGTGAAATACCACACTTACCCATTTAAGCGCATGATTTCAGTACTGGAAGCGGGCGGTGAGGAGAATTGGGTCACTTATGGCAGCCCGAATTGGGGCAAGGTACAATCAGAAAACCTCTCTGAACAACCTATTTACACTGTAAAGCACGTACTGGTATCGAGCAGTAAAGCGCCATTCAAATTTAGCGATATGCAGCACATGCAAGGTCGCTCTATCGTGCTGTTGCTTGGCTTTGATTATCCGAACTTAAGTCCCTTCTTTGAAAACGGCACCGTCAATGAAATGCGCGTGAAAGACTACGACGCCGCTTACCGCGTTCTGCAACGCACTCCTGGTGATACCGCCTTTGTCGAGATGGAATCGCGTGTGGTGTACAACATCAAACGTTTAGAGCTGCCAATGGGAGACTTCCAGATCCAATCTTTCAGCTCTGTCATTCCAGATTACTCCATCTATCTGGCTTTCTCTCCGGAGATGAATCCGAAAGTGCAAAGCTTCATCAATAAGCGCCTAGCAGAGCTCAAAAGTTCGGGGCAAATCGACAACATCATCAAAAAATACATCTAACCGTTCATACCTAACCAATCATGAAAAAAACCGCCAGCTTGGATAAGCTGGCGGTTTCATTTTTATCTCTTCTCTGTGAATAATCTTGTTCGAGCGATTAGTCTTGTTCGACAAATTTAGGGTCGAACATGTGGCCAAGCTTATTGGCTTTGGTCTGTAAGTAGTGTTGGTTATTTGGGTTATTGCCCTCTTGGAGTGGCACCCGCTCAATCACGTTGATGTTCACCTTCTTCAGCGCTGCAAGCTTGCGTGGGTTGTTGGTCATCAAACGTACTTGATCAATATTCAAGTGGTCGAGCATCCCCTTACAAAATGCGTAATCACGCATATCAGCAGCAAAGCCTAGGCGCTCATTGGCTTCGACCGTGTCTGCGCCTTCATCTTGTAAGTGATAGGCACGAATCTTATTGATTAAGCCAATTCCCCTCCCCTCTTGGCGCAAATAGAGCAGCACGCCACAACCTTCTTCGACAATATTTTGCAATGCACGGTTAAGCTGGAAACCACAATCACAGCGAGTACTAAACAAGGCATCACCGGTTAAACATTCTGAATGCAGACGAATCAGCGGCGCTTTACTGTTTGCAGGGTCACCATACACCAAAGCCAGATGCTCTTTTCCCGTCGCGTTCTCGATAAAACCATGCATGATAAACGTGCCCCATTGGGTTGGCAGCTTGGCTTTATCGACAAAGCGCACCAAGTTATAAGGCTCGACGTGTTTCAGCTCAGCACGTACATTCATCAAAATCTCCCCTAAATGGTTTTCACCCGAGCCGTCACCACCATCGCCCCAAAAGGCATCTTTATGCGAATGTTCGGTCAAGCAGGCATTCCCCGTTTCCATCAGCTGTTGGGCAAGCTGAGGGTTTTGCAGAAACTTCTCACGGACGATAAACGCCATTACGGAGAGTTTGTCGTCGTCCCAATCTTCACGGACGAGATGTTGATATTTGCGGCTTAAAGCAAAGGCTTCGTCGGGGCTTTTGGCGGTGAGGATTTTATCTTGTAGTTCGCGGTCGCTGAATTTTTGCGCTTGGTAATAGTGTTCGCTGGTGGGCCAAGATTGGGTGGAGACTTTTATCTGCGCTTGGCAAAAGTTGGAGAGGAAACCGTGGGATTCATCGGGTTCATAGAAAAGGATCTGATCAACCATAATCGTACTCCTGACGTTGCTGTTCAATAGTCAACAAAAAGCATATTGCTATTGATATAAGCTTTAGTAACGCAGGGAGAGAAAGTCAAATAACTGGTTGTAAATCATAAAAATGAAAAGGGCAGTCTTATGACCACCCCATGGTTTAATTCCGCAGTGCGAGAATTAGTGAATTAAGCCAAGTTCCCTTGCTTCTTCGATGCTCAAGCCGCTTTCACGGATTTCACGAAGAGCTTCAATACGACGTCTTGCTTCGGCAGATTTCACGGTTTTCTCAGGTCTCACAACGGTTTCTTCTTCAGGGAGTTCCCATTTGTGAGCGATGTTGCTCATCTCTTCATGGTCGATAGAATTAATGGACATATTTCCTCCGAACACACCATGTTTTCGATGGGTAATCTATAGCAAACCCCCAATGCAGAGGTAAGAAAAACTGTGGGGAAATGTGACCCCTTTCGACCTTTCACTAACTCGTTAATAGATTCATCATTTAGTTTTTGCAAAGCGCGTTTTTAGCGATTAAATTTGAAGAATTCCCCCTACGAAAAGTGAGCTGATCCAGCTCTCATTTTTCCCTCGTAAATTCACACTTCCATAACGGAAAAAATTCTTTTTATTACACTCAACTTTCGAGTCACTTCACTGATTAGACGGTTTTGCCTTTCGCAAACCTTACACACCTGATAATGATAATAATTATCTTTTGTATTGGTAAGGTGTAATGATGAGTGAACTAAACCTGAATCAGGCATATCACTCTGATCCTGTCATTCAGATCAGAGAGTTATGTGTGGATTACATCACCGACAACGGCGACTTCAATGCTGTGAAATCGGTGAGTTTTGATATTGGTAAAGGCGAAATATTTGGTCTGGCAGGTGAATCAGGCTGTGGTAAAAGTACCATTGCTTTCTCTATCAACCGTCTGCACAAGCCACCTGCTTTTATCTCTGGAGGGCAAATTCTGTTTGAAGGCAAAGACATCCTTCGTCTGCCTGATAATGAGCTAAACACGCTACGCTGGAGCGAGATCGCAATGGTATTCCAAAGTGCCATGAACTCGCTGAATCCTGTTCTCACCGTTCAGGAGCAATTTGCCGACGTATTACGCCACCACAAAGGATTAACCAACGAGCAAGCCAAAGACCGTGCAGAGAAGCTTCTCGACTTGGTCAACATACCGAGAAATCGTCTGGGAGAATACCCACACCAGTTCTCCGGAGGCATGCGTCAGCGTTTGGTGATTGCGATTGCCCTATCCCTCAATCCCAAATTGATCATCATGGACGAGCCAACCACGGCGCTCGATGTGGTGGTTCAACGTGAAATCTTGCAGCAAATCTATCAGTTACGTGACGAGTTTGGTTTCTCAGTGCTCTTTATTACCCACGATTTAGCGCTCATGAGCCAATTGTGCGACCGCATTGCCATCATGCGCCACGGCAAGATTGTTGAAGTGAATAGCTCATACGAAATCCGCAATCATCCTCAACACGAATACACCCAAAAGCTTTGGGCTTCGTTCCCGAATATTCACGATGTACATAAACAGCCACAAACGGAAGGAGCACCAGCATGACTGAACCGATCATCCAAATGAAAAACGTGATCAAGGAATTCAAAGTCGGTGGTGGCTTCGCCAAAGAAGAAACCTTCCGTGCGCTTCAGGGCGTGAGCTTTGATCTTTATGCAGGCAAAACCCTCGCGCTGGTGGGCGAATCAGGTTGCGGCAAGAGCACCTGCGCGCGATTAATTACCAAGGTCTATCCAGCCAGCGATGGTGAGATCCTTTTCAATGGCAAAAACATCAACGACATCACTGCTCGTGGTGAGATTCAGGATTACCGCAGTAAGGTTCAAATGGTGTTCCAAGACCCGTTTGGCTCTTTAAACCCAACCCATACTATTCGCCATCACTTAACTCGCCCCCTGAAGATTCATAAGCAAGTGAAAAGTGACAAAGAAATCCCAGCCAAACTGCTAGAGCTGTTGGATTTGGTAGAGTTGCCAGAGGAAACGCTGAACAAGTTCCCTCACGAACTCAGTGGTGGCCAGCGTCAACGCGTTAATCTAGCGCGCGCTCTAGCGGTAGGCTCACAACTTATCCTTGCTGATGAACCAACGTCGATGCTGGATGTATCGATTCGTTTAGGCGTACTCAATCTGATGCAACGTATGAAGCAAGAACTGGGGATCGGGTTCCTATACATCACTCACGACCTTGCAACCGCGCATTACATCGCCGAAGAAACGGCTGTGATGTACAAAGGGCAGATCGTCGAATGGGGAGATACCCAAGCGATCTTAAAGAATCCACAACACCCATACACTAAGTTATTGATCTCTGCGGTGCCGGATCCTGATCTGCCATTTGGTAACTTGGTGGAAAGTGAACCAAACTATTCAATAGATGCCGATGAGATCCGCAGTCGCAGCAGCGTTGTGGTCGAAGACTATGATCAAATCGGACCAAATCACTTTGTAAAACAATGGACTGAGGCAGCCTAATGGATTTGATGACCTGGCAAGATCAACTATCAGATTGGTACGACAATCGGAAGCATGATCAAGTAGAAAGCTTAGAAGCGATCTTATACCAAGCGCCTGTTGCTGTGTTTGGTCCAGAACTGACGGACGAACAGAGTAAAGCGATCGCTTGTTGGCTAGATGGCTGTTTAAGAGTCTTTCAACACGCTAGGCATCAAGACCATCAAAAAGCCTTTCAAATCCTGCAATACACCGGTGCAAAGCTCGAACAATCGGCTTGCCAACCAATGACCGATATTCTTATCAAGGATTGGTGTCTCAAACGCTTACAACATTTGACCGTTCTGGCGTTAGAGTTTTGTAATCAGCAACACGATCAAACTGAATGGCAACAGCAAGCGAGCAGCTTGATCGAGTCACACGTTGCGTTGATGCGATCATTGAATTGGAATGAAACTAGGAAGCATGATCAAGGGTTACGTCATTGATTCGGAAAGATGATCAAGGTAACAAACTAGGACTTGTCAGTTTAAGCAGATGCACAGGACAGGAATTTTAGATAAAAAAAAGCGAGTTTCTTGAGGAGAAACTCGCGAAGTCTATTCAGAATGAATGTAACAATATGAGCCAATCTATTAATCATCAGAAAGGACAAAAGGTTGTCTATTCGGGATAAATCTTAGTCTGCCCTCGGAACCGCAATGTCAGTGATTTGTAAGAGTTAGGTCTGATTTCCATCAGTGCAATTCATTGTTACATTCTGAATCAATTCGTCATGCTTATCACTCGAAAAGCATCCACGTGATTCATATTAAATCGCCATTTCATCAAGTGCTCTGAATACCATCTCATCCATGTGACCTTCAAAAATCTGACGACACACTTTTCGACGAACAGCCAACCCAGCGATCAAGCGCTCGATGGTCAAATGTTTCACGTCATTTTGGCCGTTAAACAGCTCCACAGTCTTGCTCAATGTCTCGTATGGCAGAGGGGCGTCCCCTACTCGCAGGTAATCAAGCTTGTCAATGAACTCAGAACACTCTTCTTTGATTGAGGCATAGGAATGCCCTGTCATTGCCGATAAAGCCGTTATACTGCGTTCTAGGGCCTCTGGAGAGGTATATTTGGATAGAGTAATGGTTATCTCGTCCGCGTTGATCTCGACTAGGTGCTTTTTCTGTTTCACTCGACGGCCCAAATTGCCACGTGGAGACGGTGCTTTGCGTTGAATCGGCTCAAATTCGCCGTCTATGATGCCTGAGAGCTCGTCTAGCTGCTGCCTCGTAACCATCTCATTACGAAGTGGGTTTGGCAGCGTAGGCGCCATGTTGCGCTTTCCTGCGTTGGTCGTACGAGCGCGAGAGTAGCGCAATACCTCTTCCACATCGCACTTGATGTCGACTTGGTAGTCCATCACTTTGCCATTTTCGATCATAGTCTCGATCGTTAAGTGATAGCCCCATAAGTTCACAACAAAAAGATCTTCCGTCCCTTTGCCGTCAGACAAGCGCTTCAACTCACGGATCAGATCCATTGAGAAACGACGCCATTCGATGTTGCGTGCCAGTTTTTGGTTCAACTCACTCAGCAACATGCAATCGGTGTGTTTGCGCACCATGCGGCTACGGAAGAACGAATACAGCTGGAACACCAAGGTGTGTTGTTTCAGAATCTCTGGCGGGAACAAGAAGAAATAATCACGCGTCAGCAGTTCTTCGTAGAACGAAGGTTCCCAGACTAGGATGTACAAGTTCGGCTTAATGCGAATCTCGCCGTCAGCGCCTTCTGTTGGCGCTTCTTCCGATGCGGTAATGGTTCTCGCAATGAAACGGAAACGATCACTCTTGAAGCCTTCTGGCATGTTTTCACTTAGCCAACGACCTGTTAGCTCGTGCAATTGGAAATCGGTAAATTCGATTCGATCAATACTGTCACGGATTGAATCGCGTGCCGGGCCGCTGTCCTTCTTGCCACGCAATGACAGGATATCCGTGATGTACAACGGGGTTTTATTCGGCACATGCGCCGCATCCATGTGGTACTGATCTTTGTGATGATCATGGTATTGCACGGTCAGTGTAAACAGAGCAAACAGCGTCATCAGATCGTCCACTGTCATGATGTTTTTCGACGATCGTGTTTCAATCACAGCTTTGGTGCCAGAGATCGACACCATGGATTTCTGGTAGCTCTTACGAGTGCGTGGTGGCGCTAAAGCTTGGTCGATGATCCCTGCCCAGTTAGTTGGTGAAACGACAAATTGATCCGCTTCATCCTTCATCATCGGTGGGGTATTCAGACCATGTTCATTCAACAGGCGCTTGTTCACTTGGGTTTGTGCCAAGGCCTTAGAACGCTTCTGCTTTTCGCTTTGACGAACTTTTTCTGTGACTAAGCTGGTGGCTCCTAAGGCTGAGATTAGCTGGTTAGGGTTAACGAACTTGTGCAACATGGTTTTACCAGCAAGGCCTTCTTCAAAGCGCACTGGTGTTTGAGTAAACAAACCAATGTTAACGGCTGCACGTAAGCGTTGTTGTAATGCGGCTCTGGTTAGTTGACCGTCGGTTGCTGCCACAATTTCTGTTGTGGAGACCAAACCGTCTTTGCTGCTGAATCCTCGTAAGGAGATCAGATTAAGCAACTCTAAGATGCTCTTGGTAACCCCTTTGAAATGTTGGTATTGCTCTACCCAATCTGCAGAAGATTCGTGTACCTCAAAAAGGTGCCCATCCTTATGGCTTCTTGGCGCTTTAATCAGAATTTTTTCATCAGCCGTCATTTTAGATCCAGATCACACTAGCCGTAGTTTTGCTATGGTTCCGAAGAATAAAGAAAAACAGATCATAAATAAAGAAAAAATCTTTGTTTTTTAAATAACTGATCTTTTTGATTAATCTGATCTTAATTGATTATATGATCTAATGATCTGGAGATTTTTGACGGCGTAAGTTTATGTTTTAAATGGATATTTTAAAGCGGCAATTCGGAACTATGATCATGAACATTCCGAAACGATGATCAACAAAAGTCAGAAAGCATGATCACAAAGCGCCGTAAGCATGATCATTAAGTTTCTGAAAAGATGATCAAAAAGGTCGTGAAACGATGATCATGATGTTTGTACAACTTATCCACAGAAATAAAGGTACGCCTTGGAAAACTTTGTCTTCGTTTGCGGTAAAGCAGTGGGGTTTTACCTTTGGAACAATGATCAAGAGCGTCGTTTTTCATCGTTCTGTCGCTGCTTGTGAATACTATTTGCGCAAATGCTGAAACCTTGTCCAATTTTACATCGCACGCCTTGTTTCTCTGCATTCTCCCGAAACAAACGGAAGCATGATCATGATATCGCGTTCTACATTTTGTTTTCGGTTTATTTTCATCGTTCCACGTTGTTATCTTTGATTTGGCCTCTATCCCCCAGTCTATCTGCATTCATCCGTAAATTGGCCGTGAAAAAGCATGCTTCCGAGGCTGAAATTCACTTGATCATTTTTCCGATAAATTGATCGCATTGAAAAATCGATGTGCAATGTACTGGGACACATAATTTCCTTGATCATGCTTTCGTATTTGCTGCTCTCGACGGAAGAATGATCATGATGCTTCCTTGATCATTCTTCCGTTCAACATCGCTGTTTTACATGAATAAACATACTGGATGCATGATCAAGGTAGTCGCTTCTCGTGTTTTTAATTAAAAACGCTCATTCATCGTCAAACACTAGATTCATCTCACACTATCCGTAATTTAGCGTCTTTCTATAATCGTTCCGGAAAAACTATAGATTTACATTGTAAATACGTGACACTGTGACATTTTCATTCTTTCAAAGTTTGAAGCGCTTTATTGGCATAGATTTGATTAAATTTTGTGATGTTTTTAAGGTGAAATCATAAAACAGGCGTTTGTGAGTGTTTTTTATGTGATGGTTATTCAAAATGCACGTTCACCTTTTTGTTGTTTTTGGATTGCAGTGCTGTACAATTAAATGCAGATATCCTTCCAACGGAATTTGGCATGAAAAGAGAAACAACGATTGAAAATCTCCAGGAATTAGCAGAACTGACGCAACAAGTTCAAGCTGACCGTATTGAGATTGTTTTGGAAGAGCGTAGTGACAACTACTTCCCACCAATGTCTAAGGCAATGATGGAAACCCGCTCAGGTTTGACTCGCCGTAAGCTGGACGATGCTATCGGTAAGATGGAAGCGGAAGGTCATCAATTTACAAAGAATAATGCCAACCATTATTCAATCACGCTTGAAGAAGCGCACATGCTAATGGATGCGGCAGAAGTGCCTAAATTCCATGAACGTAAAAAGAATTCTGAAAACAAACCGTGGATCATCAACGTACAAAACCAAAAGGGTGGTACGGGTAAATCGATGACAGCGGTTCACTTAGCGGCATGTCTGGCGCTAAACCTAGATAAACGCTACCGCATTTGTTTGATTGACCTTGACCCTCAAGGCTCTCTGCGTCTGTTCTTGAACCCACAAATCAGTGTGGCAGAGCATGACAACATCTATTCAGCAGTTGATATCATGCTTGGTAACGTGCCAGATGGCGTTGAAATCGATCGTGAGTTTCTACACAAGAACGTGCTGTTGCCAACGCAATACCCGAACTTGAAATCGATTTCTGCTTTCCCAGAAGACGCAATGTTCAACGCAGAAGCGTGGCAAACACTCTCTGAAGACCCATCGCTAGATATCGTTCGTCTGTTGAAAGAGCAGTTGATTGACAAGATTGCGAATGACTTCGACGTGATTATGATTGATACCGGCCCACACGTTGATCCGCTAGTATGGAACGCGATGTACGCATCAAACGCGCTATTGATTCCTTGTGCAGCGAAGCGTCTTGACTGGGCTTCAACAGTAAACTTCTTCCAACACCTTCCAACGGTTTACGAGATGTTCCCAGAAGATTGGAACGGTCTTGAGTTTGTTCGTTTGATGCCAACCATGTTTGAAGACGACAACAAGAAGCAAGTTTCTGTTCTAACTGAAATGAACTATCTTCTAGGTGACCAAGTTATGATGGCCACTATTCCTCGTAGTCGTGCATTCGAAACGTGTGCTGACACCTACAGCACAGTGTTTGATTTGACCGTAGGCGACTTCGAAGGTGGTAAGAAAACACTCGCTACTGCACAAGATGCGGTACATAAGAGTGCACTAGAACTAGAGCGCGTACTGCACTCTAACTGGCCGTCATTGAATCAGGGGTAATGAATAAATGGCATTGAAAACGTCTGAATTAAACGCGAAATTATTTGGTAAAACCAATAAGCGTCGTGTTGCGACACCTCAAGAAGCGCAAACGGCGGCAAAAGACAAAGCACAAACTATCGAACTTGCTGTAGCTGGCGAGAACACCGTTCAGTTTGAATTGGTGCGCATTCCTGCGGATAAAGTGGCGACAGACACTAGCGTATTTGCAGAGAACGCTCGTGAGCAATCTTTCCTAAACGAACACGCTTTATCGGATGTGTTGGTGACGTTGAAAGAGCGTGGTCAACAGTATCCAGCGGTTGGTCGTCGCACTGAAGATGGCAAGATTGAAGTATTAGACGGTAGCCGCCGTCGTATGTCTTGTATCTTAGCAGGACAGGATTTCTTGGTTTACGTTGGTGACGGCATCAACACAGACCACGCGAAATTCCTTTCTGATGTTGCAAACGCGCACAAGCCACTGTCTCTATACGAAAAAGGTAAAGAGATGCAGGCGAAACTTGAAAGTGGCGAAGCTGAAGACCAAAAAGCACTAGCAAAAATGTTCCAGTGCAGTGAAGCATTGGTGAGCGGCGCGTTAAAAGCTGCGGCACTTCCGCTTGAACTTTTGCAAGCTTACCCGAATGTTGGTGATTTAGGTCGTCCAACAATTGTTAAGCTGCATAAGCAGTTCTCGACATTGAACGGCGAACAACAACAAAACTTGTTGGATAAGTGTCGTACGTCGGAAGGTTATTTGTGGCAGCGCAGTACAGCTCAAGGTGTGGCTCGTCTTACTAAAGAAGTGACAGAGAGCATCGAAAGCTGGATTGCAGAATTAGCGCCTGCTAAGCCGGCTAAGAAAGCAGAAAAAGTTTATTTAGTTAAAGGTCGCGCAAGCTACAGCCGTAAAGGTAACAACCTTGCTCTTAACTTGAAGAAAGTAGACGACAGCTTGATGGAAGAAATTCTGGCTTTCGTTGAGAGCAAAATGAAGTAAACCTCTTCTTGTTTGAAACCGCCTCCGGGCGGTTTTTTTATGTCTGCAATTTGACGAAGTATCCATGAATCCAGATGTGATAACATGGCGTTAGTTCAATGCTTGGATACACGTAATGCTCGCACAATCTGAATTCCTTTCTCAGCTTCAACTCCAATCTTTCAAAGCCTTTCAACGCAATGGCGTGGTGATTTACGGTGATGCCGATTGGCAAAACGCCTTGATTGCCGACTTCCATCAAAAGCAGCAAAATCAGACGTGGTTCTGCGTAGGGGATTGGCTACTAGAAAATACCCACTGCGTAAATGCAAAACAAGGCAATATGTTGCTCGGCCGTGAGTGTGACGTTCTGCTGTTTGACGCGAGAAAAGAGTTTGATGCCAACAGTTTTACCTCGGCTCTTGGTGCGCTCGTCGGCGGTGGGCTATTGATTGTGGTTGCCGACAAAACGCAACACGCGGATGAAGCGGGACTGTGGCTGCAAACGCAGTGGCAACAACTCAGTGTTATTGAGGAGAATTCACAATTACCTCAATTACCAGATTTCATCCAAGCGGAAAAAGCGCAACAGTATAGTGAGCAAGCTGAAGCTGTGTCTTTTATCGAAAAAGTGGTGACTGGGCATCGCAAACGTCCTTTAGTATTAACCGCCGATCGTGGTCGAGGAAAAACCAGTGCGTTAGGTATTGCATGTGCGCAACTTCTAGAGCAAAAGCCATTACGAATTCTCGTCACAGCGCCAAGCATCAAAGCGGTTGAACCTGTTTATCAGCACGCGCAGAGAATGCTATCGACCGCAGAGCGCGTTAGGAAAGACCGATTAGAAGCGGGGTGGGGCTACATTCAGTTCATCGCACCGGATGAATTACTCTCTACTTTACCTGAGTGTGACTTGTTATTGGTTGATGAAGCCGCCGCGATTCCGGTTCCTATGCTTAAGCAGATTACTGAGCAATATCATCGTCTCGTGTTTTCAACCACCATTCATGGTTATGAAGGTTGTGGCCGTGGCTTTACGCTTAAGTTTGTCGATTGGCTACAAAAGCAAAGACCAGGAATGAAACTTTGTCATCTTCAACAACCTATTCGATGGGCGACAAACGATAATTTAGAAGCGTGGCTCTACCAAGCATTTTTACTGGATGCAGAACTCACTCCGAGTCAGCCTACTGAGCTTGGCGATATTTCATTAATCAACCTCCGTAAGTCAGCGTTGATTTCTAATCCTTCCGTATTGAAAACGTGCTTTGCGTTGCTCGTGAATGCGCACTATCAAACCTCACCGAATGATTTGCTGCATCTTTTGCAAGATGAACATTGCCAGATCTACATAGCTCAGAATAACAATGAAATCGTCGGGGTGATGTTAACGGTAGAGGAGGGTAATCTCGATTCGAATCTCGTTAAAGATATTCAGCTTGGGAAACGTCGTCCGAAAGGGCACCTGACGCCAGTGACTATTATCAATCAACTTGGTTACGCTGATGTGGGGACGCTTTCTACTTTACGAGTCATGCGAATTGCGGTGCATCCAGATTTGCAAGGGCAGGGTATTGGCCAACAAATGTTGAAGCAGTTGGAACAAACTACGCCGCCTCATATCTCTTATTTGTCCACTAGCTTTGGTGCAACAGAAGAACTGATTACGTTTTGGAAGCAATCTGGTTTTGAATCCATTCGTCTTGGAAGTATGCGAGATGCGGCAAGTGGGTGTTACTCGTTGTTGATGGTTCGTCAGTGTGGCTCACAACAAGCTTGGATAAACGAAGCCAACTCGCTATTCGAAGAGCTGTTGCCATTAAGTGCGGCGTCTACTTATCCTAAGTTAGAGCCAAGTTTGCTTCGCGCGCTATTGCAAGCCTCGGTATCTACTTGCCAGTCCCATTTAACGAAGCGCACGTTAATCGAGTGTTACGCTCAAGGTGGGAACAACTTTGAATCTGTCTCTGTTTGGATTCAGCAATGGTTACTGCAATCTGGTTTGGCTGACGTGTCTGACTTGATGATCAGTAAATTATTCTTAAACAAAGACTGGAGTGAGTGCGCTAAGCAATATGGCTTGCCGGGACGTAAACAAGTTGAAGCGCAGATAAGAAAAGAGCTACAAGTTTTGATAGCTAAATTTACAGTGTAAACAGAGCAAGCAATTTACACTGTAAAAGTGGTTAACTGGAGGGGAGGGTTTACACTGTAAATCCTCCCCTTTTTTATTTGGTCTTTTGCTAAGGCTAATGGTTGAGATGTAAGGGCAATCTCAATTTACACTGTAAACGGAAGTCTTGTCTTATTAGTCATATATAAAATGAGCTAAATAATAAACTTCCCTTAAAGTCAGATTACCCATTAGGGAGGCTTCACCATCTATTCAAATACAGGTCGTGATGCTTTGGTGAAGTAGGGAGAGCGCAACGCAAAAAATGAATCTAAATCGGATTTAGAAATTCTGAGTGAGCTTATCTCTAGCTCATAAGTCGCGGGGCTTCCTTTAGTGATGTGAGCCTGATTCTGAGAATTGAGAGGTTTGTTCAGAAAATGATTTTGGTTAGACTGAATTGGGTGATGGGTAGCAGATGGATTGGTTATGTGGAAGATATGCCTTGAATGGTCGGAAGACAAAACGAGGATTTTTGCCCGCCTACCGGGAGATATTGAACTCGGAGGTGAGCTAAATCAAAAGGAGTTGCCTGAACAGCTTCAAGCAATGAATGCCAGTCAGGCGTTTGTTGATGACGCTGAAGTGGTTCGATTCATTAACTGTGCTCGTGAGCGTAAAGCTGAAGCATACGAAGGCATCGTCGTCGCACAGATTAAGAATGCTCAGGTAGAAGTTGAACTGTCGAACAACGACATGCTCGCTAGCATGAACATAGTAGGTGCTTATGGGGGCCGAGGTTTGCGTGGCCCTGAAATCGTTCAAGCACTGGCTCATGCGAGAGTGTCGAAAGGCATCAATAAGTTGGCGCTTAAAAAAGTTATGGTCGTCAGCAATCAACTCAAACCCGGAGAAACCTTCACTCAACCTGTCGCCATTGGCAAACAACCCGTCAAAGGTAAAGACGCCATCTTTACGCCCCTCGTCAAAGACATCACCAAGCGTATCCTAAAACCAAAAGAAGGCCAATCGACCAGCGACAAGATTGATTTACGCAACTTGGGTGAAACCATTGCCGTTGATATTGGCGACGAGGTCATGCGTCGAACGCCCGCTACTAAGGGTATTCCAGGTTTTACTGTGCAAGGTCGCGTAATTCCTCCTCAAGCAGGCAAAGACAGTCCGATTAAACCGGGTAAAGGAACGGAAATTAGCAAAGCCGATCCTAACCTTCTGCTCGCTTCTGTATCTGGGACACCTCTCATCAAAGACAAAACCATCGAAGTTGATAATGCGCTGTGTCTGAATAGTGTGGGCGTAAATACCGGACACGTTAAGTTTAAAGGCAATGTCATCATTGGCGGCAACATTGAATCTGGCATGATTGTCAAAGCGACAGGCTCTATTACCGTTGGTGGCTTTATTGAATCTGCGGACGTACAAGCTGAGGGTGATATCCAAGTGGCGAAGGGCATAATTGGCCACACAGTCAGTGATGGTCAGCCGAAAAGTTGCCATGTTCGAACCAAAACATCGATTCGTGCTAGTTACGCCCAGTATTGTGAATTACAGTCTGGCGAGGATATAGAGCTCGCTGTACACAGCATGAATAACGACATTGAGTGTGGACGCAACCTGACGGTACTTGATGCCAGCGGTAAAAACGGCACTTTAAGCGGTGGTGATGCCAAAGTCGGAAGTAAGGTGCTTTGTTCGCAACTTGGTGTAGAAGGCGATACCGCCACGAAAGTCGAGGCTTTTGCTAATTACGCCTTGTACAAAGAGCGCATTGCCAGCTTAAAAGAAGAATACAGATCGGCCCAAGAAGGCACGATGGATGTGATTCGTAAGGAACTTGAATTTAAGAAGCGTCCTAAAGCAGAGCGTACTGATGAAGAACAAGCTCAAATCGAAGTAATGAAAGCGCAAAACAATACTCGCCTTGAAGAAGTTAAACAGAAGCTAGAACACACTGAGCAAGAGTTTGAAGTCTCGTTAGAAGAGAATATCGTTGAAGCCAAAGATCGCGTATTTACGCGCGTTACAGTGCAATTTGGAGACGAACAGGTGACAACCAAACGCACCCATGGCGGTTGTATGTTTAGCTTTAACCAATACGAAATCAAAGTGGCGGCAAATTTAGAGGAAGAAGACGTCGTCGCGATTTAACTCTTTAATTGGAAGAATGAAAAAGCCCGTGTATTGAGAGGTACACGGGCTTTTGTTTTTAAACATCAGGCAATGTGTTCTTGGTAGTAAGCACCAAGCGCACGTACATCACCGCTGCACATGATCTTCATTGCTTGTTTAATATGGTTAATGGGCCAATCCCACCATTTGATTTCTGACAACATAGCGACACATTCGTCGTCAAAGCGCTGGCGAACAATATGATTGTGACCAACAACAATCGAGTAGGGCGGAACATCTTTTGTGATGACTGAGCGTGCACCAATCACGGCACCATCTCCAATTTTCATGCCCGGCATGATCATCGCTTCGCTGCCAATCCACACATCATTACCCACAACAGTATCACCTGCGCGTTCAAAGCCGCTTTGTACATCTGCTCCAAACTCTTCAGGAGAAAATGGAAAGGTAGAAATCCAATCTACCCGATGGCCTTGATTGCCAGCCATCATAAAGGTCGCGCCAGAAGCGATGGAACAGAATTTGCCAATGATCAGCTTGTCCACTTCGCCATAAGCGCCATCTTGCCACTCTTGTTGGGTAACGCTGTCGCCTATCAAATAACGAACTGATTGATCTTCAAATGTTTTACCGTGATAAAACCCCGAGTAATAACTGTAATCTCCTACCTCAATATTCGGGTTAGTGACATGGTCTTTGATCACTTGCCCTTTTAACCAAGTATCGAATGCGTTCATTCGTGATTCTCCGTTCCAATTTTAAGTTGTAAGCAGTGTAGAGCCTTTCTATTATTTCCAGTAGATTGTTTTTAGAGATTCATAATTACCATATGGAAATAAAGTGGCTAAGCTACGTGCCGATGTACATCGCTCTATGTGAAGAGAAGAGTATTGCCGGTGCGGCGAAAAAACTGAGTTGCTCAAACGCGCACGCGAGCCGTCAATTGAGGCAGTTAGAAGAGATTCTGTCAGCACAGTTGATTCAACGTACAACAAGGCAATTTAATCTAACTTACGATGGGCTGCGCTTTTATCAGCAAGTAAAGGGCTTGATGGAAGGGGCAGAACAGATTAATGAACAAGTGATGGAAAGTAACCGAGTCGCTGGGCATTTGCGCATCGCGGCGTCGGCATCATTTGGTGCGGCGTTATTGAACCGAGCATTGATCGAGTTTCGCCAGCTATATCCTGAAGTGACGTTCGAAGTGATCTTCTCAGAAACGCCTTTGGATCTTATTGAGTCTGGCTTTGATGTGGCGTTTTTCTTCACAAACAATCCACCCGAGGGCTATATTGGCCACCATCTGCGCTCTTTACACTGTAAACCGTTCGCGCACAAAGCGTACTTGTCTAACAAACCAAGCATAACAACGCCGGAAGAGCTTTATCAGCTTGACCATATTGTGTATCGCAATGAAGAGTTAAACCTCGATACGTGGCACTTTCATCATATGGAAACCAAACAAAAAGTTTCAGTGGTTTTGCAAAGTGTACTCAGCTTTAATTTGGTTCAATCCATGCTTGAAGCCACTCTTGCGGGATGCGGCGTTGCAATGTTGGATGAATTCGCATTGGAGAAACTCAACGGTGAAGAGCGATCGCAACTCGTGCCGTTACTCCCTGGATGGCAAACGGATGCGATCCTACCGCTCTATATTCTGTACCCAAAACGAGAGCATTTACCAAAGCGAACGCAGGCGTTTATTGAGCATTTCAAACAGCAATCATTTTAAGCTGTAATCATTTTAAACTGACAGGTTGTCTTGAGCGTGCAGGTCTTTAATCTCTGCAGTGCCTTGAAAGTGTTGATTACAAGTACGGCAGTAGAATTGAGGTGTTAACTCGTGATAGTGGTTACCGGTAAAACAGCGTGATACCAACACCATTAAACGGGCTGTTTTGCCGTTGGTGTTTTCAGGTTGAGTGTTGATGCGTTTCATCACGCGTTTGTGTTCAGTAGGTTTGTTGCAGTGTGAGCAAAATTTTACAGGCATAAGGCTCTCATATTGATTCAGTGATAATTAATTGATGAGAGAGTACTTTGCTTCATGATGAAAAAGTAAACATGCATGTAATGATAATTGACAGCAATGCCTATTAGGAAACTCATAGAGTGGCTAGTAACTGAAAAGAAGGAAGATTTCACTCCTCGATATTTTAAAGGCAGGAAAAATATCGAGGAGGAAATCTTAGCTAACTAAAACGAGTGTATGGACATTTACAGCTCGTAACGTAGCCCGAAGTGGTAGTAGCTTTCATCTGCATGTGCACCACCAAACGAGACTTCTTGTGCGTTGTCGTAACCGCGTGAGCCATTACGGTCAACATAACTGGTGTAGATAGAAGAGCGAGGGGTCAGTTTGTACTGCACTTCAACTGTTGTGTCTTTAAGCTCAAGCTCGTCGCCGTCACTGTTTTCTAGAGAGCGGTAACCTGCACGTAGCGCCCATTTGTCATTTACACTGTAAACTGCGGTCAGCTCCATGACTTTATCGGTACTGGTTTCAGAGAAGTAACCTTCTAGCTCATCTTCTGAGTAAAGCGCACCTAACATCAAATCACCCAAGTAGTAACGCGTACCTGCACCCCAGAAGGTGTAATCGGTATCGTTATTTTCACGCGCATCGCCCTTGCTCTTTTGCATTGCAACTACAGGAGCTAGTGTGCCTAAATCGCCCATTTCTAGGGTGTAACGTAATGCTGCGTTGTAGCCGTAGTCGAGTTCAGAGGTGCTGTTACCAATAATGTAAGCCACCGATGCGTCGAAGTTACCAATGCGGTTTTGGTATTGCAGCGTACCGTCTTGACGGAAAACTTGTGTCGCGGTTTTATCCACTTTATTTGCTTGGCGTGCCATAGATACGTCTGATGACGCGAACACATCACCAATGTCGGTGAACATGATTAATCCTGACGCAACACGACCACCTGTGATTCGACCGTAATCTTGTGCATCAATACCAGCCCAAACGTAACGTGCTGTGAGAGAAGGCTTGTCGTTCACTTGGTTGGCGTATTCGGCTGCACCTACTTGGTATTGCGCTTGGCCAATGACAGAGGCGTGTTCGTTGATGGTTTGTGAGCCATTTAAACCAATACGGCCATCAAACTCACCATTGGCATCACCGTGTTCATCATTTTTATTAGTGACGTTAAAGCCAAGACGAGAGTAAATGTTCAAAACCGACCCGTCTTCTGCTTGGTAAAGTTGAGCGGCCATCGCTGCGTTCGATGCCATTAGAGTAGGGAGAAGTAGAGTTAAAATGTGCTTTTTCATGTGAACGACCTTTTCGTTTCTATTGTTTTTAAGCACGACAAAGCCCCTTCCGAATAACGGAATAAAATCAATGTCGTGAGAAGTAGAGAGAGGGTGCGCCCTTGAAAGCTCAAGGACGCGAGCTAGTCCATTCCTATAGGGGTTAGAATGATTTAGCTTAAATCAACGTCTTTGCAGCCAAAGAAGTAGGTAGCTAGGAAGCCAACAATGTAAGAGATAAGTAGGCCACCAATGAACACCATCATGCCGGCAAAGATGCCGCTAGCTGAGGTCATCAGCGGAATTGCAACGATACCAGATGGGCCGAAGACGGTGTTTAGACCGACAGGCAGGCCAAGGTAAGAGACCAAACCGATAAAGAAGCCACCTGCTGCGCCACCAATACAAGCGGTTACGAACGGTTTAACGCGTGGTAGCGTCACGCCGTAAATCAGTGGCTCACCGATGCCAAGTAGACCTGGAATGATGGCACCTTTTACTTGTGTGCGTAGCAGGGCGTCTTTCTTAGCTTTGAAGTACAGCGCCATCGAAGCACCCACTTGACCGCCACCAGCCATGGCTAAGATAGGAAACAGCGAGTTAAAACCTTGTGCTTCCATTAGGGCAAAGTACACCGGCACAAACCCTTGGTGGATACCAAATACCACGGAAATTAAGAACAAACCTGCCAAAATCGCTGCGCCTAATGGGTTGTCATTCAAGTTTAGAAACAACCAAGACATGCCTTTGAATAGCTCACCACCGATTGGCATGATGATCAAAAACGTTACTGCACCCATGATCAAAAGCGTGACAACTGAGGTTAAGATCATATCCAGATCGTCAGGCATATACTGACGCACTTTTTTCTCGACCTGAGCACCAATGATCGCGGCCATCAACACGCCAATAATGTTACCGCGCGGATCAATCGCAAAACCGAAGAACTCATTCATTCCTGAATAAATGCCTGACGTTGCATCGGGGTTGTAACCCAACACAAATAGCGAAGCGAGTATGGCGCCATTGACACCTGAGCCACCAAAAGCTTGTTGAGCGTTGTAGCCAATTAGAATGCTTAAGAAAGCGAACAGGCCTTTGCCAAAGACCTTCATGTAGGCAATCAAATCCAACATAAACTGGCTTGGCGTTTGGTCGAGCACGAAGATTTGTTCCAATAATGTGGCAAAACCAAGCAGCAAACCCGCAGCGATAAAGCCGGGAATCAGCGGTGTAAAAATGGTGGCAAACTTACTCAGAAAACGCTGAACCGCACTGGTTTGCTTGCTCTTCATCTGTTTTTTCTGCTCTGCAGCGACAGCAGAAAGATCCTGTTGTGGTGCGTCAGGCTCTTCGTTGTCACCAGAGATTAAGCTGTCGATCAACTTATTCATCATATCGGCAGCTTGCTGAGCTTTACCGGGACCAAGAATGATCTGGAATTGCTCGTCGCTTTCTACCACCCCCATTACGCCGGGAATTTGTTTAATGACGGATTGGTCCGCCAAGCTGTTATTCGCGAGAGATAAACGCAAACGCGTCATACAGTTACCGCACTTACTTACGTTGTTACTGCCACCCACTGCGGCGAGCAATTGCGATACTGTGTTAGAGGTAATTTTGGCCATAGGGACTATCCTTCAGGACTAGGGCTATTTAGTTATTATTTAGTGCTGCACGAATAAAACCGTTGTGCTCGGCGAGGCGAGATTTGGCTTGCTCAGCATCCAAATCAGCCAGAATCATTAAAATTGCGGTCTTACAGTGACGCTCACACGCTTCAAGGGCTTTTTCTGCTTGTTCTTTTGTTGCGCCTGTTGCTTCAATCACAATGTTAGTTTGACGCTGAATCAGTTTGGCGTTGGTGGCTTCTACATCCACCATTAAATTGCCAAACACTTTGCCGCTGCGAATCATTGCGCCAGAAGTCAGCATGTTCAGCACCAGTTTTTGTGCTGTGCCCGCTTTCATGCGTGAAGAGCCGGTGACGACTTCTGCGCCCACTACCGGAAGAATGGCGATGTCCGCCGCTTCTGCCATTGCGCATTCTGGGTTACATGCGATTGATGCCGTTGTTGCTCCGACAGATTTTGCGTACTCCAAACCACCTAAAACATAAGGCGTACGGCCACTGGCAGCGATGCCAACCACAACATCATGCTGAGTCAGATTCAGAGCTTTTAAATCGTCTTGGCCCATTTGAGCGTTGTCTTCTGCGTTTTCTACCGCTTTCAAAATCGCTTGATGACCACCAGCAATTAAACCGATAACCATATCTGGGTGTGTGCCATAAGTTGGAGGACATTCACTCGCATCAAGAATACCAAGGCGGCCAGATGTACCTGCGCCCATGTAAATCAAACGGCCACCATTGGCGAACGCTGCAGTAATGGCATCGACGGTTTGCGCGATTTGTGGCAATACGGCTTGCACCGCTAAAGCGACTTTCTGATCCTCTTGGTTAATGACTTGCAGCATCTCGATGGTAGAAAGCGTATCGATCTCTGCGCTCGCTGGATTGCGGCTTTCTGTCACCAATCGGCTTAAATCAATTTTCATGTTTTGTACTCTTCGTAAATGTTCAATCTGAGGGCGATTCTATGGAATAAAATATTCAGGTTTGGTGATAAAAATCACACTTGAGGTTATTCTTTGTTCAGTAAAAATTTGGAATAATGACCGAGAATACTGATGAGATAACCTACGTAGAAACAAGGGTTGTTAAGTTAATCAGGCAGTTAAACAAAAGTGTGATTATTTCTGTTTTGGAATAATTTATTTAAAGTTTTTGGAATTTTGTCGTGTCCGTTATCAATAAAATCGTCGCAAGACGTACTCAACTCTCTCAAAGTGGTCGTTTGGTTGGCGATTGGATTGTCGAAAATGCAGAAAAAGCCGCCCAATTGACCAGTCAAGAACTTGCTGCGCAAGTGCAAGTGAGCCAATCGAGCATCGTCAAATTCACTCAGAGAATTGGCTATAAAGGCTATAGCGAGTTCAAGTTGGCGTTGAACGAAGAGATTGGCCGTAAGCAAGCGATGCAATCCACCCCGCTACACAGTGACATTCTGGCGGATGACCCGATTGCGGTGATTTCGCAAAAACTGGTTAAAGCGAAAACCGACGCTATGTTCCAAACGACCAATGCGCTCTCTTATGAGGCGTGTCATCAAGCGGTGAAGTGGTTGAGTGAAGCGCGCCGTGTGCAAGTGGTGGGCATTGGCGGCTCTGCACTTACGGCAAAAGATTTGAGCTTTAAACTGCTTAAGCTTGGGATTACCGCGCTATCAGAGCAAGACAGTCACGTACAAATTGCGGTTGCGCGTACGCTCTCTTCACAAGATGTGCAGATCGCGATTTCTTTTTCAGGAGAACGCAAAGAGATTCTGGTGGCTGCGGAAGCGGCGAAAGAGCAGGGAGCAAAGGTGATTGCTTTGTCTGCTCCGGGGAGAAGCCGCTTGAGAGACATTGCCGATATCACGTTTGATACCATCGCCAATGAAACAGAGCATCGTAGTTCTTCCATTGCTTCGCGTACGGCACAAAACGTGATTACGGATCTGCTGTTTATTATTTTGGTGCAACAAAGAGACGAAAGCGCGCGTCAGTTGATCAGTGATATCAGTACCGATATCAAGCAGATCCTTACTTGATCGCTTCGTATAGCTAGAAATTAAAGATCTGGATCGTGCTGCAACAAAGCAATAAACGCATCGAGATGCTTTTCGATCGTGAGATCCGCCGAGATCGGTGGCAATTCTACCGTAATACAAGGTAGTTGGCGTTCATTGCACCAAGTACCGAAAGACCCCGGCGTTTCGTAATCAACATCTTCAACGATAGGTAGATTGAATTGCTTGCCGAGCCATTTGGCCAAATCAGAATGAGCAGGGTCGTCGACAAACGCTAATGGCTCATGAAACGAGACCACAAATTTTGGCCTGCGCAGTTCAATCAAACTAATTAGTGCGTCAACTTCTGGCTCTAGCTGTTCTTTGTCGCCTGTTTTTACTTTCACGTCTCGAACTGGTGTATGCGAGCTCCAACGATAGACTGTGCCGTGCTCTGTCCAATTCTGCGTAGGAAACGCACGGTTTAGATCGACTTGATTGGCGTTGGCTCGCGTACCCAGTTGGTTTGCATCTGGGTTCATCGATAAAATCACATCGTGTTTCAGACACTCCACTGGCAAGCTTCTTAACGCGCACGACAATCCGGCGATTGAGGCTGTCTCGTCGCCGTGTGTCCCCGCGAGAATAAGGCCTCGCGAGTTACTTTCTACTTGTGCCGGGAAGTACAACAACGGCGCGCCCAGTACCGATTTTCCATATGATGTTGGCGCAATTAAAAATGCCGCTCTTTCCGTTCTTGGAATTAGACTCACCGTATTCTCCTGGTTGTTCGAGTAGTATCTATTCATCACTCAAGCTATATATAACTCATGTTACAGCCGTTGAACTTAGCATCTTGAGATTACTCGGATATAAACTGAACACTTAAAGTTCGTCAATGCTTGTATGATGAATTGTGGTACTTGCTTCAAAAGACGTGTTAGGAGAACGAAAAACGATATGGATTTTAAAAAGCATTCAACAGCGTTGCTGGTTTCCTCTTTATTGACCCCATTTTTATCCGCTTCAGCTCTAGCTGATTCTTTACCTGATGGTGTGCAACTCGCACCGGAACAACATTTAGTACGAGCAAACGATGCAGAAGCGGCGACGCTAGACCCTGCAAAAGCCGAAGGTTTGCCAGAGATGCACGTGATTCGTGATTTGTTTGAGGGATTAGTCATTCAAGACCGCGATGGCAATATCGTTCCTGGTGTTGCGGAATCTTGGCAAACCGAAGACAACCAAACCTTTGTGTTCCAGTTGCGTAAAGACGCAAAATGGTCGAACGGCGATCCTGTGACAGCGGATGATTTTGTTTATTCACTGCGTCGTGCAGTGGATCCGAAAACTGCTTCTCCCAATGTTTGGTATCTCAAACTTACTAAGATCAAAAACATCGCTGACGTAGCAGAAGGTAAAAAGCCACTGGATGCTCTTGGTATCACCGCCGTCGATAAACATACTCTGCGCTTCGAACTTGATAGCAAAGTGCCGTACTTTGTCGCAATGACAGGCCACACCTCGATGATGCCTGTACACAAAGCAACGGTTGAGAACAGCGAAAAGCCGTGGAGTGACCCACAGCAGTTTGTTGGTAACGGTGCATTTGTTCTGGATAAATGGGTGGTGAATGAGCGCATTGAACTGAAAAAGAGCCCAAACTATTGGGATAGCGCGGATACTCATCTCACTGAAGTGACATACATTCCGTTTGAGAACCAAAACGCATCGATCAATCGCTATGCGGTGGGCGAAGTGGACATCACCTCAGATGTACCAACCCACATGGCGCAAAAGTTGAAGAAGGACTACGAGCAAGCGTATACCGCGGTTCCGCTACTTTGTACTTACTACTACGCGTTTAACACCACGCGTCCTCCGTTCGATGATGAACGAGTTCGAAAAGCCGTGTCTTATTCGATGATGCGTGATGTGATCACGAATGGTGTCACGCAAGTAGGTAATCTGCCTGCTTATACGTTCGCACACCAATATACCGCCGGTTTTGATGCGACTCAGCCTGAATACAGCACATGGACGCAGAAACAGCGTGATGAAAAGGCGCGTGAGCTGCTGAAAGAAGCGGGATACGGTGATGGTAAACCGCTTGATTTCAAATTGCTGTACAACACCAGTGAATCGAACAAAGCGATTGCGGTGGCGATTGCTTCTATGTTGAAGAACAACTTGGGCGCGAAAGTCGAATTAGAAAACCAAGAGTGGAAGTCTTATCTCGTAGCTCGTAAGCAAGGTGATTTCGATGTGATGCGCGCCTCGTGGTGCGGAGATTACAACGAAGCATCCACCTTCTTGAGTCTACTGCGCTCTGGTTCATCAGGTAACTTTGCGCGTTACAGCAGTGAAGCCTACGACAAGGCGATGAACAGTGCATTGGCCGCAACGGATGAGAAAGCGCGCCAAGGTTTCTATGACCAAGCCGAGCAATTGTTGGCGGCAGATATGCCAATCGCACCGATTTACTACTACATGCAAGCGCGTTTGGTTCGTCCTACGGTTGGCGGTTTTGCCAAGAACAACGTAGAAGGTCGTATCTACTCGAAAGACCTCTACATCAAGAAGTAGCGCTCAAAACAAGCGATAAATATGAAGCCCCGAAGATGTATCTTACGGGGCTTCTTTTTATTGCTAGCGAGTGGAGAGCTTATTCACGAGAATGGCGATTCGTTTGCCAAGATACTCCGCTGTTGCAACATCTGAGGCATGCAACTGGCCGTCTTCACCGCCTTGAGCAACAATGCCACCTTGCACGCCATAACGATTCAGATTCTGCTCGCCAAAATTGCTGATCTTATCCAATCCGACCCACATCATACCATGCTGACTAGCTAGCGTTTGTAGGTACTGCAACGTTATTGACTGATCGCCATTCATTGCCCCACCACTGGTAAAGCCAGCCGCGATTTTTCCTGCCCATTTTTGGTAATACCAAGATTCACTGCTTGCATCTGCAAATGCTTTAAACTGCGCTGCTACGCCACCCATATAGGTCGGTGAGCCAAGGATAATCGCATCGCACTCAGCAAGTTCATCTATTAGGCTAGGGTTCACAAAACGTCCCTCAATAATCTCACTGCCTTCAATACGGTGAAAGAGAATTTCAAATCCACCTTGTTGCTCAATGCCTTGTTGTTCAACGCCAGCGGCAATCGCGCGAGCAAGCTGACCAGTAACGTCGGTTTTAGAGAAATAAATAATCGCAATTTTGGACACAATGGTTCCTTTTTCATTGTTGATTTTGAATCGTGCGAATAAGGCTAAAACCTCAAGCTTGGTTGAGGTCAAGAAGGTGGCTTGAAATGAGTGAACTAAATGTTTGCTGATTGATTTAAGAGCAATGTAGTTGTTTTTGAAGTAACCGCGATCGCTAACTTAATCGCAGGGCACCTTGTTATTAAACGGTTTGCTGTCGGGGCGGTAACCGGGAGAACATTCAAGTCCGTTTTGATTAGAGGAGAATTCTAAAATGGTGCGGCAAGCGCTGCAGTTTTTAGGATATTGAATGATCCTATTAAAGGATTTAGTTGTGATGGTTTAGGGAATTAAAAGGATATTCGTGGTTTGCCAAGAACAGCAAGTTCACAAGTAATTGCAAGAAAGAGTTGGTGCAACGTATGAGGCACCACAACTTACGCAATATAGTGGAGTGAGGCAATGTAATTCGGGCTACATGGTTGTTTGTACTTTGGTTGGTTACCATAACCCTGGCAAAATTGGTTCTGAAGCAGTTATTGATATTCCTGGTTTAAGTGAATCGGCTGAAGTGTTAATCTTCACATCTGAAGTTACGAATAATAGTAGAATTAGAGTGATCACAAAATTCGTAGTTGAAAGTAACGGAATCTATGAGGCTATAAACAACATATCTAAGCTAGATGATGTAATTAATTACTGTAAATCAGAATGTAATAACAGGGAGTTTAATTTTGAGCATAAATAGAAAGTTTTTTTGGATTTTTATTATTCTATTTAGTAGACTTTCATATAGTAATGATCTTTATCTGGATATTTTTAGTGAAGTCCTCAATACTACAAGCTATGATGTATACGATAACCTTGAAAAAATAAAGTATAAAGACGAGTGTAGTTATCACTATATTAAAGGAATGTTTTATTATCGAGGTGTCGTTTTTGAACAAAAACTCGATAAGGCCTTGTTAAACTTGAAGGTTGCTGGGGATTGCGGTAATAAATACGCCATAAGACAGCTTGTGGCACATTTCTCAGAGGAGAAGTTTTTTTCTGAAGATAGTTTAACGCATTGGTATAAAAAAGGAGATGAATATAACGACCCAATAACTTCAGCAAATTATGCCTACTTTCTATATTATAATGATGAAAATTATGATCACGGTGAAGTTATTAGGTTATTGGAAAAAATACTGGAGTACAAAAATGCTGCCCCAGCTTTTCCTCTATATATAATGAGCCAGGTGTACTTAGAAGAAAGTAATGAATGTAAAGCTATGAAATATTTGGAAAAGTCTATAGAGAATGGTGGGGTTGGGTATATAGATGAGTATATCTCCTTGAAAAAGAAGAACACATGTAAGTGATGTTTTTATTGCTGAAGTATTGGTGCTAGCTCTCGTAGCATAAAGGATAGAGTTCAACGATGTAGCGTTGGTATGTCGTGTATAAAAGCGTTAAAGGAATATCTTAAAAAGGATGAGTAGATGATCGTTTTATCGAGGGTCGTATCACTGTTTCTACTATTGATGTTGGTAGTTATGCTGCACACCGAGCTTTCAATTAGCGACGGTAATACCAATCTTTATGCTTTCATTCCTTTTGCACTAGTTTACTTATTACCTTTGTTCCCTAATTCGATTCTGGTCAAAATTAAAGTAATAATCATAATGGCTTTCGTGGTCTCTGTGGTGCTGTGTTTCGGTGTTTGGTTAACGTTCCCTGCAGCAAGGGGAGCTGTCGTCGGTTACTTTTTCGTAATTAACATACCAATATTTTTGACCCTTTATCAGAGGGTGAAAGCGGAATAAAAATAGCTGATGTATACCCGTGATTATGAAGGTGTCTTAGATTCGACATCACTTATCGCTGAAGGATAAATAACTTATGACGATTTTTTCTTTGCTTGCGCCATCTCTATTTTCTGCATGTATTTAAGGTTTGTAAAGAAGACGTTTCCTTTGGTTAAAGTAGCGCTTTTGGTTTCGGCGATGTGTCATTTTTTTATCATGAAAGAATACAGTGGTGACCTTCAGTTTATACGTTTTGTCTCTTCACTGTTTTTCGCTATTAACTTTGGGCTATTTGTTACCACCAAGTGATAACAAAAAGCCGGTGTAGATACATCGGCTTTTGAGTGGATTATTTCCTTCTGCAGGTATAAATGCGGGAGATGATTTTTATGTTCATCCACATCAATAGCTTAGATCTTGATGTGACTCATGTTGGTGAGTTCGGTAGTGGTTTGTTTGGCTCACCCGATTTGAACATAAAGTTTTCAGTATGCGGAATACATGACGGATGTGATTGTGGTCAGGTCTGCAGCAGAGGGGGTAAGGAAAGAGATTTGGGAAAACAAATAATAAAATTTGATCGTTGGCACGTATCTTTTGTCATCTTTGTTCTGTTTACATTGTGGTATGGCTATGTGCCGCCTGAGCGCGTTGAGTATTTGACAGAATCATTTGAAATTGGTCGCGTCACTTGTGAATACAACACCCGCTCTGGCTCATATATCGAAATCCTCGATGCAAGAAAGGACAGACCTCAACGATATAATGCTGGCATGTCAGTTGATAAATGCAACGATCTAAAAACAACGCTCAAGGCATACCAGCAAATTGAAGTCGAGACGAGAATACTTGATGATGATTCTATCTTAGAAGGCCATCTAATCGAAAGAAGACCTATTTTTTACCTCTATCTCGGTAAACGTAAAATCAAGCTGGAAACGAAGATAGAAAGTGATAGAGATCTCTGTAACTACTTTCCATTCCGGCTATGTGTATCCGATTAAACTGGCTAATTTATCTAAACAAAAAGCCGATGTAGATACATCGGCTTTTTCGTGGGTTATTTCTTTCTGCGGGTATAAATGCGTGAGGTGGTTTTGGGCTCCTCAAGCTTGGCTTTTTCTTTTGCCAGTTTTAAGACTGCTTTTTGTAGCATCAAGTTGTTTGGGTAAGTGATTAGGTTGCCGTTGTCGTGCTTGATCAGCACATGGAACATTCGGATTTCCTGAATCTCACCGCTGATGTCTTCGTCTTTATCCACGACTTTAATTCGGTCACCGACGCGGTACGGGAAGACAAAAAAGATCAGAAAGCTTGCCGTGATGTTACTTAGAATCGACCACTGTGCGATGAAAGCCACACCCAGTACCGCAAAGATAGACGATAGGAAGAGTGACACATCGCCATAACCAATGCCGGTTACGATGGCGAAAAGCGAAGCAAACAAAAACAAGAACGCGACGTTGAAGCAGCGCTGAATAAAGCTCAAGCGCGCTTTGTTTACGCCTTTAGCTTCTGCCAAATTTAGGATCGCACGGTTGGCGATTTTCTTTAGCAAGCGATAAGCGATCAGAATGATGATGCCCATCAACACTTTATAACCGATAGAGCCAGCCGTGAAATACTGACTGATTTGCTCTAAATGCATCCAATGATTCATTTCTTCAACTCGAGAATATTAAGAAGGCGCGTGTTATAGCCGATTTTGGCTCGCAAGTAATTAACTATTTTAGATACAGAGTAATATTCGTGTTGAACAAATTTTGACCGATATCTCAGTTCCGAATTGAGAAGGGATGAACTCTGATATCTGGTGCGTTGGCTGCTGCTAATCTAGAAACGTAACTTACGAGCGTTATGGAAAATGGTAGGGATGCGATGGAAGAAGATGAAAGGGCAATCATGGGATTAGTGGTTATTGTTGGCTTTGTGTTGCTTTGGATATTCCTCGAAGAGTTTGGCTACTTTGGATTACTGACCATCAATAAATAAGCCCCGCGAAACACTGGGTTCAACGGGGCTTTGATTTTCTGTTTGTGCGGTTTTAGCTCACGGCGCGAACTTTACCTTGTTTCAAGTCATTCAGCACTTGCGATTTCGGACCATCAGCAATCACGCTGCCTTTTTCCATCACAATCACACGATCAACGATGTCGAGCATTGAGGTTTTGTGCGTAATCAAAATCAGCGTTTCACTTGGCTTTAACTGCGCTAATTGATGCTTGATGTGCATCTCTGAACGGTTATCCATTGCGCTGGTTGGCTCATCCATTAAGAGCACTGGAGGGCGACCCAAGAACGCTCGTGCAATCGTCACAGCTTGACGTTGACCACCAGACAACATGCCGCCACCTTCGCCCACTTGGCGCTCTAGACCCGCAGGATCCGATTGAGTAAAGGCGGTGACACCTGCACGGTTGGCGGCGTCTAAGACATCGCGATCATCGGTGAGTGGACGACCTAGGGTAATATTGTCGCGAATAGAACCGAAGAACAGATTCGAATCTTGCGGTACACAGCCGATATTGCGTCGTACATCCACGTGGTGAAGCTGTTCGATGTCAGTGTCATCAATACGCACGTGACCCTCTGTCGGCTTGTACAGGCCCATTATCAGGCGTTCTAACGTGGTTTTACCCGAACCAATACGACCGATGATTGCGACTTTTTCACCTGGATTAATGGTTAGGCTTAAATCACGAATCGATGCCACTGGCGCATCTGGGTAATGGAAGGTCACACGGTCAATCTCAATCTTACCTTGTACGATAGGACGGTGAATGTAGCGTTTTCCTTCTTCTTGCTCGTCTGGCATTTCCATCACTTGGTTAATGATGGTCATTGAAGACTTAGCTTGGTTATAGCGTGTCGACAACAATGAAAGCTGAACCATAGGGCCGATCGCGCGGCCACTCAACATAGTTGCTGCAATCAAGCCACCCATCGTCAAATCACCATTTGAGATGAGATACACACCCAGAATGATCATGCCGACGTTGCTACTTTGCTGAACAAAGCCCGCTGCATTTTGAATGCTGTCGGTGATACGACGGCTCTTGATGTTCCAGTTTGCCATGTGTGCCACTGCCTCTTCCCAACGGTATTGGAATTGGCTTTGTGCACTTAGCATTTTCACGGTTTCTAGGCCGGAAAGGCTTTCAATCAAGTTGGCGTACTTTTGTGAAGCAAGGCGAGAACCTTCTTCAATCGAGCGGCGTAGTGGACCTTGAATCAGCGCCGAGTGAATCATCAGAATCACCACACCAATCATTGGCACGTAAACCAGATCGCCCGCCATCAGCCAGATAATAACTAGGAACAAAATCGCGAAAGGTAAGTCGATCAGCGCACTCACGGTTGCAGAAGTGAAGAACTCACGAATCGATTCGAACTCTTGCAAGTGGCGAGCAAACGCACCCACTGAAGGTGGTTTGGACTCCATTCGGATGCCCATGACTTTGCTGAACAGCTTTGAAGAAATCAGGATGTCGGATTTCTTACCCGCAACATCGATAAAGTAGTTACGCAGTGATTTGAGCAAGAAATCAAACAAGAACACTACAAAGATACCGCTTGCTAGCACCCACAGGGTTTCAAACGCGAGGTTAGGGACTACTTTGTCGTACACCAAGCGAGTGAACATTGGTGCAGCAATAGCGAAGATATTGATGAGGATAGAAGCGATAAGCACATCGCGATAGATGCGTTTCGATTGCCACAAGGTTGACCAAAACCAGTGACCTTCTTTGGTTTTGAGCACTTCGGGAGAGCGCTCGTCATAACGGAATTGCTTTTTAACTAAAAAATAGCGACCAGTGTACTGCTCAAGTAGGTCTTCTAAAGGAATGGAGATAGGCACCATTCCGCTTTCTAGGGTGGTGATTTCTGCTTCTTTTTTCTCAACGTTAATGCTGTTGAGAACGCAAGAATCGCCACCTTTTAGAAGTAAGATAGCCGGCAGAATCAGACTCGAGATCTGGTCTAACTCTGCACGGTTTTCCTTGGCAACCAATCCGGCCCTTTCCGCCGCTCTTGGTAGCAGAAACGGGGTAAGCTTGCCATCAGAGAGCGGAAGGCCGTTGATCAGCGCTTCCGGTGAGTTGGCTAGCCCGTAGTATCGGCTAACGTAAATGAGCGAGTTCAGTAAAGGGTCTTTCATCCTTGGTATACCTTTTCTTATTCCTTGTCGACGATGAAGCCTTGGAAGACTTCAACAAAGTGCTCGGTGAGGAAATCCAACTGAATCTGTGTTTCAACACGCGATGCAATCGTCGTAATACCCAAGTTGTGAGCGGTACGAGAGATTGAGGTCAGAGTGAATTTCTGTTTCTCATCGTGCAAGTTGTGCGTAAATAGGTAATCCAACTTCACGTAATTCGGGCGGAATTCCTGAATGTACTCAAGTGACTGGAAGTTACGACCGTAGTTATCAACACCGAATTCCGCACCTGCTTGACGAATCGCGTTACACAACAGCGCTGTGTGGTGCGGATGGTCAATGAAACACGCTTCAGGAAGCTCGAAGTGCAGCATAGGGGCAACTTTCGAGTGCTTCTCTAGCATGCTGGTGGTCCAGCGAATGAACGATGGTTGAGACAAGCTGCTTTGCGCAATGTTGATTGCCACTGGCTCTTTTAGCTCGCCGCTTTCTAGCATCTTGATCATCGATTCAATAACGTATTGGTCGAAGATATTAGTTGCGTCTAGCTGCTCAAGAGCAAACAGGTATTGGTTCGCACGGTAGGTCTCGCCATCTTTTTCGATGCTTGAGAACACCTCGTTGTGGAACACTTTACCCCAGGTGTTTTTCGCAGACTGGAAGCGGAATTTAATCCAATCGCTGTGAATCGCTTCTTCAACCAGCGCTTTCCATTGCTGTTTACCCATAAGGTTAGAAGTGTTTTCACCACCCACGAAGCCGTACGCTTTATCTGGTTGCGCTTTCGCTTTCGATAGCGCGTTATCCACCATTGATAGGACTTCAGTACGCGTTTTCTGATCTTTACTGTGTGCCACACCCAGTGATGCTTTTGGCTTAGCAAGGCCGGTTGGGTCGGTGTTAAGGCCATTCACACAGTTGACGATGCTGTCAGCCAGAATGCGCAGTTCGCTTTCATCCATGTGCGGGAATAGAAGACCAAATTCGTCGCTTGATAGACGAGCAATGGTTGCTCCCGGAACGTCGATGGTGTTTTTCAAACGTTGAGACAACTCTTTCACGTGGGCATCAGCGCGTTGGTAGTCTTTTGTCTCGTAGATGTCACCAATGTATTCAGCATGGAGTAGCGCGATACCCCCTTGCGTTTGTTCTGCTAGCCATTGGTCAACTTGGTTGATGTAGAACGAGCGGTTACCCAGTTTGGAGATTGGATCTAGGTAAGCTTGAGCACGCAGACGCTGCGCCTCTTTTGCCTGTTCTTTAAATGACAGTTCGATTTGTGCCGACATCGAGTTAATGCCGTCAACAACCGCAATCAAGTCTTTCGTTTTAGGACGGGCCAGTGGGTCACCAAACTGGTTGTTAGCAATCTCGTGCATTTTCTTCACGATGGCCGCTAAAGGTTTGAGTGAGCGACGTAGGATGTAAGAAATCGCCACTAGACCCGCTAGGAAGATAACGCCAAATGCCGATAGCAGGCGAATAAAGCCTTGCCACAGTTGCTCGTAGGCTGCGCCTGGGTGGCTGATGATTTCCACCTCTGCAAGCTGCATCCAACCACTGGTTACTACACGTTTGTCGTGAATTGCCTTGAACAAGTTCAAGTCGATAAACCATTGCGGAACGCTACTTGGCTTGACTGGGTACGAGCGTACGATTTGGTAATCCGAATCTAACGCGGTGAGACGTACGACAGAATAAGTACTGCCATCGAACAACGCATTAATCACAGATTCGACCGCCACCTTATCTTTGTCTTTCAGGTAAGGTGCTAGCGCCAAACCAACGGTATTAATGGTGTTGTTGACCTCTGAACGTTGCTGCTGCTCTAAGCTGTCTCGAGTAGTGTTGAACTGGATTACGAATACTGATGCCATCAAGAGTATAAAGACCGTAACCATTCCCACTACAAGCTTCTTATATAGGGTCATGTTTTTCACTCGTCATAGTTAATTTTAGGTTTTTTTAACTGCAACTTACGTTCGCGCGAGCGTAAGTCATTCCAAAGGCTCAAACGTGAGGCTTTTCCTGCTAGCTCTCCAACGCCAGCAGAAGACTTCATAAGCCATAGGTTTGAACCGTTAAAACTGTATATCGGTAGCAAGTCGCTACGTCTGGAGGCTCGAACAATCTCTGGGTTGAGGTTGTCGAGGATGAGAGGCTCCGAACTTGGGGTTGGGTAGTAGGCGAGTACCATGTGAAACTGATTCAGTTCGATGGCTTTAACGTAGATCAAACGCATCTTTGAATCCGGTATACCGAGCTCAAGTAAGGAAAAGTATTTGGCGATGGTAAAGTCTTCACAGTCGCCGGCATTACTGCCCAAGAACTCGAGTGGTGTCGCCCAGTAGTCTTTTTTACCCCACAGGTCTATATCGTCAACGAAGTAAAGTTGGTTGAAAAAGTCGTTAACGCCTGCAAGCTTCTCATGAGTCTCCAATGTTTTGAAAAAATCGATGTTGTCTCGCCAAGTTTTCACGCGCATCCCAGCGCGCTCACCATAGACTGAAGTGACCGTATCGACCCATCGTTGTTCTTTGCTGTTTAACGCGCCGATTTGGAACGAAAGACAACCGATGCTGATTAATAATGTAACTTTACGCTTCAATCTGGGTGGCATATTCGACTCACATCACAAGTGTACTCTTCCAACGGGCTCGTCAGTGAGAAATAAGTGCTTTCTATTTAACCACTTATCAACGCTAAACGACACATCGGGCATACCTTGCTGACACTTACTCCTTCAGTGCGTTGGTTTTGGCACTCAAAATTGGCTTGAGTAAGTATTCCAAAACGGTTCGCTTCCCTGTGATGATATCGACTGATGCCGTCATACCCGGGATGATTGGCAAGTCTGCATCTTGTCCAAAATTGGTTTTATCGGTGCGCACGCGAACAATGTAGAAGCTGTTGCCTTCTTCATCTTGCGTAGTATCGGCACTGATGTGTTCCAATTCCCCTTCAAGTCCGCCGTACTTAGTAAAGTCGTACGCGGTAAATTTCACGATAGCGTGAAGATCTGGGCGCAAGAAGGCGATGTCCTTCGGTGCGATCTTCGCTTCAACTAATAAGGTGTCTTCGGTCGGAACGATTTCGACAATGTCCATACCGGGTTGGATAACGCCACCTACCGTGTTGACGTTCAATGTTTTGATGGTGCCTGTTACCGGAGATACGACAACAGTACGATTTACACGGTCTTCTAGGCCAACCGCCGACTCGACTAAAGAAGACAGTTGGTCTTGAGTACTATTCAGTTTCTCTTGCTGCTCAGAGCGGAATTTCAACGCAACATCAATGCGGTTAAGCATGGATTCGCGAATGGCGGATTTGAGCACAGGAATCTTCAGTTCGCTAGAAGTCATTTCACGGCGGGTATCGTTAACTTGGCGTTGAAGTTTCAGCAGTTCGATACGAGGTACCACACCTTCATCTGCGAGCGGTTTGGTGATATCCAGCTCTTTTTTCGCATAACGGTAGCTCTGGCGCAGGTTGCTCACACGCGCTTGGATTTCCACCAAATCTTGTTGTTTCTGTTTTACCTGTTGGTCGATAACCGAAATTTGGCTACGCAAATTGTCCAAGTCTTCACGGTATTCCGCTTTTTGACGTTGGGTTAGGCGAGGTTGGTTTTCTTCTAGAGTTGGTGGGAAAGTCAGTTTGCCGTAATCCAGCACCACGTTTTGTTCCCAGTTGCTGTTATCAAACTCGCGGTTAACTTCCACACTGCTGATCGAGGCGGATAGTTGCAATACAGAAGCGGTTAAGTTCGCTACTTGTTGTTCACGTTCACGGAAGTCAGAACGAAAGCGGGTGTCATCAATCAGCAATAGTTGCTGACCTTTTTCAACTTGTTGACCTTCTTTAACTAAGATCTCTTTGACCAAGCCACCTTCAAGGTTTTGTACCACTTGGATTTGAGAAGATGGAATGACTTTGCCTTGGCCGACGGTGACTTTGTCGATTTGCGCCCAAGACGCCCAACCAATGGCTGCAACAAAAAACAGCACCATGACCCATAGCATTAAGCGGGCGCTACTTGGCGTGTTTAGGAGCAATGCGGCGGTCTTGTCATCGACAAAGTCCAACTCATCGTTGCTAAGTTTGTTGTAGTTGTCTCGGCTCATCACATTCCTTGTTTATAAAGACGGTTTATCTTTTTGATCTTATTATTATTAGCCAACCATGTCAGCATGCTCGGCGAATAAAAATGTGTGAAAGGGGTAAGTGCCCCTTATTTACTGTGCCTTGAACTTTGTTTTGTCCAACTGATGTTTTTTTAGTTTGTCGTACAAGGTTTTGCGCGACACTTGTAATTCTAGTTGAACCTCTTTGAGTCTGCCTCTATGTCGTTGCAAGGCGTCAAACAACAAGCAATATTCAAAGTGTTCTGTGCGTTGAGTCATACTTTGGATTTCAATACTTTTCTCATTGTTCCAATCTTCCATACGAAACGCATCGGGTTTTAATGCTCTCAATTCCGCAAACTGTCGTAGCTGTTTTATATTCTCTGGCCAATCGAGTTCTGTGACCATTCTCACCTCATCAAGGCTTATCTGTGGTGGTTGCAGTTGGTAACGGCTGGCGGAGTGGCGCACAAAGTGTTTGTATAAAGGACCGATATCTTCTCTGCGTTCATTCAAACTTGGCATGCGAATCAGCATCACCCGTTCTTCTATCCCTTTATCGACGCGATTGGCCGCGCCAAACACACGTTGTAATTTGGCATGCTGAAACAAGCATTGCCATTGCTTCGTCGAGATGTGCTCTGCGCTGTGTAAGTACAAACTACATTGGCTTTTGCCGTCTGTAAGATGATGTATGGCTTTGTCCAAGGCATCGAGAGAGAGTTCATATAAGTCTTCACCGGACGCGACAATCAGCTCACTTTCTGGTGTGGCATGAATGTCGTGAGCGAACTGAGCAGCTAGCCTTCGCCCTGTGCCATCTTCACCAACAAAAATCAGCGGCTGGTGGAGCGGGGCGCTGATTAAAGCTCGGCGAATATCGACCATGGCTTGGCTGTGACCAATCATTTTCGGTCCAACATGGGTTTGCATGTCGAGTTCTTTCTTCAGCCAGACGTTTTCTTGCAGCAAGGTCAGCTTGTCACCTGCGTTATTGAGGGATTTGAGTAGTTGCTCTGTCGAAAATGGCTTTTCAAGAAAGTCATACGCACCACTCTTCATCGCCTCAACTGCCGTCTTCACATCGCCATGGCCGGTTAAGACGATAAATTGGAAGTGCTTATTTTTGCCAAGCAGGGTGCGCATGAACTCCAAACCGTTCATCACTGGCATGTGAATATCAGTAATGATCAGTGCTGGCGAGTTTGGGTTAATCACACGCAAGGCTTCGACTGCATTGGGAAAGCAAGTCACGTCGATGCCTTCAATCAACAAGGCTTGAGTCACGGCATCACGGATGTGTGGTTCGTCATCAACAAAGAAAACAGGACTATGCATGTGAGTTTTCCTCTGCGTTATGAGATGACACTAAAGGCACGCTGACGACAAAAGTCATGCCGCCAGATGGTTGAGAGTGCGTATCCATGGAATGGTTAGCGCTATGATTGTAAGCACTGAGTGAGCCCTGGTAGCTCTCCAAAATCCGTTTAGAAATGGTCAAACCTAATCCGAGTCCTTCCGGTTTTGTAGTGAAAAATGGGTCAAATATTCTTGCTAACGCTTGTTCTGACATACCTGGTCCATTGTCGGAAACTAAAATATCGCAGTTGGTTTCGTCGCATTGCACGGCAATTGAAATTTGTGGATCGATACAATGCCCTTCCATTGCTTGAGCAGCGTTGTGGAAGAGGTTGATCAGCACTTGTTCAAGCTCCACGCTGTGAATCGCTAACCTCACGTTGTATTCGATGGTTGGCACTTTCAGTGTCACGCCTTGCTTGATGAGTTTGCTGCTTAGGATTCTCGTCGCGTTGTGCACAGCATCGTGTAAGACCGCCACTTCGTTGTGTGGGTTGTCGTCCGTTTTGCGTGTAAACACCTTTAAGCGTGCAATCACTTCGGCGATGGTGTCGTTGAGGGAGAGCATTTTATCGAGGTTATCTGTCACCATCGGGTAGCGCTCCATCACCATCAAGCGTTGAGAGTTTTCGGTGTAAGTGCGTAGCGCTGCAAGCGGCTGGTTGATTTCGTGATTGATGCTAGCGGATAGCTCGCCAAGCAGCGCGAGTTTGGCCGCTTGAGTCAGTTCTTGTTGAGTCTGTTTGAGCTCTTGTTGGCTCTGCTCATATTGATGCACGGTTTGCTGTAATTTGTGGTTGGCTTGGCTGAGGACTAAGGTTCTCTCTGTCACCTTTTCTTCCAAATTGGCATTCACATTCGCGAGGCGTGCCTTGTTGACTAGCATTTGAAACCACGCCAAGGCAATTAAACCAACGAGCGCGTAGAGCAATAGGTAAACCACGTCCGCCTGCAATACAGCGGTAAGGACTTCTTGCTGGCTAATCAGCGCGACGACACGAAAGCCTTTGTCGAATAAGTTGGTCGCGTAAGCAAGGTAGTTAGGGGAAACCAGTAGCTGATTGTTCTCAAACTGTGTTGCGCCACTTTGTCCGGTTAACTCTCCTCGGTATTGCGGCAGGGTATCGCCATATTGTTGAGTTTGATTGAGTTCTTCTTTCGCAGCTTCGGATAACGGGAAAAGCGCGCGATAACGCCAATCGGGCAAGTTACTCATGAAGACGACATCGTGCACACCTGTAACCAGCAAGCCACCATCGTCTTGTGCCAATCTTTGTTCTAACTGCTCTAGGTTCACCTTAACGGTAATCACGCCTGAGACTTTGCCTTCAACCCAAAGAGGGGACGAGAAGAAATAGCCGCGCTTATTTGAGCGTACGCCCAGTGCAACATACTGAGCTTTTTCTCCATTTAAGGCGTACTGAAAGTAAGGACGAAAGGCAAAGTTAGAACCCACAAAGCTGTCGTCTTGCTGGTAGTTACTCGATGCGATAACTAAGCCGGTGTTGTCGTGTACATAGATAGTGTCAGCAAGGCTTTGCGTTAGCCAATCGGCAAGCAATTTATTGAGGGACTCAGAACGCTTACCCACTTTAACGGCTTCAAGCAATCTTGGGTCATGACTGAGTAGATTAGGAATTTGCTCAAACTTAGCCAACTCATAGTCGATCTCTTGTGCCACCTGAGAGGCTTGCTGTTTGAGATCCGATTGCCATTGCTGATGTTGGTACTTTGTCGCGTAATGATGAGTTAAAACAAGCCCAACCATACCGATGGCAAACAGTATCAAGAGAAAATGGCGCAGGGCTTTAGGGTTCAGTAAGTTCACGATTGGCTCACCAGTTTTTAACGCCATGTTATCAAAAGGCATTTAACGATGTTGTGAGCCGCCGCGACAACGAGAAATCGATCCGCTTTTAGAAGTAGTATTCTGCGCCGATAGAAAAGTAACTGTCGTTTTCTAGGTAAGCAATGGGTTCGTTACTGGACATGGAGGAAAGATAGTAACCTTCTGCTATCCATTTCCAGTGTTCATTGATGCGCCCAGAAGCGGTCAGTTTGTAGATGGGTGAAGTTTGCTCTAAGTCGAACAACCCAGACAGCAAAAACTCGGTATCTTGGACATCATTCGCTTGCCAACGCAAACCAAGAAAAGCATCGTTATTGTAGATAGTAGGTGGCGCGTAAGTGTCTCTATTGTCCCATGCGTATTCGGCAATTAAACCGAGAGTGCCTTGGCTAAAGGAAAAACCGTACACCGAATATTCAAACCCTGTGACTAGGGTAAAGTAGTCACTGCCTTCCCCAGATTTAAACGTCCCTTCCCATTTAAGTAAAAGGTCGTCTTGCGTCCATTGCAATTCAGTTCCGAGCTGGAATATTCGTGCGTATGAGGCTTGCCAGTCATTAGGACGTTCGACGAGCAAAGGTTCTCGGCTATTGCCGTAAAAAGCGCTAATGCCAACGTCTAATGCATCCTGCCAAAAGCCAATCCGTATCGCGCTATCGAGGGCGTTCTCTCCATCAGAATAGATCGCATCATCGTCGACAGGCTTAATCAGGGTTCGACGTTGATCTGGTTCTCTAAACTTACGTGGCTGGTGGAATGGCAGTAATAGCATTTGCACATCTCCCCAGTCAGGCAACCAACGCGCTTGAAGCATGGGGTGACCCATTTTCTCTTCATACCCCAAAGCGATGCGCCCATCATATTGATTCACTACGTTGACGGGTTGGTAGACTTCCGTAACACCCCAGTAAACCACACCATAGCCAAGCAACCATTCGATCGTTTCTCCCGCATAAGTGATATTGGCTTCGCGCAGATTGATGAACCCTTGTTCGGACTGAAATTCATATTCTGCATAAGGACTGAAGGTTGCTGCCCAGCCAGAATCGTTCCACCACAGTAGACGAGGAGCAATAAGAGCTCGATTGGCGAGTGTGTCACAGCATTGCCCCGTTTGTGCCTCGTCTTTGTAGAGGTCTGCGGTTAACCCAACAAAACCTTCTGTCTGCCAATCGGCAAACCCTGTCGATGAAAAGGAAAGAGACAAACTGGTGAGTAGTAAGGTGCGCACTTTACTCATCAGTTGTGCCTGTATGCGTTACGAAGCTGTTTGGGTTCAAACTGGCCTTGTGGAACGTCCACACCTAATGTCATGTTTTGCCAAGACAATGAAGAGGAACGCTTGTTTTTTAAGTTGTCCATTTTAGCAAACTTCGGACGCCAGTAGCGTTGGTTATGTTGCTCATAGTCGGAGAGGGTTAGCTGCTTAAACAAGGTGCCTTTTCGGTCGTAATATTCGATTTTTCGTGGTTGATAAATGTCTTGATCAATCCAAGCGACAAGTTTCGAGTAGCCCGAATTTTCGTAGCGAGGGAAGCAAGCCAACAGCCAGTAACTTTGCCCATCTTGTGTTTTTTCTTCGACGAGCTCATAGCGATATTTGTCCAACTCCCACGAACTCATGTCTTCATAAGCAAACTCACTACCCATAAATGGCCCTGAACGGTTGTTCGAAGAAATGCGTTTAACCCTTTTGATGGAAGGTAAAAACAACCATTGATCATCCGCTTCAATGGCATGGCTAAACGTAAGTAGGGCGGTCCCTGCAATGTCTCTTGGCGCTTGGAAGTAAGTGATGATCTTATCGCCATCGTTCTCCTGCTCGATACCTTTGATGGTCAATTGTCTGCGTACCGTGTCGCCATTGGCTGCGACGATCGACATTTCCACATCCGATGTATAGGAAACATATCCGGTATCTCGACTGATCATTTCCTTTGCTACATCGAACCCGGAGACACCCTCAGCGGCGGCCGTTGCTGAGAGTGTCATGAGCAATCCGAAAAACATCCTCATAGTTAACTCCTTGTTGAGGGACGAGTTTTGTTGTGCAAGTTACAAGAAATTAGACAGGGTTGAACCTGTACGAGTGGACAGTTTCAGCGGGTATTCGGACAGGATAAAAATAGAAACACAGGAGGTAGCATAAAAAACTCCGCAACCAATGTGATTCGCACAAGGAGTATTTGTTTTTATGGAGCTTAATCTTTCAGGTAAGGAAATTAACGAGGTGGTCACCAGTATTGATGACATTTTGGGCCCCTCGGAACAGCGCTACTTCGGTGAAGGCTACAAGCGCACTCAATATGAATGCAACATCAATTACGACACGGATTCCGCACAAGGATTAGTCAGTGTTGCGTATCGAACAGATTGGTCACAAAAGAAGACGCAATCTCGTCGTCCTCATCTCAGTACGATTGATGCGTTTCTGATTGCTGGTCGTGTCTCTTACGCGATCATCAAACGCCATTATCAGTTGTCAGCCCACCAGTCGTCTCAAGCGTGGATCCGCCACGTGTCGATTAAAGCTGGCGCAGAAGCGCTAGAGGATCTTGATGCGGTGCGCCTTTCTGCCCAGTTACTTGATACCAGCAGTTCACAGGACAGTTTGTTTGGCACCTTAACTCGCGTCAAAACCAAGCTCGACAGTATGGAAATTGAAGTGATCATCGATCATGAGGCGGAAGCGGATAACTCGCAATCTGTCGTGTCATTTTCGGATGAGGATGAGTACTTCAACAGTGATTTCCGTTTGCGTCATTGCCACCTTGCGAACAACACCTTTTGTGACGCCATTTGTGCAGTCTCCAGTGACTTGCTATTTCAATGCCCAGGCAAACCATCAACGGGCGCGATGGGGCATTACCCCAATGCACTGATGATGGTGGATTGGCTGACGTGTTTTGCTCAGCTGTCGCAGTTGGTGATGTATCGCCTCGATAAGCTGGATCGTAATGAGACTCACAACTTGTGGATGCGCTCTGTTACGGTCACAACGCCGTACCCCATTATCCCTCGTCGTAAACACACACTCACACTTCGCAGCATGAAGAATTCTTTAGTGAAAAAGAAAGACTCTTCATGGCGACTTGCCACCGTAAACGGCTCGGTTTCCGGCCATCCAGAATTTAATCTAACTGCAAAACTATGCCATCAATTACCACAAGGAGAACCAGCGTGAAAATTGCCATTTCAGGAACGTACTCAACCGGAAAAACGACATTAACGGAAGCGCTGGCGATCGCGACTCAAGTTCCACGAACTCAAGCGCGCACCATGCGTGAGATTCTGCCAGATGCGGTGCCGGGTAAAACCTTAGAGCAGTGTAATACTGCGGAGCTGCTGAACTTGGGGCTTAGTCGTTTGAGTGAGCGTGTTGTGAATGAAGAGCGATGTGGTGATCGCTTTTTCTCTGATGGTTCTTGTTTGCATGAATGGGTGTATGGGGCAGCTCGCTTGGAAACAGGGATTAACCCAAATGACAGCGACTTGGTTTTGGCTATGAAAAGACTGATAGGCAAACCGTATGCGTCGATTCACCGTGGTTACATTGATGCTTTTGGCAACGTTGCAAAGCGTCATGCGAAAAAGACCTACAGCAAGTTTGTGCACCTGCCGATTGAATTTGATTTGGTGGAAGATGGCCACCGTCCTGTGTCTGAAAGCTTTAGAACGCTCTCCAATGATCTTCTGCTCTCTACTGTGAAAGAGCTCAACATCCCTTACATCACGGTTGGCGGTGATTTGCGTCACCGATTGATTACCATCGCGGAACATTTCGAGTTGCCTTTATATGTTGACCCAGATGAGGCGATCGAAAAAGCGGTGAACAAGGTGAAAGCAGAGGCGATAGAAATAGAAAACCACCGTCTGTCTGTGTTGGCGACTCAGCAGGCTTAATTCAAAGGAAGTCTCGAATAATGAAAAAATGGACAAAACCCAGAGCTTTGCTCGCCCTTGTGGGGTGGCTCTGCATCATGGCCCTAGCGTTTGTTGGCTTAGGGAAACTCGGCTTAAACAATGACTATAAAGTGTTCTTTAGCGACGACAATCCAGATTTGATCGCGTTTGAGAGCATCGAAGAAAAATACAACAGCAATGACAGCGTATTGATTGTCTTGCACCCGAAATCGGGCGATGTCTTTCAGGAAAATGTGCTGAAAGCAGTCATGGAACTGACGGAATATGCGTGGCAAACACCTCACTCATACCGTGTGGATTCATTGACCAACTACCAATATACCCATGCTCAAAATGATGACCTGATCGTCGAAGATTTTGTAAACGCGAACCAACTCAGTAATACCCGGCTGATTGCAGAGAAGAAAGCTTATGCACTTAAACAACCTGAGTTGGTCAATCGTTACTTAGCTCAAGATGCGAACTCGACGGCGATCAATGTGTTGGTGCGTTTGACGACGGAGGGTCAGTCCGAAGAAGTGCGTGAGATCGCGCAGTTCTGGCAAGACAAGATCGCTGAAACTCAGACACGTTACCCTGACGTGCAGTTTTATCTCACGGGCCAGGTGATGCAAAATGATGCGTTTGGTGAGGCGACACAGCGAGATATGGGCAGTTTGGTGCCGGGCGCATTGCTGCTGATTGTCATCGGCACGGGCATCTATCTGCGTAGCTTGTGGAGTTCGGTGGTAGTGACGTTAACCATCATCTCTTCAATCTTCATCGCGCTTGGTGCTGCAGGTTGGCTCGGCATGGCAATTACCTCTCCGTCTGCATCTGCACCGCTTATCATTCTGACCATGGCGGTTGCCGATTGCATTCACTATTTGCAAGGCTATAAACATGCGCTAAACAAAGGCGAAACCAAGCTGGTGGCGTTGCAGCAATCGATGGAGAAGCATCGTCTACCCATTATTCTGACCAGTTTGACTACTGCGGTTGGTTTCTTGTCGATGAACTTCAGTGACTCTCCTCCGTTTAACGATTTGGGCAATATCACCGCGATGGGCGTGATTGCTGCCATGTTCCTGACGTTGTTCTTCGTACCTGCGCTTTTGGCCGTGTTACCAGCAAGAAAGAGTAAAGTAGTGAAGCGCTCTGGGCTTGCTAAACCACTTGAATCCATCGCTCGATGGGCAATGGTGAAGCCCGGATTAAAGATCGCCGTAGTTGTACTTGGTGGTGGCGTAATTGCTGCAAACTTGGTTCGAAACGATATAGATGACACCTTGTTTGAATATTTCGATGAATCCTATGCGGTGCGCCAAGCGAACGATTTCACCTACGCTAATTTAACGGGTGTGGCGAGTATTCAATATGCGATTCGACCAGAACAAGGTGAACTGATTACCTCTCCTGATTTCCTGCATAAGTTGGATCAGTTTGTTCAACAGGCTCGCCAAACCGAAGGCGTGTATCACATTCAATCGCTGACTGACATCATGAAGCGCTTGAACAGCAGCTTGCATAACGATGAAGCGGGTGAATATCGTCTCACCAGTGATCCTGAGTTGTCTGCTCAAACACTTTTGCTTTATGACATGTCGCTTCCATACGGATTGAACCTCAGCAACCAAGTCGCGTTGGATAAAAAAGAACTGCGCGTTATCGTAACGGCGAAGAAGATGTCGTCCAATGATTTGATTGCTCTGGAATCGACGTTACGCAGCCAGTTGTTAGGCTTATTTCCTGAAAGCAGCGTTAGTCCTGGAGTGAGCGCTGACATCATGTTTGCGCACATTGGCTATCGTAACAACGTGAGCATGTTGACGGCGTCTGCCGCGGCGCTATTGGTGATTTCCTTCCTTATTGGTTTGATTCTGCGTTCCGTTCGCCTTGGTGTGATTAGCATCTTGCCAAACATCTTGCCTGCTTCCATTGCCTTTGGTTTATGGGGATTGAGCATTGGTGAAGTTGGCTTGAGTCTTTCCGTCATTGCGAGTATGACGCTAGGTATCGTCGTGGATGACACCATTCACTTGCTCTATCGTTATCACACGTCTCGTAAGGAAGGGAAGTCGGAAGAAGAATCGATTGTTACCGCCGTTCGAGAGACTGGCGTGGCAATCATAGGTACCACCATAGTGCTCAGTGCAGGCTTCTTTGTGTTGGCGAGCAGTTCCTTCAAGATGAATGCGGACATGGGCCTGATGACCGCAATCACCATCATTATCGCGCTTGTGCTTGATTTGTTGTTGATTCCTGCCTTGCTTAAAGTGACTGGGAAATCTGCCAAGGCAGCACAGCACAAACCACAAACCGCCTAATTTACTGACACTCTTGGCTTGTACCACTTGGCTTAGGATATTCGTCCTAAGCCTTTTTTAATCCTCGTACCAACCTAACTCGATCGCTTTTGACACGGCATGCGTTCGGTTATGTACGTCCAACTTACGATAAATATTTTGTAGGTGGTATTTGACAGTACGTTCACTGATGTTGAGTAAGCGGCTGATTTCCCAATTACTCTTGCCCAGTTTTAACCAAGGAAGCAATTCACATTCTCGAGTCGTCAGTTGGCTCTCTGGAGCAGGTAGCGTTTCCACTCGGATGTTACGATCACAGACATAACTTGAAGCCATATAGAGGTGGGGCGTTAAAAGATATAACGCGTCGATCTCTTCGCTGGAAGGTTGGCGGTCACCAAAGGAGGTGAGGTAAATGGCCTTCTTGTCGCCATGATATCCGGCCAGCAGTAAGCGCTTACCGTAATCTGGATGGGTATGTGAGTCCATCAGAGCCATGATGCCGTGATTGGATTGCTGTAATGCCGCGATTAACGGGTCACTTTCGGCGGTTTTTTTACTAAAGCAGTTGGCAAATTGATCGGGAGAGAAACCATAACAGACAGGGTCTGGAGCGCAATCATCACCAAATAAACCGAGGATACTGAATTCAAAATCAATTTCGTTTTGTAGTTCTCCAAACCAAGCATGAATAGCGTCAGAGCTTTCGGCGCACCTGAGCTGGTTGGAGAGTTCGAACAGTCTTAGCTTGTCCATAAGCAAATGTCTTTCCTAGCAACGTTGTTTAATGTGTTGTGGTTATCCACTTTTATTATGCATGTCTTTTAGTATACCCAAGCGGCCTCAAAAAAGGGATTGAGAGTCCGGTTTTCACAGCGAATTGAGGTAGGTGAATAAGCTAATAAACTTACGACTCACCTGCATTAGTACCTGAAATTCTGAGGTTTTTGAGGCCACTGGGCAGTAATTATTGTCTTTAGTGGAGCAAAAACGAGCAATATTATTTTGGAATGACTTCACATTGTTGGTTTTCACCCTACTTTCATCAACCTAACGACATAAATCACAGTGAAGTCTGGGCTTGTTTGTTACGCTTCGGCATCCCGTGCGATGGATCTTTGTAGTACTCCAACCGTAAGAGTCGTACTAGGTCTTTAAACATCCATGTGTGCTGTCCTTGTATTTCGAAATTATCGGGCGCACAATCGACAAAAACGAGTGAAGGAGTGAAGATGGAACTTGCTGATATTCGTCGTGAGTACACAAAAGGTGGCCTGCGTCGTAAAGATTTAAAAGCAGATCCGATTGATCAATTTAACCTGTGGTTAGAACAAGCGGTACAAGCAGGTCTGACTGACCCGACGGCGATGACAGTCGCGACAGTCGACGAAAATGGCATGCCGTTTCAACGTATTGTGCTGCTAAAAAGCGTCGATAAAGACGGTTTTGTGTTCTACACCAACTTGGGCAGCCGTAAAGCGCAGCAGCTTGAGCACAACAGCAACATCAGCCTGCATTTTCCATGGCACCCGCTTGAGCGTCAGGTTCACATTACTGGTGTGGCAGAAAAGCTCACCGCCATGGAAAACATGAAATACTTCACTTCTCGTCCTAAAGACAGCCAACTGGCTGCGATTGCGAGCAAACAAAGTAGCCGTATTTCAGCGCGTGGTGTACTAGAAGGTAAATTCCTCGAACTGAAGCAGAAGTTTGCCAAAGGTGAAATCCCGATGCCGACTTTCTGGGGTGGTTTCCGCGTTAAGCCACAAAGCATTGAATTTTGGCAAGGTGGTGAACATCGTCTGCATGATCGTTTCTTGTTCTCAAATCAAGAAGGTGAGTGGGACATCGACCGTCTTGCACCGTAGTCACTTCGATGAAGATATAAAAAAACACCGCCGAAATTGGCGGTGTTTTTGTTTGAACAGAATTAAGAATCAGCGTTCGCCGTTAAGCACAACAGAAAGCTGATGTTTCAGCAGCGTCTTTGGCACAATTGAGCCGTAACCAGCTTCCATCGCTTTATCGATGAGCTCGTTTTTACTGTTGGCTTCAAACTTAGTTCGAAGACGAGCCACATGCCCCTCTACGGTTTTGGTTGAAATCCCCATCACCTGAGAGATGAATTGCGGCTTTTTGCCATACAGCAACAAGAACAAAGTCTCTTGCTCACGGCAAGTTAGCTTCTCCGGCTCGGGTTTAAGGTTAGCGAATCGGAAGATCGACTGCTGATTCGGTGAGCCGCCAATGGCTCGGCAAACCCAATAGCCTACTTCGATGACGGCAGTATCAGTCAGTTCACGACCATAAAATATGGTGCCAATGATGTTGCCATCGTCATCTCGCCAAGGCGTCTTGGTAAAGATATGCGCGCGCCAATGACCATCTGGATAAGGGTGTATATCGAGGATCTTTAGCGACTCGCCAGTTTCAATCACGTGTTTATCTTGTTCTCGAAACTCTTGCGCGCACTCCGTGGTAGGGCTAGCCATTTCAAAGTCTGTTTTACCGATACAGGCTTCAGGTGAATCGTACCCAATTAACTCGGCGTATTCCTGATTCACATAGCGGAATACCGAATCTTTATCTTTGCATCCCCAACAACCCGGTAGCTGTCGAAGGAGCGACTGTTCTATGGTATTGACTGGAATATTCACAATGGACTCACTACTGCTACTCATCGCCTGCATGATTGCAGGTCGGTATTCTCACTTCGTTTATTCTGCGTTTTTGAATGACAACCATCACCTTGATCATGCTTTCGAGAATCGCGCCAGATAGAACTGGAAGAGAGAAGGTCGAGCAAGATAACTCAGCGTGATGATTAACGTCAGGATACGGTGAGATGTCCGATATATTATCAGCTTATGCCATTGTTTTCATTGGCGATAGGCAAAAAAAAGCCAGCCTGAAGACGGGCTGGCAACACAAGATATAATCTTGTCGACGTGTAGAAGAGGTTCTAAATTACATAGCGAGGGTCTGCTAAGTAAGTTAGAGGTATCAAGTAGATACCGTTGAGCTCAGGGTCGTATGCATCCTAGAGCTCGAGGTCTAATGTATTGAATTGTGAGCATATTGGTAAGGGGGGAAATCCCTCTATCCCCCTGTTTTTCGGGCATTTCACACGCTTTCGATCGTAATTTTGACCTTGTGGCTTACATCGGTTTGCATTTCAACTGCAAGGATCTTTGTGAATAGCTTGTCTCATCTTTGGTAATTTTGGCTATCTGTCCGTTTTTGTTAAAAAAATTGGTTGCACATTGACCGTAAGTTACTCTTACATGATCATCGTTCCGGAACTATGATCATGTAGAACGCCTTGATTGTGTTGGTTTGATCTTGTGCGATTGGAAGGGGGAAGATTTGCAACCCAACCGAGAAGGTATATGATGCCAAGGTGTAAGCCGACTGTATAAAGACGACTGTTCGAAATGAGTGATTCAGATAACCCGAAAGCCCCGCCATATAAAGAGATCATGCTGCCTAAACCAGCAGAGTTGATCACGCTTCCGTCTTATATGGATTGCCATGATCATGCTTATACGCAGATCGTGATCGGCTTGAAAGGACAGGCCGAATTTGAGGTTCGTGGTCAGGGAAATTTAGTTGGGCCAGGGCAAGGTTGCATCGTAACGGCGTCTTCTGATCATGCTTTCGGCGGCGTGATTCATCAATCAGACATTTTGGTGCTCAACATGCCAAAGCCTGCCAACGATGATCCCGAGATGCTGCAGAAAATCAACAATCTAGAGCGCTCTCATCTTTACTTCCAACTGGATGGTCAAATCCAAAAGCTAATTCAAATGTTAGTGCAAGAGATGCGCAATCACCCAGACGATTTACTGCTTAGCCGTGCATGTAACGATACCGTGATCGCTCTTATGCAGCGTCATATCTCTGCATTTGAAACGTCGAAGAAAGAATCGCGATTTGATTTGGACGCCATTGACCGCTACATCGAACAGCATTTGAGTCATAAAATCAGTGTGGCGCAATTGGCTGGCAGTGTATTTTTGGGTGAAAGCCAATTCCATAGCTTGTTCAAGGATCAGATGGGCATTACGCCGCATCAGTACGTACTTGGCAAACGCATCGACATGGCGCGCGATTTGATTGAGCAAGGTCATCTAACCTTGGGGCAAATTGCCGAATTCACCGGTTTTTCGAGCCAAAGTACCTTCACGCATACTTTTACTCGTTTACAAGGATTATCACCTTCTCAGTATAAGAAACAGGTTGGTTAATCTTGTTCATTTAGTTGCTTATTTGGAAAGAGCCGCGCATGAGTCGCGGTTTTTTTGTGCTTGCATTTTGCACAGGAAAATCAAATTTTTTTGCGTAATTCTCCGAAAGTTTTCAGCGTTTTTGTCCGTTTCTCACAAAAGCGCAATCTAAATCCTTCTTATTCAAACAAAATCTGTCGAAAAACAGTCTACTTTTGTTGTAAATGACATGCAAAGATGAATTTTTACAACACAATATATTATCTATTTGCATGTGACTATGTAGATGTTTTGTTATAAAAGCGAGTTTTTAGCAAAAAGCTCGGAGTTTTTGACAAGTATTCTTCTCGCCCTCAAAATACACTGCCAGCCATTGATGATCCTCGAAGCGGTTTTCGAGGAGAGAGATTGAGGAAAACGCATGTTTACTGCAACGAACGTGTTAACACCAGAATTTGTCGAGCAGCCGCTTGATAAGTTATGGTCACTGATCTCGCCATTGTACATGGTGGACGAGTCTCAATGGCTAGAGCAACTATTGCCACTAGCAACGCCGACAGCGGAAGAAAAATCGGCAATCACGACCCAAACAACCCAGCTTATCAAAGCTATCCGTGCGGATAAGAAGTCAATCCAGATGATTGATGCGCTATTGCTGGAATACAGCCTTGATACCCAAGAAGGTATCTTGCTGATGTGTCTTGCAGAAGCATTGATGCGTATTCCTGATTCAGCAACGGCGGATGCACTGATTAAAGATAAGTTAAGCGTAGCGGATTGGAAATCTCATCTTAAGAGTTCTGATTCCGTGTTCGTTAACGCTTCAACTTGGGGCTTAATGCTAACGGGTAAAGTGATTGGTCTTGGTGAGCAAGAAACCCAGAGCCCAGGTCAGGCTGTAAACCGTCTGGTAAACAAATTCTCAGAACCTGTGATTCGCAAAGCCATGTATCAGGCAATGAAGATCATGGGTCATCAGTTTGTACGTGGTCGTACGATTGAAGAAGCGCAGAAGAACGGTCGTCCAATGCGCGACAAAGGTTTCACTTACTCATTCGATATGTTGGGTGAAGCGGCGCTGACCACGGCAGACGCAAGCAAGTACTTCAAAGATTACCTAATGGCGATTGAAGCGGTAGGTCGCGAAACGTACGGCAGTGATACGAGCCCAGCGCCTTCTGTCTCTATTAAGCTTTCTGCACTTCACCCACGTTACGAAGTGGCGAATGAAGAACGCGTGATGACAGAGCTTTACGACACTTTAACGCAACTGCTTAAACGCGCTATCGAAGTGGATGTTGCCATCACGATTGATGCAGAAGAAGCAGACCGTCTTGAGCTGTCACTCAAACTGTTTGAAAAACTGTACCGCAGCGACCTAGTGAAAGGTTGGGGCAAGTTTGGTCTGGTGGTTCAAGCCTACTCGAAACGTGCACTGCCTGTACTCGTATGGCTAAACGGTCTAGCAAAAGAGCAGGGCGATCTGATCCCGCTTCGCCTAGTAAAAGGCGCGTACTGGGACAGCGAAATCAAGTGGTCGCAACAAGCGGGTTACGAGAACTACCCTGTTTACACGCGTAAAGAAGCGACGGATGTTGCTTACCTAGCGTGTGCGCGTTTCCTACTGAGTGAAGGCGTGCGCGGTAACATCTTCCCGCAGTTTGCTAGTCACAACGCGCACACTGTTACGGCGATTGCTGTAATGGCAGAGCACAAAGATTACGAATTCCAACGTCTGCATGGTATGGGCGATTCGCTTTATAACCATGTAATGGACACTTATGGTCAGCCAGTACGTATTTACGCGCCAGTCGGTAGCCATGCAGATCTACTGCCTTACTTGGTTCGTCGCTTACTAGAAAACGGCGCGAACAGCTCGTTTGTGCACCGTTTGGTGGACGCGCGTTGTCCAATTTCAGAGCTGACGCATCACCCTGTTGATGTGCTGACCTCGTTTGAGACCTTGCACAACGGTCAAATCCCAATGCCAACCGGTATCTTCCCAGAGCGTAAAAACTCATATGGTGTCAACGTTGATATCGACAGCGAAGCGAAGCCGTTTGAAGCACAGGTTGAAAGCTTCCTGAATCAGAAGTGGACTGCGGGTCCGATCATCAACGGCGAAAAACATGCCGAAAGCATGATCAAGGAAAACTCCACAGAGATCATTACTGCCCCTTACGATCGCCGTATCGAAGTGGGTCAGGTGGCTTTCGCAAGCCTTGATCATGTTTCCGCTGCAATCGAAGCGGCTGATGCTGCATTCCCAGAGTGGAAAGGCACCGCAATTGAACAAAAAGCGGCGTGCCTAGACAAGCTTGCGGATCTGATGGAAGAGAACTTGGCTGAGCTGGTGGCGATTTGTCACCAAGAAGCGGGCAAGACTATCCATGACAGCATTGATGAAGTGCGTGAAGCGGTCGACTTCTGTCGTTACTACGCGAAACAAGCGCAAAATCTTCAGCCGTTTGAGCTAGAAGGCTTTGATGGCGTGAAACGCATGTCTAGCCGCGAAGGTTTGGGCGTATTCGTTTGTATCAGCCCATGGAACTTCCCATTAGCGATTTTCCTTGGTCAAGTCACAGCGGCATTGGTTGCGGGTAACACAGTTGTGGCTAAACCTGCTGAACAAACCAGCTTAATTGCGGCACGTGCGATTGAATTGATGCTAGAGGCTGGTTTCCCTGCGGGCGTGATTCAGCTATTGCCGGGTCGTGGTGGTGAAATTGGTCATGCATTAACGTCTCACGATGCGATTGCAGGCGTGGCATTTACTGGTTCGACAGCAACAGCGCAGCGCATCAATGTGACGCTTGCCGAGCGTAGCGCGAAGCCAGTACCGTTTATCGCTGAAACTGGCGGTCAGAACGCCATGATTGTGGATAGTACGGCACTACCAGAACAAGTTGTGCGTGACGTGATTCGTTCCGCTTTTGCTTCTGCTGGTCAACGCTGTTCCGCTCTGCGCGTTCTGTTCGTTCAAGAAGATGTTGCGGATCGCATCATCAACCTTATCCAAGGTGCGATGAATGAACTGCATGTTGGTATTCCTTACCTACACAAAACTGATGTGGGTCCGGTTATCGACAGCAATGCAAAAAACAAACTCCTTGCTCACCTAGAGCACATGACAAGCACGCAAACCAAAGTTGCTCAATTGCAATTGGATGAAGTATGTCAGCACGGTGATTTTGTGTCGCCAAGTGCGTTCGAAATCTCGGGCATTGATGTTCTGAAAGAAGAGCAATTCGGTCCTATCTTGCACATTGTTCGCTTTAAAGCGTCTGAGTTGCCAAACGTGGTTGAGCAAATCAACCAAACTGGTTTTGGTCTCACAATGGGCATCCACAGCCGTAACGAAACCACTTACCGTTGGATTGAAAAACACGCTCGCGTGGGTAACTGCTACATCAACCGCGATCAGGTTGGTGCGGTGGTTGGTGTTCAGCCATTCGGTGGTCAAGGTTTGTCGGGTACAGGTCCGAAGGCAGGTGGTCCTCACTACCTATACCGCTTTACTAAACAACATCTTGTTCAAGCAGAGAAGGCGTAAGGAGTCGTATTATGGTTCATCAGATCACGTATTTTAAAGATGCATTCTCTGCTTGGGAGCAGTGGAATCTGACCGATTTTGATTACAAATGTGAGCATTTGCTGGCATTTAAATCTGCGATTGAAGAGCAGCATAGCGTGGTGGGCAAAGTGGTGTCTTACCACTTGCAGCAAGCGTCTGCTCTGTTGGCAGAAACTCATCAGTTAGTTGGGCCTACGGGCGAAACTAACGAGCTGTACGCAGCGGGTCGCGGTGTGGCTTTGGTCGTTTGTGAAAACAACCTAGCAAATACCGAGAACGCTCTGTACAGCACCTTTGCAATGATCACCTGTGCTCTGATTGCAGGCAACAGCGTGGTGATTTGCAGTGACAATACAGAGCTTACTCAATTGGTTAAGCAGGCTGTAGCGTCAGCAAACTTCCCATCTAACTTAGTCCAAGTGGTTGCGTACGATGCGTCTTCCCCGTTGTTAGACAGCGACGTACGTAGTGTGGGTTATGTTGGGCATTCACAGGTTGAGCATGCGCTTAACCTGCAACTGGCTAAGCGTGACGGTGCCATCGTCGGCTTAGTTTCTGAAACGGATTTAGAGTCACCGACATTGACTCATGATCCTCATCTGTCGTTGCGCTTCATTACCGAGCGTACTCGAACGATAAATATTACAGCAGTGGGCGGTAACGCGACTCTACTCGAGTTGGGAAGCGACTCCCACTAACCTGACTTGTGATACCAATCTGAATCAAAAGAGCCTGAGAGCTTACTCGGGTTGGTATCTCTTACTTTGATGTATTGCTGCGATGGCAAAATATCAAAGCGGGCAAGGAAGGAAATAATTATAACGAGGACTATCAAATGATAGAAAATAGCTTTGCTATCACGACCACTTTTGTGGCGTACTTACTAATTATGGTTGCCATTGGCGTTTACGCGTATAAGAGGACTTCCAATTCATCAGATTACTTCCTAGGTGGTCGTAGCCTTGGTCCATGGCCAGCGGCACTATCTGCGGGTGCATCAGACATGAGTGGCTGGTTGCTACTTGGTCTTCCGGGGTATGCGTATGCAGCAGGTATTGAAGCGTTCTGGCTAGCAGGTGGTCTGCTTGTGGGTACATGGCTAAACTGGTTAATCAGTGCAAAACGCCTACGTACGTACAGCATCCAAACTGATGCGCTAACGCTGCCTGAGTTCCTGTCGCGTCGCTTTAACGACAAGTCGAAACTGATTCAGACAATCTCTGCGTTCTTCATTCTTCTATTCTTCCTTTTCTACACCAGCTCAGGCTTGGTAGCAGGGGGTAAACTGTTTGAGACCGTATTCGGCTTGGATTACAGCATTGCCGTTATCATTGGCACGGTGTGTGTGGTTTCGTACACGCTATTCGGTGGTTTCTTAGCGGTATCTTGGACGGACTTGGTGCAAGGCCTATTGATGGCGGCAGCACTTATGATTGTACCTGTTGCAGTAATGGACGGCGGTCTAGGTCAACTAGCGACGGACATGCACAACATTAACCCAGAGCTACTAACGCTATGGAGTGACGTGAAAGGTGAGCCTCTATCGGCTATCGCAATCATCTCTTTGGTAGCATGGGGTCTAGGTTACTTCGGTCAGCCGCACATTTTAGCGCGTTTTAAAGCTTCTCGTTCAAACAAAGACCTAACAACAGCGCGTCGTATCGCTGTGGGTTGGACTGCGCTTTCTATGGCGGGTGCAATGCTCGTTGGTCTTGTTGGTCTAGTGTGGGTAACAGGTCACCCTGGTACACAGCTGGATGACGGTGAGAAAATCTTCATGCTATTGGTGAACACGGTATTCCACCCAGTGATTGCGGGTATCCTATTGGCGGCAATCCTAGCGGCGGTAATGAGTACTGCGGATTCACAGCTTCTAGTATCTTCATCAGCTCTTGCAGAAGATTTCTACAAGCAAGTGATTAAGCCAGATGCAACGTCTGAAGAAGTGGTAATGATTGGTCGTGTAGGCGTTATCGTGATTTCTCTTATCGCGCTATTCCTAGCAATGACGCCAGACAGCTCTGTTCTAGGTCTTGTATCTTACGCTTGGGCTGGCTTTGGCGCTGCGTTTGGTCCAGCAGTTGTACTTAGCCTTTACTGGAGTGGTATGAACCGTAACGGCGCACTAGCAGGTATCCTAATCGGTGGTGTGACTATCGTGGTTTGGAAACAGCTAACAGGCGGTTGGTTCGATGTGTACGAAATCGTACCGGGCATCATCTTCTCTACTATCGCTATCGTGGTAGTGAGCAAAATGACTGGTGGTGCAGCAGAAGAAGTGCTTGAGCAACACAAAGAATACGAGAAGAAGTTGGTTGAGCTAGACTAATTCCTCTCAAATAAAAACAAAGCCCGCGACCATCGCGGGCTTTTTTGTGCTTACTCGATGGTTGATGGTTGATGGTTGATGGTGATTTGAATGACCTGTAATACCTCAATTAGAGAATTTCTGAGGTATAGTAAAAAACGTGTTGACCCGTCTATCAGTGTAGGGCTGATGCTATGTCTGTACCGACAAAAGGAGCCACTATGCTAACCGTAACCCAACTGGCCAGAGAGTGTGGACTCTCTCGTACTACGATTCTTTACTATGAGCGTGAAGGCTTGCTAGCGCCTGCACATCGTTCAGAAAACGGTTATCGCTGGTATGGAGAAAAAGAGATGCAGCGTTTAAAAACGATCTCGTCTTATCGTTCTTATGGGTTACCGATTTCCAGCATACGCACTTTGTTGGCACAGAAAGGCAAATCTCAAGCGGAGATCTTGAAAGACCATTTCAATGAACTCGAACGTGAGATTCAAAACCTACGAGCGCAGCAAAAAGCGATCGTGGTGCTATTACAAGAACCACAACTGATAGAGGATAATATTGTGACTAAAGAACGTTGGGTACAAATCATGCAAGCTGCGGGTTTCTCTGAAAACGACATGGTGACATGGCATCAGAAATTTGAAGAGATGGAGCCTGCTGAGCACCAAAAATTCCTTGAATCTTTGGGTATTGAGCAAGACGAAATTGTGCGCATTCGTGCTCTATAATTAGCGCCTAAGCAGCGTATTAAAAACCGGTTAAATAAAAATAAGCCTCTTCGTGAGGCTTATTTTTTGTGGCGCTATATTTAATAAAAAAGTTTAATCATAAACTGCCTAGTGACGGATTTTTGAGTAAACCACAGTGTTACTCAATTCCCCTGAGGTAGAGAGGCGATCGTGTCTCAACTCACCTTCAAAATCATAACCACAACGCTCTGCCACGGCGCGGCTTTTTAGGTTGGTTGAATCTGCCGTAATAGCAATGCGCCTCGCACCAAGATCTTCAAACGCGTAGCGCTCTAATTCTAACACCGCTTCGGAAATGTAGCCGTTACCAACAGCGATATCATCTAACCAGTAGCCAATCTCAAATGCTGGTACTTCTTGGTCTCTAATCATCAAGCCAACGGCGCCTATTAAGCGATCGCTTTCCTTTTCGATAATGAAGTAACGCAATTCCTCTTCGAAGTTTTCAAAGTTGGCGACGGCTTTTTCTGTTCCCTCAATCATGGCTTCTAGTGTGAGCACATGTGGCACCCAAGGAAGGTACGTTTCGAGCGTCTTCTGGCAACGTACCACGACTTGATGTGCTTCCTCTGCACGTTCCAAACAAGCGGGGATTAGCTTTAGACGTTTCGTTTCCATATCGGCTCTCCTTTGGGTGAAAAATGAACGAAAAATCATTTAATCAGATGTACTTAGAATGATCTAGTCGTTCGTACAATATTATTCGCTTGGTTTGCTTGGAAGAACCTGAGAGAATCGTACGGTTATTAAACCAACTAGGTTCATTATGAAACTTTTAGTAAGAAACTTGGCTCGTGAAACAACCGAGCAAGAGATGCGCAAACTATTTTCAGCGCACGGCAAAGTAGAACTTTGTACTCTGGTTCTTGATCAAGAAACCGGTTTGTCGAAAGGCTTCGGCTTTGTGATCATGCCAGATGAAGCAGAGGCGATTGCTGCACTGGAAGCGCTGAACTTGACCAGCGTAGCGAAAAGCAAGATTCGCGTGAAAGTCGCTCAAGACTAAGATAGAGAAAAGCCAGCATCATCGCTGGCTTTTTTGTCCCTTCAAACGAACGTTTTTTGATAAACACAAACTTCACGCTCTGCCCCTTTAGGGCCAACCCAAGTGTTTTCGATATAAGGTACATTGAGTTTGTTTATCACCGATTTGGAACGGTGGTTTTCTACTAAGTGCCGTACCTTAATTCCGGCTAACTCAAAGTCGACACGCGCGAACTCGATTAGGGCGTTCGTAGCTTCAAACGCGTAACCCTTCCCCCAGTAAGGGACACCGAGCCAATAACCTAAAGTGCCATAGCCATCCTCAACTCTCGGTATGCTCACGGCACCTAATAACTCCCCTGACTCACGCAAGGTAATAGCGTAGACGACACCACTGCGCTCTTTGTACATTGGCGCATGTCCGTTAATCCAAGTTTTCGCCATAGGCGGCTCATAAGGATGCGGAATGTTCGCGGTCATATCTGCGATGATTTTTTCACCCGCGAGTAAAGCGACGCGTTCGCTATCTTCATGCTGGAAAGGTCGTAGAATGAGTCGTTCAGTAAAGAGTTTTGGTTGTGTTGGCATAACGGAATCACCTTACAGATTGAATGACCCACACATCGAGATCAGGTCGGTAAGTTGTGTCGAAGTAACCCAAATCATCGAACGCAAATCGGACGCCAGTTTCGTTGGCTCTTGGTTGGTTGCCACAAATCACATTAAACATCGTGCTGAGGAAGCGTCCGTGGGAAACCACCAAGTAGCGGCCACTGCCACGTCTGATGATAGATTGAAGGGCAAGGCTTGCTCGGGCGTAAAGCTCAACACCGCTTTCCCCTTCATTGGCAGAGACGACGCAAGGTTGGTACGGGTTGACGAAATCAGCCATAGGGTATTTGTGTTGAGATTCGCTAAAAGGTAACCCTTGCAACGGGCCGTTATCACGCTCCATTAATTCATCATGCGTGGTCATAGGGACATTTAGGTGTGTAGAAAATATCTCTCCAACATGGCGTGCTCGCTGCATTGAGCTACTTAAAATCGCATCGTACTTTCGCCCTTCTTCGGCAAATTGTTTCGCGCGATTTTCGGCTTGTTGAATTCCAATTTCGGTGAGCGGACTGTCGAATCGTCCTTCATGAACGCGTAAATCATCTGCAAGTGAACGTCCATGGCGGACGAAGGTAATATGAATCATCTTACTTCCTTGTTTATCTCTTCAGAACGGCATGTTCTTTACGAAGAGGGAGTCAGCTCCACTGCTTATTTTGCACACAATTCACACTGTAAATTGAAGCCGTTTTGGAGAGATAAATCCGTCTTCTCTCGTAGGCAAGCAGAGCAATATGGGCAATACCGAATGTAAAAAATAAGTACGTACAATCAGTTATGTATGATGTCTCGTAGTATTACATACATAGGTGCTATTTTTCATAATTTGGTCGAAAAATTGAGGTCTGACCAAGGTCTCAGTTTTTGAGTTCTTGGGTGTCATTTTTTGGATGTGGAACACAAAAAAGCAAAGGGGCTTTTTTATTGTGGAATTATTTTGAACAAAATATGTCAATTGTCAGTAGCACAGGAAATCAGGGAGAAAGGAAATGCCTAATATTTATTGCTCAGTTTGCAAAAGAACAACGCAGCATAAAGTGATCATGAAGCGTTGTGAACCAGAGCATATCGCTACGCTAACTGGCAAAGTCGTGAGTTTTACTCAATTGATGGCAAAGTTTGTATCAGGTGAGCATTACTACGAAATGGAACCGCAGTACTACTGCCGTTGCTGTAACCATCGCGCTATCGGTGAAGTGGTTCAACATCCAGCGCGACAGACATCAGCAATCATGTAATCGACTTTTAAGCAGCCAGTTCTTTCTCTGCTGCAAATGGCATTCCATCGATCATAACTGGCCAGCCGTAAGAGGCATATTCAGACGCCAGAGATTTTGCCACTTCGTGTGAAACGGTCGTGTACGTCCATTCACCAACACCAAATGGCTTGTACGCGAGTTGTAGGGTTAACATTGCTTTCTCCTCATTATTTTTGCCTATTATTGCCTTACCATTTGGCTCATTTCTTTTCTTAAAAGCTCATGTTTTTCTATTCAAAGTTCATCATTCCATTTTTTCGTTAACAAAATTATCTTATTAATAAAGTCACCTATATTGTTTGGTGTATTTATAAATTAGACGCATGAATGTTTTCATTTTTAGAATATTTGACGACTTTTTGTTCAGGGCAAACGTTAAATGCCTGCGAGTTTCACACGTTGCTCATTTCACTATTTGCAAACTGAATAGTAACTATTAATCTGGTGATTCCTGAGTTGTTGCAAGGATGTGGTGAATGAGTTATCAACTAGACAGAATTGATTTACAGGTTTTGAGAGTGTTGCATTCTCGAGGTCGAATTCCAGTGGTGGAATTGGCGAAGCAGGTTAACTTAACCACATCACCATGCTCTGAACGCGTAAAACGGTTGGAAAAAGAAGGCTTCATCAATGGCTATCACGCAGAGCTCAATGCCGAAAAGCTTGGGCTGGATGTGCAGGTCTTTATTCATATTCGTCTTGATCAAACCAGCTTCTCGATTTTCGAGAAATTTGCTAAAGCGGTCGAGTTGATGCCTGAAATTGAAGAGTGCTACTCGCTGTCGGGTGACTTCGATACCATGATCAAAGTACGAGTAAAGAACATGAAGGCTTATCAGGAATTTATGTCGAGTAAGCTGGGGACGTTGCCTGGCGTGATACAAACTCGTAGTGAAGTGGTCATCGAAGAACACAAGACTGGATTTGGTGTCAATCCAGAGCTGCTTGGTTAATACCCACGTTTGGGTTCACATGACAGACACAAAAAAGGAGCCATGGAGGCTCCTTTTCAATTCTCGTATGTAGCTTGTATCAATTAAGCGCTGACGAAAGTGGTCAATACGCCGATCAGGCCACCAAATACGCCACCCCAAACTACGAGCCAGCCAAGATGCTCTTTAATCATCTTCTGTACGATTTCTTTCACCAAAGCTGGTGTCAGTTCGCTAAGGCGCTGATCGATGATGCTTTCTATGTTCTGCTTGATTTCATCCATCATTGCTGGCGATTCCATCTGCTCTTTTAGCGCTTCTTTGATGCTGTCGCTCTTGCTTAGATCGATAATGGATTCTTGCATCTTCTCTACGAATGGTTGGCGCATAGGTTGCAGCGCTTCTGCTCCGCCAAACATCGCTAGCATGCCACCAAACTGAGATCCTTCAATGACTTCAACCAGTGAGTCAAACGCTGGGTTTAGGTCGACTTTCTCAATCACAGGTTCAAGATTGATGTTTACACCACCTGCCATTTCTTTGTTTAAGAAACGGTCGATGTTTGCTTCAGTAAAGAACTGCTCCATCATCAGGTTTTTGATGGCCAGCTTGAACTCTTCGAAGCGCGCTGGAATGACGCCAGAGCCATATAAGCCGGGTACTTTTTCAAACAGCATGTGAATCGCTAGCCAGTTGGTGATCGCGCCAGAAAAAGCGAACAGACCCGCGTACCAAAGGTAATCATTTTGAATGTGATATCCCGCGCCCATCATGGCGATCGCGAGGATATTAGTCAGCAAACTTTTGTTCATAGTGACCGATTATGTATGAGTTGATGGAGTAATAAGTGGACATGATTTTATACCCAACCGACAGCTAGATGCTAGGTTGAGAACAATAGGATTCATGTGGGCGAGATAGAGTAGGGGCGAAAAAAACAAAACCCGACAATCATTGTCGGGCCACTGCTTTTTCTTAGAAGCTCTAAGATTATTTTTTATTGTGCTTTTAGAAGCGGAAGACCTTACGGCAAAGTTGGCATTTCCAGCGCTCTGAGTAGCCGAATAATTTATCCGCCCAACTTTGTTTTACTTGTACGATCTGCATTGAACCACATTTACACATAAGCTAATTACCTTATTATTAGATTAATAACTAAGCCATCAATTGAGTATAGCTGTTTCTCAAAAAGTGAAATTACAAATGAATCCAGCGAGATACTCTGCGTTGTGTCCACTGCTAACGAATACGCAACGGGGCGCTATACTAGCAGAAAAAGTGTGATTTGCATCCATAAAACTGTTTCATAGTTGAGATTTTAAGTGACAATGATCACGTATTGCTTCGAGTCGGTTTCTGAAGAAAACGGATGGATATAGCAAAATTGAATAAAAAACGGCGCTTGGTGCGCCGTTTTTGCTTGGTGATTTACAGCTATCTAAAGAGCATTAACTCTCCAACTCTTCCCCAAGGAAGCCACCTGTCTGGTGCGCCCAAAGCTGAGCGTAAATGCCGTTGTTAGCAATAAGCTCTTTGTGTGTGCCTTGTTCGACGATGTTACCTTTATCAAGCACAATCAAGCGATCCATTTGCGCAATGGTCGACAAACGGTGCGCGATGGCGATAACGGTTTTGCCTTGCATCAGCTCGTTCAAGCTTTCCTGAATGGCGGCTTCAACTTCTGAATCCAGTGCTGAAGTCGCTTCATCAAGTACCAGCAAAGGTGCGTCTTTTAGCAGCACGCGTGAAATCGCAATACGCTGGCGTTGACCACCAGACAGTTTCACACCGCGCTCACCCACTTGTGCGTCGTAACCCACGTTGCCGAACGGGTCGGTTAGGGTTTCGATAAACTCGTGTGCGTGCGCTTGCTTAGTCGCTTTAATCAGGTCTTCTTCAGTCGCATCTGGGTTGCCATACAAGATATTGTCGCGGATTGAGCGGTGTAGCAAAGACGTGTCTTGCGTCACCATACCAATATTCGATCGCAGCGAGTCTTGCGTGACGCTCGAGATTTCCTGCCCATCAATCTTGATGCAACCTTCCTCTACATCGTGGAAGCGCAATAACAAGTTCACTAAGGTGGATTTACCTGCGCCAGATCGTCCAACTAAGCCCACTTTCTCACCCGGTTTGATATTAAGGTCGAGGTTGTTTATCACGCACTTTTTCTCACTGTAATGGAAGCTCACGTTATCGAAGTGGATGCCGCCTTGAGACACTTGCAGATCTTTCGCATCGGCTTTGTCTTTGATGTCGATAGGTTTAGATAGCGTCTTCATGCCATCTACGACAGTACCCAAGTTTTCGAATAGGGCACCGACTTCCCACATGATCCACATCGACATACCATTGATACGCAGGGCTAAGCTGACAGCAATTGCAATGGCACCAACGCTAATCGCGCTATCCAACCACAAGTAAATCGACAGTGCAGCCACCGAGAACACCAATAGATAGTTGGAGATCTCTACCGCTACATCGAAGCCGGTCACCAAGCGCATTTGGCGATATACGGTATTCAAGAAGCCTTTCATGCCTTCTTCGGCGTACTCGGTTTCTCGTTTACTGTGCGAGAACAGCTTCACGGTTTGAATGTTAGTGTAGCTGTCGACAATGCGCCCAGTCATGGTGGAGCGTGCATCGGCTTGTTCAGTAGCCACGGCTTTTAGTTTCGGCACAAAGTGGATCTGAATAGCGATGTACGCCATTAGCCAAACCAACATTGGGATCATTAAGCGCCAGTCAGCCGCCGCCAGCATCACGATAATACTGGTGAAGTAAACCAAGACATAAACAAACACATCCATCGTCTTCATGACGGTTTCTCGCACCGCCAAAGAGGTTTGCATCACCTTGGTAGCGACACGCCCTGCAAAATCGTCCTGATAGAAGTTCAGACTTTGATTAAGCAAGTAACGGTGTGCAAGCCAACGTACCGACATCGGGTAGTTACCCAGTAAAGTTTGGTGAATCAGCAGCGAGTAAACCACCACCAAAATTGGCATGACAACCAGCAATAAAGATCCGTAGAAAATAAGGTCCGCTTTGTTGTCTTGCAAAAAAGTTTCTGGGTTGCTGGTGGATAGCCAATCAACCAACTGACCCATGGCACCAAACAGGGACACCTCTACGATTGCCACAATCGTCGACATGATCGACATGATGATCAGCGGTTTCTCAAAGCCACGCGTGTAATGGCGTAAGAAGGCGTAAATCCCAGTTGGGGGTTGGTCAGGCTGTGATTTGGGGAACGGCTCAGTAAAGCCTTCAAATCGTTTAAACATAACTCATCCTAAAGTTAAAACATTGCCACGTCAGAGAGTGAATTCATCAATTCTTTCTACCTTGGACGAGGTCGAAACACTGAACGTGGTGATAAGACATATTGAGGTCTGCTAGCCAGAAAAGCAGACAAATTTCGTACGTGAGAGAGGCGAAAAAATAGTCTAACCGATTGCATTTTAAATGTAACTAGTTGGTTATAAAGAATTCACTAGTGCATTGTTCTTGAGATTGTCATTCACACGCCACAAAACCGCAAATCGGCACGGTGACAATAAAAAGTCGGGTAAAAAGAGTTTTTGTCAGAAACATTTACCTTTGACTGATGAATTTATTATTAAAAACAGCAAAACCGAAGTTAACAATAAATTTACAATCTCATCATTCTAGTGAAAAGGAATGTTTGGATGCTATTACACGAATCAGTGCCTCAGAATGCACATGGAAAAGAAGAAAGCACGCAAAGTGCTCTGCGTCATACCGCAAATTGCGTTGTGATGGTGCCGCCGAAAGAGTTTCGTTTTAACGAAGAAACCGCGCAAGACAACGAGTTTCAACACCAAGTTTCTCTGACTCAAGAAGAAGTCTCACGTAACACCATGGCTGAATTTTCCGCGATGGTTGAAACCTTGCGTAAAGAAGGCGTGCAAGTCGTCGAGTTTGATTACCCTCAATCAGACATTGCCACGCCAGATGCGGTGTTCCCGAATAACTGGTTTAGCACCACTCCAGAAGGCACTTTGTATACCTTCCCGATGGCGTGTGAAAACCGTCAGCATGAAGTTCGCCCAGATGCGCTGGTTGCTGCATTAGCACAAGCGGGTCGAGAAGTGCATCAACAAGATTCATTAACCGAATACCTTGATGAAGAAGCCTACCTAGAAAGCACGGGCGTGATGGTGTTCGACCACTTTAACAAAACCGTTTATGCCGCGCTCTCACAGCGTTGTGATCGTCTGGTGTTAGAAGATTATGCCAAGCGCATTGGTTACGATCGTGTGATTTCTTTCCAAACCCGTTTGCCTTCTGGCGCGCCGATTTACCACACCAACGTGATGATGGCAGTAGGTGAGCAGTTCTGCGTGATTTGTGATGAAGTGATCCCTGAGTTTGAGCGTCGCTTTGTGCTTAAATCATTGGCGAAAGATAAGCAGGTGATCTCGATTTCTCTTGAGCAGATGAACCAGTTCTGCGGCAACATCCTCCAATTGGAAACGGTACGCGGCGATAAGGTCATTGCTATGTCTCAATCGGCTTACGATGCGTTCTCACCAGCACAAAGAAATCAACTGGCGACTCACGGTAAATTGCTGCCATTCGACGTTTCTACCATCGAATCGATCGGCGGTGGCTCTGTACGCTGCATGTTAGGCGAAGTGTTCTTACCAAGCCGCAAAGCCGTGCTATAAACCGACTCTGAATTTCCCCCAAAAAGCACCATGTTGAAAGATGTGGTGCTTTTTTATTTGTATCGCAGAAAATGTCCAAATGAATAGCAAAATACTTGTTTCATCCTAATGTGCTCTGAGTATGATTTTGCCCATACATCATGCAGGTGTATTATTTAGCTGCTATTTATATGTATTGTGTTTCATATAAAAATAAAGGCTAGGTTATGGTTATGATCAACACGTGCAGAAGGGCGGGGTTGTATTGCCTGATGGGAGTGATGTCTTTGCTTGCCATCTCGGGCTGTAATGACTCTACCACTGAAACGACCACCTCATTAACGTCTCAAATCTCTCACCAACAAAGCTTGTCACTTAATGTCTCTAATCGAGTTGATGAGACTGAAATGTCTAATCTAGAACTGCTGTTTGTTTTCGATGTTGCCAATCAGAACGAAACGTTTGCCGTTCGAATACAAGATGTTCTAGGAAGAGAAGTGGCTGGTTTCCATCAGGGGGAAGCATTTCAAAGTAACGTTGTGGTAGTGCCTGAATCTGGCATTGTGCCATTCACATTCGATGTCGATAACGCCAGCGATGTGAATGGCGGTGTGGCTAAGATGACGGTGATTGTGAGAGGGCATGGTTTTTTCTCTAACTCTCAAGTGTTTGACCTGACCCAAACTACGATGTCCGATAACTATTGGATTGAAATTGTTCCTAAGTCAGAAAAGGCTGAAGAGGCAACTACTTTTGCTGAAGAGCGTGTTGACTTAGATGGTCACGTCACCAGTTCTCAGGTGGATGTCGCGACGGTTAGCAAAGATGACAGCACGGATGGAGGCAAAATCCTTGATGGCGCAACTGCCAAGTTATCGATTCCTGCCGGCACGGGGCTCATTGATGAAGATGGGCAGCCTTTTACGCCTTTAGGAGAGGTTTCTGTTTCGATGATGCTGTTTTCAGCGGATCCAAAAGGCCTAGCTGATGATGAGAATAACCCGCTATACCTTTTCCCTGGTGGTTTATCACCAGATGGATTTGATGGTGAGCTCCCAAGCGATATTACCTCTCCTGACAGCGTGACCTTTATTTCTGCTGGTTTTGTTGCGATTGAGATTGGCGATGAGAGCGGCAACAAAGTGTCATCGTTTGATGGCGAAGGGGTTACCTTGGCATTTGAAGTTCCAAAATCCACAATAAATCCGCAAACAGGTGAACCACTATCTTTGGATGACGGCACGATCCCTATTTGGAGCTATACCGACTCTACGGGTAAATGGCGCTATGAAGGTGATGCTGTCATAGAGCAAGAAAACGAAAACACCTTTACCGTCTCGAAACCAATCACTCACCTCTCATACTACAATCTGGATTGGTATGGACAAGATCGTTGTCAACTTGATGTCGACGTTGTGGATGCGAATGGCGACCCCAATAATCAAAAGTTACGCCTCTCCTTTGCCAAAGCTGGCGGTGGTTGGGCTTACAAGCCTTCTGGGTGGGGCGATGACCCTGAAAAGTTAAACATCAATCGAGTGCCTGCCTTTGCTGGCCATTTTGATCTGCTCGACAGCCAAGGTAATAGCTTACTGGCGTCGATTGAAGTGGACGGTGAGGTTATTGAAGTAGCCGATGGTTCTGAGGGACTCGATCTCGATGACTTCTGTTTTGGTGTATCGAGTGACTCCACTAAATCGTTCAAGGCTACCTTGAATATTGTAAACCCTCCTCGTATTGATGTCGAAACAGGGCTGTCGTTAGTTTGTCCAATCGACGAAACGAAAACTCAGACAGTCGACTCCGGCTATTACTACTTATATTCCGGTTATTCTTATGAAAGTTCGGGTGAAGTAAATGGGGATAGCATTACGTTTTCCAACTTGGTTGAAGACGGGTTATATCGACTCTATTACTACGGTGGGCAGACTTGGGCACAAGTAGAATTTACCGCCAAAGCAGACACGACCACTATTTCACTGATGTCACTTCAACTGTGTGACAAAATTGACCAGGCCATTAAAACCCGCTTGGTATGTACCGACGACGATATGGCCGTCACGCGCTTTAAAGCCGCACCTGAAGCGTATTTTTGGATGTACAACCGAGATTATTCTCACTATTTATGGGGGAGAACAGACTCTGATGGTAACGCCACGCAAAGTGATGCGGTCGAATCGATTGAATACATGGGCTCAGCCTATTCTTACTTTGAGAACCGTTATTACTGGGGTGAACGTACAACCGCCACGACGAGTGCCGATAAGGCGATCACTTTTGATATTCAGTTACCAAGCTCCAATGAATATTGTCTTGCCGAATTACCGATTGATTACCTTCAAACGTTCGTTTTTGCTGAGAACACAGAAGCGCTGGCAGACGGTGTCGCAGAAATCATTATTGCCGTTCAGGAGCGCGATGAGTTTGGTACGGCTCGTGAATCGAATTCAGGTGATCTTACCTTGAGTGCTGAACCTGCTGAAGAGGTCATGATTTCTGGGGTTACTTCGAATGGTGATGGTACGTATAGCGCCAAGGTGACGTCTACAAAAGCGCAAGAAGTCGTTATCTCCGGAAAGATTGATGACAATGCCTTAGGAGGCTCTGCGACAGTAGAGTTTATTCCTGTGGTTGATTTCTCAAATGCCGTCTTTAGTCGGGATAAAGCGTCCGCCAGTGCGGATGGTAGTGAACAAATTAAGGTGACTGTACAACTCAAAGATGCGGATGGAAATGACTATACATCGTCTGGTGGTGACATCAAGTTTGGCGAGCTTTCTGGGTTAACTTTGAAGTCTTACCAAGATAATGACGATGGCACTTACACCGGCGTTTTCATTAGTGAAACGTCAAAAACCTTCAATATCACAGCATCGATTGCAGGTATCGCACTATCTAGCAGCATAAATATCGAGTTTACGCCAGTGTTAGATACCAACAGCGCTGACTTCTCACTTGATAAGAGTTCAGCAAGCGCAGATGGTGTTGACGTTATTACCGTGACCTTGCAGCTAAAAGACAAAGAGGGGGATGATTACACCAGTTCTGGCGGTGCAGTCGTTTTTGATACACCAAATGGGTTAACTAAGTTCGACAGCCAAGATAATGGCGATGGCTCTTATACTGTGAAGTACAAAAGCTCTACGTCAGGCTCCTACACAGTGGGAGCTTCGCTAGACGGCAGTAAATTTGCTGAATCCATTTCCTTTGAATTTACTCCAGTTCTTGACCTCAGCAACACTGAATTTACTCGTGATAAAAGTTCTGCAAATGCCGACGGATCCGATGTGATCACAGTAACCATTCAATTGAAAGATACGGAAGGTAACAACTACACAAGTTCAGGCGGTACTCTTGAGCTCTCATTACCAGCAGGCGTGAGTGTAGTTACTTCTCAAGATAATAGTGATGGTACTTATACTGTGAGTTTCTCTAGTTCGAGCTCCGGTACTAAATCAGCAGGAGTATCTATTGGGGGAACCCAGTTATCCAGCTCTATTTCTTTGTCTTATGCTCAGGTCTTAAATCTTTCTGCAGCAGCGTTCAGCCGTGATAAAGACTCCGCGAACGCAAATGGTAGTGACCAGATTACCGTAACGGTTCAACTAAAAGACACCAATGGTGCTGACTATACATCGTCCGCGGGGGATATTTCATTCTCTGTGCCTAGTGGGGTAACGGAAGTATCAAATACAGACAACGGTGATGGTTCGTATACTGCTGTCTTTACAACAGTGAACGCAGGTAGTTATACCCTTGGTGCGAGCATAGGTGGCACTCAGTTGGCTAACGATATTGAGCTTACTTTTAATGCCGTCATTGATTTATCGCAGTCGACATTGAAAGCCGATATCACCACTATTGCAGCAGATGGCAACAGTACTGCTCAGTTGACAGTCACGCTGAAAGACTACGCTGGCAATGCGTTTGTACCATCATCGAACAGTCCTGAACTCACGATTACAGCGGGCTCAGCTGATAAGACGGAATTAGTGAATGCTGGCGATGGGGTTTATACAAGCAGCATTAGCGCTAGCGTTGTTGGAGAGGTCACTGTTACTGCGACCTATGACTCTGGAACCGTTGGCACGCTAAACCTCACATTTGAGGCGGTAGCGCCAAGCGCTTCTCAGTCTACCATCACGAGTGATATTTCCACCTTTGGTGTGGGAGGCGATCATAGTGCAGTTATCACGGTTGCTTTAAAGAAAGCTGATGGCAGTGCTTACACACAAAGCTACGGTGATTTGGTGTTGAGCCCAGAAGGAACGGGGCTAAGCTATGGCACTCCTGTAGATAATGGTGATGGTACGTACACGGTGTCAGTTACTGCAGATACTGCAGGCAGTTATGTCGTGAGTGCTACTGTTGGGGATCTCTCATTGAGTAATTCGTTGCCTTTAACGGTTACCCAAGTCGATGCTACAGAAAGTGTTGTAGCACCTACGGAGTTAAATGGTTCAGGTAATATCACAATCACGCTTAAAGATTCGAGTGGTACCGATTTAGGGCATGGAGGGCACGTAGTGACTGTTGACTCTTCTTCGGACGCATTCATATTCACAGCAGGGGGATTTGGCTCATTTAGTGATATTGTGGATAACAATGATGGAACCTACTCGGTTTCAGTGACATGTCTCAAATCAACCAATGGCAATAGTTTTAACATTGAAGTCCAAGCCGATAGTACTTTGGTTGGGAGCGTAGATGTAACCTGCCCGTAAATCTCAGCTTGCACTAACAAAAATGCCACTCAACATTGAGTGGCATCTTTATGCTTTGTCACTGTTAGGTTTGTTTAATCTAAAGCGACCAATTCTTTCTCATGGGTGTTTTCGCCCACTTCATGACAGCAATGGTTGTGGTGATCCTCGTAGCCATCATACGCGCATTCGCCAATATTGTTTCTAGGACAGATAAGATAGTGACTTCTATCGATCAACTCTGTTTGACATATTGGACAGTACTTTTCCATAGCAACCTCCCACAACTAACGATTGAAAATTTCGTCCGTAGACACGAGTTCAAGGGTAATTTTAGACCCTAGATTATGACCGTGATGTGAAGGTTTTATGTGAGGAGAAGAGTGTGTTCTCTGTCTTGACAATGCTCTGACAGAGGGCGGAGTGAGGGTTCTTCTCGCATTTTCATTAGAAGTCTGATTTCAAAAGAAAAGGGGCGATTTAAAGCGTCGCTTTATACTTGATGCTTTGCTGTATCACGCCATAATTTTGCAGCTTCTTTTAGAAGGCACATCACAAAGATATTTGTCTTCATTTCTCGAAAAATTGTTGGAGTATTTTGGCTGTTTATAGGTTCGCTTTGAAGTCTTGGGTTTTGGCAATGTGTCAGGGAAGAAAAGCACAGATAAACACAAGGTCAGCGGCTGGGCTGACCTTTTTCTCGATAATTTTATGAGGCTCAGTAGCTAAGCTCTTCTTTTGGAAATGTGCCTTCACCATTAGAAACAATAGCGTCTATTTGGATTGAGGCATCCATAAAGATTTCTGATACACCGATAACAGTGCACGCTGGAAGTTCTTTATCAAAGTAGCTCGCTAAAATATCCTCGACAACGTGCAAGTCGCTGATATCTTTTAGCTGAATATTCAGCTTCACGATGTCGTCCATTACATGGTGTACGCTTTTTATGATGGCTTTGATGTTGTCGAGGCATTGCATGGTTTGCTCGCCTATGTCATTAGCAATGACTTCGCCACTCGACGGATGGATTGGCAGTTGTGCAGAAACGTTATTGTAATGCGAGAAAGCGACAGTTTGAGTTGAGAACTTGCTGATTGGCGCCGCTTCTGTGTTGTGGGCGCGAATCACAATCCCATGTCTATCTTCTACGGCTTGTGGTGGCGTTCCGTCCCCATGAGAAACCGTCGCGTCTATTTGTACCAAGGCGTCCATTGGTAACCCCTCTGCTTTGGTGACAGTACGAGCGGGCACGTAGGCAACGCTTCTTGCTATCGCTGAGTCTGGAAAAAATGTGCTGTAGATTTGATTGACAGCAAAGGCATCGTCGAGATTTCTCAGATGGATATTGAGTTTAACAATGTCATCAAAAGGGACATCAATACTATTCAGTATGCTCTTGATGTTTTTTAAACATTGTCGAGTTTGCGCTTTGATCCCGCCTTCAACAATATTACCTGTTTCTGGTTCGATCGGCAGTTGGGCTGAAATGTGGTTGTAATGTGAGAACGCAACACTTTGGCTCGACAGCAAACTGGCTGGGGCTTTTGCTGTGTTTCTTACCAGCTTGATCAGCTCGCAAGGTTCTTGAGGGTGTGTTCCTTCGCCGTTCGAAATGAGCGCGTCGATTTGAACCAAAGCGCCTTCCAAAGGCAGTGCAGCAACGGCAATTACGGTTCGAGTTGGAAGGTGGCTGATGAAGTATTGTTTATAAACTTCATCGACAGCATCCAGATCGGTCATAGATTTAAGATAAATCGTGATTTTAACGACGTCATTTAAGCTGTGCTCAATGCTATCCACGATTGACCTAATATTGCTTAAGCATTGCTTAGTTTGCTCTTTGATGCCCCCTTCCACTAACTTTTGGCTTTCTGGGTCAATCGGCAGTTGCGCTGAGATATTGTTGTAATGGGAGAAAGCCACTGATTGAGTTGAGCCGTCGTTGATTGGTGCATTTTCTGTATTTCTAGATACTTTGATGATTTCGCCGTGCATTTCGAATGTTCTCCAATTCTGGCTGCTGTAGGAACGCTGTGGGTACGCTGATACAGGCAATAGATAGCCAGACCAACCGCTCAAAACAGAGGCAAGTCTGGCTATGTGTGCCGAATAAAAACGTTAGTTAGTGAATGGGATCGTTATAGGGTGCTGAGGAAGGTCAGGATTTTGTCTTCGTGACGCTTGATGGTTTCTTCGCTTGGCGTGATTGCATCTTTATGAGTGAAGTAAACCAAGATGGCCATTTGCGCCGTTAGGCGGTTCTCTGCTTCGTCGAATGCCACAGAGTATTCACTTTCTAGCGCACCGCGAGTGACTTCCTCTTTGTCGTTGGCAGGTAAGCAGTGCAGAAGCATTGCACCTGGCTTCGCTTTTGCCATTAACTCTTCCGTGATCACGTAATCAGGCATGAAGGCAGCTAAGCGCTCTTCTTTCTCATCCATTTGAGTAACCCAGTAGAAGCTGTCGCCGTAGACCACATCACAATCGCTGATTCGCTCTACATCATCGGTGATCTCAATATGACCGCCAGACTCTTTGCAGAACGATTCTGCAAGCTCGACCCATTCTGGTTCCATGTGGTATTTAACTGGCCCAATTTGTTTAAAGCCCATGCCGTATTTCGCACAAGTTAGCATCAATGAGCGGCATACATCAGTAGCGTCACCCATGAATGCCAAAGTCAGTTCATTAAGCTGGCGACCATCAGTGATGTGTTCACGAATAGTAAATAAGTCAGCCAGCATTTGTGTTGGATGGAAACGGGTATCTAGACCGTTGATGACTGGTACGGTAGACATGTTTAATAAACCATCTAGCGTTTCAGGGCTGTTAGTGCGAGCCATGATCACATCACACATACGTGATAACACACGTGAGGTGTCATCAATAGACTCTTTGCCGCCAAGGTGGATGTCTTTTGGCGATAGGAACAAAGCGTGACCACCAAGTAGCGTTGCGGCAACTTCAAATGAAACGCGTGTGCGAGTCGAGCCTGCTTCGAAAATCATCCCTACTGACTTTCCTTTGAACAGTTGTGGGACAGCATTATCTTTGCGCGCTTGTTTTAGGTAGCTCATTAATTCCATCATGTTGTCCATTTCTCGGACTGAGAAATCTTTCATAGACACCATATGCTCAATGTTGGCTTTGTGTAGGTCAGTTGCACTTGAAGAAGGTAATTTCATAATCATATTCCTATTTTCATTTGGGGCTTACCTAAGCTCGCCCCTTTTATTTTGAGTCGTTGGATTCGTATGGATTTAAACTTGAGGTACTTGTTGAGTAATGCAGTGGATATTGCCGCCACCGAGCAAAATCTCACGAGCAGGCACACCGTTTACTTCATAGCCTGGGTAGAGATCCTCTAAGAGCGCAATCACCTCTGCGTCGTATCGCTTATCGAGTAGAGGTAGAACAATCTGGTTGTTCGTGATGAGATAGTTCGCGTATGAGGCGGCTAGACGCTCACCGGCTTCACGCTCCATCCCTTCGGCAATATCAATCCCTGCTGCTTCCTCTTTTGCCATGTACAAAGGACCTGGCATTGGCAGCTTATGGACTTTGATTTTTCGGTCTTTCGCGTCTCTTTGATTTGTTAGGCAGTCGTAGGCTTCGCGACTGATTTCGTACTGCGGATCATTCGGGTCGTCACACCAAGTCAAAACCACTTCTCCGGGTTTGACTATGTGGAGAATGTTATCGACGTGACCATTGGTTTCGTCGTTGTATAAGCCACGAGGCAACCAAACTATTTTCTCCACATTAAGGTGCTCACGGAGAATTTTGCTCAGTTCTTCCTTACTAAGATCTGGGTTACGGCTCTTGTCCAGTAGGCACTCTTCTGTGGTGTACAAGGTGCCTTCGCCATCGATGTGGATTGAGCCGCCTTCAAGGATTATTGGTGCTCTGTAACGTGCATCAGAGGTAATTTCACACATTTTCTGAGCCACTTGATCATCGCGTTTCCATGGCCAGTACAAACCATCCACAAAACCGCCCCAAGCATTAAACTCCCAGTCGACACCGCGACGCTCACCGTTGTCATTTACGACGTAGCTTGCGCCGATATCGCGCATCCAAGAGTCATCGGTCGATACTTCCAAAACGCGAATATCATCAGGTAAGCGAGATACCGCATTGTCATATTGCTCTGCGCTTACCAACATGGTGACAGGTGTGGTTTTGTTGATTTGCTTGGCTACGTCGGCAAACACTTTTTGCGCAGGTTTTGCACCGTTACGCCAGTTATCTGTGCGCTCTGGCCAAGCCATCCAAATTTCACTCTGAGGTTCGTGCTCACCAGGCATTCTGAACCCGTCTTGCTTTGGTGTGGTTTCTAATAGCTTTTTCATTGTCTAACTCCTGAACTAAGCCTCAGCTTTTTGTTCCATTTGTTGATTTTTGCGTTTCAAGGCACCGAGTAAGATCCACTCGCCAATTAAGATCGTGGTGATGACGCCGATTAATACCGGAGCGGTGTAGTTCCAATCGGCAACGGTTAGGTCAAGTGCTTCTGGGAAGATGAAGAGCACTACCGCTTGTAAAATGACGAAGAAGCACACAATGGACATCACAAACTGCAATCCCATGCCGCCAGGGACTTTAAATGGGCGTTCGCGTTCACCATCTACCAAGCGCAGCTTGAGATAAGCAGGGAACATAAACAGATAAGGCAATAAGAAAATGCAGCTTGAAAAAGCGAAGATGGACCAAAACAAATCGTCATTACCTTGAGCAAATAGGGCGTATGACAAGATCACCACGGTAGAAACTGTGCCAGTGATATTGTTCGCACCCACGGGAGAGCCTTTGTCCGATACCTTTGCAACAGCGGCTGGTAGTTCGCCCTCTTGTGCTGCTTCTGCGGCGGCACGGCTTGCGCCCATTGTCCAACTCACCATGTTGCCGATGAGCGTTAATAGAGCGCAGACACCAAAGAAATACACCATGGCATTGCCCAGCGGACCATCACCAAACAGGGTCTTGAAGGTATCGATTAAGCCTGCAACCAAGCCGATGCTCTCTACAGGTAACGCCATCAGAATGCCAATGGTTCCAAAGATGTAGAGGAACGCAGTGATACCAATAGAAAGGAATACGGCTTTTGGCATATCGCGTACGTCTTTCATCTCTTTAGTCATGGTTGCAACCAGTTCGAATCCCATTAGGTTGAATACAATGGCAGGAAGAAATGCCACTGCTGAATCAAGCGTAGGAACCATTGCTGCAAGCGTGAATTCATTCGCAACGCCGTGTTTCATCGCATAGATAAAACCGCCTACACCCAATGTGCCGATCACCAAGATTTTTAGAATTGCACCGATGTTGGTGACCCAAACCCCAATGTCTGCTGAGACGTTACAGATCCAAACGGTAAGCCATGTGAGCGCAATACAAATCGCAATTTGTCCCCACAATGAAAGGTCGGGCATAAACAGCTCGGCGAACATACCTGCAAACATGATGTATACCGCAGGCATCCAGAGACCGACGTTGATCCAATAGAACCAAGTGGTACGAACTGCCCATTTAAAATTGAACGCCTCTTTTACCCAATCATAAATACCGCCGTCACCAGGGTAGGTCGTGCTTAATTCCGAGGTGATGAATCCATAGGGAATGACAAAAAAGATCAGCATTACGACCCACCACCCGATTGAGCTGACCCCGATACTGGCGGATGCCGTGAGTGTGTCGACCACCAGTACTGCACATAACGTAAATAGTGCAATACTCATGACCCCCATTTTTCCTTGAGTTTCGTTGCTCATTGTTTCGCTCCTTAACTACCGAATATGGCAATTATTAAAAGTGAAATTTATGTAACGAACCTTGATGCGAATTTAATATCGGCTTTGGAAAGGTTAATTGCGTAGGAAATTAAAAGAAGTTAGGCATTTTTAGAGGAAAAAAACGTAATTATCGAAATACTTGTTCTTGATCAATTTATGAAATTCAGATTTTTCTTACTTAGCTAAGCACAAAAATATATACGAGATCACATATCGAGTTTAAGTGTGCTAATAATAATGAGTTCGTGATATCAATAAGGTTTTTTAAGCCCAAATATGGACAGGAATCGAATTGTGATTTTTATCTCCAATCCTTTCCTGTGAATTCAATACAGTGAATTGAGTCTATTCTGACGTCACTTATTTGGAGATTTAGATATGTCAAAACCTATTATTGTTGTGGCTGTTGGGGGTAACGCTCTATTGCAACGTGGAGAGGTGATGAGTTGTGAAAACCAACAGAAAAGTATTGCGCAAACCGCGAGTTCACTGGCTGAATTGAGTAAAAACTACCGTTTAGTCATTGTGCATGGTAATGGTCCTCAAGTCGGTCTGCTTTCTTTGCAGAATAATGCTTACAAAGACTGTCCTCCTTATCCTTTTGATGTTCTTGGAGCAGAGACGCAAGGCATGATTGGGTATTTGATTCAACAAGGTCTTAATGCCGCGATTGAAGACCGCTATACCACGACGATACTGACGCGAATTGTCGTCGATGAAAACGACCCTGCTGTTGCTGACCCTTCCAAGTTCATCGGCCCAGTTTATACCGAGGAGCAAGCGAAACAACTTGCTGAGGCAAATCATTGGGTTGTGAAACCTGATGGCTCGCATTGGCGCCGTGTCGTCCCTTCTCCTAAGCCACAAGAGATCTTAGAAATCAAAGCAATCAAAGACTTACTTGAGAAAGAACACCTGATCATTTGTGGTGGCGGTGGTGGTGCGCCAGTGATCGAAAAAGACGGGGCATATGTCGGATTTGAAGCGGTTATTGATAAGGACATGACAGCGGCATTAATTGCAGAACAAATTGGGGCGGAGCACTTGCTGATTCTGACTGACGGCACTCACGTTTGTCTTAACTGGGGAACACCACAAGAGCAAAAGCTAGAGAATGTGACTATTGAGCAAATGAAGCAATATTCTTTCCCTGCAGGATCGATGGGACCGAAAGTTGATGCATGCTGCCAGTTTGTTGAAAAAACAGGACAAAGTGGTCATATCGGTGATTTATCTTTTGCGTTAGAAATCATTGAAGGGAAATCTGGTACACATATACAAGCATAATATGCAAATAAGTTAATTCACAAATTAATAAGGTCGCATGTCAAAGTTACGGTCGCTTTTGGCGGACATTGATAGTGTGACCTTATATATTAGGTGTTAATTAAAACTTGGAAGGACAACATCACGATGCGAAAAGTTAGTACGGAAACAAAATTGTTGAAAATTAACGAAGCAGTTGTCCGCCTGATGGAAAGGCGAGAAGCGACGGATATTTCCATGTACGACGTTGCTAAAGAGTGCGGAATGGCAACTTCAACGGTTTATCATCATTATCCGAATATAGAAAACTTATTTCATAGTTTATTGGAGAATGTTTTTGTCGATTTCGACTTATTATTAAAGCAATGTGTTGATGAAGAACAAGTTCTACATTGGACCGATATTAATCGAATGATAGAAACCGCTTATGTGAATTACTACAATAACAATCCAATTGCCAAAAAGTTGATATTAGGGCGCCACACGTTTGCAGAGTTAGGTCATGCAGATACAGAACACGATCTTGAGCTAGGACATCAAGTTGAGATGATTTATCGCCAGTTCTTCGACATTCCTCAGCTACCTCAACCGATTAATATTTTTGCTATATCTCTGCAAGTTGCCGACAAAATCTATTCTCTCTCTTACCGCAAATATGGCTACATCACCCCTGAACTGGCTAAAGAAGCTCTTCGCCTGTCTGAGTCTTATCTTCAGCTCTACATTCCCCCAATTTGTCAGAAGGTTGATTTTCATTCGTGCTGAAGCAAAAGCACAGATAAAAACAAGGTCAGCTGTAGAGCTGACCTTTTTGGTTTAGCATGCTTCAGCGTGATGCTCTTGTTGAAAGCGAGAATCTTGCTTTGAATGTTTCGGTACAAAACAGAGCTTGTCTGCGGACATCTTCAAACCATTTTGCATCTTGATATGAGTGACGGCCCAAATCACGCAACCATGAGGAAGGTTGAACAGTGAGCGGGTTTGAGTGAAAAGGACGCCATCATCATAAGCAGGTGTAACGTTAATAGCTTTACCTTGCCATGCCTGACGAACGCTTTTCACATCAATGTTAGGCACAATCAGTGAGAGCATTTCTGGCTCAACATCCTTGACGACTTTGAGGCAAATGCGGCATCCATCGTAGTATTGTTCAACCCAAACTTTATGGGGAATGCTTTGGTCAACCCAGTCTAACTGCAGTATGTGTTCCATGGTTTATTCCTCAGGTAGATCCAACAAAGGCAGCGTCGAAACACTGCCTTGTTAGGTGGGTAAAAGGTTATTCGTAACTTAGCCCGTGACCGAATTCGTATAAGGTGTCTGCTTCGTCATAACCTGGGTAGTCAGAGTGCTGGTTCAAAATCGCTTGCGCGCTGTTTGCCAGTGCAAATGGAAGCTTGCCTTGAGGAGCGAAGTTGCCAGAAAGGACTTCCATTAAGTTGCTGTCTGATACACCGAAGGTGGCTAAGATTGCGCCCGACTTTTTCATGTTACTTGCATCATCCAGTACGAACGGTTGACGGAAGTTAATTGAAAGCACGGTATTTTCTGCGCCAATTTCACTCATGACGGCTTGGATATCGGTCAGACTTGGCTCAATTTTCCAAGATGCTGCGGTTGCCATTTGGCTAAATGCCAACAGGTCGAGTTCATCTGGGTTTGCACCACCAAAGATAAGCTCAGGATCCGCACCTTCATTGGAGACACGCACGCGAATAACTGCGTAATCGGTGCCTGCTGGTACTGGTGGGCGAGCTTCACCATCTTCATAATCACCAGACGTCACATCAAAGCCGTAGCGCTCGTCGCCAGCGATGGTTTCATCCATACCCATCACATAGAGTGAAACTGCTTTGTCGGCGTTTGGTTTGGCGAGTGGTAATGTCTTGTCTGTGTTTTGCAGCAGAACCACGGATTTCTTCTGAGCGTAGTCTGCACGTTCTTGATGTTCGGCGTTGCCTAAGATTTCTTGGGCTTTATCGACGTCCACATACGTGTTCTCAAACAAACCAAGTTGGAACTGCTCTTTGACGAGACGAGTCACTGAGAGATTGACACGCTCTTCGTCAATCAGTCCTTTGTTGACCAGATTTACGATGACGTCTTTATCATTAAAGCCAGAGAGAACGTCGACGCCAGCTTCGATTACCATCGCAACTTGCTCGTCGATGGTTTTATCTTCCACACCCCATGCACGGTCGCCGATGATACCTGTATCGGAGTTGACGTTGCCGGTATAGCCCAGCTCACCACGCAGCAGATCGGTCACAATGCCTTTAGAGAAGGACATGCCTACATCGTTTGGCATCCACTTTTGATCTACTGGTATGCCGTAATAAGGCATGATCGAAGAGGCGCCAGCGTCAATCGCGGCAATAAACGGGATCAGGTGATAATCAAAGTTGTCTTTTGGATAGACTTGGTTTTGCCCAAAGTCGTAGTGAGGGTCACCGCCGTTTTCTTGAGGGCCACCACCAGGAAAGTGTTTGATCGTAAGGGCGATGCTGTCTTGGTCAATGGCTCCACCACCTTGTAGACCGTTGATCAAAGAGCGCATGATATCTGCCGCAAGCTCCGCGTCTTCTGTAAAGGTTTCATGTACGCGGTACCAACGAGGCTCTGTCGCCAAGTCCATCATGTAGCCATACATACTGCGTAAACCAATCGATGACCATTCTTCATTCATGATGCCCGCAAACTCTTCAATCAGCGCCATATCGCGAGTGGCTGCAAGTCCAGCTTCTTTTGGCCAAGCCGAGAATGCACCTGAAGAGACGTTGATACCCGCTTTTGCAGATGGGTCGATGTGGTTGCGTGCATTGGACTTAAATAGAGCAGGGATACCCATGCGGGTTTTCTCTCGCAGCTCTTGGACACTGTTCATGAAAGTTGCCGCTTCTTTAGGTGAAATCTGGCAGCCAGAGCGTCCGCTATCACAGTTTGGTGCGTTTTCTGGGGCTTCCACCACGTTGTTACGGAAGATAAAACGGGTCATCTGAGCATCGGCGATCATGTCTTGGCCTTTGCTTGTCACGACACCGCCTTCACCGGAGTTTAGTGTGTCGATAAGCATCATGCCGGCTTTCTCTTCAAGCGTCATTCGGTTAACAAGATCAGCGGCGCGCTCTTCTGGTGTGAGACGCCAATCTTCAAACGGTTCTAACGTTCCGTTGCCATTGGAATCTCTAAATTGATAACCGTCGACGCTGAGCACGTCGTGTACTCGAGAGAAGACTTCTGGTTGAACATAGCTGTTGTCATCGTCGGATGAATTACACCCTGCGAGAACAAGCGCCACTGCGATAGGAGTGAGTTGGGTAAGACGTTTCATGTCGCTGTCCTAATGTTGGTATAGTTGTTTTCCAGACCAATATTAGTAATTAGCGCAATTTTGGTTAACCAAAATAAATTAAACTGAAGATTTGGATCACCATATTTTTTATTTAGGTGATTTAACTCAATATATAATTAAAAATAGGTTGACCAAATTAAATGTGATCTTGGTTTTGTAGTCTATTTATTGTTATTTAAATTCTTTAAAATCAGTGTTTTATGTTTGTGTTATGTCGCTTCCAAATTCTATGTAACGCTATGGCTGTTATCGTTTGCTCCAAAATTATTACCAGGTGAGAAAAAGGGCTAAATACATTAGCCCTGATTTAAAGTTTGTATCTGGTTATTATTTTTGCTCGATTTATACAAGCGATATATGGTCAGTAAATTGGTGATGATAAAAGTACTCTCGACCAATGAACCACCGATCGAGCCAAGCCAAATATTGTGGCTGACCCAGCAAAAGGAATTAAACAAAATTAAGCTACGTAGAGTGATGCCTTGTTTGGAAAAGAGCGCCCAAGTGGCGACGGACGATCCGATTACCGTGAGTAGCTCAAAAAAGTGAGTGATGTTTGGAAGGGTCATCAGCCACATCAGTGCAATGAAGAACCACATTACTCTGCGTGATTGAGTTTTGATTGAGGCGAAACTGCGAATGCCATTAATGATCACACCAATGGCGGCGACGGTTGCGCCCATCAGGGTAAAGTGAATACCCATGATGAAACAAAACGCCATCATCTGATAGCGAAAGCGCATGTCGTCTTTTTGCCAGAATGCCATTACGCCAACCATAAACGCGATGCCACCAATGCCTTGTGCTAACCAGTTTTCCATTTGTTTCCCTAGAGTGTTGTATCTGGAGTCATACCTTTAACGAATCAGCCCTCCACAAAGGGAGGGCTGGGCACTATATCTAAACTGCTAAGGGGTTACCCAAGAGCCTGAGCTTACTTACCAATCATTACTCATTTACAAGTGCTACTGCTTCGCGAGTTAGGCGAGCAAGTTCTTCCCAGTTGCCCGCTTCGATCAGTTTCTTGTCTACCATCCACGTACCACCACATGCCAATACGCGCGGGATAGCTAAGTAATCTTTGATGTTCGCAGGGTTAATGCCACCAGTAGGCATCAGTTCAATGTCGGTGTATGGCGCGAGCAGTGATTTGACCATATTGATGCCGCCAGAAGCTTCGGCAGGGAAGAACTTCAAGGTGGTTAATCCCATTTCCAGTGCGGCTTCAACTGTGCTTGGGTTGTTCACACCCGGTACGATATCAATCCCGATTTCTTGGCACGCTTTCACGGTATTTGGGTTAAAGCCAGGTGATACGATAAAGGTTGCGCCTGCTTCTTTTGCTGCAATTGCTTGCTCGCGGTTTAGCACCGTACCTGCGCCAATCAGCATGTCTGGCTGGGTTTCACGCAGTAGACGAATCGCTTCTGCAGCCGCTGCTGAACGGAAGGTGATTTCAGCTGCTGGTAATCCGTTTTCTGCCAGTACTTTACCCAATGGGATAATGTCTTCTGCTTTATCAATGGCGATAACTGGGATGACTTTCAGAGCTTTCAATTGTTCTTTAATGCTAGACATGAGTGTTCCTTAAACGACGCCAAGCGCCGGTTGTGTGAATGCATTGGGAATGATGGCACCGCGATGTTGAATCACAGCACCTGCCAGTGCGTTACCTCTTTGACATGAGGTCGCGAGATCGGCGCCAGCAAGGTATGCTGATAAAAAGCCACCATTGAATGAGTCGCCCGCCGATGTGGTGTCCACCACTTGAGCGACTGGTTGGGTCGGCACGGCTTGTGGAGCCAGAGCCGCTCTCGAACCCTGATTTGTTGAGTCTTGAACTAAGCAGCCATCTGCGCCGAGCTTGACGATGCATTTGCCCACGCCAAGAGAGGTAAGGCGTTCAATGGTTTGCTCTGGTGTTTCGTCACCCCAGATCAATTGCTCATCATCAAAAGTCACCATGGCAACGTCCGTCAGTTGATACATGGCTTGGTACACGTTTTTGACGGTTTGATTATCGTCTTGAGGCCATAGTGCTGGGCGGAAGTTACTATCAAACGCGACTTCAACGCCTTGAGCTTTTAGTTCGACCAATAAGTTGAGCAGTGAAATTCGATCTTCTTCTGGCAAAATGGCCAAAGAGATACCGCTGAGAAACACCGCATCCACTTGAGTTAATGCTTGCTTAACCAGTCCAAAATTTGGATGTTGAAGTAGGTAACGTGCTGCTGATTGATTGCGCCAATATAGGAATGTACGTTCGCCTTGGTCATCAAGCTGAATCAGGTACAAACCCGGCGTACGGGTCTCATCGCGCAGCACTAAGTCTGTTGAGACGCCTTCGTCTTCCCAGCGAGTCAGCATGCCTGTACTGATCGGGTCATTACCAAGCGCCGTAACGTAAGAGACTTTGACTTCATTAGGTTTGTTATTGGCTTCGCAGCCGCGGCTCAAATAAACCGCAGCGTTGAGCGTATCCCCACCAAATGTTTGATGCATTGAGCCGAACGGTTTGCCATTCAGCTCAATCATACATTCACCAATAATGGCGATGTGCTTCATTGGTTACGCCCTCTCTTCAAAGTAGCGTTTTGCGTTACCAAAACAGATGTCTTCGACCATAGGACCAAGCAGCGATAGGTCATTTGGAACTTCGCCATTCTCTGCCCAACGACCGACCATGTCACACAAGATGCGGCGGAAGTATTCGTGACGAGTGTAAGACAAGAAGCTACGCGAGTCCGTTAACATGCCGACGAATTGGCTGAGCAAACCAAGTTGAGAAAGCTGTTCCATTTGGCGTTGCATGCCGTCTTTCTGGTCGTTGAACCACCAACCTGACCCAAACTGCACTTTGCCAGCGATACCGCCACCTTGGAAGTTACCAATCATGGTCGCCATCATTTCGTTATCACGAGGGTTCAAACAGTAAAGAATGGTGCGAGGCAGCTCGTTGGTTTGGTCCATTTCATCCAGTAGATGTGCCAGTTCAAAAGCAAATGGGCGATCGCCAATCGAGTCAAAGCCAGCGTCGGCACCTAACAGTTGGAACATGCGTGTGCTGTTGTTGCGCTGCGCGCCAATATGGAGCTGCATGACCCAGCCCAATTGCGCGTAGCGTTTGCCGAGCCAAACTTGAACTGCGGTAGAGAACTGCGCGCATTCAAGCTCTGACAATACTTCGCCACTCAAACGACGGGTCAGCAACGCATCTAAATCACCCTCGCTTGGAATTGGCGCGTAACGGACGATCTCAATGCCGTGGTCTGCCGCACGACAGCCATGTGCATCGAAGTGTGCCAAACGTTTATCAAGCGCACTCAATAAATCATCAAAGCGGCGGATTTCAATGTCTGCTACTTCGCCCAGTTTGTGCATGTAATCCGCAAACACGTCCAATTCAATCTTGAACGCTTTATCCGGACGCCAGCTCGGCAGCACTTTAACGTTAAAGGTGTCGTCTTCTGCGATCGCTTTGTGGTGTTCTAGTGAATCAATAGGATCATCGGTCGTGCCCGCCATTACGACGTTCATTTGCTGCATGATGCCGCGAGCCGTAAATTCAGGTGTCGCAAGCAGCTCATTACATTGATGCCAAATTTGGTCAGCAGTGTCTGGGCTAAACAGCGTATTGGTAATGCCGAATGGGCGACGCAGCTCTAAGTGCGTCCAGTGGTAAAGCGGGTTGCCCAAGGTTTGAGGAACCGTCTTCGCCCACGCCACGTATTTGTCGTAATCGCTCGCGTCACCCGTAATCAAACGCTCTTCAATGCCTGCCGAGCGCATGCCACGCCATTTGTAGTGATCGCCTTCAAGCCAGATTTGACCCAAGTTATCGAACTGACGATTTTGCGCCACTTCCGCTGGGTTTAGGTGGCAGTGGTAATCATAAATTGGCTGGTGGAACGCATGCTCATGGTACAAGCGGCGTGCAGTTTCGTTTGAGAGTAAAAAGTCTTCACACAAGAAATTCTTCATCGTTAACTCCTATTACAACGCAGCGACAGTGGCACGAGCACCGTTATCGATTAGCGATTGGTAAGCACTGCTCACCGCATCAATCACTTGTGGGTTTTGACCAAGCTCTGCAGGGAAGATGGCTTCAACAGCGAGCAACGCAGACACAACAGAAACGTTCAAGCCGTGTTGGTCGCAGATCTGACGTAGTGTCTCTGCCATTGGATCGCGAACATCAATGTCGTTGCCTTGCTCGTCCACGCCGGATACGTAGCGCATCCAACCTGCAATCGCTGTTGCTAACCAAGAGAAGTTAGAACCTTGAGCAAGATGGAATCGTAAGCTGCCGCCCATGCGTTGTGGGATCTTCTGGCTGCCATCCATCGCGATTTGCCATGTTTTGTGTTTCAAACTTGGGTTAGTGAAGCGCTCGATAAGCAGCTTCGCATAGCCTTCTAAATCGGTGCCTTCTGGCATGGTCAGCGAAGGGGCTTGTGCTTGCATCATCATGTCGAATGCCGCTTTACGGTAGCCTTCATCTGTCATGGTGTCAGAGATGTGCGCGTAACCACCAAGGTAGCCTAGGTAGGCTAGGAACGAGTGGCTACCATTTAGCATGCGCAGCTTCATTTCTTCGTAAGGCACAACGTCGGCAACAAATTCTGCGCCAGCCACGTTCCAATCTGGACGACCAGCCACGAAGTTATCCTCGATAACCCATTGGCGGAATGGTTCACAAGCGATGCCACATGGATCTTCACAGCCAAGTAGCTCAGCGATTTCGGTCAGTGTCTCTTCGGTTGCTGCTGGCACAATGCGGTCAACCATGGTGCAAGGGAAAGTAACGTTGGTTTCAATCCAGTCGCGCAATTCTGGGTCAAGCAGTTGAGCGAACTCAAGTACCGCTGCTTTTGCTACGTGACCGTTCTCTTGCACGTTATCGCAAGACATCACGGTAAATGGCGTTAGGCCGCGTTCACGGCGCATCTTCAGTGCTTGCACGATGTAGCCCAATGCTGATTTTGGCTCCGTTGGGTTGGCAAGGTCAGCAATGACTAGCGGGTTGTTTTTATCAAGTGTGCCCGTCGCAGGGTCGGCGCAGTAGCCTTTCTCGGTAATCGTCATTGAAACGATTGCCACTTGTGGCTCTGCCATTTTTTCTAACACTGCTTGAATGCTGTCGCGGCTTGGGTGGAGTGATTCAGTCACTGAGCCAATCACTTTTACCTCAGTTGATTCTGCGCCTTTCTCTGCCACTGTGTAGAGGTGATCTTGCGCGCGCAGCGATTGAATTAAGTCCTCACCACCAAATAGGTTGATTTCGCAAATGCCCCAGTCAGAGCCCGTTTTGCTCAACATTTCATTGGTGAATAAGGCTTGGTGTGCTCGGTGGAAAGCACCGAAACCAAGATGAACAATACGGCTTTTAAGCGTTGAGCGGTCGTAGTCCGGAAGCAGAACGTGGTCATTCAGAGTGGAATTGGAAATAGTCTTCATTTTGGTATCCCTTTTCCCGCAGGCGAACCTGCGGGATGGTGTATTTTAATAATTCGTAATCTAAAACTTATAGCTAAGCGCTTAGTAGCCAAGAACAAGGTTAGGCAAGAACAGACTTAGCTGAGGAATAAAGGTTACGGCCATTAGCGCTGCAATCAGTGCAACGTAGAATGGAAGTAGAGGCTTAATCACTTTGTCGATGGCAACGTTCGCCACAGAACAACCGATGAACAACGCGCTACCTACTGGTGGGGTACAGATACCGATAGCCAAGTTGAAGGTCATCATGATGCCGAAGTGTACAGGGTCAATACCCATATCTAGTGCGATTGGCAGGAAGATAGGCGTAAAGATCAGTACCGCTGGTGTCATGTCCATGAAGATACCGACAATCAGCAGAATGACGTTGATGATCAAGAGAATCATCATTGGGTTGTCAGAGATAGCAAGTAGAGCATCTGCAATCATGTAAGGAATGTCGGCGTTCGCCATCGCCCAAGACATGCCCATTGATGCGCCAACCAGTAGCAATACGATAGAAGTGGTCACCGCAGACTCTAGGATGATCTTTGGAATGTCACGCCATTTCACTTCGCGGTAAATCAACACCGCTAGCACAAAGGTATAAACCACCGCGATAGCTGAGGCTTCTGTTGCGGTAAAGATACCGCCAATGATGCCACCCATGATGATTACAATCAGTGCCAAAGATGGGGCTGCTTTCAAGAAGGTATTCCAAACCATTGCCAGAGAAGGGCGTGCAGCCACTGGGTAGCCACGGCGTTTTGCAATGATACCTGCTACCACCATGATGCTAAGACCCATCAAGATGCCAGGAATGTAACCCGCTAGGAACAGTGCCGCGATAGACGTACCACCAGACACCAATGAGAACACGATCAGTGTGTTACTTGGTGGAATCAACAAACCAGAAGGACAAGAAGTGATGTTCACTGCTGCAGAGAAGTTCTCATCGTAGCCATCTTTCTTTTGCAGAGGGGACATGGTACCGCCAACCGCTGCTGCAGACGCTACCGCAGAGCCAGAAATCGACCCAAACATCATGTTCGCCATTACGTTCACGTGTGCTAGTGAACCAGGAAGGCGGCCACCAAGCACTTTTGCAAAGTTGATAAGGCGCAGTGCGATACCACCTTGGTTCATGATGTTACCCGCCAAGATAAAGAACGGGATTGCTAGTAGAGCAAAGTTATCAAGGCCTGCCGCCATACGCTGCGCCACAACGGCGATCGCAGGTTCTAGCGGTAAGCTCATTAAAATAGTGGCTAGCGATGACAAACCGATAGCGAAAGAAACCGGTACGCCAATCGTCAATAAGACCGCGAAGCTACCGAATAGGGTGAGAATTAATTGCCATTCCATTGTGGAACCCTCGATTAATCAAGTTGTGTGTCGGTGAGTAGGGCTTCACCAGACGTCAATTGTTTTACACGGTCGAAAGCAAATACCGCAGAGTAGAAGATCATCAGTGCGCCACTGATTGGTAGGCAGAAGTAGATGTAGCCCATTTCCAAGCCAAGCGCTGGTGTTAACTGGCCAGTTGCCAGTGTTTTCAGTGCCAGTTGTGTACCGCCGTGAACCAACACCACGTAAGAGAACAGCGCGATGGCAATTTGGATGACGATTTCATTGATGAGTTTGCGCTTGCCTTGCAGCTTCATTGTTAGCAAGTCGATAGCAAGGTGACGTTTAAGACCAGTAGTGTATGCCGCGCCAATTAACGCAACCCACATAAAGAGATAGCGAGCAAGTTCGTCAGTAACGGTGCTTGGTTTGCCAATCACATAGCGTGATAACACTTGCCAGACTACGCAAATGACGAGGAAGGTCGAGAGAGAGACCGTAAAGGCGGCCAGCCCCCTGTTGATGTATTTGACCAATTTATTCATTTTTATTTCCTTTAAGTAAATACGCGCACCTCATAACAACTGGTTAACCAATGTAAGAAGTTGTTTCTGTGTAGGGCAGTAACATACGCTAATCTTTCTGGTCGGATTATAAGTTAGCCAATTTGGTTGTCACGTGAGCAGGTTCACAATTGGATTGGTTGACCAATTTAAGGGTTGCGATTGTGATTTTGGTCAATCAATTTGCATTTTTGTTTTGACGATAGGTTTTTTGATCGCCAATAATGGCCTCGAAACAAGAAATACCGTTAAAAAATTAAAACTACCCTACACATTGGACAACCAATCCAAGGAGAATAGAACAATGATGACGCGTAAGACTCTTTTAAGCGCTGTAGTCGGTGCTGCAATGACCTTCGGCGCCACCGCTTCTGCTTATGCTGCGACCACTTTGAAGCTGAGTCACAACCACCCTCGTGACCATGCCGTACATAAAGCAATGGACTTTATGGCAAAAGAAGTTCGTGAAATGACAGACGGTGAAGTTCGTATCCGCATTTACCCTGATGCACAGTTAGGTACACAGCGTGAATCGATGGAGCTGATGCAAAACGGCGCTCTAGATATGGTGAAGAGCAACGCGGCAGAATTGGAAGCTTTCTCCCCAGCTTACGCAGCATTCAACATGCCTTACTTGTTCCGCGATAAAGACCACTACTACAAAGTGACAGATGGTGAAGTGGGGCGTGAAATCCTGAACTCTTCAGCGGACAGCGGCTTTATTGGTGTGACTTACTACGATGCGGGTGCGCGTAGCTTCTACACCAATAAACCAATCAATACGCCGGAAGATCTGAAAGGTCTGAAAGTGCGCGTACAGCCAAGCCCATCAGCGATTGCGATGGTAAAAGCGTTAGGTGGTAACCCAACACCATTAGCATACGGTGAGCTATACACAGCATTGCAACAAGGTGTGGTGGATGCTGCGGAAAACAACATCCCATCGTTCAGCTTGAGCCGTCACAGTGAGGTATCAAAATACTTCAGCTTAGATGAGCACACTATGGTTCCGGACGTTTTGGTTATCTCAACGAAGACTTACGACAAGCTAACGCCAGAGCAGCAACAAGCACTGATGAAAGCAGCGGCAGACTCTTCGGAATACATGAAGAAACTATGGGCTGAGTCTGAAGCGAAAGAGCGCGCGAAAGCAGAGAAGATGGGCGTGACATTTGTGGAGCCAAATAAAGCAGCATTTGCTGAAGCGGTTCAACCAATGTATGCGGACCTAGAAAAGACAAATCCTGAATTAAATGAATTGGTTGAGAAAATTAAAGCCGTTCAATAATTCACAATTTAATTAGTACGAAACAATCGAAAACAAGGTGTTACCACATTCTGGTACATAGAGGTTGACCAATTGTTATTGGTCGTTATGATGGCGTGAGAAGTTAGATGGAATATAGTGATAATATCATCATGATGCCTTTTGAACCGAAAAGACCGTATCAAGAAACCGGTCTAGTCCTAAGACAAGAGTTAATCAACGGCCTGTACAAGGTTGGTGATAGGTTGCCGCCTGAGCGCGATATCGCAGAACGTCTCGACGTTAGCCGCACAGTCGTGCGTGAAGCGATCATCATGCTTGAGCTGGAAAACCTTGTCGAAGTGAAGAAAGGTTCTGGGGTGTATGTCATCAATATTCCATCTCAACCGAACTCCCGTGAGAACGTGATCAGCGATGATGCAGGTCCGTTTGAAATGCTCCAAGCTCGCCAGTTGCTTGAAAGTAACATTGCGGAATTTGCAGCGATGCAAGTAACGCCAGGCGATATCGTGAAAATGCGTGCAGCCCTTGAGTTAGAACGAGAAGAACTCGCCAGTGGCACCGCAGATTGCAACGGTGATGAGAAGTTTCACATGTGCATTGCAGAGGCAACTCAAAACTCTGTACTGGTGGACATGCTGAAGCAATCTTGGGAGCGACGCGAGAGCAGTCCAATGTGGAAGAAACTTCATTCTCACATTGCTGGTCAAGACTACCGTGAAGAGTGGTTAGACGATCACGCCAAAATCCTCGCCGCATTGCAGCGTAAAGATCCTATCGCTGCAAAAAATGCCATGTGGCAACACCTTGAAAACGTTAAACAGCGCCTGTTGGAGCTGTCTGACATCGATGACCCAAATTTTGATGGTTACTTATTCAGTTCCAACCCTGTTGTTCTGCAGGGCGCTGAAAACGGTTAACCACATTGCCGGCTTCGGTCGGCTCTAGTCAGCGCAGCTGCATTATCGTGGCTGCATATTAAGAAGTCGTTGTGCACTTAGCTTGAATAATTCGAGCGGGCTGAGTGCGTCTTAAAAAAGGTGAGTGTCATGGAACAAACTTGGCGTTGGTACGGTCCGAATGACCCAGTGTCGCTAGACGATATTCGTCAAGCTGGCGCAACAGGCATCGTGAATGCCTTACACCACATTCCAAATGGTGAAGTGTGGTCGAAAGAAGAGATTTTAAAACGTAAAGCCATCATCGAAGAGAAAGGCTTAACGTGGTCGGTGGTTGAAAGTGTTCCTGTTCACGAAGAAATCAAAACTCAGACGGGCAACTTCCAACAATGGATCGACAACTACAAACAAACGCTGCGTAATCTTGCAGAGTGCGGCGTAGATACGGTCTGCTACAACTTTATGCCAGTACTCGACTGGACGCGTACTGACCTTGAATTTGAAATGCCAGATGGTTCTCGAGCGCTACGCTTTGACCAAATCGCATTTGCAGCATTTGAGCTGCACATTCTTAAACGCCCGGGCGCAGAAGCGGATTACACCGAAGCTGAGCAAGCTCAAGCGCTTGAGTACTTCAACAACATGACGGCAGAGCAAATCCAACAACTGACAAGCAACATCATTGCTGGTTTGCCGGGCGCAGAAGAAGGTTACACGCTAGAAGAGTTCCAAGCACAATTGGACCGCTACGCTGGTATCAGTAAAGACAAACTGCGTGAGCACATGGCGTACTTCTTAGCGGAGTTAATGCCAGTGTGTGAAGCGCATGGCTTGAAATTGGCGGTACACCCAGACGATCCACCGCGTCCAATTCTTGGTTTGCCGCGCATTGTTTCAACCATCGAAGACATCGACTGGTTAACCGAAAAAGTACCGAGCAAGATGAACGGCTTAACCATGTGTACCGGCTCTTACGGTGTGCGTGGTGACAACGACCTAGTGAAGATGATTAAAAAGCATGGCGATCGTGTTTACTTCACTCACTTGCGTTCAACCAAGCGTGAAGAAAGCAACCCAATGACGTTCCACGAAGCCGCGCACCTAGATGGCGATGTGGATATGTACAACGTGGTGATGGCGATTCTGGATGAAGAACAACGCCGCGCAGAAGTAGGCGATCACCGTTTGATTCCTATGCGTCCTGACCATGGTCACCAAATGCTGGATGACTTGAAGAAGAAGACCAACCCAGGCTACTCAGCCATCGGTCGCTTGAAAGGCCTTGCTGAAGTGCGTGGTCTAGAGATGGCACTAAAACGCGCTTTCTACACCAAGTAACGATTTACAATGTAAAATCTCTCTTAAAAGCGCAGAGTTTTAGCTCTGCGCTTTTTTGTTTTTACTCGCTGTTGGGAAGCTTTTCTTTGAGATAATCAATCAAGCAGCGAACCTTAAGAGGCGTATAACGGCTTTGTAAGTACACCGCATTGAACGGTAAATTTTGCCCTGTGTAATCGCTCATCAATTGTGTAAGTCGCCCTTCTTTTAAGTGATGTTCAACCATCCAAATCGGAAGAGTGACTATCCCCATTCCAGTTAATGCAACCTCTAGTAATACATCCCCATTGTCGCTTTGAAAATTACCATTTACCGCGACGGCATGTTTCTGATTTTGCTTGGTAAAGCTCCATACATTAATGTCTTTCATCCGCGAATAAACCAAACAATTATGTTGTTTTAAGTCTTCAGGAGTTTTGGGTTCACCGTGCTGTTGTAAATAATTCGGCGCGGCTAAAACTAGCATTGGGTTATCAAACAAATGGCGCGCAATCAAAGTCGAGTCTTCCAGTTGTTTAGCTCGAATTGCGACATCTATCCCATCACTGATCAAGTCGGTGTGCTGGTCACTGAGCTGTAAATCCACCTTGATATCAGGATAACGTTGGAAAAACTCTGACATGATAGGGGCAAGCAGAATGCGACCAAACGCCACTGGTGCTGAGATGCGAATCGTTCCCTGCGGAGAAGCCACCTCCGATCTTGCCTCAGCTTCGGCTTCATCCAGTTCTCCTAAAATATCCACGCAAGTTTGATAATACTTCGTGCCCGCAGGCGTTAAAGCATGATCGCGACTGCTTCGAGCGAGGAGTTTGACGCCGATTTTCTTTTCTAACGCTGCCACTTTTTTACTGATCGTCGTTTGTGAGGTATTCATCTCACGACCTGTGGCAGAAAAGCTGCCCGTTTGTACCACTCGAACAAATGCGCGCATTGCACTTAGTTGGTCCATTAGTGTTCTCAATTATTCCAAATAAGCATAGATGCTAGTCATTGTAGCTCAGTTTTAGTCGGTATTGGTTGGTTCTAAGATACATCCCAAGCCGAAAGACAAATCGGTAAGAAAGATTAACCAAGATTGATTCGCCAATGGAGGCGCTTATGGACATGCAACAAAAACTGCAACTACTACTTGATAAACAAGATATTACTGAGGTGATTTTCCGTCATGCTCGCTCTTTAGACCGTATGGACGCAGAGCTGATGAAGTCCACTTACTGGGAAGATGCTATTGAAGACCATCAAGACCCAATCTTTCCAGATTTGTTTTTCTATAACGATAATGCCCACGCTTTTGTTGAACCAGCAATGAAGGGGTTTGAAGCAATCAAAATTACACAGCACCGCATTAGCAACGTTCTCATCGAAGTAGATGGTGATACAGCAACTGCAGAGAGTTATGTGTGGGCGTACCACGTGCATGAAGAAGATGGCGTGGACAAAGAAGGCATTTTAGGTGGTCGCCACCTGTACCGTTTTGAACGTCGTGATGGTGTTTGGAAAATGGTGCACCGCTTTACCGCTTTTGATTGGAACCAAAACCAAGATGCGAGCGCAGTGTGGTCCCCAAACTTTGAAGATAAGTACGTAGGTAAACGCAACAAATTTGACGAAAGTTACGAATACATTCAACGATAACTCCGGTCTGTTAGTTGGAGCGCGACATGTGAGGGCTGCAATGCTCTCCACTCCAACCTGTGTCGCGCTCGTTTTATCTTAAACAACGTGAAGTAAATAGGACTGAATAATGACAACCACAAAATTTACCGCAGGTGATTTGTTCCCCTCTATCACTCTGCCAACGCTAAGTGGCGAAACTATCGAGCTGGGTACACCTTCTGAGAATGTCGATTGGCGCTTAGTGATAGTTTACCGCGGCAAACACTGCCCTTTGTGTACTCGTTACCTCAACGAGCTAGAGACACTAAAAGCGCGATTCTTACAACTCGGGATGGACATCGTGGCAGTCTCCGCAGATAGCCAAGCACAGTTAGAGCAGCATATGGAGCAACTGAGCGTCACGTTCCCAGTCGCTTTTGGTCTGACAGTAGAGCAAATGAAAACGCTAGGTTTGTATATCTCGGAGCCTCGCTCAGAAAAAGAGACAGACCATCTCTTTGCAGAGCCAGGTTTGTTTGTGGTGAACAGTAAAGGACAAGTTCAGTTAGTCGATATTTCCAACGGTCCATTCGCTCGACCTGACCTAGAAGTCTTGCTCTCAGGATTGGCGTTTATCCGTAACCCAGAAAATGATTACCCTATTCGTGGTACCTACCAAGCGGCAATCTAATCGCTGTTGTTGTTTGAGGCATTTTACTTGAGGCATTAAAAACCAACGACGTTCGCAGACTTCCTATTCTAAAATGGGATTGTTCGTCTCCTAGATTGTGGTAAAGTCCGCGCCTGCGATTTACTGCACCTATATTGTTGTACTGCCTCTTCAACCAAAAGCACAAGGTTAAGCTAATGCCATTTTCTACTCTCTCTTTGAGTTCTGAGCTGATTCACGCACTGCCAAAAGATTTCAAGAAGCCAACTGATATTCAGGCTTTGGCTATTCCTGAGCTACTCAGTGGTAAAGATGTGTTGGCATTGGCAAATACAGGCAGTGGTAAAACCCTTGCGTATGGTTTGCCTTTGTTGGAAAAGCTAAGTGTAAATCCAGTGCAAAAAGCGCTGATTCTAGTACCAACACGTGAGCTAGCAACTCAGGTAAGTGAGGCGATTAACCAAGTTGGTCAATCTGTTGGTCTCAACGCCGTGTGTTTGTGTGGTGGCGTTGATAAAGAGACGCAACTACAAGCACTTGCATCAAATCCCCACGTTCTTGTGGCGACAACAGGTCGTTTAGTTGATCTGGCGAGCAACGGTTTGGATCTGAGTAGTATCCATTACCTAGTGTTGGATGAAGCAGATCGCTTGCTGGATATGGGCTTTTGGCCTGACGTACAAAATATTGCAGAGCAGATTTCAAACCAGCGTCAAACCGCGATGTTCTCAGCAACGTTTTCTGATGAGTTGAAGGGCAAAGCCAAGCTGCTGATGCATGCACCAAAACAGGTAGCAGCGCATCAAGAAAACAGCACCAATCAAGATATTGCCGAAACGCTGTATCTCGTCAACAAAGGCAGTAAAACCAAAGCGTTGATTGAACTTATCAAGCAAAATACATGGGCACAGGTATTGGTATTTATTGGCGCGAAAGACAACGCTGATGGTTTGGCGAAGAAATTGAATAAAGCTGGAATCACAACCAATGCCCTGCACGGTAATAAGAGCCAAGCAGAGCGAGAAGAAGCGCTGGCGCAGTTTAAGTCTGGGCAAACACAGGTGTTGATCGCTACTGATCTATTAGCTCGCGGTATTCACATCGAGCAACTACCAGTGGTGATTAACTTTGAGTTGCCAATGCACGCAGAGACTTACGTTCACCGAGTTGGGCGCACAGCCCGTGCTGGCGAGCAAGGTGTTGCAATGTCGCTGGTCTGCCATGGAGAAACCGAAGCGCTTACCGCGATCCGTAACCTGACTCAACGTGAATTGCCAACGCAAGACCTTGAAGGTTTCCCGGTAACGGATAAGCCATCAACAGGCGAAAGCAAGCGTGCTCCACGTGATAAAAAAGCCAATCGTCGAACCAATGCCAAAAAGAGCATTAAGCAGTTCCAAGGAAAGCCGAAACGCCAAGCGCCTAAAGCTAAATAAACACAGCTAAATAAACAAAAAGCCATCGTAATGATGGCTTTTTAATTAAATGGAGTATGTGTCTAAATAGGGGGGATTGCTTAGAAGTTGTAAGAAACTGTCGCGCCTACTGCCCATTGATTTGCACTGTCTACGATAGAAGAATCGCTGATGCCGCTACCTAGACGTGTGTATTGTGATACTTGGCTGATTTGCCAGTGCTCAGTGATTGGCACTACCAGTTTGTAACCTAAACCGTAGTTTACGGTTGCGTCGCCTGTGTATGCTTTGCGGTTTGCACGTGCTTCTTTGTCTGTTACACCGAAGTAGTAATCAACGTAATCTTTGTTTTGGTAAGACACGCTCGCAAATGGTACGAAATCAACATTCCCGATATTCATGATATGGAAGTAAGTAGCACCACCTTGGAAGCCTTTGTAAGCGCCTGATACATCATGTTGTAGGTAAGTTGAGATCACGTTGTTTGGATCAAGTCTGAAATCTGCGTTCAAACCTAGATCGATCGCGATATCACGTCGTTTCGTACCTTTTAGGCTTTTCGCTACATCGCTATCACGAGGTACACCGCTACCTACCACGTAAGCACTCATGTTAAGTAGTTCATCGTTGTCACCTAGGAAACGGTAGTTAATACCGCCTAAATCAGCGTTGAAGTCTTCACCATGGTAGCCACCGTTTAGAACTGGCGCAGTGTTGTGTTTTTGGTCTTTGAAAAGATCGCTCGCTTGTACTACGCCAGCTTCGACCATCCAGCCACCTTCGTTGTTGTAGATGTTACCGTTACGAATGTAAGTATCACCCGCTGTTGCCGTGCCTGCAGCCGTCAACGTTAATAATGCAATAATTGTTTTGTTCATTGTTCTGTCCCAGTTATTTGGTTTTGAACACTGTACAAAATAAAGTTGTAACCCTCTATCAGCAGAACGTATGGAAGTGTAATGATGACTTTAAGAAATGTATGGTTTCACCTAAAAAATGCTAAGAGGTAGAACCATGCCCGCTATGAAGGCATGGTTGAGACGTTGGTATAGATGATCTCTATCGCCGTTGAGATGGTTTAACTGGGTTTGCGGTGAAGGTACTTCATGACTTTCCCTTGCTTCCACATCATAACGCCTGTGATGGCAACAACGGGAACAAGTACAAATAACGTTAAAGTCATGAACATTTCATTTGCCTTCAGCGGTGAATAAAGCGCTGCACCCACCAACAGCGAACACAATATATGCATCCATCTTAAAACCAATCTTACTAACTGTCCGCTCATTGCCTTTCTCCTTTGCTTTGTTTCAATACACGATACAGGGCAAAGTGGTGACGGTTTTGGCTTTGAGATAAAACGCCTAATAGAGTTATAAGTGAACGTATAGGATGATGAATGGTTTTATGCTGAGCAGATAACTTTCGGAATGTGTCTAAGGCCTAGCATTGTGCACCCATCCTCCAAGTAGCTATCGGTGACAACATCGAAGCCGAACTTGCCGTAGTAGTCTCTCAAGTGTGCTTGTGCGGATATAAAAATGCTGTCGTTCGGGTAGATCTTTCTTGTGGCATCGAAGCTCACTTGCATCAATTGGTTGCCGATGTTTTTCCCTCTGTAATCCTCTGCGACGATAACGCGACCAATACACACATCATTGGCATCAGAGTTGAGCAAGGGTAAAACGTCAACGGGATATCCGAGTTTCGGAGGCATAATACGACTATAAGCCACCAGACGTTCGTTATCATATCCCATCACGTGGTAGGTGTCGGGATGGTTATCTTTACCATCCAAATCGCTGTATGGCGTGTTCATGTCTACGATGAAAATATTGACTCTTTGCTGCAAAAAATCGTAAAGCTCTTGAACAGACAGGTCTGCGAATTTCTTAATTCTCCATTCGAGCATCATGCTTTCCCTTGTATTATTTTGGGTACAACATAAAGATTATTTGTACGGGATTCATTAACCTTTGTTAATTGCTAATCTCCAGCTTAAATACAGATTTGCCGCTTTGAAAGGCTAAAAAGCAAAAGCCCCACTGACTTGGTAGTGGGGCTAATATTGAAAGGGATACGCTCCGATCTATCGGGGAGTCAAAACGGGAATTAACCCGCAGTCGGGCCAACCAAACGCATTTCCCAATCTTCGACTTCACCGGTTTCTAGGCGGCGTTCAACAAGCTTGCCCCAAGATTCAACCAATGGAAGTTCCGCCAGTTGGCTTAGCTCCGTTTTATCTAGGCAACCAGTAAATACTGCGCCCATGATGCGAGCCAATGACCAGTCTGGGTAAGGTCTTTCGCACAGAATAATCTCGTCACCTGCACCGATATCGCCTTCTTGCAACACTCGGAAGTACCAGCCTGTTCGAAGCGTGTCTTGTAGTCTTCTCGCCATGTCGTTTTGCTCAAAGCGGACGTTGAGTTTCCAGCAAGGCATGCGCCCTTGGGATACTTCTAACAAGGTTGAGCCGATGCGGATTTTATCTTTCAGGCAAATGGACGCTTCTGTTACGCCGCTTGAGCTTAAGTTCTCACCGAACGCGCCAGCTGATTGGAAAATCGCTTTGTCGCCCAACTCTTGTTGCCAAATCGGATAGTGCTCGCTTGGGTAAATATGAAGGGCTTTTTGAATCCCACCATGAAAGCGTGGATCGCCTTGTTCGTCGTTGGTAAAACCCAGTTCTGTTGCGTGCTGACGCTGCGGCAGAACCTGTTTGTTAATCGCACTTTTCGCACCATGTGCAAAGGCAACGGTTTTACCCGCTAATACGCTGTTAACTACGCCTAACTTCTTCATATTCTTTCCTTATCGCCTGAAACTGATTTGCCAAACGGTGTGAGACAAGACCACGCTAGCGCTCGCCCAATGATTTAAATACCGGAATCGCTGCAAGTACTTCAATGCGCTTTTCTGTGCTTTTTAGGTAACGCGTTTCGCTATCTGAAACTAACACATGACGTTGATAACCTTCCGTTTTAGGAAACTTGGTTAACACGGTTTCGAGCGATGCTTCGCACTTGTCTTGGTTGATGTTATCAATATCGACTTTGAATAAGAGTTGGTTTTCTTTGGATATTTCAACTTGATATCGCATACGTCGCACCTCACGGCTTCATTCACTTTGCCGAGCATGATAGCCTAGTGAACTCGTGTCAGAGTAGGGACATAAGGACAGTTAATGATGCCAACCCGCCAAATTGATTCTCACTCCGGTGTCATGACCTCCAATGAGATGATGGCTGCCAATCCCCACTCACCAGCTTTGGTTAAGACCATCGACATGCCCAAAGGTTATATTGATGCGCTGCACCAACACACGTGGCATCAAGTCATCTTCCCTATCAAAGGGTTGTTACAAACCAAAACCGATCACTATCAACACCTTGTGCCTCATACCTCTGCGCTGTTTGTACCTGCCGGTATTCAACATGAATCCATCGCGCTGAGCCATACGACATTTGTCGGTATCTATCTAAACCCTAAGTTTGGTACTGAGTACGAGCATCAAGTTAGAACCATCACTCTCACGCCGTTCTTAAACGAGCTGTTACAGGAAATACGCCGCCAATGCGAAGGGTTCGTCAGTGATGAGGAAGTATCACGATTGCTTGGCGTGTTGCACGATCAAATCATGAAAGACAACGTGCAGACCTTTCAGTTACTGCTGCCTGAAGACAGACGCTTAAAGCTGATTTTTGAAGCGCTGACCGACACGCCAGCATTGGATTGGTCACTCAAACAGTGGGGAGAGAAAGTCGGTGCATCCGAGCGAACTCTGTCGCGCTTGTTCTCCAAAGAGTTCAACACCTCTTTTCAACTTTGGCGGCAACAAATTCGGCTGATTTATTCGCTGTCTTTGTTGGACGAAGAGCTCTCTATCCAAAGCATTGCCGATCAAGTGGGATATCAAAACGACTCTTCTTACATCAAAGCATTTAAAGCCTATTTTGATGTCACCCCACAGCAGTTTCGCGTTAATGGTCGACGGGGATAGCGAGTGCAGTCTTGTCTACAGCATCAATATCGTCCATCACACTACTCTAGCGGCAACTGGAAAGTACTCTTGATTTCCTTAACTGAGACGTTGGATTGAATGGCGCTGATGCCTTTCACGCGGCGAATGGCACTGATGTGGTCAAAGTATTCATCTAAGTCTCTCGCCACCACTTGCACCATGTAATCTGCGCTGCCAGCAATGCAGTGACACATTAAGATCCAATCGGTTTCTGCGACGAAGTCTTCAAAAGGTGTGGTGTTTTCTACCTCGTGACTGCCTAGTGTCACTAGCGTAAAACCAGAGACTTGGAAGCCGAGCTTTTTGCGGTTCAACTTCGCGGCGTAACCCTCAATGTAGCCTTCCTCTTCCATTTTTTTCCAGCGTCGCCAGCAGGGCGTTTCACTCAGGTTAACCGTCTCAGCGAGCTTGGAATTACTCATGCGACCATCTTTCTGAATATGGTCAAGAATGGCGAAATCGGTACTATCCAATTCAAAGTTGGTGGATTCTTTCTTTTTCATAATCATTTTAGAAATAGTCTGCTCAAATTGACTTTTATCGTAGCGCAGATAGCAATTTTCTTTCTACCCAAATCGTTAGACTGTTTCACATATTCGTTGATTACTTTTTGGGAGAGAGAGCATGAGTGCTCAATTGTTGGCGGCATTTTTGTTGTTTGCTGTATCTATTTCTTTAACACCGGGAGCTGGTAACGTCGCGCTGTTAGGTATTTCGAGCCGATATGGGTTTTCTGCGACCGTGCCGTTTGTATTGGGCAACGCTGTCGGGGTGATCATCATGTTGCTTGGTGCAAGTGTGGGGCTTGTCAGTTTGTTTACCCTTTACCCAGATTTGTACACGGCGTTGAAGTGGGTTGGTGCGGCGTACCTGCTATATCTCGCTTGGTCGATTGCTACGATGGAACTCGACAATGATTCGAATGCGAAAAAGTCAGGCTTTTTATCTGGCGTTTGGGTGCAAATTCTCAATCCGAAAAGTTGGGTTGCGTCACTGACGGTGTTCTCTCAATTTATCTCACCAAACAATGATTACCTGATTCAGGTGGTGATCATCATTAGCGTAATGGTGGGAACTGGTGTGCTGGGGATGTTTGCGTGGGCGTACTTTGGCACTGTATTAAACCGCTTTATACAGTCACCACAAAAGGTGGTGTGGGTAAACCGATGCATGGGCAGCAGTCTCGCTTTAGTGGTGGTGTTTATGCTGAGTCAGCCCGTTTAAACTCTTATCCAATTTGACGCGCGCCGAGAAAACGTTATATACCCGTTTCGCTATGGCGCGCCATATTCCCTCTAACAATCCCGCGGTATCCAGATGAGCTTAACCAAGACCAACTCGCATAAGACAAACACTCGCGTTAATCAACTGAGCTTTGGTTCGCCAAGTGAATCGTTGGTGTTGGAGCATGTTGAGCTAGAGCCACTGGCTTTGGGCAAAGTGCGCGTGCAAATCGAAGCCATAAACATTAATCCAAGTGACCGATTGTCGATTCAGGGAGTAGGGCAGTATCGTCGTACCCATGTACCGCCGCGAGTGCCTGGGTTTGAAGCGGTTGGGCGTGTGGTTGAGATAAACGATCCGCATCAAACCGAATTTTACATCGGGCAAAAGGTGCTGGTGGCACAAAGTGGGACTTGGCAAAGCTATGTCGATGCGCTTGCGGAGAATGTCTTTGCAGTGCCGGAAGAGCTTGAGATTGGCTACGCTTGCCAGTTGTATATCAATGCACTGACGGCTTGGGTGATCACCACTCACGTTGCCAAGTTAGGTAAAGAGGATGTGGTGATCATCAACGCGGGCAATTCTGCGATTGGTAAGATCTTTGCTCAGTTGTCGCATTCACTTGGATTTACTTTGATTGCGATAAGCTCCGCACCAGAGCGTTATCCATTCGACTCCATTGCAGTGTTAGATAGCAAGCAAGATCTGCAATCTCAAATCGATGCCCGAGAGTTGCTTCAACCGAATGTCGCATTCGATGCTATTGGCGGCAAAGTGGGAACAGAACTCATCCAAGTTTTGCGTAATTCGGGAACATACATCAATTACGGAACGCTTTCACTTACCCCTTATGAGTCTGCTTTCTTCGCTTATATGAAGCAGAACAACATCAATTTCAGCACGTTCTTTTTGCGTTATTGGGAAGAGTCGGTTGGTAAGACCGTTCGCAAACAAGTCTTTGCTGAGATGCTAGAACACTTTATGGAACACCAGGTACAACTCGATGTGGATTGCTACCTTCCGTTAGAACAATTCCAACGCGCCTTCGAGGTGATAGAAGATGAGTCGGTCACGCTGCAAGGAAAAATTATTCTGACCATGTAGTAACTGTATTCAAACACCTTGAGGTTACTGGGTAAATTGAAGAATAAAAAAGGGATGGCAATTCACCATCCCTTTTGTGTTTTTGTTAGGATTATCCAGGTGTTTTTAACTCGCGATAATCTCTTCCATCAAGCGGTCTATCTGAACGACCACTTGTTCGCTGGCGTCTTCCATTGCGTTAATTGCGGTCACCATGCCGGCCATGTTGCCAGATTTGGCTTGGCTCATCGCTTCACGTCCGCTGTCATGCACGCCTTTGTGTGGTTCTTCAAGTAACGCATAGCTTCTTAGGTGGCTGTAAGCCTTGCCATCGCCACGGTAGTACCACTGGCCTAAACGACACTCTGAGTGGCTATTCACCGTTTCACCGAATGCGCCGCTTTGTAGGAGGCGGTAAACGTTGTTTTTCCAGATAGCGTGGTCGAGTTTGACCGTATCTAAGAAGGCACGCGTTGAAGCAATATGAATTACTTGCTTCATGTGTTCTGACTTCACCACCACTTCATTCACGATGGTGCCAATTTGGGCCGAAGAGGCAGAGACTTCTTCCGCGCAAGTTTGGTTTTCATCGATGGAGTTTTTAATTGCGCTGACTTGCGTGAGTACTTGGTTAACCAATGAATCTATTTTCTCACTGGCCTCGCTCGCTTTACCCGCAAGCGTTCTCACTTCGTCTGCGACCACGGCAAATCCACGTCCAGCTTCACCGGCTCGTGCGGCCTCAATGGCGGCATTGAGAGCGAGCAAGTTGGTTTGGTCAGAAATCTCTTGAATAGTAGATACAAGGTGGGAAATAGAAGTGGCGGTGTTATCTAATATTTGAACAGATTCAATGCTTTGTGAGGCTTGAGTGCTGATTTTTACAGCTCGGTTATCAAGTCGTGCTAAGGCCTGATGCGTCTGCTGAAACATTTCATCAAGCTGTTGCAGTTCTTGGTTTTCATTCGCCATGGACTGAGCACTTTCGACCATTTCAGTTCGAATGGTCTGGAGCATATCGCCCCCTTTTAAGCTACTCGACATTAACTCATCACAGTTGTGGTGATCTTGTTGTGCTGAGCCAACAAGTTGTTGAGTTTCTTGGAGCTGATTTTCTAGAACGGCAACGTCGGTTTGATACTTCTGCTTAAGGTCTGCTAACTCTTGTTTTAGCGCCTCATTTTCTGCTTTGATTCGTTTTAATCCAAACATAGGTTTTATAAATATTACAGAATGTTAAAAAATCCATGTTAATCGAGTTGAGTATCGAATACACGATGACTTTCATATCTTTGCTCGGTCGAATCACACTTTTTATGTAAGGTTATAACCAAGTAGAGGCTTCAAATCTTAAGAAAGATCTGACAGCCTCCGCCTACTTACACTTAGTTGTTATAGCTTTAGAGCTCTTGCATCAGTTGGATGTAGTTTCCGCAAGTATCATCAAGCGCAGTCAGTCTTTCATACCTCATCCCACCCCCCCCTTCCTAAATTCTGATTCTTTGATGGTGATTTGCTCGATCTGATTAAAAATAAATCACTCATTAACGTAAAGAATGTAAATGAGATTAATTATCATTAAGTTCATGTATTATGCTGCGCTCCCTCGTTATTGTTTATAAAATATAAGTAGTATTATGAAACTCAAGTCACTTTCCGCAGCCATCACCTTTGCGATTGCCTCTTTTGCTGCTCACGCTTCTGACGAAAACATCGTCGTTGTCGGTTCTGCTCTTGATCAACTTGTTCAAACTGAAATCAACTCAGAGACATTAGAACAAAAACAAGCGTCTGATATTAAAGACATCCTGAACACCATGCCGAGTGTAACGGTTGACGGTAACGCACGTTACTCGCGCAAGGTTTACATTCGCGGTATGGAAGACAAATACTCGGTTGTCACCATTGATGGTGCACGCCAAGAAGGTCAGTTATTCCACCACTCTGGCGATCAGACCTTTGACCCAGCCATGCTTAAATCTGCTGAAATCACCCTAGGCGGTAACTCGGTACTGTCGGGTGCGGGCGCGATTAACGGCTCATTCAGCTACGAAACGAAAGATCCCAGTGACCTCCTTGCGGAAGACGAAAGCATCGGTGCTCGTGTTAAAACGGGGTATCAAACGGCTTACGAACGCTTCACGACGAACGTTGCGGTTTACGCGAAACTGAACGATGAACTCCAACTTATGGGTATTGCGAACTACTCAGATGACGGTGAGTTGTACATTCCGGGTAAAGATGATGTGACTTCTAAGCAAGGTAAGCTGAAGTCTGGCTTGGTGAAAGTGGTGTTCGTACCAAACGACGCGAACGAGTTCAAACTGTCTTACGACACGTACCAAGACGGTGGTAAACGTCAGCTATCGGGTGAGAAAGCCGGTGCACTGTACGCACATGATGAACACAACTACCACTCAATTAACCGAGATACGGTGACGTTCATGCATCGCTACGACAATGGCAGTGACTTGGTGAACCTAAAGACGAACCTATACTACAACCGTCAGTACATGGATCGTGATGCGCTAACTGAAGAGTACGGCGATTGGAACCAAGTGAATGGCGCTTGGGAATTCACCAAAGATGGTGACTTATCAATTCCTTCTCGTGAGTACAACGTGACGACAATTGGTGGTGATATCCGCAACATCTCTTGGGTTGGCGAGCATGAGCTGACTTACGGCTTCGAGGGTTACAAATCAGAGCAGTGGGTTGATTCTGGCCTTGGTCATTACACGTCGGGATCGAAACTTGGTGAGACGAAGAACTACGACATTGATGGCGGTACAGTAACGGCTTACGGCATTTACGCTCAAGATGCATTCGAAATTAATGACTTCCGCTTTGTTACCGGCCTTCGTTATGACGTACATGAGCTAGGTGGTGTATTTAAAGGTAAATACGATCAGTTGTCGCCTAAGTTCCAAGGTGAATACCAAACCACAGATAACCTAAGACTGCGTGTTGGTTACGGTCGTCTATTCAAAGGCGCTTCACTACCTGAAACACTAACCATGAAAGCGGCGGCTGACGTAACTCAGGCAGACACTAAAGCCATGACAGGTAACAACTACGAAGCGGGCTTCGATTACGACATGTCAGGTTTATTGATGGCAGATAATGCGATTCTTGGCTTTACTGCTTACCAGTATGATCTGGATAACCAAATGCACCCGACCAAGAACAACAGAACCTTGGCTAACCAAAATGATGTAGAAGTTTGGGGTGTAGAAACCGTATTTACTTACAGCATTGAAGATTTCGACCTGTACGCAAACCACTCATACTCTGATGGTGAGCAAACCAGTCTAGAAAGCGGTAAGACGAGTCACATGAACAAGACGGGTATTCACAACATCAAGGCGGGCTTCAAATACGACGTAACCAGTGAAGTGGTGTTCGGTTGGGATTCACGCTTCGTCCCGGGTAACGACTACACAGACGAAGATGGCGAGAAAGTGGAGCGTCCTGGTTTCGCAACGCATAACCTATGGGCTGTGTACGTACCAGATTTTGCGAAGGACCTATCAGTTAACCTAGCGGTCGATAACGTGTTCAACAAGCTATACGCAGAGCACACAGGCTTTGGTATCTCTTGGGGTTCAGTGAAGTACACCAGCTACGAAGTAGGTCGTAACTTTAAAGCATCTGTGGCTTACAGCTTCTAATCACGCTTAACTAAACCACTCCAAAAAAACAAAACCCCGATAATTGGTCATCAACTATCGGGGTTCTTTTTATCTCACTTTGCCTATCAAGGCGGAACGAGCATTATTTGGTATGGAAAATCTGCTCAGTCTCTAGCGACGTCATTGCGCGAACTTGGCGCCAGATGTAGTAGAAAATACCAAACATCATCAACATGCTCGGAATCGCAATCATTGGGTAGCTGTACAGCGTCAGTTTACCCAACTCTTCATTGAACGCAGCTGTACCTGCTGGGCTGGTTACAATCCACGTTGCAAGGAAGTAGTTCATCGCTGAGGAGAATGCGAATGTACTTGCGAACATGTAGTTTGAAGACATTAGGCAGCGGTCAAACGCTTGTGTTTTGCCATTCTGAGCCAGACGCTCGTTAATCAGCGGCAGGTTCAAAATGGTGTCATTCAACAGCATCTTCTGCATAAGCGGGTAGCGAGTGAAGGTTGAGCCCAACACAGCAAGACCAATCAAACCTGGGATTAAGGCTTCTTTCAATGCCAACCAGCGCGTGTCTAGCTCTAACAAGCCAATACCACCGGTTAAGAGCACGCTGATAAAGCCCAGTGCAGAAATGAAGTTAAACTTCTTGTTGCGGATAAGATCCATACCGCCGTACACCAAAGGGAACATCAAAGCGACAACCAGTGCCAATGCTGTACCTAGGTGCTCTTCACCACTGAACTTCATCAAAATAAATGAAGGAATGATGACGTTAAACAGGATCTCGAATAATGGATTCGACTTTTTCGCCGTCGTGTTACTCATAATTTTACTGACTCTACTATGTCGGCTGCGATTTTACTTTGGTGGGAAGTGTTCATCTCATTGCGCCAGATGTAAAGCCCTAAAGCCCCGAGTTGTGTAACGACTTATGAAATGAACGCCCAATTATCCACATATATGGGGATCTCTGTTCTTATTTACGAGTTGTGGGGCAAAAATGTGCTGCATCGCGATCTCAAAAGTCGTGCTCGCTTAAGCCGCTAAGGCAGCGTTCACCAAGTACTAAAAAGCGCATTCTAATCGCCCTATATTGAATTGGGTTACAACCTCTCGTTGATGCCGCGCCTATTCAGGTGATGCGTATTTATTTGTTCGTCATGACATCGGCAGGTTGAAAGACCACATTACATCACCGCCGCTCCCTTCGTAACTTATTAAGCTTCACAACTAACTTGAGAGCCTGTTCGCGAGTTTCCCCTGCTGTAATGCTCTTGGGAGTGGCAAACGTGTATTCATCATCCAATAAAACACCTGCTTTTAGGGCGCCTTGTTTCATCATGGCAAGGCTTCTGGATTTTCCATGGCAATGACCAGACACCAAACCGACCACCTGCGAGCCTTTTGAGGTGATGATTTGGCAAGCATGTTCTATCGCGCCGGAGGTATTAAAACCACCACTAACGGTGTTGGTTGCTACATCGTGTTTAGTGTAGGTTTTCTGGTTGGGGATAGGGCTAGAGCATGAGTGCCCCGTTAACGACAAGACGTAATCTCTACTGCTGTCTATCATGCCTTTTAGAGCTGCTTCGCTATCTGGGCTAAGACGTCCATCTTTCTGAAAAGTAGGGACAATATCCACAATATCTCGATGATCACGTCGAGTGCCAAGATGAAGAGAAGCGACTTTTCTCACAGGCTCTTGGGCTGCACCTGTTCGTCGTCTTTCAGCGTCTACTCTTGTTCGATTTGCTGCCCATCTTTGTTGGTCTGCATCGGTAAATCGAAGCTCTTCTGCTCGCGCTCGCCTTTGTCTGTTCAAGCGAGCGGACATCGTATCTTCTCTCCGAAGCTGACTAGTACTCTGCTGCACTGTGGGACGCTGAGATTGATACGCGCCGCCCGAAGAAGTGTGTGGTCTACCATCTCGCCTTGTTGGGTTTCTTCCATCCATAGTTGCCTCGACTGAACCAATCAAAGACTAAGAGTGTAGACGCCGTTAGAGCTTCGGTTATGCGTGCCAATCAAAAGGCTCGTTCTGACTATCAAAAAGCGCGTTTAGTCGGTGTATTGAGGCGCTTTCTCTCTCCCATCAGAACGATGGTTTTAACTTTTGTTAAGGCCAATGCCACACAGATCGGTTAGCATCTTCAAATACATAATCAAAAGAGGCAGTCGCATGGCAAATAACATAAGTTTCAGAGCCTTCCTACCAAGTGATAAAGAGGATTGTCTGCGCATATTCGAGGAAAACTGCCCTAAATATTTCGCAACCAATGAAAGAGAAGATTACGCGGAGTTTCTTGATAGCGAACCACAAGGTTATGAAGTGTGCTTTCTAAATGGTGAACTCGTTGGTGCTTATGGTTTGAGTGGTAAAACACAGGCATTTCTTAGCTTGAACTGGATTTTAATCTCACCAAAAGCGCAAGGAATGAAGATAGGGCATGAGTTTATGAGCCGAGCGATTGATCGTGCCAAGCGCTTAAACATCCCACAAATCAAAATTGCGGCAAGTCATTTGTCTGCGCCATTTTTTACCAAATATGGTGCCGTAGAACTGAACCACATTCCCGATGGATGGGGCAAGGATATGCACCGTATTGATATGGAATTGAACCTCTCAAAGTAGCCAGATTCGGCTATTGAAAACGCCACGTGAGTATTCGGTCAAAACACTCTGCACCATATGGCGCTCAAATGAATTTTTGTTAGGTTATTGCTCTTGGTTATCGAAAGCGTATTTTGCCTTTCGTTATGAATATAAGGACAGACAATGCCAACAAAGATCTTAGTACCAGCATTGGCGCTACTTCTCAGCGCATGTGGCGGCGATGGAGATTCGTCATCACCCGCAGACAGCGGTTCACAATCCCCAGATACACCACCGACAGAAACCACTTTTGCTGAGCAGATGCTGGCCGCCGTAAACGATGCTCGATCTAAAACTCAGCAATGTGGCTCTAAAACAATGCCACCGGTTGGCGCACTGACTTGGAGCTACGATCTCGAAAGCGCCGCTTACGGGCACTCTAGTGATATGGCAAACAGTGATTTTATGAGCCACACAGGCTCGGATGGCAGCACGCTTTCAAGCCGAGTCAACGCGACGGGCTATGCTTGGAGCCGACTAGGTGAGAACGTGGCAGCAGGACAAAGCTCAATCAATGCCGTGATGAACTCTTGGCTATCAAGTGAAGGCCACTGCCTCAATATCATGAATGCCAACTTCGACCAGATGGGCGCCTCCATGGTTGAAAACCAGTCAGCAAGCTACCGCTACTATTGGACTCAAGTGTTCGCTAAGCAGCGTTAAGGCTTAACGTTGGGTTAGGTGCTTGCAACCCTCTTTCACCTTTTGTTTGTTCGTGTTCTTGCTAATTATTTTCGATCGAGCTTGTGGTGAGTAGATTCCCAGTCTCACCTAGGTTCGCGGGAATGACGGGGAGAGAACGTGAAACGAACAGCGTCATTCTGAAAGAGCCTAAGCGAGTATTCAGAATCTACTTTCAGCGCATTGTTATGCCTACGGTGCGAATTGAATAATCCGTGAGTGCAGAACCCGTTCCTCCCCTTTGAGCTCGTTGCTTTGAGAGCTTCGGAGTTTGATAAAAGGGGGAGGTTAGGTGGGGTTGGTGTTTTGAGGTTGATGCTGGGTAAGGTGCTTGCAACCCCCCTCCAACTCCCCCTTTTCTCGACATAGTTTGCCAAGCACTTGAATGTGGTTATCAAGGGGGAGGTTTTTCTTTTTTGCTGTGAGCTCAGTGTTTTCCCCCAAAAACCAAAAAAGCCAGCAGTTAATACCTGCTGGCAAAGTCTTTGGGCTTCTAGGTTTTTTGATTTTATTTCTTGTTACTCATCGCTGTCACGGTGCCCCGATTGGTTTTCCGGGGAAGAAAACACAGCACCGTGCGCTTTGTGCTCAAGAAATTGGAGATTAGCCTTGCTTACGGATTAGGTAGTCAAATGCGCCTAAGCTTGCTTTTGCACCTTCACCCATCGCAATGATGATCTGTTTGTAAGGAACGGTTGTTGCGTCACCGGCTGCGAACACACCTTCTAGGCTAGTATCGCCACGGCTACCGACTTCAATCTCACCGCGCTCAGATAGGGCTACTTCTGAATCTTTTAGCCATTCTGTGTTTGGTACTAGGCCGATTTGAACAAAGATACCTGACAGTTCAATCTCTTTGATTTCATCTGTGTTGCGGTCTTTGTACTTCAAGCTTGTTACGCGAGTACCGTCACCCACCACTTCAGTTGTTTGCGCCATCGTGATGATGTCTACGTTTGGTAGTGAGTTCGCTTTGTCGATAAGCACTTGGTCAGCGCGAAGTACATCGGCAAATTCAAGAACCGTTACGTGCTCTACGATACCAGCAAGGTCGATAGCTGCTTCGATGCCTGAGTTACCACCACCGATAACTGCGGTTTTCTTGCCTTTGAACAGTGGACCGTCACAGTGTGGGCAGTACGCGACACCTTTGTTGCGGTACTCTTGCTCACCCGGAACGTTCATTTCACGCCAGCGTGCACCAGGGCTTAGGATGACACTCTTACTTTTCAGCGTTGCGCCGCTTTCAAGTTGGATGTGAATCAAACCATCTTCTGTGTGTGCTGCACCCATTAGCTTCTCAGCTTGTTGCTCAGTCACGACGTCTACGTCGTATTCTTTTAGGTGTTCTGCTAGGTCTGTTGCCAGTTTTGGACCTTCAGTACGTTTTACCGAAATGAAGTTCTCAATTGCCATGGTGTCCATAACCTGACCACCAAAGCGTTTAGCAACCACGCCAGTACGAATACCTTTACGAGCGGCGTATAGAGCAGCTGCGCTACCACCAGGACCACCGCCGACAACAAGTACGTCGTATGGGTCTTTTTCGCTCAGTGCTTTCGCCGCTTTCTCGCTCGCGCCGTCATCCACTTTGTTTAGGATTTCAGTCAGAGACATACGGCCTTGACCGAATAGCTCACCGTTCACGAATACGCTTGGTACGGCCATGATGTCGCGTTGTTTCACTTCATCTTGGAACAAGCCACCGTCGATCATGGTTGCTTTTACTTTCGGGTTGATCGCCGCCATCATGTTGAACGCTTGAACTACGTCCGGACAGTTTTGGCACGACAGTGAAATGAAGATTTCTACGTCTAGATCTTTGTCTAGTGCTGCGATTTGCTCAATCACTTCTGGTTCTAGTTTGATTGGGTGACCGCCAGAGTGAAGCAGTGCCAATACTAGAGAGGTAAATTCGTGACCCATTGGCAAGCCTGCAAAGCGTAATGCTGTGCCTTTTGCTGGGTTAGTTACCGCCATCACTGGTTTACGTGCGCTTGCGTTGTCGTCACGTTCAACGGTGATTAGGTCGCTCATCTCTGCGATTTGGTTCGCTAGAGACAAGATGTCATTCGATGCTTTGCTTTCATCTAGACTAACCACTAAACGAACTTCTTCTTTTACATTAGCCAGATATTGTTTGAGTTGTTGTTGGATCGCTTGGTCTAACATAGTTGTTACTACCTTAATTAAAACTAAAAAGTGGTTACTGTAGATAAAACCTGAGGGGGAGAGAGCAAATCAGGCAGAAGGTCGTCAAGGTATCTAACCTGAAGTGCTCTCTAATTCAGTTCTAATCAGAAAAAGGAAATCGGGAACTGATTAGAACTTAAATTTCAGTGGCTTAGATTTTGCCAACTAGGTCTAGTGATGGAGCTAGTGTCTCTTCACCTTCTTTCCATTTAGCTGGGCAAACTTCGCCTGGGTGCGCTGCTACGTATTGAGCTGCTTTCACTTTGCGTAGTAGGTCTTCTGCGTCACGACCGATACCTTCAGCAGTGATTTCCATTGCTTGGATAGTACCTTCTGGATCGATTAGGAACGTTGCACGGTCTGCAAGACCTTGACCTTCACGCATCACACCGAAGTTGTTTGTGATGTTGCCTGTTTGGTCGCCAAGCATGTAGTACTGAATCTTACCGATTGTGTCTGAGCTGTCGTGCCATGCTTTGTGAGTGAAGTGTGTGTCAGTTGATACTGAGTAAACTTCTACGCCACGTTTTTGTAGCTCTTCGTAGTGGTCTGCTAGGTCGCCCAGTTCTGTTGGACATACAAACGTAAAGTCTGCTGGGTAGAAGAAGAATACTGCCCATTTACCTAGAACGTCTTGTTCTGTTACTTCAACGAATTCGCCGTTTTTGTATGCTGTAGCTGCAAATGGTTTGATTTGAGTATTAATCATAATTTACTTTCCTTTGAATGTTTTAAGCTGAGCTGTTGTTGCTTTCGGAAAGTATATTCTCATCGGAGTGTGTTTAAGGAAAATCGCTTGTAACTATCCTATTGATAGCTATTTCCTATTTCACTTGATAGGGAAATCCGATGTAAGTGAGTTTGCTTTGATAGGTTTTATTGAAGATGAACGCAGATTAGCAATAGAGAATACCGATGATTACTTTGAGTAGATCTTCTAGCTAAGATCGAAAGAGCCTGCATCTCGGCAGGCTCTTTCTAATAGGAAGTGGGGAAGCGAATGCTTCTATTTTGTTAGCTCAGATTGTCGAGCACTTTGCCACATAGCTTCTTCAGCATGATCATTTCATCCAGCTCTAAGGTGATTTTGCACATCATGGCGTTTGGCACAGACTTAGCTTGTTCTTTAAGGCCACGACCTTGTTCTGTTAGGTTGAGTACGCGAACGCGTTCATCGGTTTCACTGCGCCCACGCTCTACATAGCCTTTTGCTTCTAAGCGTTTAAGTAGTGGCGTGAGTGTGCCTGAATCCAAATGCAGTTGAGACCCCAACTCTTTCACACTGGCACCGTCTTTCTCCCACAGCACCATCATCACTAAGTACTGCGAATAAGTCAGATCAAGCTTGTCCAGCAACGGGCGGTACGCTCGGATCACCGCGTTGGCTGCGCTGTAGAGCGGGAAGCAAACTTGGTTTTCGAGTAAGAGTTTATCGTCGTCGGTCATGGTGTTGTCGGTGTAACACTGGCTCATTGGCGTTGCCTACCTGCTTACAGAGAAAGAGAGTCATAAAATAAATTGTGCACAATATAGTTGCAAGCGATCTTCATTTCGATATAAGATTGCAAACAATTAAATTGTGCGCAACTTAAATTAAGAAGGACACTCGCATGACTACTCTATACAAAACTCAAGCTACCGCTTTGGCTGGTCGTAATGGTCAAGTAAAAACAGATGACGGTCTTCTCGATCTAGAGCTGTCATACCCGAAGGAAATGGGCGGCACAGGTGCAGCAACTAACCCAGAACAGCTTTTTGCAGCGGGCTATTCAGCGTGTTTTTCTAACGCGATTTTGCACGTAGCGCGTGAAGGTAAAGTAAACCTGAAAAGCGCACCCGTAACAGCGGAAGTGGGCATCGGTCCGAACGATAACGGCGGCTTTGCACTGACAGTGAGCCTAGCGGTAGAGCTAGATATGCCACAAGAACAAGCGCTAGAGCTAACGCGCATTGCACACCAAGTTTGCCCATATTCAAACGCAGTTCGTGGCAACATTGATGTGGCAGTAACGGTAAACGGCGAAGCAATTTAAGCGGTTCTTATCACTGCACAAAGACAAGAAAGCCTGCAAGTACGCAGGCTTTTTTTGATTGGTATGAGTCGAGAATACTTAACGCGACTCTAGCGGGTAAGAGCGGTAGCTCCACATGCCGTAGGTACGCAGTGCATCGCGATAAATACCAAGTAGCTCGCCATCGCTGGCTTTGGCTAATTCTTTCAGTGGCTTGTCTGGGTAGCTCACAGTGTCGAAAGTGATGCCTTGTGGGCCAGTTTGCCAGCTTGCGATTTCAAACAAGGTTTGACCACGACGTACGTGGCTCGCTGAGCTTATGATGGTCGCGTGTTTGATGTTATGACGCGCCAATGCGTAGCTGCTGAATAGGGCGTTACCTACCGTGCTGGTGGCGTAGTTTTCTTCAATGATGCGATCTTTGCTGATGCCTTTTTCAATCAGCCAATCTGCCATTAATTTGCCTTCGGTTTTGTGGTTCTTCGGTACACCACCCGTCAATACGATCAACGCGTCTGGGTTTGCCTTCGCCATGGCTAGCGTGGTTTCCAAACGCTCAACCAAGATCTGGTGCATAGAACCATCAGGGTTCAGCGCGTATCCCAGCGTGACGATTGCGCCTTTGTCATCCAATTTGGCTTTGTCGGCTTTCTCTTTTAGTGGCGTAGCGAGTACGCGGTCTACGGTTTCGAAGATGCGTTGGATGTCTGCCGCTTTACCTGCGTTGAGCTTAGTGAGCGTCGCCATGTGTTTCGCTGATTCCGCTTGGTTGCCCTCAAAGCGTTGCCATACCGCTAAGTAAGCGTGCAAATCCACATCGTCTGGCGCGACAGAAAGGGCTTGTTCAAACAGTTCAATCGCGCGGTCTGCATTCTTGTTGTAGATCTGCGCGTTTGCTGCAGAAATCAGTAGATCAGTGCGGTACGGCTCAAGTTTGTAGGCTTCTAGTAAGCGGTCGGTAACAATCTCCATGTTGCTCGGCATTTTGGCGGTAAAACCCGCATGCGAAATACGCGCAGGGGATTTGAATGCTTGTACCGCGTCGTTGAGAAGTTGGTCGACAACCTGGCGTTTAGTGACGATCTGTGAGTAATCGGCGGAAGATTGGACGGCAGCATCGTTAGCCGCGATAGAGTATGGGGCAGCAGTCAGCGCAATCACGCTACCAAGAGCAATGGCAAGTAAGTTCTTCTTCATGGAATGTCCTAGAGGTGCTGTAGTACCTAGTTTTTATTGTGCCTAGCGTTGTAGGTCGAACGGGGTCGATGGAATTTTTTCAGTCTAGGTTCGCTTCATGAATAATCTGTGAAATGAATCCCAACTCAGCCGAGCAAATGAACGCGCGTGGTCAAAACGCGAAGTAGGATCACGAAAATACTGAGGTATTCATTCGTGTTCTAAGTAATTGGATTAAAAGATAAACAGCGTTTGGAAGAACGGATTTAAGCAACCAGAGTAAGAAATGAAAAAGCCTGCAACGATGCAGGCTTTTGGTTCATTTGATGGCAGTGCAGAAGCTAACGTCTGCATGGTGCGTTTGTGGGTCGAAGCTGTGGTAAAGCTCGAAGCAAGGACGATCGTCGTTCTCAATACCGGATTCAATCACTTTGCTCATGACATCATCCCACGCTTTTGAGTATTGGCTTGGGTCAGTAATGTGCTGGCGCATCACCGCATATTGACCGCCGGGGAAGTCTTGCAGCTCAATGCCTTTCGGAACTTCGGTATCTTCTGGCACCATCAAGCAGATATCAGTACGGCACTTCTCGTCTGGCGTGATTTCTGGGTTGTCATGGTAGATGAAGATGCAGGTATTGCCTGCCAAACCTTTCATTCCTGCCCATTGATACAGGCGACCTGACGGCTCTTCATAGCCTTGGCCGTAAGGGCCGTTTACGCGAATGTAAGCCAGTTTTGCTTTTTCAAAGTTTTGCGTTTCCATTGTCATGCTCCATTTGGTGAGTTCAGAGCCAGTATATGAATCGCTTGGTGTTACTTCGTTTCCATTCTTGCGCAACGTGTGTCCAATCTTGCTGTTTCGTGCTAATTCAGAAAATTGCTGGTAGTTTTCGCAGTCACGAAAGGCTGTAGGTGTGACGCCATAATGTTGTTTGAAGGCTTTGGCTAAGCTCTGTGAGCTAGAAAATCCGTACTCTAGGGCAATGTTTAATACCGGTTGCTTGGATTTGAATAAGTCATCGGCGGCGGCTTCTAAACGTAAACGTCGAATGAAATCGGCCAATGTTTCGCCTTGCACGGCTTTGAAGGTGCGATGAAAGTGATAAGGGGAAAGGTTCGCCAGCGCGGCCACTTCTGGTAGGTTGAGCGGTTCATTAAAGTGTTGTTCTAAATAACGAATCACAGGAACCAGTCGTTGGTGGTAGTCGACGCGCATCGGGGTATTTCCTTGTTCTGTTCTGCTTGTTTTCTCTGCTCAAAGCCTACCGCAATCCAACAAGCTTGCAAGGGAACTGGGTGAGAAATGCGTGGCGAGATGAGCGTCAATCAGTCACACTCAACGAGCAGATGTTTAAGCAAAAACGTTGCGCTCATTATCTTTACTAACCGCTAGGACAATCATGATAGCTTGGAAACAGTCTCTGCCAGAGTACGAATGGCTCATTCATCAAGTTTGGTACTTGGAAGTGTCAGAGGGTGAAGTCATTGACCCCAAGCCGCACCTTATTCCAAACCCGCGTGCTCATTTACTCTTTACGCCACCAGAGCAAGGCTACAGCTACGACACGGGAGACACTAAGCTTACTGGCAAAGGCTGCCATTTATTAACGGCCAACGAACACTTGCTGCTGTTGGAAGATACGGCTCCCATCAAGCGTATTGGTATCACCTTTTGCCCAGAGGGTTTGTATGCCATTGAATCACGGTTTCGTGATGCACCCCAAGTTAGCGCAATTAACCAATGCGAATGGTTTGATTGGCTCAACACGGCGTTTGATGTGCGCTTTCAACAAGGGTTATGGCAGCTAGAGTTGCAAGATTCACCGCAATGTTTGCTGAACTACATCAAACAACATTTAGATGCGTTAGATATCGCCCCTTGCCGTACCAAACCGTTTTTGGCGTCACAAAAAGCGGTGTCCGTGATGGATGCTCAAGCGCTACGCTCACCTGAGTTAGCGATGGATATTGATGAGATAGCCAAACAGTGCGCCTGTTCTCGCAGAACGCTTGAGCGCAGTTTCAAGCAAGTGGTGGGGTTGAGCGTCAAGCAATACCAACAAATGACACGTCTGGAGCAGATGATATTGACGCTCTACAAGCAACAAGAAGCGATTGATTGGGCGAGCTTCTCACAGCAATTTGGTTTCAGTGACCAATCGCATTTGATTCGTACCCTCAAACAGCAGCTAAGAAAAACGCCGAGCAAATACTTGAAAAAGCGTGACTTAACCATCGATATCTATGGCGATTTTGAGTCGTAATACATTACTACTCAGCCCGAAAGTTGTCGCAAAAATCCAATTTTTCTCTTATCCGCTGGGCTACTATTTTCAGCAGATAACGAGGTAACACATGTCATATCAAAAACTAAAACAAGGCGAAGCCATCCCATTTAATGAATCTTTGACTATCCAACTGATTCAAGGCTCTGACCTACAAGATATTATCGAGATGTTGAACGACGATAAGGTCAATCAGTATCTGTTCTTCGCACCTGCTGACAACAGCCTGTATGAAGGCTTCTTTGGCCCTATTATTGAAAATACGGCACAAGCGATTAAAGACAGTGTCTGGCCAGATAGCCCAACGTTCGTGATTCGTGACCAGCAAGGTCAGTACATGGGAATGTGTGCAGTGACCGCAGTGATGTTCTTAACTGGCAACTACGAAGTGGGTTATCAGTTACCTACTTGCGCATGGGGCAAAGGTGTTGCGACTCGCGCTTGCCAAATGATGACCGAGATTGGCTTTACTGAGCTAAACGCCCACAAAGTCAGTGCCGATTGCTACGCTTCTAATGCTGGCTCTTACAAAACGTTAGAGAAAAATGGTTTTACTCAAGAAGGCCGTCAGAAAGACTACTACAAACTAGAGCAAGGCTTTGACGATAAACTTTACTACGGTATGACCGCAGAACAATTCGCGTCTTTAAATTGCTAATAATTAGCCGACAAAAAAAGTAGCTAACAACAACGTAGCCAACAAAAAAGGCCGTTAACCCACATGCTCGGGTTAACGGCCTTTTCTATATTCAGCGCTAAATGGCTAAGACTTAGTTGCCTTGGTTTTGGCTTTGAAGCTTCTCTTTTGCTTCTTCAACCTTTGAGAAATCCAATCCCAACTCGTCTACGGCTTCTTTGATTAGCGCAGGGTTTTGCATCACTTGCGCCATCAGCATTTGTAGCTTGTCTTGTGGCAAACCTAGTTGGCTGATTGTTGCCATTGCCGCTAGAGGGTTTTGCGTCAGAGTCTGAAAAATCTCGTTGATTTGTTCGTCGCTGATGTTGTTCTCTTTTAGCAGCGCAATAATCGGGTTCATCGCATTTCCTTTTAATCACAGAATGAAATAGAACCCGAGTTTATCATTTGGCTGAGCTTGGTTGAACTAGGAACTTCTCGCCAAGGAAGTCGTTAGCTCCACTGCGCGTTTTCGGTAGTTGAATAACATGCTCAAACTGATCACTGCGGTGAGCGTTTCTGCAAAGACAATGCTCGCCCAAATGCCGTCTTGCGGGAAGAACTTAGGCAATAGCAATACACCTAGCGCGACAAACACAAACCCTCGGCATAAGGAAATGAGCGTCGCTTGTTTTGGCTTGGCGATGGCTTGGAACAGGTTGGCAATCACCATGTTTAATCCCATCAAAGGGACGCCGAAGAAGTAGAACGTCAGTGCGCTTGCGGCGATTGGGATTAAGTCATTCGCGTTGCCTAAGTAAATCGAGGCAATCAGTGGCGCTGACAGCCAGATACTTAAAAGAAAGACTGTGCCGCTGCCCATGGCTGCTTTCATCCCTAGTTTTAGAATCTCGTCAATGCGTTCTGGTCGCCCTGCGCCGTGGTTAAAGCTGATGATTGGCTGACAAGCTTGCGCGATACCGACCATCACAAACAGAGCGAATACACCGACATTGGTGGTTAAGCCATAGGCAATGATATGGCTTTCACCGAATTGGCTCAGCAACACGTAGTTGAACAACACGATGGTCATCGCGGATGTGACTTCGATAAAGAAAGTCGGAGTACCGATGCTTAAGATTTCTTTTGTCTTGCTTAAGCCGATGCCTTTTAGACTGAATTCTAATGAGCCTTTCTTACGCACGAAATGAGTCAATAAAATCAGTGCAATGACCGCTTGAGCAATGGCCGTACCATAAGCTGCGCCTTTCATCCCCATGTTCATCTCAATGATAAACAGGTAATCAAAAGCAAGGTTGGTAATGGCCCCAATCGACATCGCATAGGTGGCCAATTTGGGGTTGGTGTCGTTACGCACAAAGCAAGACAGTACCCAAGCGAGGGAATAGAGGGTAAAAAACGGCAACAGTACAACAAGGTAATCATGAGCAAGCTGAGCCAAGTTGCCTGAAGCGCCCATCAAGGCAATCAATTCATCTAACCAAATGAGCGCGAGCGTCACCGTGATAGTGGATAGCAATGTGGTAATCAACATGGATTGGCTAAACCACATCTGGCTGGATTCCGTGTTGCCTTTGCCTATTTCTATCGACATTTTGGCGGCGCCACCAATACCAACCATCATTGCGATGGCAGTAAAAATAGAAAAAGGTGGAATCACCAAGGCAATAGCGCCAAGCCCATCGGGCCCGACGCCTAAACCGATAAATAACGCATCCCCCATGATGAACAGTGATTTAATCACCATTCCAGTGAGCGCTGGCCATAGATACTGATAAAAGGATTTTGAAATGGGATCAGTTTTTAGATTGATAGCCATGGAATAGAAAAATACCCGAATGTGGTGGATTTATGTTCGGGTATTATCAGTACATTCAAGCATGGCGGAAAGGGATTATCCGCCCATTATATTGCACTATCTAAACATCGGTGACGAAATTCCGCCGGTGTTTCTCCTTTTTGTTTTCGATAGAATCGGCTGAAATACGCAGGGTCATCAAAGCCCAATTCAAACGCTATGGTCTTGACGGTTTTCGTCGAAAACACCAGTTCTCGGTTGGCTTCTAATATGATTCGGTCATGAATCAGTTGCGTGACCGTTTTGCCTCTGGCAGCTTTCACTAATTCGTTTAGACGTTTGCTGGTGAGAGCTAAGGTATCGGAGTAAAACTGGCATTTCTTTTGTTCGCGATAATGCAGTTCGATTAATTCGGTCAACTGTACGATGCGGGCATCTTTCTGCTCACCTTTTTGAGACGGTGTTTTAGCAAAGCGTAACGCATAGCGTAGAAAGCTGTTGATGAGTGATTCGACAAGGTCCCAATCACAATCCTCTCTTTCACACTCTTCTTTGATTAGGGTGTAAATCGATTCTAGGTAGGGAAAACCCTCGTCGCTGCAATCGAGGTAAGGCGGTCGCTCAATCGTAGAAAATACGCTATTCACCAACTGTGTGCTGCGTGGATTGGTTTCAGCAAAGCCAGGACGGAATATCAACATGCGAATGTTATTACCCATGAACTCGGAATGGTGAACCTGTCCTGGTGAAATGGTAAACAAGCGACCAACGCGGTTTTGGTATTCGACGAAGTCGACGCTCTGCGTTCCGCTATTATCTAAACACCACACGATTTCCCAGTACTCGTGACGATGCGGTTCGATGTATGGGTCTTCTTGGATGTCCGAAAATTCAAGCGCTCGACACGGCTCACCTAAAATGAGTCGCACTTGTCGAATTGGCGAAATCATATTGCTCATGAGGGCATTCAACAGCTCTTGGGGATGAGGATTTCATCATTATGAATCGAATAACCAAGATTGCGCACGAAAATTTTTGTCCTCAGTAGCCGGTGAGTTCCATATAACCAGTCCCAGAATGAGAGCCATCAATACGCACCGGGCCTTCCCAATAAGGCACCGAAAGGGGCATTTTCGCGTTCGGGTTGAGTGCAGAAACCGTAAGCTCAACTTGCTGGTTAGGAATCGACACTTGCCACTGGGTTGGATAATTGCGACCTTGGATTTCTGTTTGCTTGGTCGCCTCTAACTGAATGTCTTTCTGTGGGATAGCGATGCCAGAACCATCTTGCTGCATCAGCCTTGCACTGGAGTAACTGGCTTGTCCGGTTTTGGAATCTCGCAATTGGAACACCACCAAGCTGGTGTCGTCACTCAACCTTAGGGCAAACCAGTCCCAGCCTTGTTGTGAGTCGAGTAAGAATTGCGAGCTCCACTCTCGGTCTATCCAACCTTTGCCGGATACTTGATGGTTTTTGCCGTCGATCGTGACTTCACCGGAGACTTCAATAAACGGTTGGCTGTAGTAATACGAAGCCACCTGACCATCGGCGCTTTTGGTGCTGTAACCTTGTTCGCCTTGCTTCTGATACGGTGCGCTGCTGGTAAGCGTCAGCGAATAGCCAAACTGTTCGGAGTTCGCCTTCAATGTGGCAGGGAAGAGATCTGTGGTTGAAGAAGACCACTGCCAATCATCGAGGTAAACCCGAAATGGTGAAGTGTTGACGCCAGCGAGAGAGGCTTGGTCGCGCGACCATTTTTCATCGGCGTAGTGTTTGTCGGTTGTCGTGACCGCGCTGTGCGCCATATAGATTTGCTGCGTTTGCCATTCGGTTTTCCTCACGTCATCTTCGTCCGTTGGCGGGGCAGCAGCAAAGCGAAATTGTGTCCATTGAACGCCAAGTGGGCTGCCATCTTCATCAATTAAGTTAGCGGTTAAGTACCACCATTCATGACGAAAGTTTGGGTGCGCTTGATGGTCTGCTGGGAAGGTGAGTTCAATCCCTTTTTCTACGGGTGTGAATAAGTTGCTCTCGCTTTGCGTATCTCCGCTTCCCAGCAACGTGCCCATATTTTGCGTGCCCATATTTTTTTGTTGGGCATCTTCACAACCGAATAGGAATAAGCTGCTTATGAGTAGAGTAAGCTTGCTTGCCAATCGAACCATCACAACACCTCGCTTTGCAAACTGGACACGACAGGCTTACTGACCAATCGCCACAGCGGAATCAAGGTCGCAATTACTGCCACCAAGATGGTGATTGCCGCAATGCTAAGGGCATCACTCCAATTCCACAGATAATTTAAGCTCCAACCAAAAGCACGCAAGGTGACGATGTCTGTCAGCACATATCCCACTATGGCACCGAGGGGCAGGGCAATAACTAGAGTAAAACTGACCAGAGCAACGATCTGTCCGACTACCATGGTCATTAATTTACGACGACTAACGCCAAGTGCGTACAGCCTTGCAATGGCGGCTTTGCGCGCGTCGAGCAACATGAAGCAAGCACTGAACAAGCCAATCACCGCGACCATCAAAGTCACGCCGTTGAGTGCGCGTGTAATGGCGAAGGTCTGCGAGAAAATATCCAATGCGATGGATTTGATTTGCGCTTGATCGTAGAGCTGACTTGGATGCAGATTCAGTTGCTCGCGAAGTTGCTCGTAGACGATTTGTGGATCCCCCGAGACTTTAATGCCAAGGCTAGTCGGCAGGTCGGTAAAGCCACTCTCTTGCCATAGCTTTGGTGCTAATAAGACTTCACCGTTAGGTGAGCCGTAATCATGGAATACCGCACCCACAAGTAGGTTCTTATTTGGAACGGCATCAAGCGTGAGCTCGCTACCCAGTGATAAACCCAGTTTGACCGCGGTTGGCTCACTGATAGCGACTAACTCACCTTGGTAAAAGCGTGGCCAGAAGTTCTCCAAATGCGATTTGAACACCATGGTTTGCTCTAAGGTGTCTTTGTCTTTGGTGCCAAGCAAAATCGGTAAGCCTTGCAGATTATCGTCGACGTAGTATTGCTTGTAGACGGTCTCAACCTTGTCGAACTGCCCTAACGCGCGCTCTACATCAGCGATTTCTCCTTGGGCAGGGCTGACGTAAATATCGGCGTGCAGCCTTTGTTCTAACCACTGTTTTAGGGTGGATTCAAAGCTACCAACTAGCGTGTTCATCCCCATATTGGCCGTAACGGCGAGTAGCAGTGCCATCATGGCGAGAGAAAGCGGAGAAATCAGCTCGCGCAGCTCAGCAAACAGATACTGCATCAAACCAGAACTGGTGCGCTTTTCACACCAATTGGCTAACACGCTGAGTGTTTGGGGTAGGTACAAAGGAATCGACACCACAAGCACGCCGAGCCACGCCATGGTGAAGCGGTGATGCTCACTCAGCCATAACCCTGCGAGTGCGAGAGTCGTCAACGCAGCACCTATCACGAACAATTGGCTTTCGTTAGAAGCTTCAGGTGCTTGATAAAATCCACCATGAGAGGAAAGCGGCTGGCGCACTCGCTGTTTAAAGTGCTGCCAACACGCCAATAGGGTTGCGGCTAACGTGAGCAGCAGCGCTTGCGCCCACCATTGCCACTGCCAAGTTCCGGGCAGCAGTGTCGCACCATAAAGTTGTTCTAAAGTCAGCGCCACGGTCGGGTGTAGCCAATGACTAAGCTGCATGCCCAATACAAAACCGAGGGAAGCGCCGATGGTAACGAGAAGAGAGAGTTCAACTAACAGCGCAGAGAACACAATGCTCGGCGCAACACCCGCCTGTTGAATTTGCACTAACAGCCGATTGCGTTTCAGCAAGCTATACTTTACGCCGTTATAAGCGATGAACAGCCCGACTAAAAACGCAAGTAAGCTCATTGCTGTGAGATTGAGGTGAAAGCTGTCGGTCAGCGAACCAAGGTCTGTACTTTGATTATTGGCAATCCATTGCCCTTGATCGCCAATCAGGTTCTGCCATTTTGCTTGCGTGTCTTTATTCCCTTTATCACCTGACTGGAAAACCGCAATGTAACTGAGGTGTCCTTGTTTATTGAGCAGTTGCTGGGCAAAGCCAATGTCCATCAACATTCGGCTACCTAACTGCCATTCGTCAGGTAGCACCACCACTTGGGTTGGAATGTCGTCCAGAGTTAGGGTTTCTACTTCCCCTAAGTTTTGATGTTGAGATTGGCTCATCATCACGATTGGCTTGCCGGCTAAAAGCTCAGGCAAAGGTAACGCACTGTCGAACAAAGACACGTTCTGTTGGTTTTCTGATGACTTTCCGTTTGCAGAATACCGAGAACGCGAAGAGATGGCGGCAATCAACTCGCTACCTTGCACTGACCAGCGACGCCCTTGTTCGTCTCTCACTCGCCCTTCGATTACAGGTAGCGCTGCACTGAGTCCGTTTTGTCTAAGGGTGAAGTAGAGCGATTCGGACAGATAGTTTTGCCCTGCTGGTGGAATAATTAAGTTCTGAGCTTGTGCGCTAAGCTGCTCGGTAGACTCAGCATAACTGCGCTTGGCATTGAGGTTGATGGCTTGCACCGAAACAAACAAGGTCACAGCCAGCACGATACCGATCAGAATTGCGGCGGCTTGCAGTGGCGCCTGCCGATAGTGCGCTACAAACAGATTCAGGGCGAGTCGAGTATGAGTAAATCTGGTGTTTGATGGCTTAGCTTGCTTCATGGCGAAGCTCATGTTTGTTTACTTGATGACAGTTCTGTAGCTGACTATTATCCAATCGCAGCCGTGTTTTCATAAATTCAGCGCATTCAGGGCTGTGGGTGACTAACAGCACTGCCGTATTGCCTTGGGTGGTGATTTCACTGAGTAGCTTCATCACTTCTAACCCCGCTTTTTGGTCGAGGTTACCTGTGGGTTCATCAGCAAGCAGCAGTTTAGGTTTGTGTGCCAATGCTCTGGCGATGGCGACTCGTTGCTGTTGACCGCCAGAAAGGGCAGAAACATGTCTGTCGAGAAGTTGGCTGATGCCCAGAGTCTCGACCAAATAATCGCACCAGTCATTCCATTTCTGTTGATTCAAATGCAGAGGGAAGGCGATGTTTTGCTGCACGTTGAATGGCGTTAATAGGTTGAATTGCTGGAAGATAACACCGAGTTTTTGGTGTCGAAATCGGCTCCATTGTGGGTCTTTCCAAGCCGCCGTGTTATCGCCATCTAACCACAACTCACCTTCGGAAAGCGGCTCAAAGCCAGCGATGACATTGAGTAGGGTACTTTTGCCGCTACCACTTGCGCCCGTTAGCGCAACACTCGCTCCTGTGTTCAACGTAAAGTCTACGCTTTCTAACACGCGATGTGTCTCTTTGCCATCGACAAAGCTTTTGCTGGCGTGTTTGAGTGTGACAAGTGGGCTTTCCATTTCCTCTCCCTGTATCCAAAAGGTGTCGTTTCTTTTGGCAATCGCTATTGCAGTTAGTTCTCTAGAAACTTTAGACAACAATCAGATAAAAACAGCGAGTTACATCGATTTCTTAATAACTTGTACTGAAAAGAAGAGGGAAGAGATTAAATGAGGAAGGGATATGACAGGCATTAAAAAAGCCCGAGTCAGACTCGAGCTTTCAAATACATTCAGCGTGGTCAGCTTACACGTAGTACGCTTCAACTTCGCCTTTAAGTTTGATAAGCATTGGGTTACCGAAACGGTCTTTTGCTTTAGGAGAAGCAATTTTTACCCAACCTTCGCTGATGCAGTATTCTTCTACGTCAGTACGCTCTTTGCCGTTAAAACGGATACCGATTTGGTGATCGAAACATTCTTTGATGAAGAATGGGCTACGTGGGTTACCCGCTAGGCGATCTGGTAGAGCTGGTTTAGCTGTATCTGTCATTTTGTGTGACCTTGAAGTCCGTAAAAAAAGTGCGCCATTGTAGTCAGTGCAAGGCGAGTGTTCAAGGATTCTCATCGCGTTTAATGACATCCTTCCTTAGGCAACACGGTGTATGTTTTCGATCAAGTAGTCAATAAGCAAACGAACTCGATTAGGTAAGTACTGCCTTGAAGAATAATAGACCCAAATGGTGGCAGGTTCTCCCCAATAAGGCTGCAAGATAGGGACGATGGTCTGCTGGCGCAATTCCTCTTTAAATAACCAGCTGCCTAGCATGGTGATCCCTGCTCCCGCCAGCGCGGCTTGTTTTGCTGCGGCGAAGTTATTCATGATCAGCTTACCACTGGGCTCATAGAGCTTTGCGTTGCCCCCTTCGTTGATTCGCCAGTAATGGAAACGTCCAGTTGTGAGTGATCGAATAGGTAAACACTTGTGGTGGCTTAACGCCTCTATGCTCTTTGGCTCTCCGTACTTTTGCAAATAATCTGGAGAGGCATAGATACCGACATCTTGAGTTAACAAAGGACGAGCAATCAAGCGTGAATCTTGGTTTATGGCTGTGCCGATACCGAGGTCAAAACCATGCTCAACCAAATCAACATTCCTATCATCAAAATGCAGCTCACAGGTCACGTCTGGGTAGATTTCCATGAATTCGATTACCAGCGGCAAGATATGTTCTCGCCCTATTGAGCTTGCGGGTAGATTCACTTTTACCGTTCCGCCGGAACTTTGCTCAGTATCGGAAAGCTGTGTAATGGTGCTTTGAATCGCTTCCAAAGAAGGGGTTAACTCATCGAAAAGTTGTTGGCCTGTTTGCGTCAAACTCAATGAGTGAGATGAGCGAAAAAACAGTTTCACTTGCCACTCTTCTTCGAGCTTGGTGATCGCTTTACTGACCGCCGGTGCGGAGATCCCCAGCGCTCGGGCTGCTTTGGCAAAGCTGCCGTTTTTTGCGACTTGAATGAAGATAGGAAGTTGGGATGGAAGTGATTTCATTAACTTTTACTCATCTTAAAAGTAACCATTTGCAATCTACAGGTTAATGAAATTTTGTTCAATACTATCCCCATTGAAGCAAAGCGCAGCAGCAACGGGGTCATCATGAACTTACCAGCATTACACCAAAGCATTGTCGATAGTCACTATGAGCAGTTTGTTGGATTGATTGAGCAGGGTGCAGACGTAAACCAACTCGATCCTGTGATGGGAAACGCACCACTGCATATTGCTGCTCAACAAAGCTCAACGCAGTGGGTAAGCAAGTTGTTGGAATCGGGCGCGTTTATCAATCTTCAAACACCAAAGCATGGTGTGACACCTTTGATGGTGGCGGTTTGGCATCGTCAACCTGACATAGTGAAAGTGCTGCTCGCGCAACCTGATGTGAACACCGAGATTGTCTCTACCTTCGGAGCAAAAGCTGCCCAACTCGTCGACTTTGGCGCGAGCCGAGGTGATGTTTTTGGTCAGCAACAAGCCAAAGACATGGGGGACATATTTGCCGACTACCAACGAACATTCGCAGCTAAACAAGCCCAGTTGTCTGCTTATCAAGTAGTGACAGACGTGCAATCTAGCGATGAGCAAATGGTAGCGGCGCTTGACGCTTTGCAAGATTGGTCGACACTCAATGTAGCATCACCAGTCAATGCGTCGGGAAATGACGAGCACACGGCAGTAATGGTTGCCGCACGTGATGGCCATACCCAAAGCTTACGTATATTGATGGAAAAAGGGGGGGACCAAACCATTCCCGATCATTACATGAAGGCGATCCCACTGCATAAAGCCGCCTACAACGGTCGTGCTGATGTGATTCGAGTGTTGGCTAACTACGCTGGATTTCACGAAACGTTAAACGCACAGGGGCCAAATAACGGCTACACCCCTTTGCATGACGCGGTTTGGCACGGACACACTGATGCGGCGAAAGCCCTTATTGAAGCGGGAGCAGAGTTGGCATTAAAAGGCTTTGACGGCAAAACACCACTCGAGCTCGCGAAAGAATACCACTACGCCGAGATTGTTGAATTATTGGAGAACAAATAATGAATGTACTTGTTGTTTATTGGCACCCAGAACCGAAGAGCTTTAACGGCGCAATGTTCCAAACGGCAATTGAAGCGTTAGAAGGTGCAGGGCATAAGGTCAAAACATCGGACTTACACGCGATGAACTTTGATCCTGTTTCGGGTCGCCATAACTTCACGACGACCAACGATCCGGAGTTCTTCAAACAGCAGTTAGAAGAGATGTACGCGACCGATAATGATGGCTTCGCACCCGAGATTGAGGCTGAACTTCAAAAGCTCGAATGGTGTGATCTGGTGATCTTCCAATTCCCACTTTGGTGGTTTGGGATGCCAGCTATGCTCAAAGGTTGGGTGGATCGCGTGTTTGCAATGGGGCGCACCTATGGCGGCGGTCGCTTCTATGAAAATGGCGTTTATAGAGGCAAAAAAGCCATGGTCAGTGTCACCATGGGTGGCCCAGAAGAGCTGTATGTTAAAGATGGTTGGAATGGTGATTTAGATGCGATTCTTCGCCCAATTCATCGTGGTGTGTTTGAGTTCAATGGTTTCTCGGTGCTTGAGCCGCATAAGGTATTTGGCCCAGCAAGAAAAACGGAAGACGAACGCAAAGCTGAGTTAGACAATTATGCGCAGCGACTCACGTCTATCTTTGAAGAACCTTCGATCAAGATTGGTCAGTACTAAATCCTTCTGCACACGGAAGTCGGCTTTTTCAACTTAGTTGGGAGTCCACTATGAACTCAGAAAAAACACATCAAACCCTGATCATGTGGGGGGCGAATAAGAACCAAATCGCCAAGATTTTACCAAGTGATATGGATGAACAAGAAGCGCTGCAACGTGAGCAGCATATCTTGGCAATTGAAGAGTGTTTGCAGCTACTTTTTCGTCAACCAGAAGCGCGCAAAACCTTTATGAACAGCGCAAGCAAAGGCGTGTTCTTTGAAGGTAGAAAGCCACTAGAAGTCATCGCATCTGGCAGTCTTGACGACTTAGCAGAAGCACACAGAATCATTCGTAGTATGTTGTGTATCTAATCTGACCTGAAGGTTTGTATTATCGCTGTGCAATAAAGTACAAATCTTCAGGCAACAATCTTCAATCCTCCTTCTCCATGCGTTGCTAATCTTATTACCAAGCAATCGGGGCGACTCGAAACACACACAAATCGCGTTTTGTTGCTGAGGTCAGCAGCAAGAGAATTGGAGAAGAATCATGTCAAATAGCAACTTTGCAGCAATCAAACAAATCGGTTACGGCGCAATGGGTCTTGAGGGTTATTACGGTGAGAGTGATGACGCAGTGGCGGTGCAAACTCTGGTTCATGCTATTGAGCAAGGCATGATGATTGACACGGCTGACGCTTACGGTGCAGGGCACAACGAAGATTTGATCAAAAAAGCCATTGCACAAACCAATCAAAAAGCGTTTATTGCGACCAAATTTGGCATCGTGTTTGAAGAAGGCCAAACAGGCAGCACGCTAGATACCGGTTGGGGATTTCCTTTAACCATCAATGGTACAAAAGAGTATGTTGCTCGTGCGATTGATAACAGTCTAGAGCGTTTGGGTGTGGAACAAATTGACCTACTTTACGCACACTACCTAGATCCACAAATTCCGCTTGAAGAAACGGTCGCTGCAATGGCAGACGCTGTGAAAGCGGGGAAAGTAAAAGCGATTGGTCTTTCTAACGTTACAGCGGAGCAAGTGTTGCGCGCTAATGAAATCCACCCAATTTCGGCGGTGCAATATGAATACTCACTGTTCCGTCGTGAAGCGGAAACGGACATCCTACCTGCGGTAAACCAAATCGGTGCAGCACTGGTTTGTTGGTCGCCACTTGGTGCTGGTTTTCTGACTGGTCAGGTCAAAGAGTTGGACGAAAATGATTTTCGCAACAACAACCCAAAAATGCAGGGCGATAACTTCACAAGCAATTTAGCGCGCTTAGAAGAGATCAAGAACATTGCTGCTGAGTATGACATCACTCCAGCACAACTTGCTTTGGCATGGTTGGTCGCGCAAGGCGATAACATCATCCCAATTCCGGGTAGTCGTAAAACCTCTCGCATTGATGAAAACTTGGGTGCTCTAAACGTCACTTTGAGCCAAGAAACCCTTGCGAAGCTTGATGAAATTGCTCCGATTGGCGCTTTCAAAGGCGCGACACTGGTTTAAGTCTTTTACTGTGTCCCGCATTTATCCCATCACTTGCTTGAACGAGTGATGGGCTTTTTGTTTTTTGTCTCCTAGACAACAATTCCGCACAACTGATGGGTAAGAACTATACTGACTACGAGTTTGTTCAAATTGTTCAAGCACAAAGAGTCTTAAAGGAAAACAGAGTCTTACGCCAAGGCTATGGATGACAAGTAGGTTAACAAGGAAAGTGTGCCTATGGAAACAACCGAGCAGATAGATAAGTACAGTCAGTCAGGAGCCAAGGTTTTGCCTCGTTCCGCACTTATATTGGGGGCGCTGCTTTTTACCGCTGTGGTCGCTCGTTTTTATGTGGCATTCCGCTACGAAGTCAATTGGGATGAATTTTATTACCTTTCTTTTGTACACCAATTGATTAACGGTGAGGCAATCAATAGCTTTCAAACCTTTCATATCCACTTCTTCACTTGGCTACAGCATGTCTCTAGCAATGAAGTCGATCAAATCATTGCCGCTAGATTAGTTATGATCGCCTTTCAGTTGGGAACAGGGCTGTGCATTTATAAGCTTTGCCGACTTCAGTGCAGTGTCTCGGGGGCTTTGTTTGCGGTACTTGCTTACTTTGCTTTCTCATTCAACGTCCGAATGGGGGCGAGCTTTAGAACGGATCCTATAGCGACCTTCCTCGTCATGATCTCTTTGTTCTATGTCTTTCGGGACCAGCTTACTTGGCGCGCTTCGGTTGTCTGTGGAGTGCTTACCGCCGTCGCTTTACTCATCACACTTAAGACTTCTTTGTATATTCCCACCTTTTTAATGACGGTGTTGGTTTGTTTTTATTGGACACAAGATCGCGTGGGATACGCCAAGCAAATTTTGATTTATGGTTGTTCGATATTGGTGTCATTTGCGATTCTCTACAGTTGGCATTATTTCACCATTAGTGGTTTGAGTAGTGGAGCAGACGCGGGCTCTATGTTGAGTGCCGCGGATAAAACCATGAATCAAAGAGAGTTCTTTCCACGATGGTTTTATTTCCAGCATTCATTGGTGACGGACTTTGGATATTGGATAGCTTTACTGCTCGGTATCGCCTTCGCGGTCTTCTCTTGCTTTAATCAAGTTCAAATCAACCGTACTGCGTCTCTGAAGTTACTGAGTTTGGTACTCTTGCTCGGCACTTTGTTGTTGTATCGAAACGCCTTTCCTTATTACTACGCTTTTATGTTAGCGCCGGTGTGTGTGTTGTTCGCCTTCGCATGGGATGGGGTACAGCATTATCTAAGTGATAAAGCCAGCCGCTTTTTCTCCATTATTATTCCGAGCCTATTTGCCGTTTCCATTGTGGTAAATGGTTTTATTTTTCCGACGAAAAGTACGCTGGATTATCAACGTAGCTTTATCGAAGAAATTCATAAGATCTTTCCTCAACCTGTTGCCTACATTGATCGCTGCTCCATGATTTCCAGCTATTCAAAGCAGGGCTTCTTTATGAGTACTTGGGGCTATGAGGATTATCAGGCAAGAGGCATCCCTGTGATTCAATCCGCGATAGAAAATGCGAATCCCGTGTTTGTCGTGGTCAATACGCACTATTTAGATGTGCTTGGTGTAAATGCACTTAACGTTAATCAATCTAAAGAAGACGAACATAGCAGCTCGGAATCAAAAGATTGGTTACTCGAGCAAGATAGTGAGGCGCTGAAGTCGAATTACATTCATCACTGGCAAGATCTCTTTGTTGCCGGAAAAGTGCTGCATTTTACTCAGGAAGATGAGCTGCAAGTGATTCAAATTCACATTGAAGGTGAATACACCCTTGAGGGAGAGCTCAATATTTTGCTCGATGGCCAAATATGGAAAAGGGACCAAGTTCGTTATCTATCGAAAGGTTCATACCAAGTAAGTTCGCCATCCGCTGGCGAGGTAGTGATGCGCTGGGGTGATCATTTATACCGACCAGAGAATGTTTCCCAATCAAAAGCGTTGTTCACAGGGTTCTGACCCTCGCTCTAATGGAAAGAAGGTGATTTGATGAAGCTGATAGTCCAGATACCTTGCTATAACGAAGCGGATAACATTGCCGCGGTTATCCATACCATACCGCGAGAGATTGAAGGTATTGATAAGGTGGAAATTCTTATCATTGATGACGGTTCGACAGATGGTACTGCAGAGGTTGCCAAAGCGTTGGGTGTCGATCACATAGTGATTAACCACAGTAACAAAGGGCTAGCGCACACCTTTCGTAAAGGGCTGGAAGAATGTTTACGCCAGCACGCGGACATCATCGTGAATACCGATGGTGACAACCAATACAACGGGGAAGATATTGCGTTGTTGGTCAAGCCCATCTTAGAGCAGCAAGCTGAGATTGTGGTTGGCGATCGCGGTGGATACAGCAATAAACACTTTTCTTTTTTTAAGCGTTGTTTGCAAGTGTTTGGCAGCTTTGTGATTGCTAAAGCAACCGCATTACCAGTCAGTGATGCGGTGAGTGGCTTTCGTGCTATTAGTCGAAGTGCAGCGCAGCAAATCAATATCGTCTCGGACTTCAGCTACACCATAGAGATGCTGATTCAGGCCAGCGCCAAGCGTTTAAATGTGGTTTCTGTCCCGATTCGAACCAATGAGAAGACTCGAGAGTCTCGCCTATTTAAGAGTATTCCTCAGTTCTTAAAGATGTCGATATCGACGTTAGTGCGTGTCTACACCATGTATCGACCATTGCAGGTGTTCCTGTTTATCGGTCTTGTGGCCATGGTTTGTGGTGTGATTCCTATTATGCGCTTCTTGTACTTTTTCTTTCATGGGGCGGGCGATGGTCATGTGCAGTCTTTGGTGCTTGGCTCAACGTTATTGATTCTAGGTTTCATCACGCTATTAATGGGGTTAGTTGCTGATTTAATCGGTTTCAACCGGAAGCTGACGGAAAAGGTATTGCACCGACTTGAAGTCTTGGAAGAGAAGCTAGAAAAGCAAGATCAGCCCAAAGAGACAAGCGAATTCGAACAACGGAGAAAGCGCTCGGGAGAGTAGTCTGAGTAAGGGGATAAACGTTAATTGGTCGAAATTTTGTGTCGTGGCCGATAGAAAGAAGCGATAGCAAAGAAAAGCAGATCACCAAAAACAGTGATGATGCGTGAAAGCAGCACGGCGAGTAATAGTGTTTCTTGATGCGCTGTCGTACCCAATAAAACAAGCAATACGGCTTCTCTCACCCCCAGCCCCGCTGGAGCGCCGGGCGTAAGAAAACCGACGAGCCAAGCGATAACAAAATAAGCAATGAGTAGGCTCCATTGTCCAGCCCCATCATGAGCAGATAGGCTCAAATACACAGCAGAGAATAAGCTACCGGACAACGTAAAAAAGATCAGGTACAACCCAAACGCTTTCACACAGTTGATGCTCGATATTCGCAGCAAAATTCCGGATATGACGGTATTTAGAGTGAAAAAAGACACAACACTGAGCCATGTTAGGCTAGGGAAGTAATAAGTGATAAGAAAGGTGCTGAAGGTACTCGCCGTCGCTATCATTAGCCCGACTTCCCAAGCTGAGGACTTCAATAAGGTATGGTTGTTGATGCCTTGTTCCACACCTATTATTTGCCGATTGGCGAATTGAAAGACATTGCCCGGCAAGTATTTGGCGAGTTGGGAAATACCGAACACCCAAATCACGGAGTCACGCTTTAGCTGAGAACCTAAACCAGACAACAAGAGCCCCCACGCTCGGGCTAAAAGTAAGTTACCGAACGCATAAAGTAAGATGCATAAAGCCGCAATGAAGTAGGTTTGAGAAGAGAGGGAATTTACATTTATTTGCTGAGAATAATCAGTGATTTTCGCAAGTACGAACGCGATGGCAAAAACAGTAATTAGCCTACCGAGCCATCTCAAGATGAGTTTTATTTTTCCCTTATTCATGTTCGACTCGTTGGCAGAGTACCATTGTCCAAGGAATAGGGGATCGTACTTCAAGAATCTCGAAATGTTGGGACAGCAGTGCTTTGAACGTCCGTTTTGACCAATGCTGAATATGTCCTGGCGTATTACCACCATCTTGCAGGTATTTTCCTCTCGCCATATTCAGCACTCGCCACAGTGGCTCTCGCGGGACACTGAAAATATAGTGGGAGGCGTTAAGTTGTTGGAGTGCGAAGAGTGCTTGTTCTGGGTGCTCTAAATGTTCAAGTACTTCACAGCAAACAATCATCTCAGCAGAGTCATGCGCTGCCTCAACGTCATAAACACTCTTCTGTTCAAATAGGCTTTCTTTTAGGTGACTAGACAGAGCGTTTTCTTTCGCGAGTTGAATGACTTGATGAGAGAAGTCACTGCCCTTGGCATCAATACCTTGCTGCTGCCATTTGAGTACCCATACTCCCTCCCCACAGCCTACTTCGTGTATTGATTGTGGTGCTATTTTGTTGACCAGTTCCGTTAAGTTACGGTCGAAGCCTTGCATCAACCTCCGAGCAATAGGGTTTTGGGTATTGTACTTGTCGTAGTAGTTGCCAACGGGGATGCCTTGTTCTTCAATGCCTTTTGAAATCTTCATCCTTTGCCTTTCTGAATATTAAGCATGCCTTAAGACGGCCTAGTAAAAGCATTAGCTTACAAGGCGTTACACGGCTTCTTATTAGTCTAGAACAGAATGGCAGATTTAGAGTGGTCACGTAGCGCTGGAGAACAAAAAAAGATACCGCCTATCAAGACGGTATCGGATGTTATGAATTTGGATGGTTAATGCTGATTAATCAGCCTGTTACGAGCAGCTGTCAATCAATGTCCAGCCTGAGTATGGGTCAGCAGGAGTGAGAGTCGAGTCTGTCCAACGGTCGGCTTCATACAAGCTGCCTTGGTAGGTCACTTGTTCGCCCGGTTGGTACTGTCTTTGCTCGAACTCTGGGATGTCGGCACAAATGCCATCACCGCCACCGCTGTTATCACCAATGACTTTCAATGAAGTTGAATCTGAGGTATTTAGCTCGCCATCAGAAACCTGCAATGAAATCGTGAAGGTGAGGTCTGGGTCTGTGACCGGAGCCGTTACCACTAACTTGTCGCTATTGGTGTCGCCGACAACTGTCAGGTCAGAAGGAACCTCCCATTGATAGCTAATCACATCGCCATCCGGATCAGAAGCGTTAGCGGTGATGGTTACGCTTTCGCCACTGTTTACCTGATAGTTCGGAGACAGTGAAACGCTTGGTGGATTATTATCGACTGGTGGCTTATCGCCGCCGTCACCACCCCAAATTGAGCCGTCACAATCGTTGCCAACCAAACACGTTGGGTTTTGCGCGTAAGCGTCGACTTTGTTGTCTAGCCAGCCGTTGTCCGTGCCGTTTGAGCCTATGGTAACTACCGCCGTAGTTGAGCCACCACCCCACAAAAGGGCAAATACGTTGCTTTTCGGTAGGTCTTGCATAGCCACATGAGACCAGTCGTAGCCCGCATCTTTTTCTAACAATTCTCGAACGTTACTCGCACCGTTGTAAGTGGTTGGATTGAGCTGCTTGTCGAGTAGGCCAGTACGTACGTTATTGATGTCCGTTCCGATGCGCGCATCACCCATAAAGTAAGAGCCGCCAGACGCCTCATGTTCAACGTTGATCAGTGTATTGCCTTCATCTTGAGTCGGCATGTGACCTCCTGGGATTTGCCAAATCATGGCCGGAGACTCAACGCCATCACTGATGGTTTTCACATACGATAGATAACGCGTCCAGCTGGTGGCGTTGTACGCGTAGTTCGCGATCGCTTCTGAGCCGAAACCGTCGCGCTCATATTTGTCGAACACAATGTAATCTGGTTGGTAAGTGCCAGTGTAAACATCCAACGAGTTTACGAAGTTCGCCACTTCTTGGCCTTTGTCAGCTGATTGGTCGTCGGTCTGGTGAATCCAGTTGGCTGAGCCTACCGCCCACAAGTTGATTTGCCAGCCGTAAGTTACGTCTTCTGCCAACCCATTCATGATGAAGTTGAGTGACGCAATGTAGCCTTTCAGTGTGTTCTCGAATTGAGGCACGGCCACTGGCGGTTGATAACCGTAAGTCGTCTTCATGTAATCCAACGCACGTGCCAGTTGGTCATTCACATTGACCGCGCCCGCTTGGTTTAGATCGTCCACATGGCTTGGATTTTTCTGTAGTTCACCTAAGAAGTCAGGGTTAAGTACAAACGACATTGGCGAGCTGCCATCACCAGCCGCGTACTCTTGCGCCGCAATAGCTTGAGTAATGAAGGTCGCGTAATGTTTGTAGAGCAATTCATCATCGACTAAGTCTGTCCAGCTTGCACCACCACTTGCGTTTGCGGTGTAAACCACCATCACTGGTAGTACGTGATGGCCTGAAAGCTCTGAAGCGCTTTGTGCGTTCGCGTAGGTTCTATGCAGCGGAAGCTCGTCTTTCGGCAAGATCACGCCCGGATCACCAGAACCACTCAAGCCAGCGTATTTGAAGATGGCATTGACCTTGGTTGCACCGATGTCATTGGTGGTCTGTTCGCTGTCGTTCGTCACTGTGCCGTTGGCTACGTAGTCTGGGAAGCCTTTGACTGCAAGGCTCATCGCTTCGCGAAATGGCAGCGTCAGTAACAACGGAGCATCGCTTTGCGTGACAGAAACAGAGTCATCACCGTCGTAGGCGTAACGCGTGTCTCCAGCAAACACCGAATCGATTTGGATATCGTACTCACCCGGCTTAACGTCGTCAGGTAAGGTGAATGGCGAGCTAGTCATCTCGTAGCTGTAGCGGCTAGATCCATCTTTCGCAACAAGGTTGAGCACAATTGGCATCGCTTCTTGAGGTAAGTCGACAATGCTTGCTTGAACGGTAGTGAAGTCGTCACTGGCGATAGGTGTTTCAACAATATTGGTGCTGATTTCTGTCGCCTTGTCTTTATTGACCAAGATATCGAGGTTGTCGCTCGGTTGGTAAAGCACGTTATTCACCGTAATAGGTGAGTAGGAGAGATCGTATTTGTGGTTATCAAGCAACTTGCTGATGTCGATCTCGCCGCCAAATGGCACCACTAGGCTGCGTTCAACGTCTTGCGTGCCTGCCGCTTTCACGGTGGCATCTGTGGTTAGGTTTGCCGTAATGCCGTCCAGTGCAGGCATGGTGAGCGAGATGGTCGCGTAGTAGATAAACGCATCGTACTGCACGGAGACACTAGGCTGTGTTGCATCGCTATCCACAGTCACGGTTGAGGTTGGCGAGGAGGCGTGGGCAATCCCCATTTCGCTCGCTACATCTTGCGCGGTGACTTGATACTCGCCATCTTGGAGGTGCTCTAGAACGAAGCTGCTTCCCCACGGCACAGACACGGTCTCACTGTAGTTTTCACCCTCGACCAAAATCGAGGCTGCGGCTAGGCTGGCGTGTGGTGCACTTGGTGCCTGTAAGGTGATCTTGCCTTGAAGCGCAGGATCATTCTTGATGATCACCTTCTCGACATGCACGTCGTTTCCATCGATGTAATCACCATTGGTAGCATTGAGACCAAAGAAGATTTGAGCCGTTTGGCCATCGTTTAGAATTTGTGACGTGCTGTCATGAGTAAAGACAAACGTATTGGGAGCAGGGCTGCTGACATTAAAAGGTGCGCCCCATGAACTATTCACCGTCGCGTCTTTGTCTGAGGTAACCCAAATCTCTGCGTCCGCCAAGTCTAATTGCTGACCTGAGATATTCTTCAAATCGACCTGCGCTTGTGAGTACCACTGGTCAACCTGTGGCACGCTTATCGTGGCAGAGACTGACTCGCTTTGAGCGGCCGTTATGATGTTTTCTTGTGTTGCGCCGAGTGCAGAGGTGGCCATGATTGGGGAACCCATGAGCACCGCGGTTACCATCAAACTGATTGTTGTTCTCTTCATTGTTGAATCCTCATCACTTGCTTTAAAAAGCTAAGTGACTGTCCTTGTTGATTTTCTATTCGTGGGGGATTTCCGGCGAGGACTTCAAACACTAAGCAAACGTCACAAAGAGAGGGAAGCCCCTTGATCTAACCACTGCCGAAATCACTCATATTTTTTGCTTACATCCAGTTACAAATGAAAAGAAACAACTCAAAATTTGAAGGCCGATTCAGAAAAAAATCACCATATGCACTTAGGTTTATAAATTGAGCTAATTTATTGGTTGGGATGAATATTGGTGTCAATTATTGGTGGTTAGAGTATTTGCTTGGTTAATGCTTTTGGTTGGGTGGGAGAGCATTGTTGGGGCGAATAAAATGAATTGCTAATACGATGAGAAAAGTGGATCTTGAGCCCAAAAATAAGCTGGTACAGAGTCAGAATAAGCGGGATAAAGTGATAAATTGGATGGCGATTTTGGTGTTCAAAACGGCCATCCAAGACGTAAAAATCAAGAGCAAAATCGCCTTGAAAGGATTAAGCGCGATAAAACTTGCTGTCGTTGAAAACGTCACGATCACGCGGATCGTTCCAGCTTATAACATTGCTTGTATGTTTGTACTTTCAGCAATGGTGTGTGAAATAAATTCATCGACGATGCGACTTTTGTTGTGTTTACGGAAATAGACCGTCAAAGGAAGTTGAATATCGATTTGATTAATTGGTTTGCAAACGCAACTATCGTCGGCAATGAACTTGATGCATCGAGGAGCGATAGAAATACCTAATCCAGAAGAGATTGTTGTTACCAGGTGGCGCATATTCATCGGATTTCCAACCACATTTGGAGCAAAACCGTTCTCTCTGCAAACTCGAATTATCCTTTCATAGACACCCAGCCACTCATTGCGATGAAACAGATGAAGATTTTCATTGTGGAGGTCATCGATATTGATGTTTTCGTTCGAAGCGAGAGCGTGATTTCGGGGGAGCAATGCTATCAAAGTATCTTCGTAGACAAGAGAAGAAGAAAAATAACTTTCGTCTAGATGATGGCTCTCACGACTAAAAACGATATCGACTTTATTATCAACCATGGCTTCAACTTGCTCGGCGGGTGTCATTTCATACAGACGCAATTGGGAACTCGAATGCTTCACTCGAAAGCGGTTAATCAGATCCGGAAGGAAAAAAGTACAAGCCGTAGCAAGATAACCGATCTTAATCTCCTGATGTTCATCAGAATCTACTTGTTTAATTACAGACTTTACTCGTTGATCATTTTCGATGATGTGTAGGGCTTCTGGCAGTAATCTTTCTCCTGATGGAGTCAGATCTACTTGATGGGTCGTACGATCAAACAGTTTTGTTTGCAGTTCATTTTCCAGATCAGAAATATGACGAGATACAGTGGGTTGTACCGTGTGAAGTTCTCGAGCGGCTGCAGTGAAGTTCTTTAAACGCGCAACTGTAACAAAGGTAGTGAGTGTTTTGAGATCCATCGGGTGCCTATTTTTTGTTTGTATTATTGTTATACATTAATACTATTTCCAACTTTCTTTAAGTCCGTTTAGTTTTGTTTATGGTGTAAGTCTCAGTTGTATCTGAAACATGTCGATTAGAACGTGTTGAGTAATTGAGATGTGTGTGCCTCCCTACAAAAACAGGAAACGAAAAATGGACATCGATGTAATCATAGTTTTAGGGTACTTCGCCTTCCTCATCGGATTAGGCTGGGTATTTCGCTCAGCAGCAGCGAACACAAGTGAGTACTTTCGTGGTGGCGGTAAGATGCTTTGGTGGATGGTGGGCTCTAGTGCCTTCATGATGGCGCTGAGCGCTATGACATTCACGGGCTTGATGGGCAAAGCTCTGACTAGTGGCATGTCAGTGGCGATCGTATTCTTCGCTAACGCCCTTGGTTATTTTATCAACTATCTATTCTTTGCGGCGAAAGCTCGACAAATGCGCGTTATCAGTCCTATTCAGGGCGTACGTTTGCGTCTTGGCCGTGTTAATGAGCAAGTTTTTACATGGGCTAACGTTCCTCTTAGCGTGCTTCAAGCCGCTATTTGGTTAAATGGCTTAGCTGTTTTCACTAGTGCGGTGATAGGTGTGCCCTTAGAGCAGACCATTGTTGGCGCTGGACTCGTCGTTCTATTTATTTCTCTAGTTGGTGGGAGTTGGGCGGTTATTGCCTCAGACTTTATGCAGATGATCATCATTACTGTGATGACGTTTATCGCAGCAATGGTTGCTATCTGGAAGTCAGGTGGGGTTGGCAACTTACTTGAAGTAGGTTTACCGACACAGCAACTCATTGGAGAGGGGTATAGCTACTCTTACCTATTTGTTGGTTGGTTTATCTGTATTTTTGTTAAGCAGTTTTTCAGCACCAACAACATGGTGGACTCTTATCGATTTATTGCATCAAAAGATACTAAGAATGCTCGAAAAGCTGCGTTGTTAGCTTGTAGTTTGATGATCATTGGGCCTCTGATGTGGTTCTTACCTGCGTGGTTTGTTGCGGGGCATTACCCTGATACCAGTACTTGGGGACTCGAAGGTCTAGGCAGCAAAGTCGCAGACGCAACTTACTACATGTTCGTTAAGAATGAGATGCCTGTCGGGATGGTTGGGTTGATGCTTGCTGCTATGTTTGCCGCAACGATGTCATCGATGGATTCTGCGTTAAACCGTAACGCAGGGATCATTTTAAAAAGTGTGTACGAACCTTACTTCTGTAAAGACGCAACAGAAGCGAAGTTGATGAATGCGAGTCGAGTGCTTACTGCCGCGTTTGGAATCATCATTATTATTTCTGCTTTGTTCCTTACTTCTTTAAAGCAGTTTGGCCTTTTTGACCTCATGATGCTTGTTGGTACCTTGGTCGGGTTTCCGGTTCTTATCCCCTCTATCATGTGTTTCTTCATCAGAAAAACACCTGATTGGGCTGGTTGGGGAACGATTTTAGTGGGGATGGTAGTTTCCGCGATTATTGCGTTTGTTATTACACCAGAGATGATGCAAAGCATTCTTGGACTTGACCAACCTCTGTCGGCACGTGAGTTTGCAGAAATGAAGTCAGTGACGCTAGGTGTGGTTGGTCATATGTCGATTACTTTACCGTTCTTTGTCCTTTCTCAGTTCTTTTATAAAGGACATGCTCCAGAGCGAGAAGAGGAAGTGAATCGTTTCTTTACCAATGTTGATACTGAAGTGGTGGTTGAAGACAGCGCAACAAGTATCGCAATGGACAATAAACAGCGCGACATGTTAGGAAAAATGCTTCTGATTGCTGCTGTCTTCCTCTCTCTATTAGTCCTTATTCCAAATCCTATGTGGGGACGAATGTTGTTCTTGATTGTTGCTCTAATCATTGGAGGTATTGGGGGGCTACTTCTCTTCGCTTCTAAAAGAGCTAACCGCTCAGTAACTCAAGTCTCCGCAATTAATAATGCTTAATCAACATGGGCTGATTCGTTCAGCCCAAGGAACTCCTATGTCAGTACAAAAAAAGTTTGGCGGCGAACTCAGTGATGAAGAGTTTCGCAAATTCACCTTATATACCACTCAAAGTAACAACAAACAGGATGATGAAGCTCGCGCTCAGATTCTTGGTTTCACGAATGAAAACGTGCGTATTGCGCCAGGAGCCATTGTGCGTATTGGCGAGAATCAGATCGGCCCACGGAGCTATGTTGGCCTGTATAGCTACATCAATGGTGACGTCTCCATAGGTGAAGATGTCGCAATTGGCCCTCATGTTTCTATCGTTGCTGGTAACCACGTTTTTGACCCCGTTACAAATTGTTTCAGTGGACGCAGCTGCTGGGAAGAAGGGAAAGTGGTTATTCAAAGAGGAGTTTGGCTTACCACTGGTGTCGTTATTACTCCTGGAACGAAAGTTGGAGAGTGTGCGCTTGTCTGTGCAAATTCAGTTGTCACGTCAGATGTTCCCGCTTATGCGATAGTCGCGGGCACGCCAGCTAAACAGGTTGGTCGTATTGATCCTGAGTCAGGCCAATATCATTGGTTTAATGAGGAGTAAGTAATCAATGTTATCTCTAACAAGAAAGCATGACTTTCAGTTATTTACTTCACCAACGAAGCACTCGGCCGTGGTGAATCCGCCAAGTTTCAACTGGCCACATGAGTGTTATGAAGCCTTATATAGTATTGAATTAGAGGCTCTAGGCGGAAAGCAATCATGGCATTGGGAGCATGTTCAATCACCGATGCAGTTGGATTTCTCTCTTGAATCAGGAAGTTACCGTTGGCGAGTGAAATGTGAACAAAGTGGCGAGTTGTCTCACTGGAATGAGTTTTCTATTGATGCTGAAACAGAGGCATATTTAGCTCCTACGGCTAAAGAACTGTTTGCTTTGTGTGATGGGCATGACCAGTTCCTGCTCTATTTTAATGAGGATATCTCAGCGGTAAAAATTGCTTCTTCAGAGTTACGCCCGAAGTTTGTTGCAAGTGTTGAAGATATTGATATTGAAGCCATTCAATACCCAAATCACTATCGCAGAGGTTTGGAAGAAGGAAAGCGCACTGCCATTGCGAATGTGCGCAACTGGATTGACCGTGATTTGATGGCCTTAACTCTGCTCTACCGAGTTTGGGGAGATGAAACTGCGGGTTACCAAGCTTGTCAGTTGTTATTGCGTTTAGCTGAATGGAGCCCAGAGGGACCAGCCTCTTTACTTCGTCCATGCACTTGGGGAGATGAGGTTGGCCTGTCTCTAGCGAGGAATTTATATCTTGCTTACCACTGGTTGTCGCCTTTATTAACGGCTGAAGAATGTGATTTTGTTCGACCGTTACTGGTTCGTTTAGCGTTTCAGATGGAAGAAAGGCTAGAGCAAGATCAGTTTAAGCAGTTCCCTGGTCATTCTCATACATCAAGGCTTCCGGCTTACTTAGGGATTGCAGCTCTTACTTTGCACAAAGAGTTTGATGTCACGACATGTGAACGTTGGTTGAACTATGCATTGATGATTTATCGTGGTGTCTTGCCATTTTATGGAGGAGCCGACGGTAGTTGGGTGGAAGGGCCTTTTTACTCTTCGTCATACACCAAGTGGCACCATCCGTTTTTTCTGGCGGTAGAACGTTTAAGCGGATTCTCTTTCTACAATCATCCGTTCTACAAGAACTACGTCAAATTTGCGGTGGACTTTGTGGCGACTCAAGAACGTATTCATCCGTTTGGTGACGGCTTTTGGTGCCAGCGAGAAGGTAAAGAGTGGCCGGGATTCTTCGCTCAAAATCCATTACGTATTTATGCGCAAAGGTTCGGCGATCAGACTGCTCGCCATTTGGACCGCGTGCTAGAGAGTGGTATTGAATCTTACAAGCTGCATTTGTTAGATGTTGTGCCGACCATCCCTCAGTTGCAGCATCGAGAGATGACTAGCTGCGTCATGGAGCCTTCCGGAGACTTAAACCATATTTACTATTCCTATGCGGGCCTTGGCAAGTTGTCGAAAAGCAAGATGGCTTTGTATTACCGAGCGAGTCAATTTGGCAATAGCTCACACCGTCATGCTGATCAAGGCAATTTTGCTTTTGTCGATCATGGACAAAATATTTTAACGCCAAGTGGCAGCTATGGTTATCGATTTGGTAGCCAACATCACAGTTTGTGGACACGAACCACTCAAGCGCACAACTTACCTTTAATTGCAGGGGTGGGGCAAAAATTGGATTGCCCTTCTGGTATTGCTCATCTCATTAAACAGAAGAATGGCTCTGGCTTCAGTTACGTCGTTCTTGACCTAACGAAAGCTTACACAGGCTGCAAACACTATTGGCGCACGCTTGTTCAATGCGCAGATAAAGGAATAGTGGTTTTTGATGATATTGAGTTAACTGAAGCGAAAGAGGTCCAATGGCGCTTGCATACTCCGAGCCAAGTTGAGTTTGGTACAGATAGTATTCACCTTCTTCAGGAAAACCTTGAATACAAACTTACGCTTACTGGAGAGGCATTGAGTAGCCCTCAGCTAGTGCCAGAAATCAATGACGCTGATGGTTTCTATGGTGATGTGGAATCGGATGCTCAGAAGCAAATTCATCATCTGGAATGGCAGTTACCTGCTCGCTTGACTCATCGTGTTGTGATGAGCTGTGCAAAGGAGTCCGAGTTGTGTTGTCGCCTTGATGACGAGGGAGCCATTGTTCAGTGGGATGACTCTTTTCTTCGTCTTGGAACCAAGGAGCACATTCTCCAGCCGCAGTAATACCTCAAGTTCACTGCACTTTTATCGCAGCGGACTTTTAATATAACGATAAAGAGAAACAAATATGCATATTACTTCTAAAACCCTACTAGCGTTGACCATTTCGGCAATATCTTCTCATGCGATGGCACAGCTTGATCCAAGCAAAGCGCCATCCGAAAACTTTGATTTGTCCAAATGGAAAATTGTGATTCCGATGGAAGACACAAAACCTGAGCGTAAAGGTAAAGTGATGGAAATCTCTAAAGCCGAGTTGAATAAAGGTTATCAGCATGCACCATGGTTTTATACCGATAAAGAGAGTGGCGCTATGGTGTTTGCGGCTCCGAACAAAGCGATGACGACACCGAATTCGAGTAATGCTCGGTCAGAACTTCATGCTTTAATTTCAGATAAGGCATCGATAGGGCCTTATGAACCTGAGAATAACTTTGTTCTTGCTTCACACCCTAATGCTGACAAGTTTGGTGCAATTGGTGGAAAGATGAGTGCGACACTCGCTGTCGACCATGTCAGCCAAAGTGGTGACCACCGTCATAATGACTCTTTCTCCGTTGTCATTGGACAAATTCACGCTGGAACCAATGAACCCCTTAAAATCTTTTACCGAAAATTACCAGATCAAGAATATGGTTCGGTTTATTGGAACTATGAAAATAACGCATTAGGGGATGATTACCACCGCCGTTTGGATATTTCTCACAATGTATTTGGTAAAGCGAAGATTCGATTTGGTGAGCCAGAACCTATGGATGGCATCAAACTTGGAGAGAAGTTCGCGTACGACATCCAAGTCGATTGTGATGTCATGTATCTTGAGTTCACAAAAAACTTAGAGAGCAAAGTGCCTATTACTCGTTCTTTTGCGATTGACCTAGCGAAGGGGCATTACCTCGGCAACAAGTACGATGCTGGATATCAAAACGAATGGTTCTTCTTTAAAGCGGGCGCCTACAACCAATGTAATACGGGAGTCGTGCGTTGTAAAAATGAAGGGATTGAAGCAGGAGATTATACTCAGGTTAGCTTCTATCAACTTGATATTAAACACTAATTGAAAGAGTTATCAGTATGATGTAGAGGCTGTTTTGCCCTTGTTCTGTACTGCACAAAACAGGGGGGAATAGCCTCTAATTAAACTCTCATGAATGATAAGGCCGCTAAGCGCGATAAAACTTACTGTCGTTGAAAACGTCACGATCACGCGGATCGTTCGATAGGAACATCCACATCTCTTTCATGCTTTGTTCAAAGAACTCTTCTTCAAACACCACCATAGAGCAATGTTCACCAAGGCCAGTCACGAACGGTTCGAGCGCTTCAAACCCAATGCGTTCGATGTCTTCAATATCAATGAAATACAGCTTTTTATCGGTTCTTTGTTCGCTTTCTGCGGGTAATTTGCCTTTACCAAGTACAGAGAAGTTAAGCTCAACGGTTAAACCCGTACGGTTTTGTTTGAGCTCATAAACCGCTTCGGTTTGCGCCATCACGCTGTAGTTCAAATCATCAAAGTAGCTCAGTGTTTCTTGCTTCATTGGGTGCATAAGTCTTCCATAAATTGTGCAGTTGAATCTGATGAGATTCCGTTACAAGCCTTTCAAGTATTGAGCGTTTGCCGTTGGGTGAATCGCGGTATTAAGTGCTTCAACATGCTGCTCATTGTATTCATTCAGCAGAGCGGTAAAGGCATCGATCAATTCAGGTTTGGTCATCGTGACTTTGGTTTCTGTCTGGATCTCGCGCAGATCGATCAACACGTCAGTTATCAGCTGCGGCAAATCTTGCAGCACTTGTAGGTTCAACACGTTGTGCTCGCTGTAGATCGAGTTGTGACTGCCTTTTTGTTTTTGCACCACATACGGATTGTCTTTTAAGTTGATGATCGATGTGCGCTTGTCACAACGCTTCAAACAGCCTTTGTTGACCTTAATTTTGCGGCAACCTTCGGTTTGTTGGAACAAACATTGGCGACTGGTGAGCAGTGTGTTCGGGTGGTAAACGCTGTAGTAGCTGCGCATGTTGTGTGGGCGCTTAATGTGGCGCATCTGCTTCATGTTCAGCTCGTTAGAGATAAACGCACCGCTTGCGGCGAACTCTTCTTGCAAACATTTGAACGAGTAGGAGTTCACCGTGTTCATCTGCGGGCCAGCAACCCAACCTAATCCCTGCTCTTGAGCCACAATGCCCACGCCAGAGTTATTGGTGATCGACAATTCTGGCTTCACTGCTTCTAAGAATGTACGTGCGGCTTGGTAATCGTCACCAATCAAAATCGCAGGGAACCAAGGTTTCAATCTTGGGTTTGCTTGGAACAACTCGATCATCGCATTCAGTTCACCCGCCAATCCCATTGGTAGTTGGAAGTACACATCGACATTGCTGCTTTCGCATAGTGCGGTGTCTTCTACTGATGAAATCAAGACAGATAGCTTCGGAGCGCCTTCGCGCATATCTGGTTGAGGCAGCGTTGGCAAAGTTGGTACATCAATCGCGCCCTTTAGGCTGTTGCCAGAGGCTTGCGTTGAAGTTACATCAAAATCTTGAGTCTTCTCTGCAACCTTCTCAATGATTGCGGTTTTGTCGTCGTAGAGCTTCTTCTTCACGCCTTGCACATCATCGGCGGATTCGCATTTGTAGATCTTCGAGAAGTGTTTTACGGCGTGATCGCGAGGGTTGTCGATGTACATCGCTTTACCGAAATCACCTTGCAAAAACGCGTTAGAGAAATCACGGTTAAATACGGTGTACAACTCTGTGGTGTCGTTCGACAGTTCTACGCCATCACACAAGCGGTCAATCTGTTTGCGCCAGTTATCGACCACGGTGTAAACGTAGTGAGATTTCTTAATGCGGCCTTCCACTTTCAACGAATACACGCCCGCATCGGCAAGCGCTTCTAAATCGCCAAATGCCGAGTTGTCCTTCATGTTGAGAGGGTAGCTGTTGCCTGTTTTGGTGGATTCATATTGCTCACGACAAGGCTGACTACAACGACCACGGTTGCCCGAAGCGCCGTTACGCGCAGAGCTGATGTAACAGATGCCTGAGAAACCAATGCAGTAAGAGCCGTGCACAAACACTTCCATCATCACATCATGCTCACGACCAAACTGAGCCAGATGCTTGATCTCATTGATGTTCAGTTCACGAGAGAGGTTCACGCGGCTCGCCGTCAACTGGTTAAGGAACAAGATCTGTCCCTCGTTGTGCGTGTTGAGCTGAGTGGAAGCGTGTACGTCTAGATCTGGGAAATGATTCTTGAGAATGTAAGCCAAACCAAGATCTTGCGCGATCACGCCATCAATCGCGGTGGTGTTTAATTGGCTGAGCAAACGCACGATGGCTGGGATTTCGCTTTCCAGAATCAATACGTTCAGAGTCAGGAAGATCTTACAGTTGTGCTGATGAGCTAGCGTCAGCACGCCATTCAAGTTATCTAAAGTGAGGTTGGTCGCTCGGTTGCGGGCATTAAAACGGTCGAGTCCGCAGTAGATAGCATCGGCACCCGCAGCAATGGCTGCTTTGATGGAATCCAGATCGCCGCCCGGGGCTAATAACTCAAATTGATCGCGTGTCACTAGTTATCTCTTACTCAGTAAAATAGGTCACGTATTTTATGTGCTTCACGGTTTTAATGTTGGACTGATTAACGCTTTATTAATCTGAATCAATTTTCACTCTGAGTCGGTCTATTGTTGATAAGGAAAGCCGAAAATCAAACACGTACAAGTCGCGAGTCTGGGTCTTGGCTTCTATAGTTTTTGGGTAATGAGATCGAAGCATAAGGAATAAGCAGATGGTAAAAGCAATAACGGTAGGATTGGTCGCAGTGTTGGCATCGTTTTCCTCTTTGGCAGAAGAAAGTGTAGTACGAGTCGCGAGTCAACATTCGGTGCAAGATACCGCGAATAAGTTTGTCGAAATCGCGCAAAGTAAGGGCTTAAACGTGTTTGCGCGTGTGAATCACCAAGAGAATGCGGCTAAGGTCGATATGGATCTAAGACCAACCGAAGTGATTGTGTTTGGTAATCCCAAAGTGGGCACGCCGTTGATGCAATGCGCTCAAGAAGTCGCGATAGATTTGCCGCAAAAAGTGCTGGTTTATGAAGATGCAGAAGGCAAAACTTGGCTCGCTTACAACAACCCTATGTATCTAAAAGAGCGCCACAAGATTGAAGGGTGTGACGAGGTGTTGACCAAAGTCAGTGGTGTGCTGAGTAAGCTCACAGGCGCGGCAGCGAAGTAGTTTCCTCATGCTGCTCGCGGTCTTTCCATGTGTGAGCAGCATTCTGCAAGCCAACCGTTACGGTGAGCGGCATTGTAAGCACCTCGACAACAGCGCAGCCAATCTCGTTTACTTGAGAAATAGGACGCGCTGCCTTTACAGATCTTAAGCGTCCATTTTGAACGTGCAGAACGCATGTGGGCGCAGCACCTTTTCATCCAATTATTTCGGTGGGCGGCGAAGTAGGCTCCGCTGCATCCTTCTTGCCACGCTGTTCGTGTTTTGTAATCTGCCGCGCTTCTCATGCAGGCATCCAACGTCCATTTCTTTTGTGTTCTTGGTTCGCCCATATGAGCGCAGCATTGCTCTAGCCATCCTCGATTTCTTGCGGCTTGATAGGCGCTTTTACAATGGCTAATCCATTCCGTACGAGTTTTGAATGGTCGGGCGCTTTGGATACAGGCTGATAAGTTCCACTTGAGTTCGATTGGTTTCATGTGGGCGCAGCAGTCTTCTAGCCAACCGTTACGGTTAGCCGCGTTGTAAGCGCCGCTGCATCCGCGCTGCCAGTCGGAGCGAGTTTTGTACCGTTTGGCGTTTTCTGCGCAGGTTTCAAATGTCCACTTTTTCCCAGTTCGAGAAGGAAGCATGTGCGCGCAGCAATCTTCTACCCATCCGTTTTTTCTGGCAGCATGGTAAGCGCTCTTACAACCATGATTCCACGCGGAGCGTGTTTTGTATTTAGAGGCGCTTTGTTTGCATTTTTCGTACGTCCATTTCAAGCCAACGCGCTGCATGTGAGCGCAACATTGGTCGAGCCAGCCGTTGCGATACGCCGCGCTATAAGCCGCTTTGCATCCTTCACACCACTCCGTGCGAGTCTTGAATTTTGCTGCACTTTGTTTGCACAGTTCTAGGTTCCATTTGCCCCGTTTTTTGGGTAGGTCCATAAGATTCATAAGCGCACCCCTTCAAAAGTTTCTGAATAAGGTTGAAAAGCCGTTTCCCTAAAAGTTTTGCCTATCCTGTTCTCTGAGGAACTTACTGATGTTGATAGGCGATAATGTTGATTGTGTTGCTTTTATGTACGGTTATTCGGGGCTTTCGGGTCAAATTAAGCCGAATTTACAGGCGAGAAAAACAACAAACCCCGCAACATGACGGGGTTTGAAATTGAGGGTTGAAGTGGGTATTACGCCAGTTTGAAGGTTGCCACTTTCGAGTTGAGATCTTCTGCTTGAGACTTCAACTCAGATGACTGATTCATCGACTCTTCTGCACCGATAACCAAGTGGTCCGTCACGTCTTTGATTGAAGTAACGTTTTGGGTGATTTCATTGGTCACGTGGGTTTGCTCTTCCGCGGCGGTGGCGATTTGGGTCGCCATATCGCTGATCATCGCTACTGCCGAGTTGATTTCATCCAGCGCTTGAGAAGCACGGTCAGCATCTTCTACCGAGCCTACTGCCAGTTCAGAGCTGCGTTCCATCAAAGTAACAGCACGCTGAGTCGTGCGTTGTAGCGTTTCGATGGTGGATTTGATCTCTTCTGTCGATGTATGAGTGCGTTGAGATAGAACACGTACTTCATCCGCAACCACAGCAAAACCACGGCCTTGCTCGCCTGCACGCGCGGCTTCGATCGCGGCGTTCAATGCAAGTAGGTTAGTCTGCTCTGCAATGTCACGAATGGTCGATAGCACGGTATTGATGTCTTGAGCATGTTGGTTTAGTTCACTGATCACGCCGCTGGCTTGGTTTACTTCCGAAGACAGGTTGTTGATCGAGTCTTTGGTGTTAACAACCAACGCATGACCATTTTGTGTGCTCACGGAAGAGTCTTGTGCCACTTTCGCCGTTTGTTCAGCGTGAGAAGCGATCTCTTGCGTCGCAGAAGCCATTTCCGTTACTGCCGTTGCCACAAGTGTGATTTCTTGTTGCTGGTGGTTGAGCTCGTCAACAGATTGGTTTGCACGTTTGGTGCTCAGCTCTGACTGATGATTCAAATCTTCCGCTTGGTGACGAATGTGGCCGATAAGCTGCTGAAGGCTGGCAACGAACTGGTTGAAGTTCTCTGCCAGTTCACCCACTTCATCGCGGTTCTCGACTTTGATGCGCTGAGTTAAATCACCGCTACCATTAGCGATTTGCGATAGAGCATTTGAAACGTTGTAAAGCGGACGGAATAGGATGTTACACAGCAGGTTAAACAAGGCCACACAGATGATCACTACGATCGTTGTCGCGATGATTTGGCCCCAAACTGCGTCGTAAAGTGGGGCAACCAAAGAGTCATTATCCAGAACCGTGACCGTTGTTAGCTTAGTGCCGTCGATAGCTTTCGCGTAAACCACGAAGTCTTTGCCATTGATGGACACGGTACGATCTTGACCAGAACTTGCTGCCGCTGTGATATCGCTGTTGTTCAGCCCCAATTTGCTGACAGGCTGGTTAAGCAGTTTGCTGTCATTGTGGGTGAAGATATTGCCTTGGTCGTTGGCGATAAACATGTAACCTTCACCAGGCAGAATCACTTGGTTCAGGCTATTTAGGATGTCACCGATTTCCACGTCTGCACCTAGCACGCTGGTTTGACCGTGAAGTTGCAATGCTTTACCCAAAGACACCACATTCGCGCCAGTTGCTGCAGCGACAGTCGGGTTGTCCATAAAGACTTTCGAAGGGTTCGCGATCGCGTTGGTGTACCAACCCCATTGACGAGGGTCGTCGTTACCCGGTGGGAGGACAACACCGTTTGCGTTGTCTTGAGAGCCGTCTGGATACGCAAGGAAGACGTTATCAAACGCAGCAGAATCACGAACTTGTTTTAGGTGGGTCACAATGGCGGATTTCTCAGCGTCTTGTGACAGTGATGTGAGTGCGCGCTCTTTCGACAGCAGCCAATCGCTCACATATTGGTTGTAAGATGCGCTGGTACTTTCTAGGCGTTGTGCGACTTCAACATCAAGTCGCTCCAAAGCATCACGGAAAGACAGCCCCTCCACCAACACTCCCCCGAGGATGATGGCAGCACTGGCAGAAATCGCCAGCTTGTTCTTCAAAGATAAATTCTTAAGCATAAAGGTATCGTTGGCTCTTATATTTATAAAAATGGGTATTTCGCGCGAACATTATATTTTAGTGGTCAAAATAAATTCCGATCTATGTCGCGTATTTGAGTCGCATTAACTTCAGTGCGCAAATATTAAACAATGTGGTTTGCCTTTTTGCGCTAACTTGATTAGTAGCGAAGTGTTATCTAAGACGTTGTAAAACCTTCTCATTTTATAAAATGTGAGCTAGGTCTTACTATTCAGGCGTAGTTTTCATATTAAATATCAAGCATATGGCGTGCTCGATATATTGCCTCAATTGATTATTATTAGGGACGATAGTTATGCGTAGCACGTTGTTACTCACCGCATTGTTGCTGTCAGGGTGTGCTCTGACTCCCCAATCGACACCGCTTCAAACCGATCCGAATTGGTACGTTGATCAACTGCCTAATGGGATGAAATACCACATTTATCCAACCCAAGATGAAGAAGTCTCGGTACGTTTGCTGATGAACGTTGGCTCCTTCCAAGAAGACGCGACTCAAAAAGGCTACGCGCACTTTATTGAGCACATGGCGTTCAACGGCAGCACTCACTTTTCTGGCAATGACGTTGTAAAGCTGTTTGAAGCATCAGGCGGCAGCTTTGGTGCAGATATTAATGCCACGACCACTTATCAACAGACGACCTACAAGCTTGATCTTGCTAATCCGAGTAAACTGGATGATGCGTTAACGTGGATGCGTGATATCAGTGATGGCATCGAGTTCGAGCCAACGCAGGTAGAAAAAGAGAAAGGGGTGATTTTAGGAGAGTGGCGTCGTGCGCGGCCTGATGATAAATCCCTATCTTTTAACGCGTACCAAGCTTCTATTGAAGGCACGCCTTATGCGGAGCACGATCCGATTGGCACGCGTAGCTCAATAGAAAACACGACATCACCAGCGTTAAAAGCGTTCTATGACAAGTGGTATCAGCCACAGTACGCAGAGTTAATTGTCACAGGTAATGTTGATGTCGAATCTATCTCAAAGATCATTGAGAACAAGTTTTCTAACTGGGAAAGTGTTTCGAATGCGGCAGTAGAAAAGCGTCGTGATATTCGAGTGAATAACGCTAATCGCATTTTACCAAGCAGTAAGATGGAATCACCGAGCCTACATTTGGTCATTGATCGGGATTCTGTTACTCGACAAACCATGCAGCAACAACACAAAGCTTGGCAAGATGAGTTGAGTGCCCAGCTGATCCAACAACGCTTACTGACGGTGTTGAATGATGCGGCCGAATCGTTCCAATACGCTTATGCGCAACCTTATTCTTCCAACTATCATCGCATGATGTCGGCGGGGGTGTCTTTTGCTCCTGAGCGCCGTGACAGCATCCAACAAATCTTCTTGAATACTCTGACCTCGCTGCGTGATTACGGTGTGACTCAAGAGGAACTGGATGGCGTGATGTCGGGTTGGTATGGCGAACTGTCTAACCTAGACGCTGATTGGGCGAAGCGAAAGCCTGCTGGTTATGCAGAAGCGCGAGTGTATCAATTGGAGCGAGATTCAGTATCGCAATCCAAACAAGGGTATGAGCAAAGCTTAGCCACCTTTGTCGCTGCTAATGACCTTAACCACGCGAACAACGAGCTAGAAGCCCTGTTATCGGAACCGGTGAATTTTGTGGTGGGGTTAGGTAGAACAGAAAGCAAAGAACAGTTCGCAGGTGAGTTTGCGTTGTTAAGCGCAGCTTACGCACAAGCCGGTGAAAAGCCGCTTGAGATGTACGCGAAAACCGATGGTTTTATTCAGCCAACTAAAGAAGGTGACATCACCGCCGTTCGAGAAGAGAAAGGCGGTTTCCAAGTTTATTCACTCTCAAATGGCATCGAAGTTTGGTTCCAGAAAGATGAGAAAGCGGCGAACCGAGCCTACATTTACTTAGCTAGCCAAGGTGGCAAGGCTGCGCTTGATAAATCACTCTATCCTGCGTTTGAAGTGGCGACCATGGCAGCGGCACGCAGTGGGTTGGGGGATTTCTCAGGCTCTGAACTCGACAGCTACTTACGCAAAAACGACATTTCACTCTTCCCGATCCTTGGACCGACGAATCACGGTATTGAGGTCATCACACCCAAAGCACATTTAGCCAGTGCCATGAATGGTCTGTATAACGTGGCGACGGAAATCAAAGTCGATGAGCGTCAACTCGAAGCGGTAAAACGTGAATACGTTCAGCAGCGACGTGCTTTCTTTGAATCACCAATGGGCCAGTGGATTAAAGCCGCAAATGAAAACGCATACTTGCCGAACAGTCGCCATCGCCTTTTGTCCATCAATGGCGCAGAGAACGTCACACCGGATCAAGTGTTTGCGATGCACGAAGCCTTGTTCAAGCATAACTACGGTTACAAAATGATCATCGTAGCCGATGTCGAACCTGAGCAGATCACACCGCTGCTGCGCAAGTATGTTGCATCGATTGATCTAAAACCGGCCGCGCCTGTCGATTACCATATTGAGTTTGATCCCAATGCGAAAAGTCGTTTGGTCATGGCCGCAGGTAACGAGCCATCTTCGCTGTATTTGCTGCGTTTAACCAATGAACGAGAGTCTCCGAGAATGGCACGTGATACGGTGGTTGAAGACATGCTGCAACGCATCGCTGCTGCACGTGTTACGGCACAATTACGTGAAGAAGCAAGCTTGGATTACAGCCCTGGTATCTACTCAATTACACAAGATAGAGAACAAGTTTCGGATTGGTTCTTTGAATCACAAATCGATCCAAAAGACGTCGACAAGATGGACGCTCAACTGGATAAAATCTTTGATGGTCTAGCGAAAAATATCACGCAAAAAGAAGTCGATACGGCCGCTAAACAACTTGCTGTTTCTATGAAAGATATGGATGACAATCCGGGACAACGCAGTTGGTCATACACTCGCTACTTAGTGCATGATTACGGGCTTGATGTCTTGCTGGACATTGATAAAGCAGCGCAAAGCGTTACATTAGAAGAGGTGAGGGCGAAAGCGAAACAGGCCTTTGGTAGCAAAGCCAAACGCACCACCATCATTTTAAATCCCCAACAATAATCATCAAAAAGGGCGACATTCGTGTCGCCCTTTGTTTTTGCTCGGTAGGGTAAACTCGATTGTCGGTTTTAACCGCACTGGCAAGGTGTGGTTTCGCCTGTCTTTATTTGTTGCTTGTACGCTTTAACGGCTTCTTTTCTTGCTGCATCAAGATCAGGCCGACGCACCACGACTTTCATCCCCGATTTAGGTTTTACCTTGCAAGCGTAACGAGGCTCACCGTCCACTTCCACTTTGCATGCATGGCAGCAACCGTGTTTACGTTTGTTCTTCAAGCAAGGTGCGGCGATATTCACTTTGACCTTGCGTGCCACTTCAACCAGATTTTGGTCGTCAGGTGAAAGGGTGATTTGGTGGTGAGCAATCTCGATGATTGCAGGTTTAAAGGTAAACATAAGCTCTTAAATTACTGTTATACCCAAGTGACTTCAAGATGCAGGATTCAGAGCGTTGTCATTGATTCGAGGTCAAGGAAAACAACGCAGCGTAATAGCTAGCTCTTTCCAAGTTGTTTGACGCAGAAATCGGGTCAATGACACGCTCCCGAAGGGCGAGTTGACTTGGCTTGTATACTTTGTTGTCGATTCTTGATTTGGA